>NZ_JAWOWE010000008.1:0-194872 GCF_033340275.1 Vibrio sp. 1402
CTTTAAAATACAAAACGCCCGATGAAGTACATCGAGCGTTTTAGTTAAAAAGTGTCAACCCATATCAGGACGGGTCACTTCAAGCACGGCGATTATAGCTTCTTCAAAATTGCGTCTGATGCCTCTTCGATTAAATCAAGCACCAGTTCAAAGCCATCTTCCCCACCATAATATGGGTCCGGGACTTCGTCGTAAACTGACTCAGAATGACTTAAAAATAACGATACTTTGTGTCGATACTTCAACGGACAAATATCCAATAAATCGGCCAAATTTGCTTTATCTGCGGCTAATATAAGGTCAAACTTTTCAAAGTCATCAATGGTGACTTGGCGCGCTTGCATCCCTTTAAAAGAATAGCCTCGCTGCTTTCCTGCTGCCATCGCTCTTGAATCCGGTCGGTTTCCTGCGTGGTAGCCAATTGTACCTGCCGACTCAACCTCTACTTCAACGCCTAGCTTTTGAGCTTTCACTCTTAACACTGCCTCTCCAGTTGGTGACCGACAAATGTTTCCCATACAAACAACAAGTATTTTCTTCATTTTATTCCCTGAATTATCGGTGGTTTTTCTTCACGATATGTTGGTCTATCATAGCGAGATAAATCAATGAACCCAAATTAGCTTGGGCACAGCACGAAAAGGAATTGAGGAAGTATTATGTCTATCGAAGAAAATAAAGAAGCACGCCATAAAGCTCGCCAACAAAAAGTCAAAGAACAGGTAGACGCAAAAATCGCTGCTGCTCAAGAGGAAAAAGGTCTGCTACTGATCATTACCGGAAATGGTAAAGGTAAATCGACATCAGGATTCGGTACGATCGCACGCGCAGTGGGTCATGGTTTGAATTGTGCTGTCGCGCAGTTTATTAAAGGTACTTGGGACAACGGTGAGCGCAACCTACTTGAGAAACTCGGCGTTGAATTCCAAGTAATGGCGACCGGCTTTACATGGGAAACTCAAAACAAAGCCGCTGATACCGAAGCAGCGCAAGGCGTATGGCAAGAATGTAAACGCATGCTGCAAGACGACTCTATCGATGTCATCTTGTTTGACGAGCTAACTTATATGGTGAGCTACGGCTACATCGACTTAGACGAAGTGGTCGAAGCGCTGAGCAACCGACCTAAAATGCAGTCGGTTATTATTACTGGGCGTGGCGCACATCGAACCCTGATTGAAATGGCCGATACCGTTTCTGAAGTGAAAAATGTAAAGCACGCATTTGAATCTGGCGTAAAAGCCCTCAAAGGCGTCGATTGGTAACACTCGCAGAGTAATTTAAAAAGGGTTGGCAAAATGCCAACCCTTTTGGTTTTCACGCACGGTTAGTTGAAAAGATTCTTCAATAAACCATCGACCGCATCTTTGGTTTTCTCGTCTTTGATTTTGTCCGTTAGCTTCTCTACGCCACGATCGATTTCTTTTTGAGCTTTCTGCTTCAGAACATCATCGAATACGAGCTTGAATTTAGGTTCTGCCCACTTACCAGACACATTGATTGGAATCGTGATGTCTTTCAGCTCATCTATATCTTTACCGCCCTGGCCTTCTAGGCTGCCTACAACTGACGTGCTGATAGTAAAGTCGACTGTTTCATTGATGTAGTTTGCGGTACCTTTACCACGAACACGTAACAATGGAGACTGAGCTTGCATATTATCCGTTGATACTACACCTTTGTTGAGTTTCAATGTCGCCGTCATCGCACTGAAGTCTGTTTTCTTAGCTTCATTGGTGCCTTCAACTTTTTGCCCTTTAAATTTCGCATAGTTTTCACGAATCAACTGAGCAACGTTGATGCCATTCACCGCACCGTCAGCAAAATTGATAACAACCGTACCAGATAGATTCTTCTTGATACCGGTAGGCGTTAGACTCTTACCTGTAACATTCACATCAATGTTACCTGTCCCTTCAAGTTTGTCGTTTTCAGCAACGTCTATAAGTAGCGGTTGAACTTTCACGCCTTTGATTGACTTTTTAACACTGTAAGTCGCTGGTGATTGGCGTGCATCTAACTTCGCTGTCGCTGAGATTGAGCCTTGGTACAACTTCGAACTAAAAGATGTAAGCTCAAACACGCCACGATTTACAGTGAAGCTCGTTTTTACCGCTTCCATCTTCGCATTTGCCGCTTTGAATTTGTCGATGGTAATGTCACCCTTTACATCTAACGTTTTCAACGCAGACAAATCAGGCTCAACCTCAGGTCCGGCAGGAGCACTCTCGCCACCAGAAGCAGGCTTATTACCTTCGGCAGCTTGCTTATCTAACCCTAAAAACTCATCAAGATCGATATTGGGGCTATGGAGAGCAAAGCGTACTTTAGGAACATCACCGAGTGTCACATCTGCCTTACCATCTAGGGCGATAGCATTCGCTGTTAACTTCTCTAGAACAAAACTCAGATGGTTTTTCGTTAGGTCGAAAGACAGATCAGACACCATGTCGACTTTCATCGGGGACTGAGGTAAAGCATCACCCTCAAAAGTCGATTTAAGAGTTAACTTATCCAACTGTACTTTGCTGATAGCCTTGTCCACGCTAAGTTGACCAGCACCCTGCATATCTAACTTCATACCACCAGCGACACCCTTAATGGCATAAGTCAGGTTATTTACTTTATCGAATTCAAACGTGTCTAAACCGATCGTTGCCGATTCAATTTTATTGGCAGGGTCAGAGTATGTCGCATCAAAGTTGATGTTCTTTAGCGCGTAGTTTGCCAAACCTTTTTCTAGCTTAAAGTCTGCCTGACCTTTCGCGGTGAACTTTTGGTCGTTCATTTCGCCCTTCACGCCAAAATCAGCCGTTGTCCAGTTGTCAAAAGCGAATTCGGAAAGGTTTAATGAAATATCATAAAGTTTGGTGTAACTACCGGCTTGCTTATCCTGCATTCCTAATGAACCGTTAGAAACCGTAACGCCAGCAAGATTAATACTCCAATCAGAACCAGAAGTTTGCGTTTCACCATTTTGCGTAGGCGCAGCATTGCTCTCTTGTTCTGCTTGTTGTGTTTGGGCTTTCGTCAATGCATCAATATTCTTGCTGCCATCTTTCTTGGTTTCAATGTAGAACTCAGCACCATCAAGCGTGACGTTTCCAATTTCAAGCTGTTGACTAAAAAGTGGCATAACAGAGATGTCTACACCAACGGTATCAACTTTGAATAAATTGGGTTTACTAAAGCCTTGTGGGTTTCGCAATTCTGTATGTCCCAACTCAAAGCCAATCGATGGGAAAAATTGCCAACTGATATCCCCTTCAATCACCAACTCTAATCCCGTTTGCTTTTGCGCTTGCTCAACAATAAGGGGTTTAAACTGATTCGGATTGACGAAGATGGTTAACGCTAAAATTGCGACCAAAATGACCACAATCGGTATTGCTAGAATTAAGAGCAGTTTCTTCATTTGTTTTTCCTTGCTCGAGTGTTTTTACAATTATAAGCGCAGACTCCATTTACCGCTGACAGTTCCACAAAAGCGTGAAAAGTGTCTGGTTTTAACCTGCAACTGACTAATTTAAAAACAAAAAAAGAAGTGGCACTTAAGGTGCCACTTCTTCTCTTAAAAATAAAGCGATATAGCCGTCTATAGGCTTAAGCTTTCAAAAGTCTTGCAATGTGAGCTTTTAATACATCAATTGCGATACGGTTTTTACCACCGCGAGGAACAATAATGTCCGCATATTGCTTAGAAGGTTCGATAAACTGCATGAACATCGGACGTACTGTTTGTTGGTATTGCTTAAGAACAGACTCCATAGTTCGGCCTCGTTCTTCCACATCACGCTTAACACGGCGAAGCAAGCAAATATCTAACGGTGTGTCCATAAATACTGTCGCATGCATCAAATCACGAAGACGAGGGTCTGTAAGAAGAAGGATACCTTCTAGAATGATCACCTTTTTAGGTGTCATTGTGGTGGTGTTAATTGTTCTTGTGTGCTCAGTGTAGCTGTACTCAGGCACTTCTACTGCTTCACCACGTACCAATTTTTCTAGGTGCTCACACAGTAGGTCGTGGTCCAACGCACTCGGGTGATCGTAGTTCGTCTTTACTCGCTCTTCCATGCTTAAGTGGCTTTGGTCGTTGTAGTAGCAATCTTCCGTGATGACACCGATTTGATGATCGCCTACTTTCGCGCGAAGCTCATTATAAATAGTGCTCGCGATCAGACTTTTTCCAGAAGCAGAAGCGCCAGCAATACCTACGATGACGCATTGATTATTATCAGACATTAGTTTGCACCCGATGATGATTTCTAGTCACATAAAAAGATAAACTGCCTGATTATAGGGAGTTCACCCCATAGTTACTAGTTGGAATTAGGGTTTAGTCATAAGTTTCTGCCTGCTCAGAGGATTAACCTCCGAGCAAACGTTAAAATGTGCAATTATCAACCAACAGGCATAGTAAACTTAGTTCACCATTGTAAAGCTAATCGCATCTGGTTTTGCTTTGCCTTGCCAAAACATCGTGCTACATACGCGATCGGCAAGTTGCGTATAATACCCTGCATGCTCACTTTCTGGGCGTCTTGCTACCGTTGGCACGCCAGCGTCAATATCTTCTCGCATAGAGATATGAAGCGGAATTTGTCCTAACAATGCTAAGCCAAATTCTTGCGACATTTTTTCAGCTCCGCCCATACCAAAAATATGCTCTTTCGCGCCACATTGACTACAAATGTGATAACTCATGTTTTCCACAACACCAATAACCGGGACATGGACTTTGTTAAACATTGCCGCTCCCTTCCTTGCATCGGCAAGGGCTAAATCTTGCGGTGTTGTGACTAGCACGCTACCTGTTACCGGAATTTGTTGTGACAGAGTCAATTGAATATCCCCCGTACCTGGCGGCATATCAATCACCAAATAATCCAAATCTGGCCAATCTGTTTCAGTTAATAACTGCGACAACGCTTTTGAAGCCATTGGACCGCGCCATATCGCCGCTTCTGATTTATCCACCAAATAACCGATAGAATGAGTATAGATGCCGTGAGCAAAAATGGGTTCCATCCACTTGCCATCACGAACTTCTGGTTTAGCATCTTCTTGCCCCAACATCATAGGTACAGACGGACCATAGATATCTGCATCCAACAATCCCACTTTCGCCCCAGATTGAGCAATCGCCAACGCTAAGTTAACTGCGGTAGTAGATTTACCAACGCCACCTTTCGCAGAACTGACGGCAACGATGTTCTTAACACCCTTAACCGAGTTAGCCACTTGAGTTTCTAAAGCTTTAACTCCAAGGCGAATATTAAATGGGAATTCAGCCACTTTACCCGAGGCTTGCTGCTGTTTAATCCAGTCATGCAGTACGGTTTGAAGCTCATTACTTGCGAATGGCAACGTTATATCAATAGAACCCTGTGTCGTAATCGAAATTGCGCCATGAATATCTGCCCAGTTTTCCACCAACTGTGGATGTTGGAATTGGTTAAACCAGTGACAAAAATCTTGTTTTGAAGTGAACTGATGCATAAGCCCTCCTTTTAGATGTCATGCTACCACCGTCCAGGCTCAACCAGAACCCCAAAAAAACTAAGGCATTCCGCAGTTTGACACCTTGGAGTTAGTCAGTTCATGGGGTAGTATTATCCATCAAAATTTATTTATACCTATCAAGAAAAGCGAATATTAAGTATGGCAAACGATCCAAAAAACTTTCCGTCAAGGAAAATGCTGGTAACTTGTGCCCTTCCGTACGCTAACGGTTCGATCCACCTTGGTCATATGCTTGAGCATATCCAAGCGGACATTTGGGTTCGTTACCAACGCCTACGCGGCAACACTGTAAACTTCATCTGTGCTGACGATGCTCACGGCACGCCAATCATGCTTAAAGCGCAACAGATGGGTATTACTCCTGAAGAAATGATTGCCGCAGTTAGCGAAGAGCACCAAAAAGACTTCGCTGGATTTGATATCAGCTTTGATAACTACCACAGCACACACTCAGATGAGAACCGTGAGCTAGCGTCACACATTTATCTTGAGTTGAAGAAAAATGGCTTTATCTCTAGCCGCACTATCTCTCAGCTGTTCGATCCAGAAAAAGAGATGTTCTTACCGGACCGTTTCGTAAAAGGTACCTGTCCAAAATGTAAGTCTGAAGACCAGTACGGTGACAACTGTGACAACTGTGGTGAGACTTACAGCCCAACAGAACTGATCAATCCTAAATCTGCGGTTTCTGGTGCGACGCCAGTAATGAAAGATTCAGAGCACTTCTTCTTCGACCTGCCTCAGTTTGAAAGCATGCTAAAAGAGTGGACTCGCTCTGGCTCGCTACAAGCTGAAACAGCGAACAAAATGCAAGAATGGTTCGAATCTGGTTTGCAGCAATGGGATATCTCACGTGACGCACCATACTTTGGCTTCGAGATCCCTGGTGAGAAAAACAAATTCTTCTACGTGTGGCTAGACGCGCCTATCGGCTACATGGGCTCTTTCAAAAATCTATGTGACAAGCGCGACGATCTAGATTTCGACGAGTATTGGAAAAAAGACAGCTCAGCAGAGCTGTACCACTTCATCGGTAAAGACATCGTTTACTTCCACAGCCTATTTTGGCCAGCAATGCTAGAAGGTTCTGGCTTCCGCAAGCCTAACAACGTATTCGTACACGGTTACGTAACCGTAAACGGCGCGAAAATGTCGAAGTCTAAAGGTACGTTCGTAAAAGCAAGCACTTACCTAGAGCACCTAGACCCTGAGTGTCTACGTTACTACTACGCTGCGAAGCTAAACAGCCGTATCGATGATCTAGATCTTAACCTTGAAGACTTCACTCAGCGCGTAAACGCTGACGTTGTTAACAAGATCGTTAACCTGGCATCTCGTAACGCAGGTTTCATCGCGAAACGTTTTGAAGGCAAACTGTCTGACAACTTTGCAGAGCCTGAACTTTACAACGAATTTGTTGCTGCTGCTGACCGTATCGCTGAGCTTTACGAAACGCGTGAGTTTGGTCGTGCAATCCGTGAAATCACGGCATTGGCAGACAAAGCTAACCAATACGTTGATGAAAAAGCACCGTGGGTTGTAGCAAAAGAAGAAGGCAAAGATCAGGAACTACAAGACATCTGTTCTGTCGGTATCAACCTGTTCCGCGTACTGATGACTTACCTGAAACCAGTAATGCCATCGCTAGCTGCGCGTACTGAAGCGTTTCTAAACCAAGAGCTAACTTGGGAAAACATCGCTGCTCCACTAACAGGCCACGAGATCACTAAGTTCAAAGCACTGTTCAACCGTATCGATCCGAAGAATGTTGAAGCGATGATCGAAGCATCTAAAGAAGATGCGGCGGCAGAAATGGCGGCGAAAGAGAAAGCAGAAGCGGAAAAGAACAAGGCTAGCGAAACTGAGCTAGACAAAGAGCCAATCGCTGAAGAGATTGAGTTCGATGCTTTTGCTGCAGTAGATATGCGTATCGCTCGTATCATCTCTTGTGAAGAAGTACCAAAAGCCAACAAACTGCTTAAGTTCCAATTGGACATCGGTGGTGAAACTCGTCAGGTATTCTCTGGCATCAAGTCAGCTTACAAACCTGAAGAGCTAGAAGGCAAACTAACGGTAATGGTTGCAAACCTAAAACCTCGTAAGATGAAGTTTGGTATGTCTGAAGGTATGATCCTAGCGGCAGGCCCTGGTGGTAGTGACCTGTGGATCCTTGAGCCACACGAAGGCGCTCAACCTGGTATGCGCGTAATGTAAGTATCTTTATTGAAAAGGCTTAACTAAATCAGTTAAGCCTTTTCTCGCAGTTAAGCTTATCGATTAAGCTTGATTGTACTACAAAGAGAATTCTTCTGGACCCCAAGTAATAATCGCGCCACATGCAAGGAAAAGTACAAAGCTGATCGTAACTACAAAAGCGAGAACTCGATCAAATGTCGTTGCGTATTTTAGTATTAACTGATCATCTACAAGTGATACTTTCGCAGGTTTACCTCGCATCAACACTGAGGCGTACATGGGAAATCTAAAACCCCACCCATTTCTGTCCCAGCCAATTGGATCATGACCATCCTGCAATATTTTTGTCTCAATCCGCTTTGCTGATACACGAATAAAAACCAATGTGCTCAGTAACCATGTCCAACCAACAATCATCAGTATAAGATCGAAACAAAACACAACTACTCCTTTAAAACCAATTTACTTTAGAGCTAGTTTCATAGGTTTTTTCTGCTAAACCTTGCCCAAACCAATCACCCATTTTTGCAGCCGCATAACCAGCCCCTAAACCAACACCTATTAATACTACTACTCCAAATGGGCCAGCAGCCAAAGCGACTCCCATTCCAGATACAATCACTTTGGATGTAGTCCAAACGCCAGCAGCGTTGCTCGCACCAAACCCTGCAACTTCCATTGCTGCTCTTTTTTGCCAATTTTCTCCGTTATTCTTGGCATTTCGAACATTGTTAAAGCGAACACCAGCATCAATCATGATGATCTTTTTACCCACAATACTAGAGCTTTGTTCAAGAAATCGAATTGAGCGGATGTTAGCTATAGATGTTAAATGTAACTTAGTTATATCCCTGCCACTTCGCGCGATATTGACAGCCCTATTCGGGTTGCTCCAAATGTTTCCACGGCTACTTTTAACTCGTCCTGCATAATGGGCAAGCTCTTTTGTAAATTTGGCATTCAAAGAACTGTGAGCTTCTTTAACTCTATATCCAAGCTTCACAAGCTCCTTTTTCTGCGCACCACTTCGTGAGGCTGTACGTACATCTAGTAAGGCGTTTTGATATTTGAGCGAAGCTTTCCCGAAATTACTCAATCTGACTTGCTTTTCATTAACAGCAGTAGCGGCAGCACCTACTGCAGTATACTCATCGATTCCCCCCTCCCCATAGTATGATTAGTAGCATCTAAAAAGGCTTAATCTCTTTTTCATAGAGGAGGGCTACCGCTTGTTAGTTTTCATCGCCAAACTCACGTGTTAGATTGGCTACATTTCTTTTGGTTTCTTGTGACCAACTTTTTACAGTATCAAGAGCACAAGCTATATCAGGTCTCTCGCTACGCAACTTAGCTATGTTGTTCACAGAGCCTTCGTTCAGTATGAAAGGAGTACCTGCGGGAATAAAACTACCAAATATATGTGGGTTGTCCTTACGAAACTGAAGGTACCTATCCTCATCATTTGTATCGATAGGGAGCGTTATCTTTGAGTGAGTACTGAAGCATAGGTCGAATTTATTAGACAAATTAATTACCTCGAACAATCAACAAAATAGACAACTTATATCATATGAAGTGTTCGAGTATTTTAATTTCTAAACATTGTGACTTGAATCAGACTACAAAAAGTAATCAATATGTAACTCACAAAGAATAACGCGTACACCAAGCATCGACACCGAATAATCAACCATATTCACAAATTTGGTGAATCCATGCACCAACAACGACCATTCAAAAAGAACATTCAATATAACCAATTGTTTAAATTGAGTTTTTGTTTGGCATCAAAACTGCAATCTTCCTTGTTAGGTCCAAACACTAACAAGGAGTTGGTTATGTTTGTTTTGATTTCCACACTATTGTCCATCGCTATTTTAGCCGGAATATATCACTTATCTTCTAAACGAGAGCAGCAACATGCGCGCAAATATCAGCTGTTAACATTGTTGCGAGATGTTGTTCACCTTCTGAGACACCACCGAGCTGCTACTCACTACTCGCTTCAATTCCAACAAAACGATCAACAAAAATTGGACGCTCTTCATGATGCTCTGACTAACAAGCTGCATCTTTTAGTCGAAACATCACGGTTTGAAAACAAACCCATGTATCGCGTATTACAGATTAAAGTAGGGAAACTACTTGAACAATGGAATGACCATAGTGTTGCAAGAAACCAGATGGAGCATGGTAAGTTAATTCGTCATTGCTTGTTTTTGATGGATGAAGTAACCATCGCATGGCTAGCGGTTGAGCAAAGAGATGACTTGCATAATGAGTATCACATGAACTGGCAAAACATTATGGATAGCTTGGAGACCCTGACTCAGTTACGAATCAGCATTCAAGATTTAGGAGAACAAGGCGGAAATGAGCGTTTCAAAAACTATGCATCGGTCATGATGCGTAAGCTAAACCAACTAGCGGTTATCGCTCCACTTAGCATTACCTCTCCTGCTTCCACGCGCTCAATACAGACGCTAAATGAATACGTGACAGGGAGTCATGTCGACTTAACAGAAGCAGAGCTTTATGGCGTCACATCGGACTTGTCATTGACCATCTTCAATACTTACGACCATGTCCTTTCAGATGTCGTAGAGTCATTATATCTACCGTTACCCAGACTCTCGCTAGCAGGATAAACGTTCCATGCCTTATTATTGGTGCTAGGTCCGTCGCCGACTTATAAATAAAAACAAAAAAACCGCAGGCCTAAGGCACTGCGGTTTTCGTTTATCCAACTTGTCAGCGCTTAGCTGTCGTCTTCCGTGAAGTTCGTTGGTAATTGCTTTTTCATTTCGTTCCAGATCAACGCACTTTCCATACCATAATGACGAATCACTACTGGTAGTTGCTCACGCTGGCCACTTTCACAAGTTTCGAGCAATTGATAGTAAAACTTCAGAGCTAGCTCACGAGAAGCTGGATTTGAGAAGTAGTAGCTACCGACACGATCGTAAAGCTTCTTCAAACCATTAAAGATCAAACCGTAAATTTGATTTCCTGAATGGAATGCTAGGCGCTGGAAAAGCATATAATCGTAAAAGTTGAACGTTTTAGCAATCAAGATTTCTTGACGCTTCGCTTCATCTTTCTCGTTATCTTCTTTCACATTCTGCAGAACTTTTTCAGCATACGGCGAAGAAGCGATGAATTCGTCCCAGGAAGCCGCATTCATTAAAGCTTCACAAGATTCGATTACGTTCTTAATTGTACGCTCAGAGCTCTCTTTGTTCGCTTTAAATGCATAGCGCATAAAGATAGGACTGATGTTGGTACGTGCCGCAAGCAGATCTTCTACAATGTTTGTCGCATTATCAACGTCTAGCGTCATTAAAGTATCCAAAATATGCAGACCAGAGGTCTCCATAAATTGGTTAACTTTCGTAGGTTTGCCGTGCTGGATAGTCAGCCATCCATCACGGGCTAGTCGTTGAAGAACCTCTCTTAAAGTCGTTCGAGTAACACCAATCAGTTCGGACAGCTCGCGCTCAGCAGGTAAAATTGAGCCTGGAGGAAAACGGCCGTTCCAAATGCTCTCGATAATATATTTTTCTGCGAATCCCGCAGGGCTTTTCGCCTTTATGACCATTCTACTTTTTATCCAATATTGATTTCTGAGGGTCGATACTACTCATCATACCACTACTTAGCGGTTTGAGAAAATTTACGATCAATAGTGGAAACGACTACATAACATAGAGTTAATACTCTATATGTTGTGTCAATTTAAGAGGCTCTAACATGCGAGCGAAAGCAGTAAAATATGAATTTTCATTTAATTAAACAGCTCACAAATCTCGGAGAAATAAAGACAACCGTGTCACATTTTTATATTCAAAATATGAAAAATTACTTTGTATATCACAGTTAATATTCTTTCTTAATTTGCCTTTTCTCGTCACTGACCGTCATTTAAAATCCAAGAGGATTTTTTTAAGACTTTCATGGTATAGTAACGCTGTTTTGATCGCGTTATTACATTTAAAAAGTCATTTTAGTCGGTAGCATCACGTTTTGTTATTGACTAATAAATGCCTGAGTGTAGAGTTTGCGGTCGAAAGTGAGCGGTGCTTGAGTTCAGGGGAAGTAACTTGGCAAGACTACAATAAACAAAGGATTGTTGTTTTACTAAGTTATTGTTTTTAAAGACTAGTTAATAAGTCTAACAAACAGATACTTAAGCACTATTGTAGTGTCTATTCATAATTTTGTTATAAAGAGAATTATCATGCCGATATCGCTCGGAAACGCTTTTATCAAGAACTTCCTTGGTAAAGCGCCTGATTGGTACAAAGTTGCCATTATAGCCTTCTTAATAATTAACCCGATTGTATTCTTCCTAATAAACCCATTTGTAGCTGGATGGTTGTTGGTCGCTGAATTTATTTTCACGCTAGCAATGGCATTAAAATGCTACCCATTACAACCTGGCGGTTTACTTGCTATTGAAGCCATTGCTATCGGCATGACTAGCCCTGCGCAAGTTAAGCACGAATTAGTAGCAAATATCGAAGTACTGCTACTTCTGGTATTTATGGTTGCGGGCATCTACTTCATGAAGCAGCTATTGCTGTTCATTTTTACCAAAATTTTACTTGGCATTCGCTCTAAAACCCTACTATCACTCGCGTTCTGCTTTGCTGCGGCATTTTTGTCTGCATTTTTGGATGCCTTGACGGTTATCGCCGTTGTTATCAGCGTGGCGATCGGCTTTTACTCTATCTATCACAAAGTAGCGTCTGGTAACCCTATCGGTGACCATGACCATACACAAGATGACACGATCACTGAACTAACGCGTGATGACTTAGAAAACTATCGTGCCTTTTTGCGCTCTTTGTTGATGCATGCTGGTGTAGGTACTGCCTTAGGTGGCGTAACCACGATGGTTGGTGAACCTCAAAACTTAATTATTGCAGACCAAGCGGGTTGGTTATTTGGTGAATTCCTAATCCGTATGTCTCCAGTGACACTACCTGTATTTTTCTGTGGTCTCATCACTTGTGCTTTAGTTGAAAAGCTTAAAGTGTTTGGCTACGGCGCGAAGCTTCCTAATAACGTTCGTCAGATCCTCGTCGATTTTGACCGTGAAGAGCGTAAAACGCGAACAAATCAAGATGTCGCAAAACTCTGGGTTCAAGGTCTTATTGCGGTTTGGTTGATCGTTGCACTCGCTTTGCACTTAGCTGCTGTCGGCTTAATTGGCCTTTCTGTGATCATTTTAGCGACCGCATTTACTGGTGTCATTGAAGAGCACTCCATGGGGAAAGCGTTTGAAGAGGCCCTGCCCTTCACTGCACTGCTTGCAGTATTTTTCTCGATCGTTGCTGTAATCATTGACCAAGAGCTGTTTAAACCAGTCATCGATGCGGTGCTTGCCGTTGAAGATAAAGGTACTCAGCTAGCTCTGTTCTATGTGGCGAATGGCTTATTATCTATGGTGTCGGATAACGTGTTCGTTGGTACGGTTTACATCAATGAAGTAAAAACTGCACTCATTGAGGGCCTCATTACTCGTGATCAGTTCGACTTACTGGCGGTGGCAATCAATACTGGTACTAACCTGCCTTCTGTTGCAACGCCAAACGGTCAAGCGGCATTCCTATTCTTACTCACATCGGCTCTCGCTCCATTAATTCGTCTGTCTTACGGTCGAATGGTTATCATGGCGCTGCCTTACACCGTCGTTCTTGCGATTGTCGGTCTGATGGGAATCATGTTCTTCCTAGAGCCTGCAACCGCTTCTTTCTACGAAGCTGGTTGGATTTTACCTCATAGTGGTGATCTGACTCCCGTAGTATCCGGTGGTCACTAAAATTTGAGTTGATTAGGAAACTTATCCACGATAAAAAGCTCTGAGTATTCAGAGCTTTTTCTATTTCAGACAGGAACAAAAACGTGACTATTTTAAATTCACTTAACCAGTTTTCAAAGGGACGTTTATCGTGGCTACTGCTTCTGCTATTCGTCGTTTTCTTTGAAGCATGTGCCCTCTATTTTCAGCACGTCATGATGCTTGCACCATGTGTCATGTGTATTTATGAAAGAGTCGCGATGATGGGAGTGGGCGTCGCTGCAATGGTTGGTATATTGGCACCCAAGAACCCAATTTTCCGCTGGCTAGGTTTGATAGGCTGGGGATTAAGTGCTTACAAGGGTTTGTTACTTGCGATGCAGCACGTGGACTACCAGTTTAATCCATCACCATTCGCGACTTGCGATTTATTCGTCACATTCCCTAGCTGGGCTCCGCTCAATCAGTGGGTTCCTTGGATGTTTGAAGCATATGGTGATTGCTCTAAGGTTGTGTGGCAGCTCCTTGATTTATCAATGCCACAATGGTTAGTCGTAATTTTTGCAGGCAATTTAATCGCTTTGGCATTAATTGTAATTGCACAATTCTTCCCTGCAAAACGCGTTAATCCAATTCGTTAATCCTACTGACGCGTAAAAATTAACAAAAAGCCGACCATCTGGTCGGCTTTTTTGTTAAGTGGATAGCGCGGCGATTCGCTTTAGCCGCGTGATTGACCACAGCACTGCTTGAATTTTTTTCCGCTCTCACAAGGACAGGGATCATTGCGCCCGATACCTTTGAATGGGTTTAGGCTTTGAGCTTTATTGCCTACCATCAACTCATCCGCGCCCAGCGCGACTTCACCGACCATTAAATCAAGCTGGTCGACTAAATCTGTCAGGGCCGGTGGCGTTTCAATACCTGCGTCACGCATCTGTTGCTGCGTTGCTGGCTCATCGATCGCCAGCATCAAAGTGGTCAGTAATGCTTGCAGCATACGCTGTAATCCATCATTGAGCTCAACGTCTTGCCACTGTTCTTCAATCATTGGCCAAACAGACATAAAGCCTTCGGCAAAATCAGCAAGTTGTTCAGGTTCTTTGCCTGTTAGCTCTAGCACGGAATATTCGTTTCGTTGAATTCGGTTATGCTGCTTGTGAATTTGCTCTTCCACAGCTGGTTGAATCGCTTTGAATCCCTCACCTAATAGCGGCTCTAACCACTTTTCAGGAGCGAGTGGTTTTGTCGTCAGATTCGCAGCTAACACTGCGCCTTCGATAAATAGGCAAGATTCATCGACGTGAACTTCACCTTTTTCAATCAATATGTATTGCATGACATCTGGTTTCCCATAAATTTGGCGGCATTATACCTCAGAGCTCAAAAGCACGTAACCTAACGTTGTGTGTTTGACTGCATTGGGCGCTTCGACTCTTTTAATGACAAACTTAACTTACATCGCTACAATCGCCCTCCTTTTTACCACCAAACTGTATTAGGCAAGCTATGCGAGTTGTACTAGGCCCAATGGAAGGCGTTTTAGATCATTTGATGCGCCAAATCCTGACCGAGATAAACGACTATGACCTGTGTGTTACGGAGTTTGTTCGCGTAATCGACCAGCTATTACCCGATCATGTGTTTCACCGTTTATGCCCAGAGCTGTTGCAAGGTTCTCAGACTGCATCTGGTGTGCCAGTACATGTGCAATTGTTGGGACAAGAACCAAACTGGATGGCTGAGAACGCAATTAAAGCGGCAAATCTTGGCGCCAGAGGTATTGATATAAACTTTGGTTGCCCAGCCAAAATGGTCAACAAAAGTAAGGGTGGTGCTGCTCTACTTCAGCATCCTGAGCTCATTCACCGTGTGGTTAAAGCTTGTCGAGAAGCCGTTCCAGAAGCCATTCCCGTAACTGCAAAAATTCGTCTTGGCTGGGAGAACCCTGAAGATTGCTTTGAAATTGTCGATGCCATTCAGTCTGCTGGCGCAAATGAATTGACCGTACACGCACGTACTAAACAAGGTGGTTATAAAGCTTCTGAGATAAAATGGGATTACATCAACCAAATTCGCGAACGTTTTGATATCCCACTGATTGCGAATGGCGAAATTTGGAATTATGAAGACGGTCAACGTTGCATTGAAACGACTGGCGTTAACTCTTTGATGGTGTGCCGAGGCGCTTTCAATATCCCTAACTTAGGCAATATGGTAAAACATAACCACCAGCCAATGTCATGGCCCGAGGTGGTTGAGTTGCTCATCTATTACTCCAAGTTTGAGATGAAAGGCGATAAAGGCTTGTATTACCCAAACCGCGTAAAACAATGGTTCTCTTATTTGCGTCAGGCTTATCCTGAAGCAAAAGACCTATTTAGAGAAATCAGAACGTTCAATAAAGCCGCACCAATTGTTGAGCATATTCAACGCTACCGCGATGACTTAAACTCTCAGGTTGCATAATTCCCGAACACAAAAAGGACGAATATCTCGTCCTTTTTGTACCTAAATCCTAGTAACAGATCTTATTTTTGCCGGTACTTTTGGCTTGATATAACTTTTCATCCGCCGCTTTAAACAATTCATCAAAGTTTTCTACTCGGCTCTCTTTACTAAACACCACACCGCCAGAGATCGTAAAGCCTTCTTTCGTTACGCGTATCGAGCGCTCATCTATGGCTTTTTTTACTCTGTCTAAAATGAGTTTAATGCCTTCTGAATCTTCGTCATAAATAGCTAAAACGAACTCTTCGCCACCAAACCTTGAGGCAACATCGGTATGGCGAATATTTTCACGTATACATTTTGCAACAAGCTGAATTGCAGAATCACCGACATCATGACCATAGGTGTCGTTGATCTTCTTGAAGTTATCAATATCGAACACTGCCAAAGCAACCTGTTTTTTTGTCATCTTATTACGCCACACGGTTTGCATACCTCGACGATTCAATAAACTGGTCATTGGGTCTCTTGCTGCCAGTTCTTTAAAGTAACGTCGCTCGCTATGCATATTCACATAGAACAAGACGACGGTACTCAGCACGTAAATAAATAGTGCGACAATAAGGCTGTATTTTTCAAAAACCGCTAGGTTCTTAGCTTCATCCCAAAGGTTGTACTCGTAGTACATGCTGTGACTCGCACTCAATCGCTCTAATTCGACTGGTTTGATTCGTGTACTGTTTGAAGGAATGGATTGTAAATTGGAAACCAAATGAAACTGACCAACAAGACTTAGCGACGAAGCCATGAGCGTATTGATGTCGAAATCAATAGACAAAACACCTTGATGTTCTCCTTTCTCATAGACGGGTACCGTCATACTAATGACTTGACCTTCCATCGAGTCCAACACAGGCCCTGGTCCAGCCAAGGTAATGTTCACTTTATCTTGCGCGGTTTTTTGCCAAAAAGGTCGGGCTTTTAGCGTTGACAAAAGCTCTCTTGTGAAATTTTTTGCGTAGGTATCGGGTGAGGAGATAACGTAACCGCGCTTGTCAATGTAATGGATTCCAACAATGTGCGATTCAATATCGTGCAGAAATGACAATGACGGCGCAAAACCCGCCTTTTGTTCAGCTAACTGGTTAATCGTTGAACCTTGCTGACATAAGCTTTCGTCCCCTACGATCATATAATCAAGGTCAACCGCAGGTAACCCTTCACTATAGACACTTTCGAGTAATAACACATCTATAGGCCAAAGATAACAAAGCCCTTCTTTGACTAAAGAATTATGTTCTTCAAACAGTGGGTTAGCGTAATTGGTATAGTTGGTGAAGCTGTAATCTAAAGCCGTGAGTACTTTAATACCGCGAGACATTGCACGCTCGATACGCGAATACTCAGAATCGATATAGCGGTTAACCGCATCATAGTAATTTTTCGTTGTCACGAGTAAAACCACTACAAATAACGCCAGAGGAAAAAAGATGACAAATGAGAGGCTAAATCGCCTTTGGTTTACCATTGAGTACCATGCATATGAAAGGTCAATAGTCTCTTATGACTGCTATTAAATTGATACTCGTTATCTGGTGACGCATGCAATGCAGCACCAGATAACAAGAGACCAAACAAATGTGTGCGCGCTGTTTGAGACCGTTTATATATTAAAGGAGTTTAATCAATATAGAGTGTGGTGTCACTTTAGTCGCCATAATTTGCAGCTCTGTGCCGACATATTAACAGAGATATGACCTTTATAATCAACCTGTTCTGTGTCATCTAACAACGATATAACTTGGCTAACCTCCAAGCCCAGTTGCCACATAGGTAAATCGATTGAACATTCATTACCACTGAGATTAACCATTACAACGACTGCTTCACGACCCAGTACACGTGCGTACGCCAACTGGTTGTTAGTACAATGAAGCCATTGAATACAGCCCGACTCTAAAGGCTTACATTGTTTACGGATCTTGATCCATTGTTGGTAAAGCGATAGCCATTGTGAACTTTCAATTTCATTCCAAGGAAAACAACGACGATTATCCGGGTCTAGCCCTCCTTCTAGACCGACTTCACTCCCATAGTAAATACAAGGCGTGCCAACGTAAGTCATAAGCATTGCTAGCGCGATGTTCATTTTACGCTTATCACCATCAACCAATGTGATAAACCGAGCAGTATCGTGACTATCGAGTTGATTTAGCTGCGATAGCTGATTAGAAAATGGGATTTTTGCTCTGGCTTCGTCCAACCATGCTTTAAACTCCAAACCATCAATGTTGATTGGATCGTACATAATATCTTGTCGTGCGATAAAAGCTCGGACTGGATGAGCAAAACCGTAGTAGTTCATCGCCCCATCCTCTTGATCACCTTGCAACCACTGCGTTGCTTCAAAAAAGTGCTCACCTAACACAGAAGCATTCGGGTTTACTGACTTAGTTGCATGACGAAACGCTGCCACATAATGAGCATTGTTTTTCGCGCCGTCTCCTTCGCCAAGCATATGGATTACATCAAACCGCCAGCCATCAACCAAGTACGGTGGCTTCAGCCAATACTTGATGACAGAATCTTCACTTTGGTAGATGTAGTCGCGCACCTGTTCATTTTCAAAGTTCAGAACCGGTAAGTTACCAATGCCTTTCCAACCAATGTAGTGATTGGTTTCACCTTCGAAAAAGTAGTAATCACGGAACTTTGACTGCGGATTGCCATACGCTCCTTCTCCTTTTTGTTGGATATCAAACCAAGGATGATGCACTGACGTGTGGTTAAACACCGCGTCTAAGACAATCTTCATATTCTTACCACGGATTTTCTCACACAGTTCAGCAAACTGATCATTAGTGCCGAACATAGGGTCAACAGTGAAGTAATCGGTGGTGTCGTATTTATGATTACTTGGTGAAGAAAAGATCGGATTAAAATAAAGCGCAGTAACGCCGAGCTGTTCAAGATAGTCCAACTTTTGCTCCACACCTTTGAGGTCGCCGCCAAAGAATTCACGCGCCCCGGTATTTTGGTGAGAGCCTACCGCGTCTCCCCACGCCTTAACGATCGATGCAGAATCATACTGAGCATAAGCGTGGCGAATATCAGACTCACTTTTACTAGCAGAAAAACGGTCAGGAAAGATTTGATAGAAAACTTGCTGTTGGACCCAGCTTGGTGGTTGATGCTCTACATTCAACTTAAAGTGGAACTCTTTGGGTGGAATACGCTTTTGTACGCCTCGTGCATCGAGCCAGTATTGCTGTCCGTCTTTGAGGATCTTAAACACATAATGTGTGACATCTCGATCTCGATTTGGTCGAAACGATGCCTCCCATAGTAACAATTCCCCAGCTGTTCCAATTTGAGCCATGTCGACCAGATATTCTTCATTGTCCGGCTCAATACGCACATAGACGGAATCAAAATCCAATGTCTCGGTTTTCAGTCTGACTGTAATTTGCTCGTCATTAAAAGCTAAACCATCAATAGTTTGACTATGAAAAATAAATGGCAGGTTCATTATGGGCACTCCTCGTCATCGGATATGCCACTATGTTATTGAAGAATTAGAGACAAGAAATCCTCCTTGCGAGTTGACATATCAGCCAATTTTCTCAAGGAGGATCACACTTAGTAGGCGTAGTGACTTGTCGGATACCGCTTAGTTCAACAAGAGACTGTCATCTGCCAGCTCTTCACCACGCACTTTGGAGAACATATCCAACAAGTCTGGTACTTGCATGTTAGCGCGCTGCTCTCCAGCCACATCAAGCACAATTTCACCTTGGTGAAGCATTACGGTCCTATCGCCACATGCTAATGCGTCTTTCATCGAATGCGTCACCATCATCACGGTTAAATCGAACTCATCGACAATACGTTTAGTTAAGTCGATAACAAACGCCGCCATACGAGGATCAAGCGCAGCCGTGTGTTCATCAAGCAACAACAACTTACTCTCCGATAACGTCGCCATCACAAGGCTAACGGCTTGTCGTTGTCCACCAGACAGCAACCCAATGCTATCGCCCAAGCGGTCTTCTAAACCAAGACCGAGGATGCTAATTCGCTCTTGGAACAGCTTGCGACGTTTGGTAGAGAGCGCCAACCCCCAGCTGCGTTTTTTACCACGCATGTGCGCTAGAGCCATGTTCTCTTCTATCGTCAGTTCACCACAAGTCCCGGCCAATGGATCTTGAAACACTCGGGCGCATTGCGTTGCACGTTGGGCAACCGTCTGCTTGGTGACGTCTTTGCCATCAATGATCACCTGACCACCTATCATCGGCGTCTCACCTGTCACCGCACCAAGCAACGTCGATTTTCCTGCGCCATTAGAACCAATCACGGTAAGAAATTGATGCTCTGGAACCTCTAAAGAGACGCCTTTCAATGCACGATTTTCCAAAATCGTCCCTGGGTTGAACGTGACCTGAATGTTATTTAGTTCGATCATAATGCCTCCCCAGAACCATTTTTTGATGCCGCTTGTTTAGCATCAGTAACGCGTTGTTTCGCTCTCATGCTCTGTTTTAGCTTTGGAGCAATAAGCGCCACAGCCACCAATACTGCGGTAACCAGGTTGAGGTCTGAAGCTTGTAAACCAAACATGCCAGAGCTCAAAGCGAAAGCCACTGCAAGGCGATAAAGTACCGAACCGATGATGACCGCAAATACCGCAACCCAAATCTTGCGCCCGGGAATAAGGGTCTGCCCCAAAATCACAGCTGCCAAACCAACGACAATGGTGCCCACGCCAGAGGTCACATCCGCAAAGCTGTTCGTTTGTGCAAACAACGCGCCTGCGAATCCCACAAACCCGTTGGATAAAGCCAAGCCAAAGTAGGTATAAAAGCCAGTGCTCGCCCCTTGCGCAGAAACCATACGCGCATTCACACCCGTGGCTCGTAAACCAAGACCAAAGTCGCTGTTCAGCAGGCGAATGACAAAGAAAGCGGACAGAAGAACTAAGACCCCAACAACCAGAGGGCGAATAAACATCGCATCGCCCAATGCTTCAAACGGAGTGAGAATAGTATCCTCTCCAAGCAACGCCATATTAGGTTTGCCCATAATACGAATATTAATTGAAAATGCAGCGATCATGGTAAGAATGGAAGCTAACAGGTGTAAAATACCACACCGAACAGCCAGAAAAGCGGTTACCCACCCCGTCATACTACCAGCTATCATCGCCATTATTGTCGCAAGCCAAGGATTAATACCTGCGACAATCGCCGTTGCAGCTACCGCAGCTCCCATTGGAAAGCTGCCATCCACACTCAAATCGGGGAAATCGAGAACACGGAACGTAAGATACACACCCAGAGCGACTAGGCCATAAATCAAGCCAATTTCGAGTGCACCAAAAAAAGCAAATGCAGACATAACTGCTCCTTTCTGCATGCTCAGGCTGGCTAATACCAACCTGAACTTAAGACTTCTAACGTATACTCCCCTTCTTCTCTAGCAGAATGCTTTACACGAGAAATCTGGCGAGTATCAATTTTGGGGCAAGCCTCTATCAACCAACGTGACAGGCTTAACCCCAAAAAGCGTTACTTATTGCATGCTTGTCGCACGTTCAATCACAGAACTTGGCAGCTTGATACCGAGCTTAGATGCTGCGCTTTCATTAATTACAAGGTCAGAGCCCGTCGCGACTTTTACATCCAGCTTGCCTGGTTCTTGACCATCAAGAATCGCCGCCACGTAATCCGCGGTTTGTACACCAACCTGGTAGTAGTCAAAACCTAAGCCTGCAATTGCACCCTTTTCGACATACGACGTCGCGCCACCAAATACAGGTTTCTTCGCTTGATTCGCTGCCACAATCATCCCTTCAATCGCACTTGCAACTGTATTGTCTGTTGGGGCGTAAAGAATGTCTGATTTCGCTGCAATCGCTTGAGTCGCAGACTGAACATCAGCACTTTTTAGTGCGGTCGCTTCAACCACTTGTATGCCTTTTGCTTTTGCGCTTTCTTTTAGTAATTCAACTAAAGTCACGGCATTAGCTTCACCGGGATTAAATACAACCCCGATGCTTTTCACCTGAGGAAGAATTTCTTGGATGAGATCGACATGCTGAGCAACGGGTGAAAGATCAGACAGGCCAGTTACGTTTTTGCCTGGTTGTTCCATCGACTTAACCAATTTCGCACCAACCGGATCTGTTACCGCAGTAAAGACAACAGGAATAGAGCGAGTAGCCGACACCAAAGCTTGTGCCGAAGGTGTCGCGATGCCAACTAACACATCAGGATTTTCACCGACGTACTGACGGGCAATTTGCACCGCAATCGCTGGATTACCCTGTGCGGTCTTATAATCAAATTCTAGATTTTTGCCTTCTTCGTAGCCTTTCGCTTTCAAACCATCAAGTAACCCTTGGCGCGTCGCGTCTAACGCCGGGTGTTCGACAATCTGTGAAACTGCGACAGTTGCAGTGGCGGCCAGTACATTGGTAGAAGAGAAAATAGCAGTAGCTGATAGAACGGCGGTGGCTAATAAACGTTTCGTTTTCATCATAACTCCTTGATGTGACTTCGTCCTTGTTTCACGAGCTTTCAATATGTGTATCGACTCGTGAATTCAAATGTTTGAAGGCGGTATTGTTGTGTTCGTATAACTGTGCACTTCTTGCGCATCTTGTTTTTATTATTACTACTAAGTCTTAGTAAAGAAAAGAAAGATTTAACACTAAAGCAACATTTGTGATCGGGGGGACTTCTTCATCCGGAAAGAATCTTTGGCAAACAAAGCTTCGCTCGCTTCATCAACGACCGTCAAAGTAGGTAATAGAGGCAGGATCAAAAATGGAGCGGCCAGTGCACACTCCATTTCAAACAATTTAAATTAGAACCAACGCTCTAATGACGATTTATCGAGCTGGCGAAACGCTCGGTTCAATATTATCGCAAGCTCTTTGTAACGAGGGCGAGCTTTGACAGGCTCTAATGCAAAACCTGTTTCCACAATTTTTTGATGCAACTCCCGATACCAAGAGGCCAAAGAAGGCGGCAATTTCGTGTTGGACCGAGCACCAAGCCACCAAATGCCTTGAAGTGGCAAGCTAATCGCAAACAAGGCGACAACAATGGATTGAGGTAAAGCGTGGTAATTGTTGAATGCCATTTGAGTGAGTACGCTGATCGCAGCAACAGCTGGCATGACTTTAATGCCAAAGCGAGTCGCCTTAATGATACGCTGTTCCGGAAATATGGCGCTTAGCTCTTTACGAACCGGCCAGATCTCCATGTAATTCTGGCCATCTTTCAGGCTATGGATCAATCCGACTTTATTACTCATACCGCTCTCTCACTAAAAAATAGTTGAACATTTCAACTGAAGGTACAAAAAATTGATGAAAGTTAATATTCTTTCAAATTTTTTTTGTTATCATTGCTTATTATCGCTATCCTTTGCAGACCCTCAATCTCATTGTTGCTGTTATTTACAATTTAAGCAACTCCGAGATATCTATCTGCACGGATCGCATCATAGTGATGGAAGGGTTCATCACTATTTCTTTATATGGAATTAGAACAATTTTTGACCAGGATTAGTACGCAGCCTTCTGGGTATCGGCTATTCTTGTGATTAATTTTTCATTCTTTAACTGATTTTTTATCAGACGAATAACAGGTAGTCATACATGTCTAAGCTAGTTTTAGTTTTAAACTGCGGTAGTTCTTCTCTTAAATTTGCCGTTGTTGATGCCGAGAACGGCGACGAGCACTTGTCAGGTCTTGCTGAGTGTCTTCACCTTCCTGAAGCTCGCATCAAGTGGAAACTTGATGGCAAGCACGAAGCTCAACTAGGCAATGGTGCAGCTCACGAAGAAGCACTAGCGTTTATGGTAGAAACTATTCTTGCTTCTAAGCCAGAGCTTAAAGCTAACCTAGGCGCAATCGGTCACCGTATCGTTCACGGCGGCGAGCAGTTCACTCAATCTGCACTAATTACTGATGAAGTTCTAAAAGGTATTCAAGACGCTGCAACATTTGCACCTCTTCATAACCCTGCTCACATCATCGGTATCGAAGCGGCTAAGAAAAACTTCCCAGAGCTGAAAAACGTTGCTGTATTTGACACTGCGTTCCACCAAACTATGCCTGAAGAGTCTTACCTATACGCTCTTCCATACAACCTATACAAAGAACACGGTATCCGTCGTTACGGCATGCACGGTACTTCTCACTTGTTCATCACTCGTGAAGTTGCAGGCCTACTAAACAAACCAGTTGAAGAAGTAAACATCATCAACTGTCACCTAGGTAACGGCGCATCTGTATGTGCGATCAAGAACGGTCAATCTGTAGACACTTCTATGGGTCTTACTCCACTTGAAGGTCTGGTAATGGGTACTCGCTGTGGCGACATCGACCCTGCTATCGTCTTCCACCTACACGACGCTCTAGGTTACTCTGTTGATCAAATCAACACGATGCTAACTAAAGAGTCTGGTCTTCAAGGTCTAACTGAAGTGACTTCTGACTGTCGTTTCGTTGAAGACAACTACGGTCAAAAAGAAGAAGCAACACGCGCAATGGACGTGTTCTGTCACCGTCTAGCTAAATACGTTGCTGGCTACACTGCTTCAATGGAAGGCCGTCTAGACGCAATCACTTTCACTGGCGGTATCGGCGAGAACTCTGGCCCTATCCGTGAAATGGTTCTAAACCGTCTTGGCATCTTCGGTATCGAAGTAGATAGCGAAGCTAACCTTAAAGCTCGCTTCGGCGGCGAAGGCGTTATCACGACTGAAAACAGCCGTATCCCTGCAATGGTTATCTCTACTAACGAAGAGCTAGTCATCGCTGAAGACACTGCTCGCCTGACAGGTCTTTAATTGAATTCCTGGCTAGCCACTCGGCTAGCCAGATTTTCATTCAAACGAATTTCTTAGGGGCTCAACTCCTATTCTTCGAGCTTCATGGAATAAGAGTTGAGCTTTTATCCCCCAAATAGCTAAAGGTACTCTACGAATGTCTCGTACTATTATGCTTATCCCTACTAGCGCAGGCGTTGGCCTAACAAGCGTTAGCATGGGTGTTCTTCGCGCTATGGAGCGTAAAGGCGTTAAAGTTTCTTTCTACAAGCCAATCTGTCAGCCACGTTCAGGTGGTGATCAGCCAGATCTGACTTCAACTATCGTTGGTCGTAACAGCGATATGAAGATCGGTGAACCAATGGCGATGTCTGTTGCTGAAAGCCTAATCGGTAACGACAACATGGACGAGCTGCTAGAAACCGTTGTTGAACGTTACAACCAAATCAACAAAGACGCAGACGTTACGCTAATCGAAGGTCTTGTACCTACTCGTAAGCACCCATTTGCAAACCAAGTAAACGCGGAAATCGCGGCAACACTTGGTGCAGAAATCGTGCTAGTTGCGACTCCAGGTACTGATAACCCTGCGCAACTGAAAGAGCGTATCGAAGTAGCATGTTCTAACTTCGGCGGCACTAAAAACAAAAACATCTCAGGTGTTATCATCAACAAGCTAAACGCTCCTGTTGACGAAGCTGGCCGTACTCGCCCTGACCTATCTGAAATCTTTGACGATGCAGACAGCGCGAAACAAAACGAATTGAAAGTGATGGAAATTTTTAACACTTCTCCAATTCGTGTACTAGGTTGTGTGCCATGGAGCATTGATCTGATTGCGACTCGCGCAATCGACATGGCTAAGCACCTGAAAGCAGATATCATCAACGAAGGTGACATCAACACTCGTCGCATCAAGAGCATCACTTTCTGTGCACGTTCTCTGCCAAACATGATTGAGCACTTCAAACCGGGTTCTCTACTTGTTACTTCTGCAGACCGTCCTGATGTTATCGTTGCTGCTTCTCTTGCTGCAATGAACGGTGTGGATATTGGTGCTGTACTGCTAACTGGCGGTTACGATATCCCTAGCGAAATCGAAGGCCTATGTAAACCAGCATTCGACACTGGTCTACCTATATTCAAAGCACAAGGTAACACTTGGCAAACGTCTCTAAACCTACAGAGCTTCAGCATCGAAGTACCTGCAGACGATAAAGAGCGTATCGAGTTCATCAACGAACACGTTGCTGGCCACATCGACGGTAACTGGATCGAGTCTATGACTGAAGGCACTCAGAAGTCTCGTCGTCTAAGCCCACCAGCGTTCCGTTACCAGCTAACTGAACTTGCTCGTAAAGCAGGTAAGCGTATCGTTCTTCCAGAAGGTGACGAACCACGCACAGTTAAAGCAGCAGCGATCTGTGCTGAACGCGGCATTGCAGACTGTGTACTTCTAGGTAACCCAGATGAAATCCGTCGCGTAGCGGCTCAACAAGGCGTTGAGCTAGGTACTGGTGTAACCATCATTGATGCAGATGCTGTTCGTGAAAACTACGTTGCTCGCCTAGTTGAGTTGCGCGGTGCGAAAGGCATGACTGAAGTTGTGGCTCGTGAGAAGCTACAAGATTCAGTATTCCTAGGCACAATGATGCTTGAGAACGACGAAGTTGACGGCCTAGTTTCTGGTGCTGTTCACACTACGGCGAACACTATCGTTCCTCCGTTCCAAATCATCAAGACGGCACCAAATGCGTCTATCGTATCTTCAGTATTCTTCATGCTTCTGCCTGATCAAGTACTGGTTTACGGTGACTGTGCAATCAACCCAGATCCAACTGCTGAACAGCTTGCTGAAATCGCTATCCAATCTGCTGACTCTGCAGCAGCATTCGGTATCGAACCACGCGTTGCAATGATCTCTTACTCTACAGGTGAATCTGGTAAGGGTGCAGACGTTGATAAAGTACGTGAAGCAACAAAACTGGCTCAAGAGAAACGTCCTGATCTTATCATTGACGGTCCTCTACAGTACGACGCTGCTATTATGGAAAACGTTGCTGCTTCTAAAGCACCAAACTCTCCAGTTGCAGGTAAAGCGACAGTATTTGTATTCCCAGACCTAAACACGGGTAACACAACTTACAAAGCGGTACAACGTTCAGCTGACCTAGTATCTATCGGTCCAATGCTGCAAGGTATGCGTAAGCCTGTAAACGACTTGTCTCGTGGCGCGCTAGTAGACGACATCGTGTACACCATCGCTCTAACAGCTATCCAAGCAGACCAAGAAGCTAAATAATCGCTTCTGACATCTAGTTGGATATAGATACAAAGCCCTCGATTCGTCGAGGGCTTTTTCTATTGCTGGCCAGAACACTTATTTGTTTTTTATACCAATTACTGCACAACCTATAATTACTGGTGCACAAAGCTTTTCTCCCTATCGCCCCCCCATACCTAACCGACATTGCTCGTGCTTGTTATTACACCGATTGACCCACTCCCAAAAATGCATTGGCTCCAAAGCAGCACGGTCCCTGTTCAATTTATCGGCATTATTTACGTTTTAGCTAAACTTTTTTGCTAGGAAATACGTAAAAGCTACTGCAATACACAAACTCATTGACTGCTAAGGAATACATATGAAGGATTTCATCAATACATCACTGATAAAGTTTGGTTTAGCTGCGTTTCTGATTAGTTTTTCTTCATTCAGCTTTTCCGCCCCGAGTATTAAAGGCGTCGATCAAGATATGTCCGGAGGAACGGTGACCGCTGAAATGGCTCATGCTGATGACAATGGGTGGATGGTTGTCCACCGAACAGACGAATCAATGAAGCCTGGTCCTGTTATCGGCTACGCTCCGTTAAAAATGGGAAAGAATGAAAACGTAAATGCAATTTTGATGGAACCAGTAGAATCAGGCGATATGCTGATGTTAATGGTCCACGGAGAGAAAGGTGGCATGAAGACTGGTGTGTTTGAGTATACGCTCGGCGCTAAAGAGGACGGTCCTGTAAAAGTGGACGGAAAGCTAGTGATGGACATCGTACGCGCTAAGTAAGGTGGCGATGAATGAAAAAGTAAACTTCCTACTCCCGGTATTTAGATGACACAAAAGTACTTAACGTCATTGCTAACCGTTAAGTACTTTTTCATTTGCGATGGAAGCAGCAAACTAGCCAATCCTTTCTCTTCCATGAGGAGTATTTAGGTCTAAATCAGGCCCTTTTGGTACAACTTGCGTCGGATTAATCCCAGTGTGGCTGAAGTAGTAGTGGCGTTTAATGTGATAGAAATCCGTCGTTTCTTCGACGCCTTCGACTTGATATAACTCTTTTAAGTAGCCTTGTATATTTTCGTAGTCTGCGATGCGCTGCTTGTTACACTTGAAATGCCCAACATACACCGCATCAAAACGAATAAGAGTCGTAAACAAACGCCAATCAGCCTCAGTAATTGTGTTCCCTGCTAAGTAACGATGCGTCGCTAAGTGAGCATCGATTTTATCTAACGCATTAAACAAAGAATCAAACGCTTCTTCATACGCCTCTTGTGTAGTCGCGAAGCCACAACGATACACTCCGTTGTTGACATTCGGATAAACAAAATCGTTCCACTCATCAATAACGTGTTTTAGATGTTCTGGATAGTAGTCGTCGTGATTCCCTGTTAACGCATTGAACTCCGAGTTAAACATGCGAATGATCTCTGACGACTCGTTTGACACAATAGTATTGGTCTTTTTATCCCAAAGTACAGGCACGGTTACGCGGCCCGTGTAATCGGGTTTGGCCTGCGTGTAAATTTGATACATGCGCGTGTGACCAAACAATGGCTCAGGAAGCCCCATTTGCCAACCTTGGCTGAGCATATCAGGGCAAACGACCGTGACATCAATATGTGGTTCTAAACCTTTCAGCTTGCGGAAAATGAGGGTTCGATGTGCCCAAGGACAAGCAAGAGAGACATACAAATGGTATCGACCGGACTCTGGTGTAAACTCCGCATCAGGGTCGTTTTTAACCCAGTTACGGAATCCGGCATCTTCGCGCACAAATTTGCCACCATTTGATTTTGTGTCATACCAGACATCTTGCCAAACACCTTCAACCAACTTACCCATGATTGCTCTCCTCTCGTTCTGTTTGTGTCTATATTAGCGTTTCCTATCAAACAGAGAATCATCGAACTTAGGACATCATGTTCAAGAAATTCGAATGTATAAATCAGACACATAAAAAAAGCGCGACCCGATGAAGGTGTCGCGCTTAAGCCCGTCACAGGCTGAATTTATACACTAACGTGTAAACAAGATACAGCGTGAACGTCATTACCTAAAATACTTGGCTTCGTCTTCGCACACTCTTCGGTTGCTTGTGGGCAACGAGTGCGGAATACACAACCCGACGGTGGGTTGATAGGTGAAGGAAGATCACCCTCTAACATTTGGATTTTCTTATTGCGCTCAATATCCGGGTCCGGGATCGGAACCGCAGACATCAGCGCACGCGTATATGGGTGCTTAGGATCAGCAAACAGAGCCTCGGCCTCGCCAAGTTCCACGGCATTACCTAAATACATAACTAAAACGCGATCTGAAATGTGTTTAACGACAGACAAGTCATGCGCAATGAATACCAGAGAAAGCCCTAACTCTTTTTGAATCTCTTTAAGTAGGTTAACCACCTGAGCTTGAATAGATACATCAAGCGCCGATACTGGCTCGTCACAAATGAGCATCTTAGGCTTAAGGATAAGCGCACGCGCTATCCCGATACGCTGACACTGACCACCCGAGAACTCGTGTGGGTAACGGTTAATCACGTTAGGTAATAGGCCAACTTTCGCCATCATCTCTTTAACGCGATCTTTCACTTCCTGCTTAGACAGTTCTGGATAGAATGTCTCAAGAGGTTCAGCAATGATATCACCAACAGTCATACGCGGATTCAGCGATGCCAATGGGTCTTGGAAAATCATCTGAATTTCTTTACGCGTCTCACGGCGCTGAACGCTTTTCATTTTAGTAAGGTCTTGACCCAACCAAACTACTTGGCCGTCAGTAGCTTCAACCAGACCAATGATGGCACGAGCAAACGTCGATTTACCACAACCTGATTCACCTACTACACCAAGCGTTTCCCCTTCGTATAGTCGAACGTTCACGCCATCTACCGCTTTCAGGCTCGAAGGCTTTGACCACGGCCATGCCGACTTTGAGGCAATGCTGAAGTGAACTTTCAGCTCAGAAATGTCCAGAATTAGTTTTTTGTCTACTGCGTTCATTTGTTCCAAGCCTCCCATTCAGAAAAACATGCACGCTGACGACCATCACCAAATGGTGTCAGAATTGGCGCCTCGCGCTTACAACGATCCATCACACGGTGACAGCGCTCTTGATAAGGGCAGCCCGGCGGTAGACGAAGCAAGTTTGGTGGATTACCAGGAATGGTCGGCAGAATTTCACCCTCAGTATCGAGGCGAGGAATCGCCTTCAGCAGCCCCTCCGCATAAGGATGGCTTGGATTGTAGAAAATTTCGTTTACGTTACCGTACTCCATAGTACGGCCTGCATACATCACCAGCACCTTGTCACACGAACCTGCAACCACACCAAGGTCGTGCGTGATCATGATGATCGCTGTGTTGAACTCAGATTTCAGCTCATTCAACAAGTCCATGATCTGTGCTTGTACCGTCACATCAAGTGCTGTTGTTGGCTCATCGGCAATAAGCAGTTTAGGACGACATAACAACGCCATCGCGATCATTACACGCTGACGCATACCGCCTGAAAACTCATGCGGGTACATCGTGATACGCTTACGCGCTTCAGGGATTTTTACCGCTTCCAGCATGCGTACTGATTCTTCAAATGCTTCCGCTTTGCCCATGCCTTTGTGCAGCATAAGCACTTCCATCAACTGATCACTCACTTTCATGTAAGGGTTCAGTGATGTCATTGGATCTTGGAAGATCATTGCGATCTGTTCCGCACGCACTTTGTTCAGTTCTTTTTCTGGTAAGTTTAGGATTTCTTTGCCTTCAAACTTTGCGCTACCAGAAATAATACCGTTCTTAGCCAAAAGGCCCATGATTGCGAATACGGTTTGAGATTTACCTGATCCCGACTCTCCAACGATACCTAAGGTTTCGCCTTGGTTGAGAGAGAAGTTCAAATCGTTTACTGCGGTTACGATACCATCTTGCGTGGTGAATTCGACGCGCAGATCTTTGACATCTAATAAGCTCATCATTGCTTCCTTAATCTTATCTTTTAATTATCTGTCTTTTGGATCCAGCGCATCGCGCAGGCCGTCACCAACGTAGTTGAAGCAGAATAGCGTCACAACCATGAACACTGCTGGGAATGCCAGCTGCCAGATTGCTACTTCCATTGTCTGTGCACCTTCTTGTAGAAGAGCGCCCCAACTTGTCATTGGTTCCTGAACACCAAGACCAAGGAATGATAGGAATGATTCCGTTAGAATCATACTTGGGATAAGCAGCGTAGAGTATACCGCTACAATACCCAGTACGTTCGGTACGATATGACGAGTAATGATTTTCCAGTTGCTTACACCACACACATGTGCCGCTTCGATAAACTCCTTGCTACGTAGACTAAGAGTCTGACCACGTACGATACGCGCCATATCTAGCCATGCGATAGCACCAATCGCAACGAAGATCAGCATGATGTTACGACCGAAGAATGTTACCAGTACAATCACCAGGAACATAAACGGTACCGCGTATAAAATTTCTAGAATACGCATCATTACGCGGTCAACTTTACCGCCGATGAAACCAGATGCTGCGCCGTAGAGCGTACCAATCAGTACCGCTACAAATGCACCCATAACACCTACCATCAACGAAATACGACCTCCAATTAGCGTACGCACGTATAAATCACGGCCTAAGCTGTCAGTACCAAACCAATGGTCAGCATTCGGTGCAACGTGCATCGCGTACCAGTCAGTATCATCAAATGTGTACGGTGCGATCATTGGCAGGATAATAACCGCCAACGTCATTAGAATAAGAAGGAATAAGCTCACCATCGCCGCTTTGTTGCGCATGAAACGGATACGAGCATCTTGCCAAAGACTGCGACCTTCAATCTCCAAGTTTTCGGAGAATTTCTCAATCGCTTCTAGGTTTTCTTTTTTCGTTAACATAACCAAACGTCCCTGTTAGTAGCGAATTTTCGGGTCAATCATTGCAAGTAAAATATCTACAATCGCGTTGAATAGAATAAATAGGAAACCAATCAGAATGGTTACCCCCATTACTAGCGAGTAGTCACGGTTAAATGCAGCGTTAACGAATAGTTTACCAATACCAGGCAGACCAAAAATGGTTTCGATAACAACGGAACCGGTGATGATACCTACGAAAGCTGGGCCCATGTAAGAAACAACAGGGAGAAGTGCCGGCTTAAGAGCGTGTTTGATAATGATGTAACGATAACTTAAACCTTTAGCACGTGCCGTACGAATAAAGTTACTGTTTAGGGTTTCGATCATCGAACCACGCGTGATACGAGCAAAGGTAGCAACATACAGTAGCGACATACCAATAACAGGAAGCACTAAATACTGCCAGCTACCATCTTGCCAACCGCCCGCAGGGAAGATATTCCAATGAAGCGAGAATATGTAGATAAGCGCAGGCGCTAATACAAAGGATGGCATAACGACACCAAGCATCGCAGTCGACATAATGGTGTAATCAATCCAAGTATTTTGCTTGAGCGCAGCAATGGTACCGACGGTAACCCCCATTATCAAAGTAAAGATAAAGGCGATGAAGCCCACTTTAGCCGAAACAGGTAAGGCAACCGCGATCAGCTCGTTTACTGAGTAATCAAGGTATTTAAATGACGGTCCGAAATCACCTTGGATAACATTGGTCAAATACGTGGTGTATTGTTCAAATACAGGTTTATCCAAGCCATATTTAGCTTCGATATTTGCCATTACTTCGGGTGGCAATGGACGCTCTGTAGAGAAAGGGTTTCCCGGTGCAAAGCGCATAAGAAAGAAAGATACGGTGATCAAAACCAACATTGTTGGGATCGCCTCAAATATCCTTTTTGCGATGAATTTAAGCATAAACTCACTCTTTCAGTCTGTGACAGTTAAATTAAAGAAGTCGTCCAATTCTTTTGGACTAAAGATAGGCGCTACATGCAATTTCTCACATGTAGGGCCTCATTTTTATAGTTCTATCGAGTTACGAATTACTCTGTGATGTAGAGATCTTTAGAGTAAATCTTGTCTTCCGCGTTATTTACTGGGAAGCCACCAACTTTCGGTGATAGTAGACGTGATTTCACGTACTGGTAGATAGGTGCGATTGGCATATCTTTTGCCATCAACTTCTCTGCTTCTAGGTAAAGTGCTTGGCGCTCTTCGTCAGAAGTTGAAGCAAATGCTTTGTTCATGATCGCATCGTACTCTTTGCTGTCGTAGTGAATACCACCAGTAGTGTTATTACTCATCATCAGCGTTAGGAAAGATGAAGCTTCGTTGTAGTCGCCACACCAACCTGCACGAGCAACCTCAAAGTTGCCAGAATCTTTGGTAGATAGGTAAGTTTTCCACTCTTGGTTTTCTAGCGTAACATCTAGACCAAGTGTCTTCTTCCACATTGAACCCAGTGCAACCGCAAGTTTCTTGTGGTTCTCTGATGTATTGTATAGAAGGTTAAATTCAAGAGGGTTGTCTGCGCCGTAACCCGCTTCTTCCAATAGACGCGCAGCTTCTGCGTTACGCTCTTCTTGCGTCATTTTGCCGTATGCAGGAATTTCTGGGTTGAAACCTGCCGTAATTTCAGGTGTTAGGAAGTAAGCTGGCTTTTGACCTTGACCTAAAATCGCATCGGTCACAATGTTACGGTCAATCGCATAAGAAATCGCTTTACGCACACGAACATCATCAAACGGCTTTTTCTTCGTATTGAAGATGTAGTAGTAAGTACATAAGTTACCGGTTACAGACACTTCTTGTGGGTGCTCTTTCTTCAGACGCTTGAAGTGCTCTGTAGGCAGCTCATTCGTGAAGTCGATTTCACCCGCTAGGAAGCGGTTCATTTCCGCTACTTGGTTCTCGATTGGTAGGAAAGTAACTTGGTCAAGCGTCGTGTTTTCGTTGTCCCAGTACTGTTCGTTACGTTTTAGAACCAAACGCTCGTTTACAACCCAGTTGTCAACAACATAAGCACCGTTACCTACAAAGTTCTCTGGCTTCGTCCATTGATCGCCGAACTTTTCAACAGTTGCTTGATGAACAGGTTTCACTGTCGTGTGGCCCATCATCATTACAAAATATGGTACTGCAGTATCTAACTCAACCACTAACGTGTGGTCGTCAACCGCTTTAACACCTAACTCGCTCTTATCTTTTTTACCTGCAACAATGTCTTTTGCGTTCTTCATCTTGGTGTATTCCATGTACCAAGCATATGGAGAGGCGGTTGCTGGATCGACTGCACGTTGGAAGCTGTAAACGAAATCACCTGCAGTGACAGGATCACCGTTTGACCATTTTGCGTCTTCACGTAAGTGGAAAGTGTATGTTTTGTTGTCTTCAGTTTCCCAAGATTCTGCAACACCAGGGATAGTGTTACCGTCCGCATCTTGGTTTACAAGGCCTTCAAGAAGATCGCGAATCACGTGGGATTCTGGAACACCTTGAGATTTATGAGGGTCTATTGTCGCAACTTCTGTACCGTTACCACGCACCAATTCTTGAACAGCAGCAAGTTTTGGCTCTTTAGAATCAGATTTAGCTTCAGGGGCTGGAGCCGGAGCAGGCTCAGCAGCTTGTTTCTCCGCAGGCTTTTCACCACAACCAGCTAGAGCGAGAGAAAGACCAGCACCAATAAATAAAGCGCGCGTGATTTTATTCTTATACATGCGTAAAACTCCAAATTTTTTCGTTAGCATCCATGACTTCTTTGTAAGGGCCTGGAACGGTCAGAGTTTTAGATTTTTTTAGTGCACTTTCTGAGCACAAAAGTCTAAAACCTTACAAAGACTGCGGCACACATTAGCAATCATTGAAGTAATTTGCCATAAAAATGTAGCAAAAAAACCAATAATGCTGACTAAACCACACATATCTAGCAGTAAACTCTAACCCCAAAGCATTCACCAGCCAAATAAAGACCAGAAGCGACATTTAACAGGCGAAACTTTCGATTAATCTGAGTTTAAACCATTTACTAGCATCTTATGCTAGATATTTACACATCATTTAACATTTATGACAAATCAAGTCTAACAAATAATTGTTTATATATTGGGCAAAAAACTTTTATTGTGAAGAATATCACCAGACAAAAGATAGGAAATATTGAAACAAAGTGAGCAATACAATGAAGATAAATACAAAAAAAGCTAAGTACCATTAGCACTTAGCTTTTTTCACTAGAATGCGGGTTAGTTCTATTTTTCCCAACGCTGTGCAGCTTGATGATCGGTGTCGCGCGACTCAACCCAACGATCTTCATTCGTCGTACGCTCTTTTTTCCAAAATGGTGCTTGGGTTTTCAGATAATCCATGATGAACTCGCACGCATCAAATGCCGCGCCGCGGTGCGCACTGGAAACGCCCACAAATACAATTTGATCACCGCTATCCATGTCTCCGACGCGATGAATCACGCGTACACCTAATAGTGGCCAGCGAGACTCAGCTTGATCACAAATGTCGCTCAAGCTCTTCTCTGTCATCCCCGGATAGTGCTCTAGATGTAAACCAATCACATTATCCCCAAGGTTCATATCTCGAACTTTACCAACGAATGTAACGACAGCGCCGGCAGCCGTCCCTTCAGATAGACGTTGATATTCTTGCTCAACCGAAAAGTCTTCAATTTGTACAGAAACACGAGAATCCATCTTAACCCCCAGTTACCGGCGGGAAAAACGCAACTTCATCACCTGCTTTTACTTGTGTATCCAGAGGGACGATAGATTGGTTCACTGCAGCAAGTAGCTTTCCTGGCTCGAGCGCTAAATCCCACTTGCCATCTTTCTCAGTGCCTTCTTCCACTAGATGTGCACGAATTGATTCAACCGTTTCAAACGGCCCGTCTAACTCAACACTGTCGATGCCAATCAGCTCGCGAGTTTGAGCAAAGAAAAGTACTTTAATCATGATTCCACCTTAAAGTGACCAGATTTACCACCCGTTTTCTCTAATAGACGAACTTGACCAATGACCATGTCTTTTTGTACTGCTTTACACATATCGTAAATCGTTAGAGCAGCAACGGAAGCTGCCGTGAGCGCTTCCATTTCCACACCAGTTTTACCCGCAAGTTTACATACTGATTCGATGCGAACTTTGTTCTCTGCTTCGATAGCTTCCAGTTGAACTTCAACTTTAGAGAGTAGTAGCGGATGACAAAGTGGAATCAAATCCCAGGTTTTCTTCGCAGCTTGAATACCAGCAATACGAGCCGTCGCAAATACATCACCTTTATGGTGCTGGCCAGAGACAATCAGTTGAAGTGTTTCTGGGGCCATGTGAACAAATGCTTCAGCACGAGCTTCACGAACCGTTTCCGTTTTTGCTGACACGTCAACCATGTTTGCTTCGCCAGAAGCATTGATATGTGTAAATTGGGTCATTGTTTTTCCTTCGCTTTTAGGAAAGGTTATACAGATAGGTGTGGCATGAAGTTACAAGGGCGATGACTTGCATCCAACTGCTGTTTAATAATTTTTGTCCAGCCTGTGCGGCACGCACCAGTTGAACCTGGCATTGCGAAGATCACGGTGTGGTTAGCAAAACCAGCAATCGCACGAGACTGAATCGTAGACGTACCGATCTCTTCGTACGACACCATACGGAACAACTCACCAAAACCTTCAACTTCTTTATCAAATAGAGGCTTAAGTGCTTCTGGCGTGCTATCACGTGAGGTGAAACCTGTACCGCCAGTAATCATGATCGCTTGTACGCTTTCATCAGCAATCCATTGAGAAACAATCGCGCGGATCTTGTACATGTCATCAATAACAATTTGCTTGTCTACTACGTTGTGACCCGCTTCTTGAGCATGCTCAGCTAGGTAACGACCAGAGGTATCGTTTTCTTCAGTACGAGTGTCAGATACCGTTAGAACGGCAATATTTGCAGGTTGGAATTTGCTTTCAGCGTGACCCATTTGTTCACCTATTCTCTTAATTAGCTTTGATACGCTTGGTATCGATTCGGAAAAAGTTAGAGCCAGCTTATCACTAAGCTCGCTCTAAAAGTTGAATGAAGTTAGCCGCCGATAGACGCGAGGTGTGGCGTCATACCAGTATTGCCATCATGCAAGAAATGGCTTACCGACTTGGTTTGTAACTGCGCCTGGATACGTTCAATAAGCTCACTCTCTTGCTCATCACGTTCCAAAAGATCACGCAATTCTACACCGTAGTCTCCAAACAGACATAGGTGCAGCTTACCCATCGCAGAAACGCGCAGTCGGTTGCAGCTTTCACAAAAGTCTTTTTCATAAGGCATGATAAGACCTATTTCACCCTTGTAATCAGGATGAACAAATACTTGCGCAGGACCATCATTATGCGAGCGTACTTTCAGCAACCAACCATTTGCAATTAGCTGGTTACGAATTGCCACTCCGGATACATGGTGCTTATTAAATAGCTCATCCATCTCACCCGTTTGCATCAACTCAATGAAACGCAGTTGGATTGGACGATCTTTTATCCAGTTAAGAAACGCTGGCAGCTCGTGATGGTTCAGATCTTTCATCAACACCACATTAACTTTTACTTGCTCATAACCGACCTCGAACGCACGTTCGATACCATTCATGACTTCAGTAAACTTATTTTCACCTGTGATTTGATGAAACATACGCGGGTCAAGGCTATCCACACTGACATTAATGTGGGTTAAACCCGCTTCACGCCAATCTGCGACTTGTTTTGCCATGCGATAGCCATTGGTTGTCGTTGCAACTTTTTGAATGCCAGGCGTCGCCGCTACTGAATGGATAATGTCGGTAAAATCTTTGCGTAAGCTAGGCTCACCACCAGTGATGCGCACTTTTGACGTGCCACAATCAGCGAATGCTTTTACGACCCGTTTGATTTCAGGGAGAGATAAAAAAGACGAGTTTTTATTGCCCGAAGGCTTATAGCCATCAGGAAGGCAATAGGTACATTTGAAATTACATACGTCGGTCACAGACAGACGCAAGTAATAAAACTTACGATGAAATTTGTCTTCGAATTGTTGCGCCACGGAACACCTTTCCAAACACGGGAGGCATGGCCATTTCCAATCATGCCCTTGTGACAGTACGCCACTGGCTCAAAACGCTTATCCAAGGACTTAGCAATAGTGAGCTCGGAGTTATGGCAACCAGAGATATGAAATCTCTGATAGCTTTGCGGTGTAAAATACTTAATATTTGTAATGGAATCCAGACTTGAGTGATAAAAAACTCTCTAGAGACACAATTTACCGCTAAGTGAGTACCTTTAAGACACTCCTTAAGATAAATTGTAGCCGTTTTTTATTAGATTATTAGAAGAACATAATGAATATCTACACAGATAAAAAAGTGGTCGCTGTTGGCGGTGGTCATGGCTTAGGTCGAATGCTGGCCGCATTACGAGATTTTGGCAGCAATGCAACTGGGATTGTTGCCACGACTGACAATGGTGGTTCAACAGGAAGAATTCGTCACTGCCAAGGAGGAATCGCTTGGGGAGACACACGTAACTGTATTAATCAGCTCATTACAGAGCCTTCGATCAGTTCTATGATGTTTGAATATCGCTTCAAAGGCACTGGCGAACTTGATGGTCATAATCTTGGTAATTTGATGCTTACTGCACTCGATAACTTATCGGTCAGACCTTTAGATGCCATTAATCTGATTCGCAATATGTTAAAAGTCGACGTTAACATCCTTCCTATGTCCGAACACCCTTCGGATCTTTCCGCGTTATCCGTAGATGGGAAGTGGGTTACGGGAGAAACAAATGTCGACGAAATGAAAGCAGACTTGCGACGTTTGGATCTTTCACCAGAAGTGCCTGCTACCAAAGAAGCCATCACAGCTTTGGCGGAAGCGGACGCGATTATTCTTGGCCCTGGCAGTTTTTTAACTAGTATCATGCCTCCTTTATTGCTGCCTGAACTCGGCAAAGCGATTGCAGCAAACACAAAAGCAAAAGTCATTTTTGTTGCTAACCTGAGTCCAGAATACGGCCCAGCGGGACGAATGACGATGGCTCAAAAATTAGAATGGTGTGAACGTGCCTGTCAAGGAAGAAAAATAGACGTGGTTCTAGCAGAGAAAACCGAGCAAGACGTCTTAAGTCAATGGAATGTAGTGACGGAGTCACTCGCCTCCTCTAACCGAGACTGGCGTCACGATAGAAACAAGCTCAAGCTAGCGATTGAAAGTCAGCTACAACTTTCTATTTAAGAGCGCGTTACCTGGCTAGCGCCCTCTTTCAAGGTGTTTATTGATAATGAAAACCCTTCTGTCATCGAAGGGTTTTAGTTCAGGCATCCAGTAAGAACAGATGTTTACTAAGAAAAAATGGTTAATAGGAATAAATAGTTACTGTCGCCAAGAGCGATAAGCATCTCGAGTTTCGTGCAAAAGATCGAACATAGCCTCTAACTCCTCAGACTCCACAGTCAACTCACCGGCTTTCGCTTTTTTGTCTATGGACATCGCCAGTTCACAAAGGCGATCTGCCCCAAAGCTCGCAGCACTACTTTTCAACGCGTGGCTGATTTCTTTTGAGTAAGCTAATCGCTCTGCCCCCTGTAGTTGGGATAAGTTCTCGATATAGGTATCCATTTCTCCTAGGAAGATATCGAACAGTACAGGTACGTTGTCACTGCCAATTTCCATCGACAGTTCATCTATTTTTTGCTGATTTAATACATTTACACTCATACTTTTTGCCGCTCTTCCTTGCCGTTCCATGCCTGTAACTTGCGGTAAATCGTCGACGGACTGACATCAAGGTATCCCGCCGCTCGAGGAATATTGCCATCACATGCTTCAATCGCTTGCTCGATTGCCATTTTTTCCGTCATCCATAATGGCATAATCTCAGATGCGGTCATCGCTTTCGGCTCAATTAATTTAGCCACAGACGACGGACGGTCAAGCGGTTGATTCAACGGTGGCGGTAACATGTCCAACGTAATCTCTTTACCGTTGTTTAGAACAACGATATTGCGTAGCACGTTTTGTAACTGACGAACGTTACCCGGCCACTCATAGCTGTTGAATCGCTCGATGACATCAGGCGCAAAACGTATGAAGCTTTTTCCTTCTTCGTGTGACATGTAACCTAACAGTGAGTATGCAATTTCAATAACATCTTCGCCTCGTTCGCGTAAAGGCGGTAAATGCAAAGGAATGACATACAAACGATAGTACAAATCTTCACGGAATCGACCTTCTTGTACCTCTTTCCAAGGATCACGGTTAGTGGCACAAACAAAGCGCACATCCACGCTCTTCATTTTTGAGGAACCCACTTTTTGGAATGTGCCCGTTTGAATAAATCGTAGCAACTTGGTTTGTAAATCCAAGTCCATCTCACAAAGCTCATCTAGAAAAAGTGTGCCGCCATCCGCTAACTCAGCAGCACCTTGACGATCATTCGCAGCACCAGTAAAGGCCCCTTTTACGTGACCAAACAGTTCACTCTCAATCAAATCTTTTGGAATTGCAGCACAGTTAATTGCAATAAAAGGTTTGTCACCACGTTTACTTGCTGCGTGGATTGCCTCGGCACATACCTCTTTACCAGTACCACTTTCACCAGTGATAAAAATACTCGCTTTACTGCTCGCCGCGGAATCTATCGTACGGTAAACCTGCTGCATGGTTTGGCTACTGCCGATAAACCCCTGATAGCTCTGATTGCCTGGATTATCGGCTTCATTTTTTAGCTTGGTCGCTTTACGAATTGCATTGTTAACCGTGACACGTAAACGGTCTGCTTCACACGGTTTAATTAGAAAGTCTTGTGAGCCATGACGCATGGCCTCGACAGCGGTATCGATAGAACCGTGAGCGGTCATAAAGATTATAGGTACGTCGGGATGACTCTTTTTAACGGCATGTAAAACGTCCATCCCCGTCATATCTGGCAGACGGAGATCGAGTAAAATAAGATCTGGAATTCGATGATTTAGGCTCTCAATGGCATCCCTACCTGTGCCGACAATATTGATATCTATGCCAAGCGGTGTCAGGTATGAGCGGTACAGAGCCGCAACAGATGCGGTGTCCTCGACCATTAAAAGGTAACGAGACTTTGGGCCTTCGGGTTTTTGTTGCATAACCTAGCTATTATTTTGTTGTGTTTTAAACAATAATCGCATTACGCTTTGCATTTTGCAAATAACATTAGCTAAATTATGGGCAAAGGAAAAAATTCAAAAATAATATCAATTATTTAAAAAGTGGCACAAACCATGCTGTAACGATAGTGACCCCTCGGGTCACCTAGCCAACTGACGTTGTTAGTGAACGATATGTTCACAAAACAAGCCAATAGACCCGACTGCCTATTGGCTTCTTTTTTTTACAAGCGACCTAAAATGCTTGGATAGCTAAATCGGTAAGTTTGTTCAACTATTTGCGATGAACTGCGCTCGTAGTTTTTCAATCTCGTCACGCTTTTGTGCCGCTAACTCAAATTCTAAATCTTGCGCATGCTGATACATCGCCGCCTCCAGTCGACTGATTTCTTTTTCTAGCTGCTGAGGGGACAGTGCCTCGTAAGTTTGCGAAGGCTCCGCCACTTTCGATAATGGTACCTGTTTAGTGTTACGCTGGCGTTTAGACTTAGTGATATCGCCAAGTTCCATGATGTCTTTGATATTTCGTTTGAGCGCTTGTGGCGAAATACCCATTTCTTCGTTGTACGCTTCCTGCTTCTCGCGACGACGGTTAGTTTCATCCATCGCCTTTTTCATTGAGTTGGTGATTCGGTCAGCGTATAAAATCGCCTTACCTTCGATGTTTCGTGCAGCACGACCAATGGTCTGAATGAGTGAGCGTTCAGACCGCAAGAAGCCCTCTTTATCCGCATCCAAAATTGCAACTAACGAGACCTCTGGCATATCCAGGCCCTCTCTCAATAAGTTGATTCCCACCAGCACGTCAAATTCTCCAAGGCGAAGGTCACGGATAATTTCCACACGCTCAACAGTATCAATGTCTGAGTGTAAATAACGTACCTTAACATCATGTTCGTGAAGGTATTCGGTGAGATCTTCAGCCATTCGTTTGGTCAGTGTTGTAACCAGAACTCGCTCATCTTTAGCAGCGCGAATACGAATCTCAGACAATAGGTCGTCGACTTGGGTCGCTACTGGGCGAACCTCCAACTCAGGGTCAAGCAAGCCTGTTGGACGAACGACTTGATCCGCCACATCACCCGCCGATTTTTCTAGTTCGTAATTTCCGGGCGTAGCAGAGACGAAAATCGTTTGTGGTGCTAGTGCTTCAAACTCCTCAAACTTCAGTGGACGATTATCCAAAGCTGAAGGTAACCGGAAACCAAACTCCACTAGCGTTTCTTTACGCGAACGGTCACCTTTATACATGGCACCTATCTGCGGTACTGTCACGTGAGATTCATCGATGATCAACAAGCCATCATGAGGTAAGTAGTCAAACAGGGTTGGTGGCGGCTCACCTTCCGAGCGTCCACTGAGATAACGAGAATAGTTTTCGATACCGGAGCAAAAGCCCAACTCATTCATCATTTCGATATCGAATTGAGTGCGCTGGCTAATTCGCTGCTCTTCCAGTAGCTTGTTGTTATCTAGAAGCTGCTTTTTGCGCACTTCTAGTTCGACTTTAATATTTTCAATCGCTTCAAGAATGCGATCTCTTGGCGTCACATAGTGCGTCTTGGGATAGATGGTATAGCGCGGCAAGTCTCGTTGTTTCACCACGCCTGTCAATGGGTCGAACACACTGATGCAATCCACCTCATCGTCAAACATCTCAACGCGCACAGCGTCTTGGTCTGATTCAGCAGGGAATATATCAATCACCTCGCCACGGACACGGAACTGCCCTCGCTCAAAAGCAACATCATTGCGTGAGTATTGGAGCTCCGCTAGGCGACGAAGCATATCACGCTGATCAATCACATCTCCACGTCGCAAATGAAGCATCATTTGTAAGTAGGATTCCGGATCACCCAAACCATAGATAGCTGAAACCGAAGCAACGATAATAGCGTCTTTCCGTTCCAATAAAGCTTTAGTGGCAGACAGTCTCATTTGCTCAATGTGGGCGTTAACCGAAGCGTCCTTTTCAATGAAAGTATCTGTTGTGGGAACATATGCTTCAGGTTGGTAGTAATCATAGTAAGAAACAAAATACTCAACCGCATTATTAGGAAAGAATGACTTCATCTCACCATATAACTGAGCAGCAAGCGTTTTGTTTGGCGCAAGTAATATTGCAGGTCGTTGGGCTTGAGCAATCACATTCGCTAGTGTGAAGGTTTTACCTGAGCCTGTGACCCCCAACAATGTTTGATGTGCTAGCCCAGCATCGAGCCCCTCAAGCAACTGATTGATCGCTCCTGGTTGATCGCCCGACGGCTGATAATCGGAGACCAATTCATAGACTTTACTCATACCCTTCCTCAATTTTACTGCGCTTTGGCTGTATATATATACACCTTAGCTAATGAAATCTACGTCTATCGAGAATTTAACCATCATTGTTAATAAATTTTCTTGTTTGTCTAGAATGCTATAGCCATACAAAAGTGACTCTGATATAGTACTTCGCCCTAGTTGAAGAGCTACACACATTCTTCACATTATAGTTTCCACAACTTTTCCCCAAAAATTAGCTTAAAACTTTCTTATCCCCAAAAGATTGATTTTTATCCACTTTGAATACCTTTTGATTAACATCGATAAATCTTTGTTTTATTTGCTTATTTTACGCATAACTCCGACTAAAAATTCATTAAATAAAAACTTAGTTGCATATCAACTTTCTTTACCCAGATCTCATCAACATACTTATCCACAAATTTAGTGGATAACTAACCTCGAGCCTTTACTGGCAAGCCATACAGAAAAGTAAAGCCCTTAACTCAATATTTTTTGCTAAAAATGTATTTTTTTACTGTTGACAGTAGTTTGAGTGCTCGGTAAGATTCGTCCCGCTTTCAAGCAAAGCAATTCCTCCTTAGCTCAGTTGGTAGAGCGACGGACTGTTAATCCGCAGGTCGCTGGTTCGAGCCCAGCAGGAGGAGCCAGATTATAGAAAAGCCGTGTCGCAAGACACGGCTTTTTTTGTATCTTAATCGCCAGGAAATCTAAGCCAATCTAGGCGCCATAAAATCACACCGAAATAAGTTCAAATTACAGAACTCATAACATTGTCATAGATAGTGTTCTCACAGTACCACACATTTAATTCTGTCTCTTTCCTAGCAAAAAAACAATCATAACTAATTGAATCTATTATTAATGCAATTTAATCATTGAAAAAATGAAAAGCATTCATTTTACTCATAATAAATAAATCCATACGATTAAAAGGGTTAAGAATGGTTCCGTCCTACTCGTCGCCTCCATTCTAATTATCAATAACTTAGGGATTTACTTATGACTATTCCGACAACTGACATGCTAGATGCATGGGCTGGATTTACTGCTGGTGAATGGCAAAACTCTGTCAACACTCGTGACTTCATCCAAAAAAACTATACACCCTATGAGGGAGACGAGTCTTTCTTAGCCGAGGTTAGCAAATCCACTTCAGCATTATGGAACCAAGTGCTTGAAGGCATAAAACAAGAAAGCCGCACACACGCCCCTATTGATTTTGACACAGACTTGCCCTCAACAATCACTTCCCACGATGCAGGCTACATCAACAAAGATCTGGAAAAGATCGTTGGCTTACAAACTGATCAACCGCTAAAACGTGCAATCATCGCCAATGGCGGGATTCGCATGGTAAAAAACTCGTGCGAAGTTTATGGCCGCGAACTGGATCCAACGGTTGAAAAGATCTTCACTGAATACCGTAAAACTCACAACAAATCGTGTTTCGACCTTTACACCAAAGAAATTCTAGCCTGTCGTAAATCCGGCATCATCACGGGCCTTCCTGATGCTTATGGCCGTGGTCGTATCATTGGTGACTATCGCCGTCTCGCCCTATACGGTATCGACTTCTTAAAAGCAGACAAAAAAGAACAATACAACTCAACACAAACGTTCTTAGAACAAGGCAACGATCTTGAGAAAACACTTCGTCTGCGCGAAGAAATAGCCGATCAAGTTCAAGCGCTTGAAGACATTCGTCAAATGGGTCTGAAATACGGCATTGATATGTCGCTACCTGCAAAAACTGCACAAGAAGCGATCCAATTTACCTACTTTGGCTACCTAGCGGCGGTTAAATCGCAAAACGGCGCAGCAATGTCACTGGGCCGTACTTCGACTTTCCTAGACGTCTATCTAGAACGCGATATAGCAAACGGTTTGATTGATGAATCACAAGCGCAAGAAATGATTGACCACTTCATCATGAAGCTACGCATGGTTCGCTTCCTACGCACACCAGAATACGATTCATTGTTCTCTGGCGACCCAATCTGGGCAACCGAAGCCATGGCTGGTATGGGCGTTGATGGCCGTACGCTAGTATCTAAAACGACATTCCGGTACTTACATACTCTACATACTATGGGCCCTGCTCCTGAGCCAAACATGACGATTCTTTGGTCAGAGCAATTACCTGAAGCGTTCAAACAATATGCTGCAAAAGTGTCGATTGATACCTCTTCGGTTCAATACGAAAACGACGATCTAATGCGTCCTGATTTCGACAATGACGACTACGCGATTGCCTGTTGTGTGAGCCCGCAGGTTGTTGGTCAGCACATGCAATTCTTTGGTGCACGTGCCAACCTTGCAAAAGCACTGCTTTACACCATCAATGGTGGTATCGATGAAAAATCGAAAGCGCAAGTGGGTCCGGTAGTGGACAAAGTTCAAGATGAAATTCTCGACTTTGACGCTTTGATGCCTCGTTTCGACAATATGTTGGAGTGGCTAGCAACGCAATACGTCACAGCGTTGAACATCATCCATTACTCACATGACCGTTACAGCTACGAAGCATCACTGATGGCACTGATGGATCGCGACGTGCACCGCACGATGGCGTGTGGTATTGCAGGTCTGTCTGTTGTCGCTGACTCTTTGGCGGCAATTAAATACGCGACCGTGAAACCTGTTCGTGATGAAGATGGCATCGCCGTTGATTTTGAAATCGAAGGTGATTATCCAAAATTTGGTAACAACGATGCCCGTGTTGATGACATCGCTTGTGATCTAGTTGAGCGCTTCATGAAGAAAATTCAGAAGATGCACACCTACCGCGAAGCAGTGCCAACTCAATCGATTTTAACAATCACATCTAACGTGGTTTACGGTAAAAAAACGGGTAATACACCTGATGGCCGTCTCGCAGGTATGCCTTTTGGACCGGGTGCAAACCCAATGCACGGTCGTGATGAAAAAGGGGCGGTTGCGTCTCTGGCATCGGTTTCTAAATTACCGTTTGCTTACGCTAAAGATGGTATTTCTTACACTTTCTCAATTGTGCCGAGCGCATTGGGTAAAGATGACTTGAGTCAGAAGAAGAACCTAGCTGCGCTAATGGATGGTTACTTCCATCACGAAGCAAGCAACGAGGGCATTGCGATTGAAGGTGGTCAACACCTTAACGTCAACGTTCTAGACCGAGAGATGTTATTGGATGCGGTTGAACATCCAGAGAAATACCCTCAGTTGACGATTCGAGTGTCTGGTTATGCGGTACGTTTTAACTCTCTAACGACAGAGCAACAGCAAGACGTCATCACTCGTACCTTCACGAATAAGATATAAACACAGTCCATCAAGCACTCAGAAAGTTTAAATAATTAGCTTGTAAATATGCATTGCCCGCCTCTCTTTTCTACCTGGGAGAGGCGGGCTTTTTTTAAAATCACACATTAGATGAAAATTAATAGGTAGTATCCTCTCGCTAACAATACATTCAGCAAACGATTCAATTTCTTATTGATTCATCAAAATAGATCAAATAGACGACTATTTTTCCATCGTGTATGTAAAACCACATCGTTCACTGGTTGTTATTGGTGTCACAAAACACGATAATATCAAGATCGGATTTTAAGAACGTAATAACTATGACCGAATATGTTTTGTTGTTGGTCGGCACTGTGCTGGTGAACAACTTTGTACTGGTGAAGTTTTTGGGCCTATGTCCTTTCATGGGCGTGTCCAAAAAACTGGAAACAGCAATAGGTATGGGCTTAGCGACAACTTTTGTGCTAACGCTCGCGTCAGTGTGTGCGTATTTAGTGGAAAGCTACATCCTTCGTCCACTAGGTATTGAGTACCTTCGAACCATGAGTTTTATTTTGGTGATAGCCGTTGTGGTGCAGTTCACCGAAATGGTTGTGCACAAAACCAGCCCGACGCTTTATCGCTTGCTTGGCATTTTCTTACCGCTGATCACAACAAACTGCGCAGTATTGGGCGTGGCACTTCTTAACATTAATGAAAACCATAACTTTATTGAATCGATCATCTACGGCTTCGGCGCCGCTGTTGGTTTCTCATTGGTGTTGATACTTTTTGCATCCATGCGAGAGCGCATAGCCGCCGCCGACGTTCCTGTACCTTTTAAAGGTGCATCAATAGCAATGATTACAGCAGGTTTAATGTCACTCGCCTTTATGGGCTTTACAGGTTTGGTGAAGTAAGCGATGAGTACGATTTTAATTGCGATTATCGCGTTAGCGGTTCTGGCTGCGATTTTCGGCGCGATACTTGGTTTTGCTTCTATTCGCTTTAAAGTTGAAGCGGACCCTATTGTGGATCAAATCGACGCCATTTTACCGCAAACTCAATGCGGTCAATGTGGCTACCCTGGTTGCCGCCCTTATGCTGAAGCAATTGCAAATGGCGACCACATAAACAAATGTCCACCTGGTGGTCAGGCAACAATCGAAAAGCTCGCCGACTTAATGGGTGTTGAGCCAGAAGAATCTGCGCACGATCTCGACAGCAAAATTCCAACCGTTGCGTTTATTCATGAAGACATGTGTATTGGCTGCACTAAGTGTATTCAGGCGTGTCCGGTGGATGCAATTGTAGGCGGAACAAAGGCGGTCCATACCGTAATCAAAGACGAATGTACGGGCTGTGACTTGTGTGTTGCCCCATGTCCGACTGATTGTATTGAAATGATTCCTGTGGCAACGACCACAGAAAGCTGGAAGTGGCAACTTCACTCCATTCCGGTACTTAACATTACGGATGCTGCCGACAATGCAGCGAACGTGAAAGATTCAATTAAGTAAGGTTTCACATGTTGTCTTTGATTGAACAAATTCGTACAGGCGCGCTTTGGGATTTCCCAGGTGGTGTGCATCCGGCAGAAAATAAAAAGCAGTCCAACAAAACTGAACTCGCTCATGCGGCTATCCCGTCAGAAATTGTATTGCCGCTAAAACAGCACATTGGTAAAGCGGGTAACCTACTGGTTGCCGAAGGTGACTACGTATTAAAAGGTCAGCCATTAACGCAATCGGAGACCGGCTTTACGGTTCCAGTGCATGCTCCAACATCAGGTACGCTCACCGCGATTGAGCCACGAACTGTCGCGCACCCTTCTGGGTTAAGTGAATTGTGCGCTGTCATCACGCCTGATGGTAACGATGCATGGTGTGAAAGAAACCCCGTCGCAGATTACCAACAAGAAACCCCTGACGCACTGATTGATGTTATTCGTCTCGCTGGTATTTCTGGTATGGGTGGCGCAGGCTTCCCTACTGCAAAAAAAATCCAATCAGGTTTTGCTCGTACCGAGATTCTTATCGTTAATGCAGCAGAGTGCGAGCCATACATCACGTCTGATGACAAGCTCATGCAAGAACATGCCGAAGAGCTTATTCAAGGTATCGAAATTGTCGAACATATCCTGACACCAAAGCTCACGATTATTGGCATTGAAGACAACAAACCAGAAGCAATCAAAGCGCTAGAAGCTGCGGCTATAAACAAAGATATCGTTATTCGCGTTATCCCAACTAAATACCCTTCTGGCGGTGAAAAACAGCTGATCAAAATTTTAACCAATAAAGAAGTGCCAAGTGGCGCGATTCCAGCCGATATTGGTATTTTGGTTCAGAATGTTGGTTCTCTTTACGCTATAAAACGCGCAGTCATCGACGGTGAGCCGATGATAAAACGCATCGTGACTCTCACTGGTAAAACCTTCAAACAACCACGCAACGTTTGGGCATTATTAGGGACACCAGTACAAGCACTGTTGGATGAGTTTGGCTATAAAGCAGATAAGAAGTTACAGCGTTTAATTATGGGTGGGCCAATGATGGGCTTTACCCTTCCTCACTCCCAAGTGCCGATTACCAAGACAGCAAACTGTATCCTTGCTCCGACTCGTCGTGAGATCTCTCCGCACCAGTATGAGATGGAATGTATTCGCTGTAGCCAATGTGCCGAAGCATGCCCTGCTTCGCTGCTGCCTCAACAACTGCAATGGCATGCGAAAGCTGAAGAGTATGACAAACTCGAAGAATTAAACTTAAAGGATTGTATCGAGTGCGGCGCTTGTGCGTTTGTATGTCCAAGTGAAATTCCGCTCGTACAGTACTACCGCCAAGCGAAAGCAGAAATTAGAACTAGAACACAAGAAGCGGAAGCTGCAGAGCGAGCAAAACTGCGTTTTGAAGAGAAAAAAGCGCGTATGGAACGCGAAAAAGCAGAACGTGAAAATCGCTTCAAGAAAGCTGCCGATCAACGCCGAAAAGAGATGAAGTCTTCTGGTAGCGATGATGCGATAGCAGCAGCGATCGCACGAGTGAAAGCTCAAAAGACAGAAACCACTGAAAAAGCAGAGCCAGCAGTAAAACCAGCCGTAGCGGCAGCCATTGCCAAAGCGAAGGCTAAACAAGCGGCAGCAGCTAAAGCAGGCTCTAGTGAACCTGATAACTCAGAAATGGCAAAACTGCGCGAAGAACGCAAACGTCTTGCTCGCGAACGTAAAGCGCAAAAAGAACAAGGCGAAACGCCAGACAATAACGCTGATGATAAAAAATCGGCAGTTGCGGCCGCCATCGCCCGAGCTAAAGCGAAAAAAGCACAACAAGAAGATTCAACTGAATCTGTAGAATCGGAAACGTCTGCGCAGCAAGACGGCGATCCGAAAAAAGCCGCGGTTGCTGCTGCCATTGCACGTGCCAAAGCACGTAAAGCGAAGCAAGCAGACTCAACTGAAGCGGAAGAAGCTGACGCACCTGCTGAGCAAACCGACGATCCGAAAAAAGCCGCAGTTGCCGCTGCAATTGCTCGAGCCAAAGCGCGCAAAGCTAAGCAAGCAGACTCAACCGAAGCGGAAGAAGCTGACGCACCGGCCGAGCAAACCGAAGATCCGAAAAAAGCCGCCGTGGCTGCTGCGATTGCACGTGCCAAAGCACGAAAAGCGAAGCAAGCAGACTCAATTGAAGCGGAAGAAGCCGAAGCACCTGCCGAGCAAACCAAAGATCCGAAAAAAGCCGCCGTGGCTGCCGCGATTGCACGTGCCAAAGCACGTAAAGCGAAACAAGCAGACTCAACTGAAGCGGAAGAAGCTAAAGCACCTGCTGAGCAAACCGACGATCCGAAGAAAGCCGCAGTGGCTGCTGCCATTGCACGTGCCAAAGCGCGTAAAGCGAAACAAGCAGACTCAACTGAAGCGGAAGAAGCTGACGCACCTGCCGAGCAAACCGACGATCCGAAGAAAGCCGCGGTTGCCGCAGCAATTGCACGCGCGAAGGCTCGTAAAGCGAAACAAGCAGACTCAACTGAAGCGGAAGAAGCTGAAGCACCTGCCGAGCAAACCGACGATCCGAAAAAAGCCGCCGTGGCTGCTGCCATCGCTCGAGCCAAAGCGCGCAAAGCGAAGCAAGAAACGCAAACAGAGCCTGTTGAAGAAGCAACCTCCGAAGAACCAGAAGTGGATCCGAAGAAAGCCGCGGTTGCCGCAGCAATTGCGCGCGCGAAGGCACGCAAAGCGCAACAAGAAGCTAATAAAAATAATACTGAGGAGAACGAGTAGTGTCGTTTTTTATTGCCAGTTCACCGCATACCCACAGTCGTCGTAGTACGCCAGACTTAATGAAATGGGTGGCACTTTGCGCACTTCCAGGTTTAGTAGCTCAAACCTACTTCTTTGGCTGGGGTACGCTTATTCAGCTGATTTTTGCCATTGCAGTCGCTGTATCCCTTGAAGCCTTAGTCATGATCTGTCGTAAACGCTCACCAATGAGAGCGCTACGTGATAACAGTGCAATAGTTACCGCTTGGTTGTTAGCCGTTGCTATACCACCATGGTCTCCGTGGTGGATTATGGTGATCGGGCTTATTTTTGCGATAGTAATCGCTAAACACCTCTATGGTGGCCTTGGACAAAACTTATTCAACCCTGCAATGGTCGCTTATGTGGTCTTGTTGATCTCTTTCCCAGTACAAATGACGAGTTGGAGTGCACCGACATCACTCATACCTGATCATGTAAATTTTGCAGATACACTCTCTTTAATTTTTACGGGCTATGATTACGACGGCTTATCACTTCAGCAAGTTCGCTCAGGTGTTGACGGCGTGACAATGGCGACACCACTTGATGCATTTAAGACTGGCATTCTTACAGGTGCCACTCCAAGCGAAGTAATGTCGCAGCCAATATTTGATGGCTTAGGTGGTATTGGTTGGCAATGGGTAAACCTTGCTTACCTTCTTGGCGGCATAGTCATGATCAAAAAGCGTATCATCCAATGGTATATTCCAGCAGGTTTCCTTGCGAGTCTGACTCTGTTTAGCCTAGTGTTCACGTTGCTGACGCCAGGGGAAACTGCGTCGCCAGTTTTACACTTGTTATCTGGTGCAACCATGCTTGGCGCATTCTTTATTGCAACCGATCCCGTTTCGGCGTCTACCACCGTCAAAGGACGTTTAATCTTCGGTGCGCTTATTGGTGCTTTGGTCTTTATCATTCGCAGTTGGGGCGGTTTCCCAGATGGTGTTGCATTTGCAGTGTTGCTTGCAAATATGTGTGTGCCACTGATCGATTACTACACCAAACCTAGAACTTACGGTCACTGAGGTAAACATGTTAACCGCTATTAGAAAAAATGGTCTGACACTCGCGATATTTGCATGTGCAACAACCGGATTAGTCGCCCTTACTCAGTACCTAACAAAAGACCAAATCAAGGTACAAGAGCAAAAACAATTACTTTCTGTTTTGAATCAAGTCATTCCAGAAAACATGCATGACAACGCACTCACGCAAGCTTGTACAATGGTCACGTCTCCAGATCTGGGGACATTACGTGCGATGCCAGCCTACCTCGCCACGAAGAATGGTGAACCAACAGCAATCGCAATAGAATCTATCGCGCCAGATGGCTACAATGGTGAGATAAAAGTGATTACTGGGATTGATAATCAGGGCAATATTTTGGGGACACGCGTCCTAAACCACCAAGAAACCCCTGGTCTGGGCGATAAAATCGATCTTCGTGTCACCGACTGGATCCTGAGCTTTACAGGAAAACAAGTCACGGAAAACAATTGGAATTCGTGGAAAGTTCGTAAAGATGGCGGCGATTTCGATCAATTTACTGGTGCAACGATCACGCCAAGAGCCGTCGTAAAAGTGGTGCGAAATACCGTTAACTACGTAAACCAATCTCGTGAAGACATTCTTAGCCAGCCGTTAGGCTGTGAAGGAGAGCAGTAATGAATGAGAATAAATTACTGATGAAAAACGGTATGTGGAGTAATAACCCCGCTCTCGTACAACTGCTGGGCTTATGTCCACTGCTAGCGGTTTCTTCCACGATAACCAATGCATTAGGTCTTGGTATTGCAACCTTACTCGTGCTAGTTGGATCCAACGTAACAGTTTCTCTTATCCGTAACTATGTGCCAAAAGAGATCCGTATACCTGTATTCGTTATGATCATTGCCTCACTCGTTACCTGCGTTCAGTTGTTAATGAATGCCTATGCGTACGGTTTGTACCTGTCTCTAGGTATCTTTATTCCTCTGATTGTAACGAACTGCATTATTATTGGCCGAGCAGAAGCTTACGCGTCAAAAAATGATGTTGCACCCGCTGCGCTAGATGGTTTGTGGATGGGCCTTGGTATGACGAGCGTCTTGGTTGTTTTAGGTGCCATGCGCGAATTAATTGGTAATGGCACACTATTCGACGGAGCAGACCTTCTCCTAGGAGACTGGGCTTCAGCTCTACGGATTCAAGTTTTCCAATTTGACAACAGCTTTCTGCTAGCGCTTCTTCCACCCGGTGCATTTATCGGTGTTGGTCTGTTGATAGCGCTTAAAAATGTCATCGATAATTCAGTCCAGGCACGTCAACCTAAAGAAGAAAAACCAACCATAGAACGTGCTCGCGTCACCAACGCATAACAAGATAAGGCTCTGTCATAGGAGCCTTTTTCATAAACCGCAGAGACGGTATTGGAAGTCAGCAATGAACAAAATAAAAAGAATCGAAATTCTTGAGCGATTACGAGAAAACAATCCGAATCCTCAAACTGAGCTTAACTGGAGCTCCCCTTTTGAACTGCTAATCGCGGTATTACTATCAGCGCAAGCAACCGATGTAAGTGTCAATAAAGCCACCGACAAGCTTTTCCCTGTCGCTAATACACCACAAAGTATTCTCGATTTGGGAGTCGATGGCTTAAAAGAATACATAAAGACCATCGGTTTGTTTAACTCAAAGGCAGAAAACACAATCAAGACTTGTAAGATCTTGTTGGAAAAACACAATGGTGAAGTTCCTGAAGATCGTGCCGCGTTAGAAGCGCTACCAGGCGTAGGTCGCAAGACCGCAAACGTCGTGCTCAACACCGCTTTTGGTTGGCCAACTATTGCCGTCGATACGCACATTTATCGCGTGTCGAATCGCACTAAATTTGCGATGGGAAAAACGGTTGATGATGTCGAGCAGAAGCTATTAAAAGTTGTGCCAAAAGAGTTCAAACTCGATGTGCACCACTGGCTCATTCTTCATGGTCGTTATACGTGCGTAGCAAGAAAGCCTCGCTGCGGTAGCTGTATTATCGAAGATTTGTGCGAATATAAAGAGAAAGTATACCCAGATAGCTAATGCTATTTGTAAATCAAAGCTAGGAGCAAAAAATGTCAAACGGTCGAATTCTCCACACTATGCTTCGCGTAGGTGATCTAGACAAATCCATCAAGTTTTACACTGAAGTTATGGGCATGCAGCTGCTTCGTACTAACGAAAATAAAGAGTACGAATACACGCTAGCGTTTCTTGGTTATGGTGACGAATCCCAAGGTGCAGTGATCGAACTGACTTACAACTGGGGTAAAACTGAGTATGACTTAGGTACCGCTTTTGGTCATATCGCCATTGGTGTTGACGATATCTACACAACTTGCGACGCTATCAAAGCGGCGGGCGGTAATGTGACGCGTGAGCCAGGTCCAGTAAAAGGCGGAAGCACGCACATTGCATTCGTAAAAGACCCAGATGGTTATATGATTGAGCTTATTCAAAACAAGCAAGCTTCAGCAGGTCTTGAAGGCTAAGCGGCACTTCTAATAATCACTTGTACTGCAAGTTGAACTCCGATTACAGGCAGGTCTGCGATCTGCCTGTCCTTTTATAAACAAAACTCTTTACTTGATAATAGTTATCGTTTAGATTTATCCGCAACTTCGATATGCGGGATTACGATAATGATCAGTGAATGGGAAAAACACACACTTCTAGCCGATACGGCACTTCAACTAGATGACCCTGTTCGCAGCATTCTTCATTACCAGCAAGCCCTAAGCCTGAGTGAAGATATCAGCGAATGTGTGGAAATTGAGGCGGACGAGCGATTATTAATTTCTGTGATTTCTTGTCATAACTTAGCTCAGTTCTGGCGTTGGGCTGGAGATACTGACTATGAACTCAAATACCTTCAACTGGCCTCTGAAAAGGTCTTAACACTTATCCCACAATGCCCAAATAAAGAGTGTGCAAGCTTTATCGACTCGATAGGATGCTGTACTAAGGCGTTGATAGACTTTATGAAGCGTCACCCTAATCCGGCTATTGCCAAACAGGTTGAAAAAATCGATACCGCCACCAATTGCGAAGTCATTGCCAAATTCCGCTTAAACTAACATTCAAATTATACAGCAGGAATCACCGAAACGTGCTTGGCAAAATACCACTAAAATATTATTAACAACGTCAGTAAATCAAAAACGCCGAAGCTTTCAGCTTCGGCGTTTTTATAAGCATCACACTTGGGTTCGCCCTAGAGATATCACGACTCGGCGGTTTTTGTCTTTTCCTATTGGCGAACCGTTATCTGCAATAGGACGACGCTTGCCGTACCCTTGCACTTGAATTCGATCTTCCGGTAGCCCTAGAGACTGAAAGTAATCACGAAGTGACTCTGCACGTCGCTCTGATAAACTTTGACTCGCACTTTTACCATCGGTTGAATCTGTGTACGTCGCCACCAGCACGAGATCGATATCTTGATTATGTCGGATATAATCTGCAATTTGTGATAAACGCTTTTTAGAAGCCTTGGTTAACTGATCACCTTGTCTTTCGTAGTGCAAAATCGTAAAAGCAATGTCCTCGAAACTGTATTTCAATAAGTTGGAAATACAATCGCTAAACGCGTTGTACTTGTTTTGAAATAGTACTGATGACAATGCGACTTCAATTCTCTGATCTCGGCTCTGCCAATCTTGGTAACTAAAAGTCGGATAACGGCCTTTTTCCAGCTCAGACAAAATGCCCCATGCTGTTTGCCCTCCGACATAACCATCAAACTGTTTAAAAAACTTTAGGTTTGTAATTCGATCGGCGTGTTCACCTGGTCGCCAAGGTGGCGGCATAGAAATGAGACTGACGTTACGTGTTTCTCCCATCGGACGACGCATTTTTAACTCAAAGTCTAAATTAATTTTTTTATTCGCACGAGATGAAAACACCGCATCTCCAAAGCTTGGAATGGGGTGTACAAGCTGACATTCTAATGGTGTATTGACCACCATTTCCCATTGAGATTGCTGTGGAGTTGCAGCATAACGTTTGCCCATCAAAGCGAAGCTGCTTGTGCTAAACAACGAAAATACAACACCACTGGTAATCAGCCATTTCTTCATCTAATACTGTCTCTTAAACGGCAGTCTGTTGCCGTCAATTTGCATCAATAAAACCACCTCAACCGGCATGCAAAAATCTCGCCAATATAGGGCTATCTGTCACACTGACATTAATGTGAGCCACCGTGTTCCAATCACCTTAACCGCCACTTAGCGTTTTACTTCCTCATGTTTTATCGGTTTACACGATGCAAAGTATGGCGAATGAACGTCTACATAATATGCAATACAAACTTATTGATTGGATGCAAAATAGAATTCCGGTTTTCTCTTAAATTGCGGTTTTTCTCATCGGTAGAATCTGCAATAATGCAGCCTTCGTCACACAAATATAAGCCAACATGACAATAGAAAATGAAGCTCTGACCCTGAAAAAACGTTTTCGTGGTTATTTTCCAGTGGTAGTTGATGTTGAGACCGCAGGTTTCAATGCTCAAACTGATGCACTTTTAGAAATCTGCGCCGTTACCCTTAGCATGGATGAAAATGGCGATTTGCATCCTGCCTCGACCATTCATTTTCATATCGAACCTTTCGAAGGCGCGAACTTAGAAAAAGAAGCCCTTGAATTCAATGGTATTCGTGACCCATTCAGCCCTTTACGTGGAGCAGTTTCAGAACAAGAAGCACTCAAAGAAATCTACAAGCTGATCCGTAAAGAGCAAAAAGCGGCCGATTGTTCACGCGCCATCATGGTGGCACACAACGCTGCTTTCGACTTAAGTTTTGTTAATGCAGCTAACGAGCGCTGCAAACTAAAAAGAGTCCCTTTCCATCCATTTGCCACTTTTGATACCGCAACATTAAGTGGGCTTGCTTATGGTCAAACTGTTCTCGCTAAAGCATGTAAAGCTGCAGGGATGGAATTCGACAATCGTGAGGCACATTCTGCCCTTTACGATACACAACAAACTGCAGAGTTATTCTGTGGCATCGTCAACAAATGGAAGGCCCTAGGCGGTTGGCCTCTTGTCGACGAAGAATAATAAATAAACACAACATATTAGGAAAAGTATGAATCCTGTCGTTATATCTGTGTGCGTCATGCTCGTGTTAGCATTGATGCGCGTAAACGTGGTGGTTGCCCTCACGTTTAGTGCCATCGTTGGTGGCCTTGTTGCAGGCATGAGCCTTGGGGATACGGTTGCTGCATTCGAAAGTGGTCTGGGTGGCGGTGCGACTATCGCGCTGAGCTACGCAATGCTAGGTACTTTCGCTGTTGCGATTTCTCGTTCTGGCATCACTGACCTTCTGGCAAAAAGCGTTATCAAACGCCTAAATGGTAAAGAGAGCTCTGCGTCGACTACAGGTCTAAAATACGCAGTATTGGTTGCTCTTGTACTTGTTACCATGTCATCTCAAAACGTGATTCCGGTACATATCGCCTTCATTCCAATTTTGATTCCACCTCTTTTGGGCGTATTCGCTAAGCTGAAGCTGGACCGTCGTTTGGTTGCTTGTGTGCTTACCTTTGGTTTGATCACGCCATACATGGTTCTACCAATCGGTTTTGGTGGCATCTTCCTAAACAACATCCTATTGAAGAACTTGCATGACAATGGTCTAACAGACGTTGTGGCAAGCCAAGTACCGACAGCAATGCTGTTGCCGGGCGCAGGTATGTTGTTTGGTCTTCTAACTGCGATCTTCTTTAGCTACCGTAAACCTCGTGAATACAAAGAGACTGAGCTGACCGTTGTTCAAGAATCTGAAGAGAAGCTAAACAAAAAGCATATCGTGGTTGCAGGCTTAGGTATTCTTGCTGCGCTAAGCGTACAGCTATACACGGGCTCAATGATCATCGGTGCACTAGCAGGCTTCATGGTGTTCACTTTCGGTGGTGTTATCGCATGGAAAGAAACGCACGACGTGTTCACTAAAGGTGTACACATGATGGCAATGATTGGCTTCATCATGATTGCGGCGGCAGGTTTCGCTGCAGTAATGAAGCAAACTGGCGGTGTTGAGACGCTTGTACAATCGCTATCAACCAGCATCGGTGACAACAAGCCTCTTGCAGCACTACTAATGCTTATCGTTGGTCTGTTGGTAACAATGGGTATCGGCTCATCGTTCTCTACGATTCCAATCCTTGCAACTATCTATGTGCCGCTTTCGCTAGCATTTGGTTTCTCACCGATGGCGACAATCGCACTAGTAGGTACAGCAGCAGCTCTAGGTGACGCGGGTTCTCCTGCTTCTGACTCAACGTTAGGTCCAACATCGGGTCTAAACGCCGATGGTCAGCACGAGCACATTTGGGAAACCGTAGTACCAACATTTATCCACTACAACATCCCTCTGATCATCTTCGGTTGGATTGCTGCAATGGTGCTGTAATCGCGTCATTAAATGGATACAATTCGTTACGAAAAAGCCGCTCATTGAGCGGCTTTTTGTTGTTTTGGCTTTGAAAACCGGTTTCGGATTATTGCGCTGGCATGTTGTCGATAATGCGCTCGCGAATCAGCTTCAACGTGTTTTCTGTCGACACATAATCCACTTCAATCGGGAAGTAAGCGTCGTTAATTTGCAGTACCAAACTCGGGTAAGAATTTACACCAAGACTCTTAGCAAGGCTCAATTGATCTTCGAACACACCTTCTAAGAAAGAGCCATCCATGTCATTCTTGAATTGCTGAACATTCAAGCCAATTTCTCTCGCTAGTTGCAAGTGAGTGGCTTCTTCATGAGGAGGCATCGCACGTAAGTAATACGCATGCTGAATCGCTTCTAGCATCTGCTCATAAGAGTCTTGAAAGCCCGCTGCAATAACCGCACGACAAGATTGGTAAGTGCTTCTAACTGGCGTACAAAGCTTCCAGAAATCGTAGTTAAACTTAGTGCCTAACTGGCGCTCAATCTGCTTCCAAATACCTTCGAGTTTTTGTTGCATCTCGGGCGGCATCGGTAAATTAGTATCTGGCGCAAGACCACCAACCACATACTCAAACTGAATCACACCTGGCAGTTGCTGTTTTAGTTTATCCAGCGTTGGTTTGTAACCCCAACACCAACTGCACATTGGGTCATGCACGTAGTAAAGCTTTATATCCACTTTAATAATTAAACCTTTAAAATCATCTCAAAATCTCAGAGTAATTATACAGTCTCATAAGTTGAAAAACTGCTTTATCTTAATAATTCGCTCTAAAGCCAGTCTATACGAGGCGTGTTAAGTTTCATTGTAGATCTTAGGTTAGATAAACAAGTCTGTCAGCTGAGAACTCTAGCCCACCTAGCTCATTTTGTTCGCACAAACTCTTAAAATGTTCAGTACAATACAGAAAGCTCGCTCCTAGCATCTTTGACTTGAAAACAACCTTTTCTGCAACGTCGCTTTCATTAAATACTAACACCTCTACACCTGCTAAGCTGCCATATTCAATTTTTTGGACGCACTTATCTTCATCTTCTTGCCCAAACTCCAACGGTGTATACAGGTACCATTCCTCTTCTTTATAGCGAATCGATAAGAACTCGCCTACTTTGCTCAATGGCTCTTTTAAAGATGCATAAGCTTTAGGGCAAAGCACTAAGAAAACCCGTAACCATAAACTGATATCAGGAAGTAATGAGTCTTTCTTGAGAACATCTTCAAACTCAATATCTACCTCACCCCATATACTTTTGAAAGAAAAGTTTTCTAATGGCTGCACAAAGATTTTTTCTATTAAATCCATGTCACCTAACTGCCTAGCTACAGAACTAGGCGTAGTGCTCACGATTTTATATTCATTGTGACAGTCGAAAATTTTATAAACCGTCATTAATCTATCAACTCCTCATGTTTTACTACCAAGTGCTACCTATGGGTAAGTTACTTTTCAAATCATTTTTCATGAAGGAAACAGGCCTAAAAAAGCTGCGTTTTAGAGGAGAAAGCTAATTTTCTCGTCGACCATTACAGTGCTTACAAACCTCAAAATCAGAGAAATAGTATTTTCATATTAATAAAAATCACTAATTAAATGGATCTGTCAAATTAGAAGAAAACATGATGCCATTGAGCTGATTTTGTTCACACAAAGCCTTAAACTTATCTGTACAGTACAAGGTGCCCGCTCCTTCTAACCGAGACTTGAAAACCATTTTGTCTTTAACATCATCGTCAATAAAAACAAGGGTATCTAACCCATCTCGGCTCCCATATGCGATTTTTTCTACACACTTTCTCTTGTTTTCCTGTCCAAAAGTCAGTGATGCATATAAATACCATTGCCCACCTTGGTAGTTAGCAGGTAAAAACTCCCCGTGTTCACTTAGATAAGCATTCAATATTTCATATGCCCTCGGAGATAAAACAAGGTATGTTCGCGCCCATAAACTAATATCAGGCAATAGAGAATTGTACTTAAATACATCTTGAAACTTTACCTCCACAGGCTTCCAAATATCTTGCAGAGATTGGTTTTTAATAGCCTGTAATAAGATCCTCTCAAAATAGTCGAAGTCACCTAACTGGCTAGCGATTTCATCGGGACCAGAGCAGACCGTTTGAAATTCTCTTAAATTATCTATTATCTTGTAAACTGTCATAATTCTCCCAAAACTTGGTTCTTAGCGTCCAATGCTGATTTATGATGGGGCTTACTCTTCGAGTGCATTTTGTGCCGAAATAAGTTGGCCTAAAAATTCTGGGGAGTTAAATTGCCTTTAGTGTAATTCCTTAACCAAATACCATTTGTAGCAACTCCCTTATCAAAGACGTGTAAGCAATGATGTTTGAAAACGACTTTACGAAATAGATGGCAGCATACATCGTAATTACACGCCAATATACATCAAAATTCATACTGGAATTTTTGTATACACTAGGCGGGATTAACATGGCTTCGCGAGGTTTACGAGATAGGCAGTTAGAACAAAGCTTTATGTTCATTCCACTAACCTAAAAAGAAAAAGGAGCCAGTACGGCTCCTTCGTATTCTATCGCTAAATGTGAGTATTTACGAATTACTCAGCTTGATCTTCAGCGCGCGCTGCTGCTTCTTTGATTAGAGGCTGCAGTTCACCTTTTTGGAACATTTCTAGAATAATGTCACAACCGCCGATAAGCTCACCTTCAACCCATAGTTGAGGGAAAGTTGGCCATTGCGCGTACTTTGGTAACTCAGCACGGATATCTGGGTTTTGCAGAATGTCTACGTAAGCGAACTTCTCACCACATGCCATTAGTGCCTGTGACGCTTGAGAAGAGAAACCACAGCTAGGTAGTTTCGGTGATCCTTTCATGTACAGCAGGATTGAGTTTTCAGAGATCTGCTGTTTGATTTTGTCGATAGTTTCCATCGCTTCCTCATTCATGGGTTTGAACTTTATTTATTTGCCACATTCTACTCAATAACGACAGAATAAAAACCATATAATTAATAAGGCTTAATTTTAGGTTGCTCATTGGCGAGCAATGCAGCACTTCACCACTGCTAACCTCTTAAAATATTTTCATATCGGGGTTTTAATAAAGTAAAAACTTGCTAAAATACTTAGCAAGTCAGCCTTAAAGGCGACATAGCTATAAAAAAACACTAGAAGCAATCGAAAGGTCATCCTTTCAAATCAATGGAGAATCGAGTAATGGCATTTGAACTACCAGCTCTTCCTTACGCGAAAGACGCACTAGAACCACACATCTCAGCAGAGACTCTAGACTACCACCACGGTAAGCACCACAACACTTACGTTGTTAAGCTTAACGGTCTTATCCCTGGTACTGAGTTCGAAGGCAAAACTCTAGAAGAGATCATCAAGACTTCTACTGGTGGCGTATTCAACAACGCAGCGCAAATCTGGAACCACACGTTCTACTGGCACTGTCTTGCTCCAAATGCGGGCGGCGAGCCAACTGGCGCAGTTGCAGACGCAATCAACGCAGCATTCGGTTCTTTTGAAGAATTCAAAGCGAAGTTTACTGATTCAGCAATCAACAACTTCGGTTCTTCATGGACTTGGCTTGTTAAGAAAGCTGATGGCTCTCTAGAGATCGTTAACACTTCTAACGCTGCTACTCCTCTAACAGAAGAAGGTACAACACCACTTCTAACTGTTGACCTATGGGAACACGCGTACTACATCGATTACCGCAACGTACGTCCTGATTACATGAACGGCTTCTGGGCTCTAGTAAACTGGGACTTCGTAGCTGAGAACCTAGCGAAGTAATATACTTCCCCCTAAGTTCAATTTAGTCTTATTCAAAAGCTCGCTATTTAGCGGGCTTTTTTGTTTCGCCTTCCCTAGCACCTTTAAATAATTCCCTCTTTTACTAAAGTTCTTCTTATTCACGCCGTTAAAAGAGCATCGAGCGAGGAACATCATGCAAATTCATACGTTAGACAAAGCTGCAATTATCAACGAACTTCAGTTCGGTAATGGTATTAACCATGCCGTACACGAAGGTCGTCGTGCGGATTTCTCGCTGATTCTGTCTATGTTCTCTAATGATGTTCGCGATGTGGTCCCAGTTGAAGAGGTCCAGGAAGTCATCACCAGTGACAGTATTCTTCGCCAACAATTGGGTTTATCGCAACCTCAAGCTCTTCGTTCTGATAGCAGCAGCTATGAACTCGCAGCTGAACAAGCGAAACAGTTTCACGATGCAGGATTGCCTTCCGCAAAGCTGAGCCATTACCTAAAACCAGATGCGCTGACTTACCTGCCTGAAGACACATTCAACCTACCAGAGGAGGTTTATCACAACCTATCTGGTCATGAGCGACGCAGATTGGGCGAACGCAACAAACAACTGATCCCAGATGCTGGGCTATATAATCAGCTAGTGACGGCTCAACGTCAGCATCAAATTCAAGCTAAAGCATAGAGATCCGCTTTTTATCCAATAGCTTGCAATACCTACACGTCAGAAATGTGACATCTTACAAATTACCGCACAATAGTCCTCACTCGAAAGCGTTAGTTTGAAGCCTTTCACACTGAACCCAACGAATTTCAACCATGCTATTAGCACAAACCACTGGTGTATTGTTTTTCACATATGGATACAGTGAAGGTGCTATGGATATCAAAGAATCAATTATTCTCGTCACGTCTGCAGGTTCGGTTATAGGAAGAACCTGTGCAAATCACTTTGCTCACCTTGGAGCAACGTTGATTCTTTGTGACCAAAATTCTAGCGCTTTGAGAGCGAGCTATGAGCAAATCAGCGCTTTCACTGACAAAGTGTATGCTATGAATGTGTGTAGTGATAACACAACGTCCATTAACTTATTGTTTGACCAGATAGAATCACAGCTACGTGCGACACCAGATGTGATTGTTAATTGCTGGACCAGCTCCCCTATGCCTGGCTTAATGGCGCCAGAACCAATGAGTACTTACATTGATCACTTGTCGTCTGCGGCACGCTTCCTTTATACCTACGGCCAAGTAGGAGCAGAGCGCTTTCGAGCCAGAAACAAGAAAGGCGTCATTGTTAACGTCATTTCTCATGACAACCATGAAGACTTTACGGGAGTTGAAAGCATGGCGGCGTTGGTGTCAGGTTTTACTCACAGCTGGGCAAAAGAACTCACACCATTCAACATTCGAGTGGGCGGCGTTATTCCCTCGGTAAATCATACAAAAGAAGAGCTCAACGAGAGGCACTGGGCTGAGATCCAAGACGAACTAGTCCGCAACACAGCATACATCGTCGCGAATGAATACTTCAGTGGCCGAGTAGTTGCGACCGAAGTGTAAGCATACACAGCAACTCTGTTTTCCCAAGCCAGATGTAAATCCTGCACCAAAATAAAAAAAGCCCCAGTCATTTGACTGAGGCTTTAACCTTTTCCCGATTAAGGTTCCGTGCTAGCGAAAACCTTGCTCACTCGATTTTTTAATTACGCGTCAGCTTTTTCTTTCTTTGCTTTAGGTGCTGCTTTTGCTGCTTCTTGGTCTGCTTTCTTCTTGATAACAGTTGTACCTTCGAAAGTTTCGCCTTCAACAAATGCTTTACCGTAGTAAGAAGCCATCAACACATCTTTAAGTTCGCTGATTAGAGGGTAACGTGGGTTCGCACCAGTACATTGGTCATCGAACGCTTCTACCGCTAGCTCATCCAGTTTCGCTACGAAATCTGATTCAGCAACACCTGCCGCTTGGATAGACATTGGGATGTCTAGGTTAACTTTTAGTTCATCCAACCATGCTAGTAGACGTTCAATCTTCTGAGCAGTACGGTCACCTTCTTGGCTTAGGCCTAGGTGGTCAGCAACTTCAGCGTAACGACGACGTGCTTGTGGACGGTCGTATTGAGAGAACGCAGTTTGTTTAGTTGGATTGTCGTTCGCGTTGTAACGTACCACGTTAGAGATAAGTAGTGCGTTAGCTAGGCCGTGTGGCAAGTGGAACTCAGCACCCAGTTTGTGAGCCATTGAGTGACAAACACCTAGGAATGCGTTCGCAAATGCAACACCAGCGATAGTAGCTGCGTTGTGTACTTTCTCACGAGCGATTGGGTCATTTGCACCGTTCGCATAGCTTGATGGTAGGTACTCTTTTAGCATCTTAAGTGCTTGAAGAGCTTGGCCATCTGAGTATTCGTTAGCAAGAACAGAAACGTAAGCTTCTAGAGCGTGAGTTACGGCATCGTAACCACCAAATGCTGTTAGAGACTTAGGCATGTTCATTACTAGGTTCGCATCAACGATTGCCATGTTTGGCGTGATTTCGTAGTCAGCTAGTGGGTATTTCGCACCAGTCTTGTCGTCAGTAACAACCGCGAATGGAGTAACTTCTGAACCAGTACCTGAAGTTGTAGTGATACATACAAGCTCAGCTTTTTTACCCATTTTAGGGAACTTGTAGATACGTTTACGGATGTCCATAAAGCGCATTGCTAGTTCTTCAAAGTGAGTTTCTGGGTGCTCGTACATTACCCACATGATTTTCGCTGCATCCATTGGTGAACCACCGCCTAGCGCTAGGATAACGTCAGGTTGGTAGCTAGCCATTTGAGCCGCACCTTTTTCTACTACAGACAGTGTTGGGTCAGCTTCAACATCGAAGAATGTTTGAACTTCCATGCCTTGAGCTTTTAGTAGGCTTACTACGTCATCTGCGTAACCGTTGTTGAATAGGAAACGGTCAGTTACTAGGAATGCACGTTTCTTACCTTCTAGGTCGCCCAGTGCGATTGGAAGGCTACCACGACGGAAGTAGATTGACTTAGGTAGTTTATGCCACAACATGTTTTCAGCTCGCTTCGCTACAGTTTTCTTGTTGATTAGGTGTTTAGGACCTACGTTCTCAGAGATAGAGTTACCACCCCAAGAACCACAACCTAGCGTTAGAGATGGCGCAACGTTGAAGTTGTACAAGTCACCGATACCGCCGTGAGTAGTCGGGATGTTGATTAGGATACGAGCTGTCTTCATCTTGTCACCGAAGTAACGGATACGGTCAGCGTTAGTATCTTGGTTAGTGTAAAGACCAGATGTGTGGCCGATACCACCAATCTCAACCATAGTTACCGCTTGAGCAACCGCGTCTTCGAAGTTGTCAGCACGGAATAGACCTAGAGTTGGAGATAGTTTCTCGTGAGCGAATGCGTCATCGTGAGATACTTTGCCCAGACCTTCACCAACAAGAACTTTAGTGTCTGCTGGAACTTTAACGCCTGCCATTTCAGCGATTGCTGCTGCTGGCTGACCTACGATTTTCGCGTTTAGCGCGCCATCGATAAGAAGCACTTTACGAACTTTATCAGCTTCTGCTTTGCTTAGGACATAAGCTTTGTGAGAAGCAAAACGCTCTTTCACTTCGTCGTATACTTCATCAACTACGATTGCAGCTTGCTCAGAAGCACATACTACCCCGTTGTCGAAAGTCTTAGACATAAGGATAGAAGCAACAGCACGTTTGATGTCTGCTGTTTCATCGATAACAACCGGCACGTTACCTGCACCTACACCGATTGCTGGCTTACCAGAAGAGTATGCTGCTTTAACCATGCCTGGACCACCAGTTGCAAGGATAAGCGCGATGTCATCGTGTTTCATTAGAGCGTTTGAAAGCTCAACAGAAGGCTGGTCGATCCAACCGATGATGTCTTTTGGTGCGCCTGCTGCTACTGCTGCATCTAGAACGAGTTTAGCTGCATCGTTAGTTGAGTTTTTCGCACGTGGATGTGGTGAGAAGATGATACCGTTACGAGTCTTCAAAGAGATTAGAGATTTGAAGATCGCTGTAGAAGTTGGGTTAGTCGTTGGTACGATACCGCAGATGATGCCTACAGGCTCAGCGATAGTCATAGTACCTAGGTTGTCATCCTCTTCTAAGATGCCACACGTTTGTTCGTCTTTGTATTTGTTGTAGATAAACTCAGAAGCAAAGTGGTTCTTGATTACTTTATCTTCAACAATACCCATACCAGATTCTTCTACCGCTTGTTGAGCTAGCGGGATACGGGCCTGGTTAGCTGCAAGCGATGCTGCACGAAAGATTTTATCTACTTGCTCTTGAGAGTAAGTAGCGAACTCTTCTTGCGCTTTCTTAACGCGAGCAACCATTGCATCTAGTTCAGCCATATTAGTTACAGGCATAGGGAATCTCCTAAAATTAACAAATATTAAAAACTTTTTACTAAGGCTATTACTTATCGTTTTTACTGTTTATCAGTCACTTAGAAAACAAACGTCTTAGTAAATTGCTTTCAGGACTGAGTATAATATTTCAGAGTGTGAAAAAAATTGACTTGGATCAGTTCTCACCACCTAAATACTACCAAAGTGGTGCCTCATCACACCAAAATGACATAAATCACTGATAAACAAATAAATTAACTTTCATTTTTTATTGAGTAAAAAAGAAGCAAATGGACAAATAAATAAAAGAAACTACAACAACCTGTAAAAAAGTTTCATTTTTGACCAACAAAATTACATGTAGGCCCAATTCTTTGTGCTACTGAGAGTATATCGAACCGAATACATCTCTCTACAAACCACCTTGGTTTTTATCAAAAATGTGCGAATGTTAACGTTTATGTAAAACAGTGCAATTTATCAGCAACTTTATACGTAACATTTCCTTTCCAGATTAGATACAGTTTATTAAAGAATTAGTTTTTCTCACTTAAATGGCAGGGAATGCGTTAGTTTTTTTCATTTCTTACAACCTAACTTTTGCCTTACATTACGCCCAAATTACCCCTTCTCCTTTTCACTAATGTGAACTTTGATGAGTACGCAACATGCAAACTTTTGAACTTGCTATCTTCTTGCAGTTTTTTCTCGGTTTGGTCGCCGCAGTAAACCCTGTTGGTATCATGCCTGTGTTTGTGTCACTAACCGGGCATATGACACCAGACGAAAAGCGCAATACGGCAACAACAGCAAATGTGGCTGTTGCGATCATCCTGATCATTTCGCTTTTTGCTGGTCAGTTACTGTTAGACATGTTCAGTATTTCTCTGGATTCGTTTCGTGTCGCTGGCGGGTTGCTATTACTTAGCATCGCATTCTCGATGATGAGCGGTAAACTGGGGGAAGATAAGCAGAACAAACAAGAGAAAACGGAATACGTCAGTCGTGAACAGATTGGTGTGGTCCCTCTTGCAATGCCTTTAATGGCAGGTCCTGGTGCAATCAGTTCGACTATTGTTTATGGTGCACGCTACCCAAGCATGTTCGATACCGTGGGCATTAGTATTACGATTGGTTTGTTCTGCCTTTGTTCATGGCTATTATTCCGCTCTGCCCCATTGATCGTACGATTTTTAGGTCAAACTGGAATCAACGTCATTACTCGTATCATGGGTTTGATATTGGGCGCGCTTGGCATAGAGTTCATTGCGAATGGCTTACGCAACTTATTTCCAGGATTAGCCTGAGTTTCTATAAAATTGTATGATAGAGCGATTCAACAATGGATCGCTTTGTCATGACGACTGACTCTCTTAAACATACTCTATATGTCACCATTTTTGGTACTCATACCAAAGCTGGTAAAACGTTCGATATTGCTCTCATTATCGCGATCATCAGTTCGTTAATCGTACTGGTGTTAGATTCGATACCCTCCGTTCGGGCCGAGTGGGAAAAAGAGCTGAAGTTTATTGAATACACATTTACTGGCCTATTCACGATTGAATACCTTCTAAGGCTTTATTGCTCTCCTAAACCTGCCGCCTACGCAAAGAGTTTTTATGGTGTCGTCGATTTACTTGCGATTTTGCCCACCTATTTAGCACTCTTCTTCCCATCCGCTTCGTTTATGGGTGTGATCAGGGCGCTGCGAGTGATGCGAATATTCCGCATACTCAAGTTAGTCCGATACCTCCAAGAGTCCAATATCCTCTTACGTTCACTGCTTATGGCGCGCAGAAAGATTTTTATCTTCTTTAGTTCCGTCGCCATTATGGTAACGATTTTCGGCTCATTGATTTTTATCATTGAAGGACCTGAAAACGGATTTACTAGCATTCCTAAGAGTATTTATTGGGCGATCGTGACCATCACAACGGTTGGGTATGGTGACTTGGTCCCTCAAACAGACCTAGGTAAAGGGCTTGCATCACTCACCATGTTACTGGGTTATTCCATTTTGGCGGTACCTACAGGTATTTTCACTGCCGAACTGCACCAAGAGATGCAATCGCACAAAGTATTGGTGAAATGCCCAAACTGCTCCCACGCAGGGCACGACTCTGACGCAATTTACTGTAAACATTGTGGTAGTGAACTGGCCGATCCAGACAAAAGAGTCGTTCGAACGGAAGACGACGCATGAAAAAAGAGCTCCCTACGGAGCTCTTTTATTTTGTCATCAAATAAAGGATTGATGTGATTATGCTTTCTCAGACAGAATAATTCTCAGAGTACGACGCAATGGCTCCGCAGCACCCCAAAGCAGTTGGTCACCAACAGTGAAAGCATTTAGGAAATCATCACCCATTGCCATCTTACGTAGACGACCCACTGGTACAGACATTGTGCCCGTAACTTTTGCCGGCGTTAGCTCTTGAGCAGTGATGTCACGGTCGTTAGGAATCACTTTCACCCAATCGTTATGAGTGGCGATGATTTCTTCGATTTCGTCCATTGGTACATTTTGTTTAAGCTTGATAGTAAGTGCTTGAGAGTGACAACGCATCGCGCCAATACGCACACAAGTACCGTCAATTGGAACAGGTGAACTTTGAGAACCCAAAATTTTATTCGCCTCAGCGCCCGCTTTCCACTCTTCTTTACTCTGACCATTATCGCGCTTCACATCGATCCATGGGATCAACGAACCAGCTAGTGGCACACCGAATTTATCGGTAGGGAAAGAGCCGCTGCGCATTGTATCCGCGACTTTCTTATCAATATCTAGGATAGAGCTTGATGGGTTTGCAAGTTCAGAGCTCACAGAGTCATTGATAACGCCCATTTGCGAGATCAATTCACGCATATTTTGCGCACCGGCACCAGATGCGGCTTGGTAAGTCATTGCGCTTGTCCACTCAACAAGGCCTTTCTCAAATAGACCACCTAGCCCCATTAGCATTAAACTAACCGTACAGTTACCACCGACAAATGTGTTCGTGCCACCGTGGATGCCTTGTTGGATTTGCTTTAAGTTCACTGGATCAAGTGTGATGATCGAATCTTCAGCCATACGTAGCGTAGAGGCCGCATCAATCCAGTAGCCTTTCCAACCAGCCTGACGAAGTGCAGGGAAAACTTTTTCTGTGTAGCTACCACCTTGACAGGTGATTACCGCATCAAGCTGTTTTAAGCTTTCAATATCATACGCGTCTTGCAGTAAGCCTGCGTCTTTTCCTAAGTTAGGAGCAGGAATACCAACTTGAGAAGTACTGTAGAATACTGGTTCGATTAGGTCGAAGTCTTTCTCTTCAACCATACGCTGCATAAGGACTGAACCAACCATACCGCGCCAACCAACTAAACCAACTCTCATCGTATTAACTCTCCATGTATTAAAAAACCTACCCCATAGTTAATTTTTCACAGCAAAATCTCAACCCCTATTTTGTAAATAAGCGCGTTTTTTAACCTTTTCCTCTGAAAAACCGGGTTACACGAGATTTTTTAGTGTTTGGTTTGCGGTTTTAACCATTTTTCAAGTAGGGAAAGCACTTTAGTCCCCTAATTGGTCTTACCACTCAATGAGAAATAACACATGAAGCACAATAATTTCACATTACACAACATTTAAAACCAAAAAAGTTAAAACAAACTAACAGTTAATTTCACAAGCAAACGTTTTTACCGACGAACATCAAGATAAAACACCAAATGTTCGAAATATAATTTTTGTTAATGTATGTTATGCGCGATTACAACAAGGAGCGCCTTCCTCTATTGCTCCAAGATTGACAGAGGCACATATGAAGCAAGTTACACCACGCCTACCAAGCTTGATACAGGTATTTATCTCGCTCGGTTTATTTCTCCTGCTGGCATTTTCGTTCACAGCCAAGCTAGACCTACCGATTCAGCTAGCGCTATACATAGGTTGGTTCATTGTCATGATATTGGGCATAAAGCTTGGCCATCAGTATAAAGATCTGGAAAAAGCAGCACTAAATGGCATTTCCAATGGACTTGGAGCCGTTTTAATCCTTTTGGCCGTTGGCGCGCTTGTAGGTACTTGGATCTCTGGTGGTATTGTTCCAACCATTATTTACTACGGCCTTAAAGCAATCCACCCTTCCATCTTTTTGCTCGCGACCATGATCATCTGTTCATTGACTGCGCTAGCGACTGGCACATCTTGGGGTGCGGCTGGCACGGCAGGTATTGCAATGATGGGTATCGGTCAAGGTCTTGGTGTTCCTGCGCCAATCACTGCAGGTGCCGTACTTTCAGGCTGTTACTTTGGTGACAAAATGTCGCCTCTATCGGATTCAGTAATCCTTGCTTCATCTATGTCTAACGTTGAAGTGATGGAACATATTAAAGGCATGTTGCCGATAGCACTCATTAGCTACATTATTACAGGCATTATGTTTACTGCATTTGGCTTCCACTACGCAGGTCAAGTTGACATGAGCCAGGTAGACTCTGTCATTAAAGCGATGGAACAGCAGTTCTACATCACCCCTTACTCATTTGTTCCTGTGATCATCGTATTGTCACTTCTAGCGATGCGTATGCCTTCATTCCCAGTGATCAGTTTTGGTTCTCTGCTAGGTATTATTTGGGCAGTGATGATCCAAGATGTCGATTTCCTAACCGCGTTCAACACGGCTTGGGCTCCGTTTGCAATCTCATCTGGCGTAGATTTCATTGACTCAATCCTTAACCGTGGCGGCATGTCTTCAATGCTTGGGTCGGTAGCGGTTATCGTATTCGGCCTTGGTTTTGGCGGTCTACTAGATAAAGTAGGCGTGCTAGAGACTATCGCGAAGCTGTTTGAAAAACGCGTTCAAAGTGCAGGTTCATTGGCAACAAGCACAATTGGTACGGCCTTTATGGGCAACGTATTTGGTTCAGCGATGTACGTTTCACTTATTCTGACCCCAAAAATCTGTGCGAAGAACTATGACCGTCTAGGCTACAAACGTAAGAATTTGTCTCGTAACGCAGAATTTGGCGGCACGCTAACCTCAGGTATGGTCCCTTGGAGTGACAACGGTATCTACATGGCCAGTATTTTGGGTGTTGCTACACTGTCTTATGCCCCGTTCATGTGGCTGAGTTTTGTATGTATCATCGTAACGATCTTCACTTCTTACATGGGTTGGTTTGTTGATAAGTGCGAACCAACAGCAGAAGCAGTTGAAGAAGCTGAAGGCGAATTAAAGCAGCAAACCGCTTAACTTCGCAGAGATAGGAAGAACCTCCCTTCCGAATTCAATACTAAAAAAGAGCACTTTAAAGCGCTCTTTTTTTATTTCCAAAACAAATCGTTAGCTTTGTTTGACTGGCGTTTTCACGGCTGCACGCTTCCCAAACCAATAGCCCAAGCCAAGCGGTGCAAAGAATATAACGGCAATGAACAGAATAAAGTAGATGATGGTACTTTTGACAAGTTCAATCAGCTTAGTCATTGCGAGATTCACAACCTCTTGCGACACTCGATCCATATCTTGAGCAAACTTCTCGCGCTCATGGGTAATGATCTGTGCGATTTCTTGACGTTCTCTGGCAACCATCAGCTCTATAGCTTGGCGTTCTTCACCCAACTGAGATAAACGCGCCTCCGTCCTTTGATCGATATCGTCAACCAAAGGTTGTAACTCCAGCGCCATTTGTTCTGCCAAATAACGCATGTACTCTGGGTTGTTATCGATAAAATCCCTCATCGAATCAGCGGTAACTTGCAAACTATTGAGCGCCGCATTGACTTTTTCGATACTGGCAGAGCTATTCAAGGCCAACAACTGCGCTTTCCACGTCATAATTTTTGGTGTCTGTTCTGATACCAGACTTAGACGTTCAGAGACATCCCCAAGTGCTTCTGGCATCGTGCCTAGCGTTGTAACGGCTTCCTCTTCGCTAATTTGGTTTGCATCTAACCACCCACGGTAAGCCGGAGTCCTAATCATGCTTAAATCAGCGAATGGATGCTGCTTGGCGAACTCTGCAACAAACGTTTGTGTCTTGATGTATGCTTCTTTCTTCAATAAAGATTGAGCCAGTTTATCTACCTCTTTCGCTAAATAAACGGAAACTAACTTGGCCTCATCAAACGCAAAGAGCTCATTACCAGAAGCGGTAGTAAAGAACTGTTCCATTTGTAGCGTGAAAGTCCATGTATCAATCAGTGCAGCCATTGGGGACACTTGATACGCAGAAGCTTGGATGCCTTCTTCAGCATTTATCTTCCAAAGTAAAATATAAGATTGATGAACTTTATCATGAGGATCATATTGTTCGTGTAGTGCATCTGCTGCTTGCTCAACCTGAGCAAAAAACTGCTGCGCATACTCACGAGTCAAAAGACGCATATTGAGCTCTTGTTTGGTAAGAGGGACGGTTTGACTCTCGATCTTGACTTCGAGCAGGGAGCACCCTGAAAGCATCATAACCAGCCCTATCAACATCATTGAAGACATTCGGCGAACGGACATGAAAACACCTTTAACAAATTGTATAGAACAGGAATAAAGCGAACTAAGTCATATAGTTCGAGCCTTTATTACCTCAACTCTTATGACATTAAGTCAGAGCAATATCAATCTGTTAGCGCTTCTGTTATCTTTTCACTATTGAGAACATTATTAGCAAAAAGTATGGTTTGTTTTAGGACATCATCTAAACATGCCAACTTCTCTTCCGGCACTTTTTGCCCTTGTTTAATCAACAGTTCAATATCACCCGAAATACAGTGCAATGGCATTGCACCTAAACTCCCTGAGACCCCTTTAAGACTGTGTGCGGCTCTTTGCGCTTGCTCTTTATCCTCTTCTAACAGCTGATACATTTTAGTGCCATCGCCAGAGTGGTCCTGAATAAAGACCTCCAGTAACATCCGCACAGCGCCCTCGTCACCAGACAGAGAATCTAACATTTTATTGATATCTATGTACGGCTCACGTTCCACTACTTCCACTTGTGATGAATTCACCTCATTACAACTTTTTTCGTTCATTTGGACGTTTTGAAAATTTTCTGACTGAGCTGAGGGAACAGTGTTAGCTCCATTTTCATCATCGCCAACTTGCTCTGACTTTTTATCATCGGTTCTGGGTAGTGGTATCGGTTGAATCGTTTTTGGGGAGAAGGCTCCCCATGAAATGAGGAAAAGGAGCAAACCACTGATTACAGACAGCCAAACAATAAAAGTCATTAGCTTCTGTTCCAACTGCTCATTTATCGAAGTTAACTGGTTCGGGAAATCTGGATTAAGCAGTTGATTAGATAAATAACTGCCCTGTGCCTGAGCAGATAGTGCGCTTGAGGTTTGAGCAAGCTGGCGCTGAAGAGCGCTTCGCTCTTCGGGAGAGAGCGTCTCTGATTCAATAAAAAGTCGGTCTAAGTCACGGTAAGTATCGCTATTCGTTGCAGAGTCACTAAAGACAGACTCAAAAACAAGCGCACCTAAGCGATAGTACATTGCCTGAATTTGCTCAGAGTTTTCTGTTCGAGCACGGCTGCTTCGTAACTGTTCTGCTAACGAAACCAATTCACTGTCACTTCTTACAAAAGCTCGAGCACTTTCTAAAAATCGGTCGGTCGTATAAAGTAATTGAGTGATGTCTGGTGTGATTTTCCCTTCAGAAAACTCACTTTCAAGCTGTAAGCGAACTGCATAAGCCAACTGAAGTTTCAGTGAAATTTGGTCGACGTGTTTAACACGGTAAGGCAGATCGAAGTTAAAAAAGTGCCTGACTTCTTCAACTTTACTTCCTAACTCATTTACAGTCGAAATCGTTTGAATCGTTTGTTTGGCTTGCAGCCAAATGCCAAGTGCTAAAACACACCACAAAACGAACCAGAACCAAACAAACCGCCGTATTCCTTCTTTTAGCTTCAGCAACACTTGCCCCTCGCATATCTCCATTAATTACAAGCATATACTATGGATGTTTCTTATTCACATAAAAAAAGAGAGCCGTTTGCTCTCTTTATTTAACGATATGATTTTAATTGCGACTTAACTGATCTTTTAGATTTGGAGGCGTCCCTTTAATCGTTAAGGTATCCGTCTCTGGATCATAAAAAATACGCTCGCCAAGTAAGAGACTATCGAAGCTAATATTCAAACCACCACCAGCTCCAACAAATTTAGTCAGTTTGCGAACCGTCGCACGATCACCTGGGAAAGACTCTTCAAGCTCGTACCCTTGCTCTTTGGTGAAATCCATAAAGCTCGTGCCATCTTGGCTTTGAGGAAGCTCTCCGGAAAGCTCTGAGATTTGAACCTCATCACCGGATTTAATTTGCTCATTGCAGTAGTCGTAAACTTGTTTCTTGTACTCGTTCACTTCTTGCTTTTCTAGCTTCGAGTCAGCACAAAAATCATCCACCGCCTGCATCAACACTAAGTTTTGTTGTTTAGTATCTAAGCCAATATCCGCTTGCAGAAAATCTAGGAAGAAGTCCGCCACTTTACGGCCAACACGTCCTTTAATGTATTGCAGATAACGATTGGATTCCTTGTCGGTCTCGTAGCTCGACAGGTCGATGCGTGCGGCAATATCCATTTTGGTGATATCTAAGTAATCTGTCGCACTGATGTCCAAACCTTCGGTCACTTTTAAACTCTGATTCATTGGTAAGATACCGATGAACAAGTAGTCCGTTGCTAAACTCTGATACTCAGCGAAAACCAAGATACCTTCATCCGCAAATGGGTACTTAATCAACTCTTCTTTCAAGCGATTTGCACTAATTTGTGAGAAGTCGTAAAAATCTCGCTCTCCTTTGCGCATTTCTTGAAGCCAAAATTGAAATTCGCTGTCTGACTGGAAAGCGCCAAAACCTTTACCAGCTTTAGAATGGAATACTCGGTGAAGCTCAGCGACTAAGTTTTCTGTAGATGCATCGTTCTCTAATGATGCTGGACGAAAGTTTACAACCAGCTCGTCCTGATCGTTTTTGCACAGTTGATGCAGAATAACGTTTGAAAGATGAAGACTCATAGTGATTTTATCTTGCTACAAGGTTTTAGTTGATGGGCATTGTAGGTTATCATAAGCCGCTTTTACTATCATTATTAGAGTCTTTATGCCGATTACATCTAAATATACTGACGAGCAAGTAGAAAAAATTCTTGCTGAAGTAGCAACAGTTCTTGAAAAACATGCTGCTTCTCCTGAGTTGACGCTAATGATTGCCGGAAATATCGCAACCAATGTCTTAAATCAACGTGTTGCTGCTTCACAACGCAAAGCGATTGCTGAAAAATTTGCTCAGGCGCTGATGTCTTCTTTAGAAACACCAAAAACACACTAATCACGGACAATAGAACACATACATGGTAGACAGCGGAAACTCATACGGCGAACGTGTATCTCGACTAGTTGGTTGGGGTCACTGGTTTGCATTCTTCAATATCGTTGCATCGATGTTGATAGGCACACGCTACATTGTTCAGTCTCCTTGGCCCGAGACGTTACTTGGTCAGTTTTATCTGGCGGTTTCTTGGGTTGGTCACTTTGGCTTTCTAGTTTTCGCACTTTACTTGCTTGTTCTATTCCCGTTGACGTTTATCCTGCCATCGCGGAAATTGTTCCGTTTGGTGGCAGTGATTTTCGCAACCGTTGGGCAAACCATATTATTAATTGATACCCAAGCGTATCAGTCGATCAATTTGCACTTAACTCCCGTTGTCTGGGAGTTACTATTCAGCGAAGACAAAAGTGCACTCAGCACTGACCTACAACATTTATTTGTTGTGATGCCGCTGATCTTCCTTATTCAACTCGCACTATCCGAATGGGTATGGCGAAAACAGCGCAAACTATCTCATAAGCACGTAGGACGCCCTCTCGCGGCCGTCTTTTTCCTCAGCTTTATGACCAGCCATTTGGTTTACATTTGGGCAGATGCGTATTTTTACAACCCAATTACTAGCCAGCGTTCAAACTTCCCGTTGTCTTACCCGATGACAGCGAAGAGTTTTATGGAAAAACATGGTCTACTTGACCGTGAGGAATACCTAAAACGTTTAGCAGAAAACGAAGGCAACGTAGAGTTAGTCAACTACCCTCTTGAAAAGCTTGAGTTTAACCGCCGAGTTAATAAGCTCAATGTGTTGATGATAAGCATAAACAATTTACGAGCGGATGCGCTGAACCAAGAAGAGATGCCTAACCTCTATGAGTTTGCTGAAAACAATCAGAACTTCCGTAATCATTACAGCTCAAGTAATGATACATACGGGGCCTTTGGTTTGTTCTATGGCTTACCGACCAGTTATGCATCAAGCATCAAGGCGCAAGGTGCTTCCCCAGTATTGCTCGATGTACTGAAAGATCAGGGCTACAACTTTGGTTTATTCAGTGGCAGTGGGTTTGAAGATGATCTCTACTCAGAAATTATTTTCCGCGACTTGAACTTAGCGGAAGACCTAGATGGCACGCAAGCTCATACCGATAAACAATCTATCGCAAACTGGAATACATGGTTAGCAGAGAAAGCAAGTCAGCCATGGTTTAGTTACATCGAAGTCACCACCGTTGATAATTTTGAATCGATTCCTTCAAATAATGACGAAGAAATGCCCGCAAGTGAGCGATTCAAAAAAGCTTATGAATATGCAGTGAAGTCGGCGGATAGAACTATCGCCGGTATTATTGATGAACTAGAAACGACGGGACAACTGACAAACACCATCGTAATCATCACTTCTAATCACGGTAGTGAATTTAACGAAACCAATACGAACAGCTGGGGAGCAAACAGCAACTACAGCCGTTATCAATTACAAGTTCCGATGGTGATCCATTGGCCTGGAATGCTGGCTGGCGAATTTAATCACAGCACAAGCCACCTGGACCTCTCGGTTACACTATTGCAAGATATGCTCGGCGTATCTTCCAACCCATATGATTACAGTAGTGGTCGCAACCTATTCGATGAAAGTCGTCGTCGCTGGATCTTGGCGGGCGATACTCGCGAGCTTGCCTTAATTACTAGCTCACAAACCACAGTGATCGATAAGTTTGGCAACTACAAGCTGTATGACAAAAACTACAAACGACTTCGAGATGATGCACCGAAGTTGCCAGTTTTGATGCAAGGTTTAACTGAGTTACAGCGTTTTTATTCTAAAAACGATTAATACCTAGCAATCCATATGCTATTCAAACTCCCCTTTTTGGGGAGTTTTTGTTTATTTCAACAACACAAACCACAAATTTGCGCAGTAAACATCCAATCAGTTCAACTAGGGGTTTACAACATTTTCAAAGCCTTATATTATGCGCCTCAACAACGGAGAGATGGCTGAGTGGTTGAAAGCACCGGTCTTGAAAACCGGCATACGTTAATAGCGTATCTAGGGTTCAAATCCCTATCTCTCCGCCACATTTAGAAAAAGCCCGCTAAGAAATTAGCGGGCTTTTTCGCATCTCCAGACTTAAAAAGATTTGTACAAATCACTTATCACTTCTTGAACGCAACTAAGCACTCCGCCACACTCAGAAAGAACCCACAAAAAATTAATGCCCTTTTCGTTCGTTCCAGTGTTGAATCAATTTGATATTTACGTCTAGTTGTATCTACTCATCAATAAAGACTTCTTTAGCGGCATTGATAAGCTGCAAATGGATTGGGACGAGGTCAGCATGATTCGTTCGATATCCACCTCCAACGACAGCTGCGACAGGGATACCTCGAGATTTCACTGTTTGCATTAAAAATCTATCACGTTCTAAGATCCCTTGCGTCGACACATCAAAATATCCAAGCTCATCGTCTTGATGTATATCGACACCAGCATCGTAGATAACTAAATCAGGGCGATGAAGATTAAGTGCCATATCGACCACTTCTTTAAACGCCATTAAAAAGTCCTCATCACCTGTTCCTCGCACCAAAGGCACATCGAGATCAGACTGAGGCTTCCTCGCTGGGAAGTTTTTATCACAGTGGAAAGAAAGCGTGATGATATCTGGCTCATCGTCACATAAAGTTGCTGTTCCATCCCCATGGTGAACATCACTATCAATGATCAATACGTTATCGACATGCTCGACTTCGAGCGCTTGCCTGGCCGCGATCACTAAGTCATTAAATAAACAAAAACCACTGCCAAACTCTTTGTGTGCGTGGTGATACCCACCACTCAAATGAATGGCCACACCGTACTCAAGTGCCTTTTTTGCGGTCAGAGCCGTGCCCGCTGCTGACGTTAGCGTTCTGGTAATGAGAGACTCACTCCAAGGAAAACCTATTCGGCGCATCTTCGCAGCTGGCATGTTTCCACTAACAAGTAACTCGACGTATTCCTCGTCATGAACACGTTTTACTTCCCCAACAGTTAATGCTTCGGGCTGGAAAAACTGCGTGTGCTCTTTCCAGTTATCTTTCTCTATATGCACCAATACCGATTCATAGAGGTACTGGTATTTCATAATTGGGTAACGATGCCCCTCTGGCAACTCAAGTTGAGAATAAATCGGGTGGTAGATAAATGGCAGCATGAGAAATTCTTAATAACAATGGTAACGAAATAGTATCAACTTAAAGGGTTGAATAAAACGCAATTTAATATACATATGAATTCTACTTTCTTTGCTATTCTCGGCGCACTGTTTGGCTCTCTTTGTGCCCTGTCCCTATTTTCATCTCTTGTTGTTGGTGCGTGGTGGTTGGTTGATTTTATTGTGCTTAACTAACACAATGACTTTCAACTGAAATCAAAAAAACATAGGTGTTTGTATGAGTCAAACCGTCTTTATTACCGGAGCAAATCGCGGCATTGGCCTTAGCTTAACTGAGCTGTACCTGAAGCAAGGCCACCAAGTACATGCTACTAGCCGTTCCTTAGAGAACAGTTCAGAACTACAAACTCTAGCCTCACAATTCAGCAATCTAGTTTTGCACGAACTGGATGTCACGCACTACGAACAAGTCGCTAAGCTTGCCGATAAACTCCCTGCCATCGACTTACTCATCAATAATGCAGGATATTACGGCCCCAAGGGATATGGCTTTGGAAATACTGACGTAGAAGCATGGCGTAAAGTCTTCGAAGTAAACACCATTGCTCCGTTAAAACTGGTTGAGTACTGTTACCCTCGCTTACAACAAGGCAAGATGAAAAAGATTGCTTGTATCTCATCAAAAGTCGGCAGTATGACCGAAAATACGTCCGGCGGCGGCTATATTTATCGCTCATCGAAAGCGGCGCTTAACTCGGTTGTTAAAAGCTTAAGTAATGATTTAACACCTGAAGGGTTTACTGTTTTGGCGCTTCACCCTGGTTGGGTAAAAACGGCGATGGGCGGGCCAAATGCTTTGATAGATACGCAAACCTCCGCGCAAGGCCTAGCGAACGTGATAGAACTGAGCACACCGCAGCTTTCAGGTCGATTTATTAACTACGATGGTACTGAGTTACCTTGGTAGCAGCATTAAGACAGAACCATCACTAAACCAAATACCATCAAAGCCAGGCTTCATAATCGTGACTTGGTTGGCAAACATAATGTTCATCAGTGATCCACCAGCATAATTCGCGCAATCTAACTTGAATTTATCTACATCCAATCCAGACTTAGGAAAAAGTAGAACAAATAAGGAGAAAGCTCGATGGCAGCAGATAGGGATTTGGTTAATTTTAGCGAAGAGCACGAACTAAATTACTGCTTGAGAAGTGCTGGTAAACGCCAAACTCAAGCGAATCGAGATACATTAGTTGACTTGGGCAACCAGGTGAAAGAGGTACTGGACAAACGCGTGTTAACTCAAGGTGAAGTAAGAGGCGCGATCCAAAACCACGGTGACCTGTTCGAGTAATCTATTTTCAAGCATGCGCGGTGTTTAATTACGCCGCGCTTGTCCTATGCCTACTTACCTTTGGTTGAACGAGATTTAGTCGCGCCACCATTCTTTGAATAACTGCGCTTTTTACGTTTAAACGCAGGACGTTCCACCTTGGGTAGATGACGTAATGAATCAGGGATAGGCCCTGCTTTTACTTGTGCCATCAAGCTATCAATGCGCTGTTCCAGTGCTTGCATGAACGGCTGATATGCGTGATTTCTCTCTGCCATACCTTGTAACTGGTGCTCCCAATGAGCCGTCATATCAGGGTATGTTGAATCTTCTGGCAAGGCATGAATGAGACCTCTTCCCGCAGGAGAACTGAGAATTGACTTACCTTGACGCGTAAGCAGTTGGCGTTTGAACAGCGTGTCCAAAATACCAGCGCGAGTCGCTTCCGTGCCTAGCCCATCAGTGTCACGAAGGATTTTTTTCAGTTCTTTATCCGCAACGTAACGGGCGATCCCGGTCATCGCTTGCAACAGCGATGCTTCGGTAAAATGCTTTGGTGGCTCGGTTTTTCGGTCTTTTATTTCCCCTTCACGACAAGTTAACACGGTGCCTTCGGGTAGCGGTGGCACGGCATCAATACCTTCATCTTCCTTGTCAGTTTTGCCCATTAGCGCTTTCCAACCCGGCGAAACTAACTGACGACCTTTCGCGACAAACGTACCACCAGCGATATCGAAAACCAATTTCGCTTCTGCGTAAACCGCCGCCGGATAGAACTGCATGAGGTACTGGCGCGCAATCAATTGATACACTTTCATCTCATTGCCGGAAAGCGCATTCACATTAGCTTGCTTCGGTGTAGGGATAATCGCATGGTGCGCATCCACTTTTTTATCGTTCCAGGCTTTGGACTTTAATGTTAAGTCTGCTCCCTGAACGGCAACTTGCAACTCTTTTGCGTTATTCGCAATAGCAGTTGTCACCGTCCCTGCTTGTGAGTAGTGTTCCATCGGTAAATAGCGACAATCTGAACGCGGGTAAGTGATCAGCTTGTGCTTTTCATACAATGCCTGACAAGTATCTAGTACTTGTTGCGCACTCATACCATAGCGCTTCGCGGCATCGATCTGTAAAGCAGATAACGAATAAGGTAATGGTGCTGATTGCTTGGTTTGCTTTTGTTCCGACTCCGTCACTTTTGCAGGTTGACTTGCGATACGGTTTGCAACATTTTCCACCAACTTACGGTTTAACACTCGACCTTCTTCGTCCTGCCAAGGCTTGCATGCCTCACTTGGCTTCCAACGAGCACGAATATCAAAAGTACCATTGGCATCTTGATATGGGATCAGAGCATGTAGGGTAAAATAGTCCTTCGGGACAAAGTTTTCGATTTCTTCATCACGACGCACCACTAAGCCAAGAACTGGCGTTTGCACTCGCCCTACCGAGAGAACACCTTGATACCCTGCTTTTTGACCAAGCAAGGTATAAGCACGAGACATGTTCATACCATACAGCCAATCAGCCCGAGAGCGGGCCAATGCTGAAACTGAAAGTGGGATAAACTCGCGATTACTGCGCATAGAACTGAGAGCACGTTTAACCGCAGGTAAGTTCAAGTCGGAAATCAGCAAACGCTGTGTGGATTCCTTCTTGGTTTTAGATAACTTGCAATAGTCGAGAACTTCATCAACTAACAGCTGACCCTCTCGATCTGGGTCTCCTGCATGAATGACTTCATTAGCTTCTTTGAGCAATTTACGAATCACGGTTAATTGCTTACTTGCACTTTTCCTCGGTCTGAGCTGCCATTGCTGCGGAACAATTGGTAAATCTGCCATATTCCACTTTTTATAACGCTCATCGTAAGCGTCGGGTTCGACTTGTTCGAGTAAGTGGCCGATACACCAAGTAACGATATCCCCGTTCCCACAGCGGATGAATCCTTGATCTTTCTTTTGAGGGTTTGGCAGTGCAGCGGCAATCGCACGGCCTAAACTTGGTTTTTCAGCAATAAACAGACGAGACATAACGTTTTGGAAATAAATATAATTAGGGCCACATTATCGAATGTAGCCCTAATAAATCAAGAAAAACTGTATAAATAAACAGTCAATTTATTTAAGTTTTCAGTTATAGGAATTCAACAAACTGAGAAAGGTCACGCTCAGGAACTTTCATCGGTGTACAACCAGGCGTGCCTAAGTACAAGAAACCAACAATCTCATCGTCACCCTCTAAACCAAATGCTTGATGAACTTCTGGATGGAACATCCACTTACCTGAGCGCCAAAACCCTTGAAAGCCTTGCGCTACGGCTGCCATTTGCATCGCTTGTACAGCGCATCCCGCAGATAAGTGTTGCTCTAGTGCTGGTACTTTCTCATGTTCTGTTACTTTAGCAATCACCGTGATCACCATTGGTGCGCGAAATGGGGCATTCTTTACCTTTTCGACCACCGCTTCATCACTATTTTCAGCTTCTGCCGCTTTTACCAATATATCTGACAGTTTTTTCAAACCATCGCCCTGTGCGATAACGAAACGCCAAGGGGTTAATCCCGCATGGTCAGGCGCACGAAGGCCAGCACGAATGATGTTCTCAAGTGCTTTACCTTCTGGAGCAGGCGCGGATAACTTCGCGATAGATCGGCGATTGAGCAAAAGATCGAGAGCGTCCATGAAAGAATCCTTATTGAATATCGTTGTTATTTTGTTTACGCCACTTTAGCACAATCTGCTCCTGCGAATAACAACCGGTTTTCTGTGGGCTTGATAACGAGCTTCACTTAACATCAATCTGGGTTTAATGTTAATTTATTCGCGAAATGAATAAGTTGAACATAGGCAGGTTGATGAACAAGGACAAACAAAACAGCATTTACGAAAAGATCGTTAATGACGAAGATGCCCGTGCCTGTAAGGCGATTCCTGAATCAGCTTGTCATCAAGTTCCCGGCAACTTTCTTAAAATCATTCTCGCTCAGTTTTTAACGAAGGTCGGCGATGCGTTAATCAACCCTAAAGTCACGTTGCCGTGGATACTACAAAGTCTCGGGGCTCCGGTTTACTTAATTGGTTGGCTGGTTCCTATTCGTGAGTCAGGATCCCTTATCCCACAACTTAGCATCGCGCACTACATCCGACGCATTCCAGTAAGAAAATGGGTCTGGGTAATTGGCAGCATCTTGCAGGCTCTTTCCATATTTGCAATCGGATTGGTCGCATTAACTCTAACAGGAGCAGCTGCGGGTTATGGTGTGATTGCATGTCTTGTGATCTTCAGCCTCTCACGCGGTTTAAATTCCGTCGCATCAAAAGATGTATTGGGCAAAACCATCCCTAAAAACCAACGAGGTCAAGTCAACGGCTGGTCTTCAAGCGCTGCTGGCCTGGTTACGCTGCTTTTCGCTAGCCTTCTGGCACTAGCCTGGTTATGGGACGTAGAGCCGACAGAGCGCTTTTACGGTCTGAGTTTAGGCTTAGCGGGCGTCATATGGCTCATCGCGGCATTCGTCTATGCGCGAATTAATGAGTATGCCGGTGAGGTAGACGGTGGTCGAAATGGCGTCCTCGAAGCATTTAAACAACTCGCGTTACTTAAGACAGACGTGACCTTTCGTCGATTCGTTATCACGCGGACACTATTTTTATGTTCTGCGCTGAGTGCACCGTACTACGTTGTGCTGGCACAGCAATCTCTGGGTGGACAGCTCTGGGTGCTAGCTCTCTTTATGTTTGCGAGTGGCTTAGCCTCCTTTGTGTCAGGTCCTTTCTGGGGAAGAATGTCCGATCGCTCTAGCCGCAGTGTGATGGTCATAGGCGCAATGATGAGCGCGCTACTTGGTGTTGTGTTATTTGTTTACGATACATGGGTCACCGCTAGCCAAAGCTTCCTATTCGTGATTCCTCTGCTTTACTTTTGTGTTTGTATTGCCCACGACGGAATACGAGTCGGACGAAAAACCTATTTAGTTGATATCGCAGAAGGTGACAAACGGACGAGCTATGTAGCCGTGAGTAACACAGTGGTTGGGATAATGCTGCTTCTAATGAGCTCTCTTGGTGTTATGTCGAACTTCTTGAGCCTTTCAGCTGTGGTGTTAGTGTTCTCTTTTATTACTTTTGCTGGCGTGGTAATGGCCAAACAACTGCCAGATATCAGTGACTAGTTCTATACAAAAAAGCTGCGCTCAAAGCGCAGCTTTTATGGTAAACACTGTGCCGTCCTAAATAAGGTTGACACTTTCCACCCCCAAAATTGGAGAGTGTTATGAAATCAACAACTAAAAGAACTCAGCGCGATTACTCCCTCGCTTTTAAACTCACTGTAGTTGATGAGGTTGAAAAAGGAAGCCTCACTTACAAACAAGCCCAAGAGAAGTATGGCATCCAAGGTTGCTCTACGGTTTTGGTTTGGCTTCGTAAGCATGGTCGACTAGATTGGTCTAAAGGGACACCTAACTTTATGTCCAAAGGAGACTCTATGACCGAGTTCAATTCACCTCCCACACCAGAGCAACGTATTAAAGAGCTTGAGAAGCAACTTGAAGATGCTCAGCTCAAAGCCGACTTCTTTGAAGCTGTAGTGAACGTTATGGAACGTGACTATGGCGTTAAAGTGACAAAAAAGCACAAAGAAGCGTTGTCCAAGAGAAAACCATAGCAGGTTTGAGCGTCACGAAGTTTTGTCAGTTAGTACAAATCTCTCGTCAAGCTTATTACAAGCAGTGCCAGACTCAGACTCGTTGTGAGCATCATGAGCATGCTGTCATTGGCTTTGTCCGTGAAGTCAGAATGAAGCAGCCACGCATTGGTGCGCGAAAACTGAAGTTCTTAGCTGCAATAAAGGGCCTTCAAATAGGTCGAGATAAGCTCTTTGAGCTTCTCAGAAAGCATCACCTGTTAGTGAGAACAAGACGAACCTATCAACGAACGACTGACAGTCGTCATCGGTTCTTCTGTCATCCTAACAAAGTGAAAGATGGACTGACACCAACGAAGCCAGAACAACTGTGGGTTGCTGATATTACTTACTTGCCGACTCAAAATGGAGAGAGCTATGTCAGTCTGGTTACGGACGCTTATTCAAGGAAGATTGTTGGTTACTATGTCGATGACAACATGAAAACGCAATCCATTAAGCGAGCATTTATCTCAGCGCTCAGGCAACGGCGGAGTGAAGAAAAGCTAATACACCACTCAGATAGAGGCTCACAATACTGCTCGAAGGAATATCAAGATATCCATAAGAAACATAGAGTGACTTGCTCAATGACAGACGGGTATGACTGTTATCAGAATGCTTTAGCTGAGCGTGTAAATGGGATACTCAAAATGGAGCTCTTGCTGAAGAAACCGAAAGATCTGAAAGAAGCAAGGACGATGGTAGCAGAGTCCGTAGATATCTATAATCAAATGAGGCCTCATACGGCTTTAAAATACAAAACGCCCGATGAAGTACATCGAGCGTTTTAGTTAAAAAGTGTCAACCCATATCAGGACGGGTCACACACATTAAAAGGCTAGAGTTTTACCGCCAATTTAACACCTTGACGAATCGCACGCACAGCATCAAGTTCACCCGCATGGTCAGCTCCGCCAATGATATGAATCTTCTCTCCAAGTTCAGACCATTTATCTTCAAACGGACGTACAGACTCTTGCCCAGCACAAATGATAACTTTGTCTGCATTAAGTACCTGCGCGCTTCCGTCTACATGAATGTGCAAACCTTGATCATCAATTTTATCGTAAGACACGCCGCCGACTAAATGTACGCCCCGTTTTTCAAGGGTACGTTTATGGATCCAACCTGTCGTTTTACCCGGACCTTTACCTACACGACCTTTACGACGCTGAAGTACCCAGACTTCTTTATCGCTGACCGCATCAGGGTAAGGGTATAAACCACCCGGCTGAGACATCTCCTTGTCGATTCCCCATTCATGCAACCAGTCATCCAACGTTTGTCCAACTGGCTCTGTGAGCATGGTCGCGACATCTACGCCAATGCCACCAGCACCAACGATAGCCACTTTCTCACCGACTGGCGTTTTGTCTCGAATGAGAGTTTGATAGTCGACGACTTTCTCTGGGTTATCAATTCCATCAATATTGACTTTACGTGGCTCAACACCCGATGCCATCACTATCTCATCGTATTCTGTGAGTAAGTCATAGTTCGCTTCCGTCGATAAGTGCAGATTCACGCCTGTTTCATCAATACGGTTAGCGAAATATCGTATCGTCTCTCGAAACTCTTCCTTACCAGGGATCTGCATCGCAAGACGGAACTGACCACCGATGCGGTCGTTCTTTTCGAACAAATCAACCTTATGGCCACGTTCAGCCAGTGTGGTCGCACAAGCCAAGCCCGCAGGTCCAGCACCAACAACTGCAATGTTTTTCTTTTTAAAGGCTGGTTCAACAACAATTTCGGTTTCATAGCACGCTAGAGGGTTCACTAAGCAACTGGCGCGCTTACCTTTAAACACGTTATCTAGACACGCCTGATTACAACCAATACACGTATTAATAAGCTGCGCTTTTTCCTGTTCGGCTTTAGCAACAAAGTAAGGATCGGCCAAGAATGGGCGCGCCATCGAAACCATGTCGGCATGACCTGAAGATAAAATGCGTTCTGCTTCATCTGGCGTATTTATACGGTTGCAAGTGATAATAGGAACCGAAACGTGAGGTTTAACTTTTTCCGTAACCCATGTAAACGCACCACGTGGTACTTGAGTCGCAATGGTCGGAATTCGAGCCTCATGCCAACCGATACCCGTATTAATAATCGTGACGCCAGCCTCTTCAAGTGCTTTCGCCAATTCGATAACGTCTTCAAAAGTGCTGCCCTGCTCGACAAGATCCAGCATAGAAAGACGGAAGATGATGATGAACTTGTCACCCACCGCCTTGCGTACCGCTTTAACAATTTCTAGCGGAAAACGCATACGTTTTTTATAGCTGCCACCCCATTCGTCGTAACGCATATTAGTACGTTTACATAAGAATTGGTTTATCAAGTAACCTTCCGAGCCCATTAACTCGACGCCATCATAACCAGCAAGCTGTGCTAACTCCGCACTATTAGCAAACGCGTCGATGGTTTTCTTTATCTGGCGGTCGCTCATTTCACTCGGAGCAAACTTTGCAATCGGCGCTTTAATGCCAGATGCACTTTGCGAGAATGGATGCATTGCATAACGCCCAGCATGGAGAATTTGCAACGCAATTTTACCACCGTGCTTGTGCACCGCTTCTGTCACAACTTTATGGGCTTTAGCATGTTTTGGCTTGCTGAATTCAGCACTCAACGGGTGTAAACGACCGCGTAAGTTAGGAGAAAAACCTCCGGTTACAATCAGTCCGACACCGCCTTTCGCGCGTTCTTCATAAAAAGCAGCGAGCTTCTGTAATCCTTCTTTGTGCTCTTCTAAGCCCGTGTGCATTGATCCCATCAGAACTCGGTTTCGTAATTGTGTGAAACCGAGGTCCAGTGGCTTTAATAGGTTTGGGTACATGGCAGACATCACTTAACATCCATTGTTATTATCATGGTCTGACCAGATTAAGCCTGCTCAACCAAAAAATCAAACAAGCGTTTACATTTTTGTAACACCGATCAATCTCGTGTGAAAATATGCCAATTGTTGAGTGGTCGTGATAAGCTAAAAAAATGTTATCTTTTGAGATCTTAGAGATAAGAACCCATACTTTGTTAGACTCGGCGTAACTATCTCGTTATGGAGACAAGATGAAAAAACTCTTCAAATTTATTGGTTTGATATTTAAAGGGATATGGAAAAGTATCACTTTCATCAGACTCGCACTGGCAAACCTAATTTTCTTGCTGATGATTGCCGTTTTCTACTTTGCCTTTACTTATACCGGAGACGGTCAACCTGTCGTCGAAAAAGAATCGGCATTGGTGATGAACCTTTCAGGCCCAATTGTCGAACAAAGACGTTATGTAAACCCAATGGACTCTTTTGCTGGTTCCCTTTTGGGTAATGAGCTACCGAAAGAAAACGTCCTTTTCGATATCGTTGATACTATTCGCTACGCGAAAGACGATCCTAAAGTGTCTGGATTAGTGCTAGCACTGCGAGACATGCCAGAAACAAATCTCACGAAACTACGTTACATCGCGAAAGCGTTGAACGAATTTAAAGCGTCAGGCAAACCCGTTTACGCCGTAGGTGATTTCTACAACCAAAGCCAATATTACTTGGCAAGTTACGCTGACAAAGTTTATCTGGCACCTGATGGTGGTGTATTGATTAAAGGTTACAGCGCTTACTCAATGTACTACAAAACGTTACTTGAAAAGCTTGACGTTTCTACTCATGTTTTTCGCGTAGGTACTTATAAATCCGCTATCGAACCGTTTATTCGTGATGACATGTCCGATGCGGCGAAAGAGTCAGCAACACGCTGGGTTACTCAATTGTGGAGTGCTTTTGTTGATGACGTAACAACAAACCGAAACATTGATGCGAAAGTGCTTAATCCAACCATGGATGAACTGATTAACGAGATGAAGTCTGTAAATGGCGATATTGCTCAGCTCGCAGTCAAATTGGGGCTAGTGGATGAACTTGCGACACGCCAAGACATTCGCACTCTATTCGCAAAACAGTTTGGTAGCGACGGCAAAGACAGCTACAACGCGATTGGTTACTACGACTACCTTGCAACGATTCGTCCCGATTACACACTACCTCAGCACGACATCGCCGTTGTTCTAGCAAGTGGCGCGATTATGGACGGTCAACAACCTCGCGGAACTGTTGGTGGTGACACAGTCGCAAGCTTGCTGCGTCAAGCACGCAATGATGAAAAAGTGAAAGCGGTCGTATTACGAGTAGATAGTCCAGGAGGCAGTGCCTTTGCTTCTGAAGTGATTCGTAACGAAGTAGAAGCTCTGAAGCAAGCAGGTAAGCCGGTTGTTGTATCCATGTCGAGTTTGGCTGCTTCTGGTGGTTATTGGATTTCAATGAGCGCAGACAAAATCGTTGCTCAGCCAACAACCCTGACGGGCTCCATTGGTATATTTAGTGTCATCACCACGTTTGAAAAAGGCTTTAGCAAGTTAGGTATTAACACTGATGGCGTTGGCACATCGCCGTTCTCAGGTGACGGTATTACCACTGGCCTTTCTGAGGGCGCGTCTCAAGTGTTCCAATTAGGTATCGAACACGGTTACAAGCGCTTTATTTCTCTAGTTGGCGAGAATCGCGATATGTCTCTAGAGGAAGTTGACAAAGTTGCTCAAGGTCGAGTTTGGACTGGCCAAGATGCACTATCCTTTGGTCTTGTCGATCAAATGGGTGACTTTGATGATGCTGTAGAGCTAGCGGCGAAACTAGCGAACGTGACCGATTATGGCATTTACTGGGTAGAAGAGCCTCTTTCACCTACTGAACTATTTCTACAAGAGTTTATGAAACAGGTGAAAGTCTCTCTAGGTATTGATGCTACAAGCTTGCTACCAAAAAGTCTTCAACCCGTAGCTCAACAATTCGAACAAGACGCAAGCTTGCTCCAAAGCTTCAACGATCCTAAAGGTCAATACGCATTTTGTTTGAACTGCCAAGTGCAGTAGTTTTTCCATCAATATTACAAAGGGCACTTCTACTTGAAGTGCCCTTTTTATTAGGCTTTGCATCTCCTCAGATGACTTTCTGATGCTGTGCGTATAGCCTCGCATCTCAAGGTTATTTAGGTATATAATCCCCGCCTCTGTTCCCCTACACGAAAGAAAAAACGATGACTAGAAAACACATCTACATCGCTTACACCGGTGGTACCATCGGAATGCAAAAATCCGACCACGGCTATGTGCCTGTTGCTGGCTTTATGGAAAAGCAATTAGCAAGCATGCCCGAATTCCATCGTCCTGAAATGCCGGATTACACCATCCACGAATACGACCCTCTGATTGACTCATCAGATATGACACCTGCTGACTGGCAGCAGATTGCGAATGATATTCGTGACAACTATGACAAATACGATGGTTTCGTTATCCTACATGGTACTGACACCATGGCGTACACAGCGTCCGCATTGTCTTTCATGCTTGAAAACCTTGGTAAGCCAGTGATTGTAACGGGTTCACAAATCCCTCTCGCAGAGCTGCGTTCTGACGGCCAAGCAAACCTATTAAACGCGCTACATATTGCGGCAAACTACCCGATCAACGAAGTAACTTTGTTCTTCAATAATCAATTGATGCGTGGTAACCGCAGCACAAAATCTCATGCTGACGGTTTTAATGCCTTTACTTCACCAAACCTTCCTCCACTATTGGAAGCTGGGATCAATATTCAAGTTAGCAACAGCGTAACCGTTGGTGCACAACCAGAAGGTGAGTTTAAGGTTCACAACATCACGCCACAACCAATCGGTGTGATCACCATGTACCCTGGTATTTCACACGAAGTTATCCGCAACACGCTTCGTCAGCCCGTGAATGCGATGATTCTTCTGACTTTTGGTGTCGGCAATGCTCCTCAAAACCCTGAGCTGCTTGGTCACCTGAAAGAAGCCTCTGAGCGCGGCGTTATTGTCGTAAACCTAACTCAGTGTTTGGCAGGTAAAGTGAATATGGGCGGATATGCCACAGGTTGTGCGCTCGCAGACTCTGGTGTTATCAGTGGCTTTGACATGACGCCCGAAGCGGCGCTGGCAAAACTACACTACCTTCTAAGCCAAAACCTTTCTTACGAAGAAGTAAAAGCGAGAATGCAACAAGTACTGCGTGGTGAAATGAGCCTGTAAGTTCAAGCTTTCTGCGATCTAAAAAGCCCAATACAATTTGGGCTTTTTTCTTTCAAAATCAAAATAATAAAATTTTGAGAAATAAGGCGTAAGGATTAATCAATGTTCGGATTGACACGAACAATATCGCTCTCTTCTCCGCTGAATTGTTTTTTAAGCTCTTGTTTTGATTTAAAACTGATTTCACCACCGGCTGCAACCGTCATATGCTGCGCATCAGTATTATGTTTTGATTGATACAACATCACAGCTTGCATACACGAATCTCGCTGCTCTTTAGAAAGTGTTGTACCCTCAGGCCATCTTCCCGTTTCTACTGCATAGACTAAGCGATCATAAACTTCTGGAGTCATCGCTTGTAATAGTTGTTCTGCGTCCATAGTGTACCTTCTTATTACATTCTATTTACAGAACATAACGGGTTAAGAAACTGAGTCAAGAATACGAAAATGAATTGGTGTAACGGATCACAAGCAAAGCCATGAAAAGAACAAACTGGTTACTTCTCAGCCTCGCATGTTTTGCGCTATCGGGCTGTTTTGAAGGTAACGTGACAACCGAAGAGTTGTGCCAAAAAACACCAGAGCTGCGTTGCGAGCAGCTCAATATGGATGACGGCCAATGTCGAATTCCAAGAACAAATTTGGTTTGGCATCGGTTTGAGCAATTGAAAAACCCATCAGAGGCCAACCAAATCATCGAATACGGTCTGGTCGCTGGATATAGGAAATGCTTAGAACTCGCCTCCCAGATCACCCCTATTGATCAAAGTGCTCTCAAAAGACAACGCTTTAATGCATTGGTACACAGTATTGATGAGCTAGAGCGCATTGTAAACGAGTTAAAAGGCTCAGAAGACCCGGCTACTTTGTATTTCTTATGGTCTCAAATGGGAGATACTCAAGCTCGGCGCGCATTTTTACAAATGGAAGGGTCTCCCCAATTAAATAATGCTGAGATGCAATATGCATTAGCCACTTTTTATACCAACCGAGATACCAAGAAAACCCTGGAGCTTCTTAATAACGCGTTGTCTTTATCTGATGAAGACAACATCAATCCGGTCATTCTCAAGTCAATGGCAAGTATTCATCAGGGGCTTGGAGACAAAGAGCAAGCGTATCTATGGGCAATGGTCGCGAAGAGATTCGACGTACCGCTTGCTGATGAAAAGCAGCTCCAACGTATGTTCAATTTCAGTCATCCAGAGCGATATAAGCAGTTGGATGAATTAGCCGAATCGGTGGCGAAAGCCATAGAGAAAGGTATCTATTCCCCAGCAATGATACCCAGTGAGATATAAACGAAAAACTCCCGCAATGAGCGGGAGTTTTTATTTAAGTCGAGCGACACTCAGATCACCGTTGAGCATGAATCATCCTGAAAGGATAAAACATCTCGAGCACAATTTTGTCGTTATTATTCTGATTTGTTGAAAATTAACGACACAGAATTAACACAAAAACGCTCTCCTGTGGTCTGTGGGCCATCTTCAAAAACGTGCCCTAGATGGCTATCACACGTTGCACAACGAATCTCTGTACGTACCATTCCGTGACTTAGATCTTCTAAATAGCGCACCGCTTGATCGTTGATAGGCGCATCAAAACTTGGCCATCCGCAGCCAGAGTCATACTTGTTATCAGAGACAAAGAGAGGGGCATTACAACAAGTACAAGCATAAACACCAGTTTCCTTATTATGCAGTAGCTTACCGCTGAAAGGAGGCTCTGTACCTTGCTCTCGGCAAACACGGAACTCTTCATCAGACAGTTGCTCACGCCACTGTTCATCTGACTTCGTCACTTTTTTCCCGCTTTGTTCCACGACTTTCGGCTCCTTATTTACTGTTCTTGGTATTGAATTTTTTAGCAAAAAACTTGCTTCTCTTAACAGTTGTAGCACATACTTTCTCACCAGGACACCATGCGTAATTAATTTGATAAGAGCACTTATCTCACCAGTTATATTACGCCAACTGGGCTACAGAAGAATCAGTTAAAAGTTTAAAAAACGTACATTTGCAAAGAATTGTTAAAAAAAGCGTCGCTTTTTTTTGACTTTAAACAAGTTAAGTCCGATTATCACTTGCAGATGTTTACTGGATTCTGTAATTTTACTACCAGTTATCTTTAATCAGAAATTAAGTTGTGGAGCAACTATAATGACTATCAAAGTAGGTATTAACGGTTTTGGCCGTATCGGTCGTTTCGTATTCCGTGCAGCGCAAGAGCGCAACGACATCGAAGTAGTAGGTATTAACGACCTTATCGATGTAGATTACATGGCATACATGCTTAAGTATGACTCAACTCACGGCCGTTTCAACGGTACTGTTGAAGTTGAAGGCGGTAACCTAATCGTTAACGGTAAAACTGTACGTGTTACTGCAGAGCGCAACCCTGAAGACCTAAAATGGGACGAAATCGGTGTTGACGTTGTAGCTGAAGCAACTGGTCTTTTCCTAACTGACGAGACTGCACGTAAGCACATCACTGCTGGCGCGAAAAAAGTTGTACTAACTGGTCCTTCTAAAGACGCTACTCCAATGTTCGTTAACGGCGTAAACTTCGACACTTACGCTGGTCAAGACATCGTTTCTAACGCTTCTTGTACTACTAACTGTCTAGCGCCTATCGCTAAAGTTCTTAACGACAAGTTCGGTATCGAATCTGGTCTTATGACTACAGTTCACGCAACTACAGCAACTCAAAAAACTGTAGATGGTCCTTCTGCTAAAGACTGGCGCGGTGGTCGTGGTGCTTCTCAAAACATCATCCCATCTTCAACTGGTGCTGCTAAAGCTGTAGGCGTTGTACTTCCAGAAGTAAACGGCAAACTAACTGGTATGGCTTTCCGCGTACCAACTGCTAACGTTTCTGTAGTTGACCTAACTGTTAACCTAGTTAACGGTGCTTCTTACGAAGACATCTGTAAAGCGATGAAAGAAGCTTCTGAAGGCGAACTAAAAGGCGTTCTAGGCTACACTGAAGATGCAGTTGTATCTCAAGACTTCATCGGCGAAGTTTGCACTTCAGTATTCGATGCTAAAGCTGGTATCGCGCTAACTGACAAATTCGTTAAGGTTGTATCTTGGTACGACAACGAAATCGGTTACTCAAACAAAGTTCTAGACCTAATCGCTCACATCTCTAAGTAATTAGAAAGTTAGCAATTAGCGAATAACTTCGTTAAAGAAAAGGCGGCTCTAGAGTCGCCTTTTTTGTATCTGGAATTTGAGAGAATACAGGCTCGATGTTGCATTTAATGTGCGAAGCGCGTCTAAAAGCTCTCCCCAGCGATAGGAAACTACACATGGATTTAAAAACTCTCCCAGCCCTAACGGTGCTATCTGATAACGTCACTATCGTTGAAGTTGATCAGATAAAAATCGTCCGCGTGATTCATGACAAAGCAACGGCAGGCATCTCGCTACACGGTGGTCATGTCGTGTCGTTCACGCCTAAAGGTCAAGAAGATCTGATCTGGATGAGCGAAAAAGCTGTCTTCGATGGTAAAGCTGCTCTTCGCGGTGGTATTCCGGTTTGTTGGCCTTGGTTTGGGCGTATTGCTGCTCCAGCTCACGGCTTTGCCCGCACCGCAGAATGGGAGTTGGTTGAACATCGTGAGAACCATAACGGTGTGATTGTTGAACTTGCTCTGTTCCCGACAGAAGAAATCCACGATATTTGGCCCCATATGTTTGACGCTCGTTTGGTGATTGAAGTGGGCGATGAGCTAAAAGTGACGCTCAAAGTCATGAACATTGATGACGAGGCTTGGACCTTCTCTGGCGCATTACATACTTACCTAAACGTTGGAGACATTAAGCAAGCACAAACGACAGGCATGGGTGCCGAGTACATTGATAGCTTGAAAGCTGATGCGGTATGCCAAGGTGGTAATGTTCTACAACTAACTGACACCATTGATCGCGTTTACACGCAACCAGAAGCGAAAATTTTGGTAAAAGACCCGGTATTGGATCGTACGCTAAGCGTACACAACCAAGGCCACAACTCAGCAGTATTATGGAACCCTTGGGCAGAAGGTGCGCAAAGCATGGGTGACATGGCTGACGATGGTTATCAAACCATGTTGTGTGTGGAGTCTGCTGTTCATGCACCAAGTATTGAGCAAGGTCAAACGCTCCAACCAGGTGAGACACATGAACTTGTCACTGTCATTTCAGCGCAGTAAGAATCACCATATAAAGGCCGGGATACCCGGCTTTTTTTTGTAATAAAAGCTCTGCTTAGATGGTCCTATCTTTACTAACTTATTGGTTACTGGTCACTTTTGACGGTTTCATTAATAAATATCAAAAAAATTGATCATATAAACCGATAGCATACCGATACAAAACTCATAAATAATAAAAATATCAGGAATTAGTCTATGTTAGAGAGATACCGAAATCAAAGTGTCGGATTCCAGTTGAAACTGGTGATCACTTTGTGTCTATTCATTGCTTTCAGCAGTATTGCAGCGCTTGTTTACCGCAACGCTTCCGATGTTCTATTGGAAAGCACACTGAAAGAACACCAATCTAAAGTAGAATCAATGGCAAAAACCATTGCTGGCCAATTCGATGCTTACCTGCACACCGCTAAAGTCCTCGAATCTACTTTTCGCAATGGCTACCTTGCCGGTGTCTATGTCGAAAATTACACGGTTGACTTCATGGGACATGAAGTACCAAACATCACTCAATACAGTGAAAGCTTAATTAATGACACCAAGTTGGTCGACAGTTTCACACGTGATACCGGCGCTATAGCAACGCTATTCGCACCATTGGGTGACGACTTTATTCGGGTGTCCACCTCCCTAAAAGATCCACAAGGTCAGCGAGCGGTCGGAACCACGCTAGGCATCAACCATCCTGGTTATCAGCAACTTAAAGCAGGACAACCGTATTACGCTCAAATTAAATTGTATGGCGAGCGCTACATTACCTACTATGCCCCAATCAAAGATGCGACAGGAAAGGTAGCAGGCCTATCGTTTATTGGCTTACCAGTAGACCAAGCGACACAAACCTTATTCGATGCACTCGAAGAGATAAAATGGGGCGACACTGGTTACACCATTATCGTTGATAACGACGAAAACAATCTTGGTAAATACCTACTTCATCCAGCAAAAAGCGGCTCAGATTCGTCAATACTAGAAGTCGCCGACTACAATGGTCACAAGCCTTTTGGTCAGATTTTCGAACAATCTAGTGGATTAATTCGCTACCCTTTCGAGTACCAAGGTAACGTAGGCGAAAAGTATCTTGTCTACACAGAGGTTCCAGGTTGGAACTGGAAACTGCTAGGTGGTACGTTTATCAAAGAAGTGACAAAAGGTAGCGACACGCTTCTCACACTCATTGCCATCATTTCTTCGGTAGCGGCAATCATTACTTTTGTTGTACTGACACTTTTCTTGAATCGCAGCTTACAACCTCTCACGACTCTAAACTCATACATGACTCGCTTAGCCGGCGGCGAAGTCAGCTTGAGCATCCCAGCGTCTCGTAAAGCATCAAAGAATGAAATTACGAACCTGAGCTCGGGTGTCGCCAGTATGGCAAGTCAGCTCAATGAACTTGTTGGTAAGATCCGTTCAACAAGCGACTTAGTGGAGAGCAACTCTACCAGCGTTGCCAACGATGCACATAGCAATTTGACCCAAGCCGACCGACAACAACAAGAAGTCGAGCAAGTTGTGACAGCGATTGAAGAAATGGCCTCTTCCGCTCAATCTGTCGCACAACAAGTCGAAAGCATTGCGGAAAACGTACGCTCAGCAAATACCGATAGCCAGTCTGGTCTCGCGATTGTTGAAGGCGTATGTATCGACGTTACTCAACTTAACGATCAATTGGATCAATCAGCAACGGCTATCGAGCAAGTAAATCGCGATAGCGAGAGTATTCAAACCGTCACTAAAATGATTGATGAAATTGCTGAGCAAACCAATTTACTTGCCTTGAATGCCGCCATTGAAGCAGCACGAGCAGGTGAGCAAGGCCGTGGCTTCGCAGTTGTAGCAGATGAAGTGCGCACACTTGCGCACCGAACCCAAAGCTCAGTTCAAGATGTCGTGGAAATTATCGAGAAACTAAAAGGGTCGACTCATAATGCAGTTAATATGATGACAGACAGCCAACGCAGTGCAAACCAGGTCTTGGACAAAGCACAAGACGCGGGCACAGCATTAGAAGCCATCGCAGTACAAGTGCAGTCGATAGCCTCTCAAGCCGACGCCATTGCAGCGACTTCAGAAGAACAAGCTCAAGTTTCACAAGAAATTGCAGCAAATGCCCATTCTATCAGTGAACTTAACCGAGAAAGCCGCAACACGAGCGCAAAAACCTCGCAAAGTGCCATTGAACTTCAACAACAAGCACGAAACTTGAAAGAGCAAGTCGACTTCTTCCACTAATACTTAATAAGAGCCGACCCAGTCGGCTCTTTTTGTTTCACTTGATACCACGCTTTTTGATAGAATTTGCCGCCCTACTTTCTGTTCGAGATCGTCATGAACTATCAATGCCCTCTATGCCACCAAGCTCTAGCGTTAAATGAAAAAACGTTTAAGTGCGAAAACAATCATCAGTTTGACTTAGCAAAAGAAGGCTACGTTAACTTGATGCCAGCGCACCACAAACGTTCTAAAGATCCTGGTGACAACAAAGAGATGATGCAAGCTCGTCGTCGATTCCTCGAAGGAGATTACTACAACCCAATGCGCCAAGAAGTGGCGCAGCTGTGTGCAACATACACTGAGGGGAGCACCCATCAATTATTAGATATTGGTTGTGGTGAAGGTTACTACACAGATCAAGTACAAAAGACGATAGAAACACAAGCGAACCATGCCACGATTTATGGCTTAGACATTTCCAAAGTTGCCATTCGTTACGCGGCGAAGCGTTACACGCACTGCAACTTTAGTGTGGCTTCTAGTCACCGACTTCCCTTCGCAAATGAATCCTTAGATGCCATTTTGCGCATTTATGCCCCGTGTAAAGCTGAGGAGCTGCAGCGCGTTGTAAAAAACGACGGCGTTGTTGTCACGGTTACTCCTGCTAGCCGCCACTTATACCAACTGCGTGAGCGCATTTATCAAGAAGTTCGTCTTCACAATGAAGAACCAGAACATATTGAAGGGTTTGAATTAGAGCACCAGCAGCATCTTAACTATGTTATGGACTTGAAAAACGGAGCCGCAATCGATTTATTGCAAATGACGCCATTCGCATGGAAAGCAACCGATGCTCTTCGTGAAGAGTTGAAATCCGCTACACTTTTCCAATGTGAGGCTGATTTTATGTTGCGTGTATATCGCAAAAAAACACTCAATTAATAAGTCAAAAAAACAACAAACGCAAATAGTTATCATTTATATTGATTCGTTGCTCAGCCTCCATTAATATCATCCGGACATTTTTGGAGGCTTTTCAATGCGCTTTTCTACTTTGAGCTTGCTCTTTGCAGGCTTACTTACTGGTTGCTCTTCATATACGCACACCAACTCTCACGCAACCTCAGCGGAAGTCACTAGTTTTTACGACTACCAACTATACACCCCTTCTGGCGAGCACATCGCTCTAAGCAAACTGCCAATTGAGCTGCAACAAGCAGATGTCATTCTTATTGGTGAATGGCACACACACGCCGGCGTTCATCGCTTTCAAACCGATATGCTCAAACAACTTACGTCCTACGACCGCTCACTCGCGTTATCTATGGAACAATTTACCCGCGACAAACAACCTGTTGTTGACGCTTACCTACGTGGGGAGATCGGCGAACAGTACTTAATGAAACAAGCCAACGCTTGGCCCAATTATGAAAGCGACTATCGCCCTCTCGTGGAGTTTGCTAAGCAGAAAAATCTCCCGGTCATTGCAGCAAATGCACCAAAGAGCATTGTCCGATGCATTGGTCGACAAGGGCTAGATTACATTAACAAGCTCGATGATGATCAGCGGATGTTCATTGCACAAGCCATCAACACTGGTAGTAGTCCGTACAAAGAAAAGTTCATGGCATCCATGCATCACGGTAAGCCAGAGCAGACGGAAAAACAGTTTGCAGCTCAAGTTACTTGGGATGAAACTATGGCGGAATCTATCGTTAGCTACCTAGACGACAACCCAGGCGCTCAGGTTGTCCATGTTGCAGGCAAGTTTCACACCGAGCAAGGGTTGGGTACGGCAGCATCAATCTTAAGCCGCAACTCGAGCTTAAAAGTGGTTGTAATTAGCCCAACAGATAACGTGCTTTCCGATAATACTGACTATCAGTTAGAGGTCCTCGCACCACCAGTACGGTATGTACAAGATGCTCACCGCATGGCGGCATATCAACATCTAACTAAACGCAATAACGATCTTCAATGTAAGTAGCTGGTCTTCAATTTAAGTTACTACCTTGCGTTGCGTTGCATCATCACACCGCTCCGAATTCATAGGGTGACAACGGTCTGCTTCCTGCTGGTCTATTTTTTGCTAATGATCACCAATAGAAACTAGAAGCGGCAAAAGCAGACCTGTTTTTATCCAAATAGCTTCAGAAATAAACTTTGCCGCCGATAAAAATATAACTGCTTTTTGCCCGCACTCAGTGACCGAGTGTCGATGTTCCAAGGAGTATTCGATGAATCCAGTAGGAAGCACTTCTGTTAATAGCTATGCCAAACAATCTGTCGCCTCTAAACAAGCAAGTATTGCACAAGAAGAAACTAGTGCTTCGCCTCTGAAAGTCGAACACAATAAGGTGACGCTTTCGACCGAGGGCAAAGCGCTACTTGCCGCTCTGCAACAAATCGAGCACGACAGCAAGAAAATAGAAGCAGAAGATAAATCTGTTGGTGAAAAGGTCGAATCTTTCACGCATGGTGCGCTTGGCATGGATCACCCTGATAAAATCGAGAAAGAAGAGGATGGCTCATATTCTGCGGGTCAATACCTGTCTGCGGCACTTACCGTTGGTGGCATCATATTGGCATTAGTCTGATAACCAGTCTGATAATCGTCACGACAACAAATCCTATTTGAACCAAACACTTACTGCAGCCCATAATTTAATAAGCCAAAGAACGATATGATGCAAACGTAAGTGAATTCGACCGCTCTTGTGGCCCGATAATACATGCTCGTTTATTGCTCCCTAAACTAGGTTTCTTGTGAAGGCACTGAATGGATAACTTTAGTCCATGCTTTCAACTCCTAAGCGTAATCCAAGCCCACGTTTGTGGGCTTTCTTCTTTCCAAACTAACGAACGTTAGAGAGCGACTCATTTTTTCTGCAAAACCAAACAAAAACGACAATTTGGTTAAACTTTTATTACCGACACAAAACCTTCATAAATCATTGCTTTAATGCCTGCGCTTTCAATAAACAAGGAAAATATAATGAAGCGCTTAGTATCTCCAATCGTTACGGCAGTGGCTGCATCTACCCTCTCTTTCAATGCACTCTCAGCTGAAATCAAAAACGTCATTTTGATGATCGGCGACGGCATGGGTCCTCAACAAGTTGGTTTACTCGAGACCTACGCAAAACACGCACCTAACTCGGTTTACAAAGGCGAAAGCACAGCGTTATACAAACTCGCTCAAGAAGGTGTGATTGGATCATCACTGACCAATCCAGAAGACGCAATTGTCGTCGACTCTGCGTGCTCAGCTACGATGCTAGCGACAGGAATCCCTACCGCTTCTGAAGTCATTGGCATTGATAGCCAAGGCAACCATGTCGAAACTATTTTAGAAAAAGCCAAAAGTAAAGGTAAAGCAACTGGGCTCGTCTCTGATACGCGTATGACCCACGCAACGCCAGCAGCATTTGCCGCTCATCAACCACATCGCTCCCTAGAAAACAGTATTGCGGCGGATATGCTCGAAACAGGCGTAGACGTGATGATGTCTGGTGGACTTCGTCATTGGATTCCAAAGTCGACAAACGACAAGGGAGAGACATATGAGCAGCTTGAAAAGCTCACTGAAGGAAATGTCTACCTAAAATCGAAACGCAAAGACGAACGCAACTTGCTTACTGAGGCGCAAGACCAAGGTTACAACCTGGCTTTCAGCCGCGATATGCTCACACAAGCTAAAGGTGACAAATTACTTGGACTTTTTGCTTACTCGGGCATGAACGATGGTATTGCCTACAGTCAAAGCAAAAACGATCCAAAACGCACGCAGCCATCGCTGAAAGAAATGACCACCAAAGCAATCGACATTCTTTCAAAAGACAAAGACGGTTTTTTCTTGATGGTTGAAGGCGGCCAAATTGACTGGGCTGGCCACAGTAACGATGCAGGTACGATGCTGCATGAAATGCTTAAATTCGATGAAGCGGTAAACTCAGTTTATGAGTGGGCAAAAGGCCGTGATGACACCCTGATCATTGTTACTGCTGACCACGAAACCGGCTCTTTTGGCTTTAGCTACTCATCAGCAAACTTGCCTAAACCACAAAAACGCGACGGCGAAGCATTCAAAAATCAGGATTACGCGCCAAACTTCAACTTTGGTCAGTTCGAGATCCTCGATGGTTTATACAACCAAAAGAAAAGTTACTACGGCATGATCAGTGAATTCCAAGCGCTTGATAAGAAAGAGCAAACTCCAGAGAAGTTTGCGGAAGTCGTGAACGCAAATAGCGATTTTTCGATTACGCCTGAGCAAGCAGAACGCGTATTAGCAAGTAAACCAAATCCATACCGACTCGCTGGACACAAATACTTAAGCGAAGAGAACGTACCGACAATCAATGACTTTGATGCTTTCTTTCCTTACAACGACCGTAGCAACTTGCTAGCGCGTGAGCATGCAACAAAGCAAAACACAGTATGGGGGACGGGTACTCATACGCATACTCCTGTCAACGTATTTGCTTGGGGACCTGCAGAAACTATCCTTCCAGTATCAAAAATCATGCACCACTCGCAACTAGGCGAGTACTTGAAGCAACAAATTAAATAATCAACTTGCACTTACTTCACAACTCGTGATGTTTCAACGCTCTCGCAAGGGAGCGTTTTTTTATGCATGAAAACAGTTGACGTTTTAAATCGTACACCACAATAATTATGGGTCTTTAATTATATGAATAAAGAAAATGTGCGAAATCTTTGCTAAGCAACCCCAAGACAACTATCAGTTCATCACCCGCTCTATCCGTATTGATGGTCACGCGACCAGTGTAAAACTTGAAGCGAGCTTTTGGACAATTCTTGAGGAAATCGCTAGTGCTCAAAACATGACGGTTCCTAAATTCATAAGCACTGTTTATCAAGAAGCACTCGAATACAATGGTGAAGTGAACAACTTTGCCTCCTTACTTCGATGCGCTTGCCTCACTTACGCCCGCCAACCTCAAGAGACCACTCGTCAAGCACTTGCGCAACTTAACAGTTAATAGCAACCAACCGACCAATAACCATCCTAGGCTATGCATCCGTATTATAAACCCTTGAGCATCTTCTAATTTGTCGTACTAGAGTACTACCCAGACTCCTTTTGAAATCGCTAACCTGTGCGGACTATCAAGGAGTACCTATGACAAAAATGATTCACACCATGATCCGAGTAAGTGATCTGGACCGCTCTCTACAATTTTACTGTGACATACTTGAACTAGAAGTCGCTGATCAATACATCTTTGATGGCTTTTCTCTAACCTATCTAGCCAACCAAGAAACTGGCTTTGAATTGGAACTGACGCACAATCACGACCAAAGTGAGCCCTACACTCACGGCTCAGGTTACGGCCACCTTGCCGTCAGCGTGGAGGACATTGAACAAGCCCACAAACGCATTAAATCTCTCGGCATTGAAACTGGTGACATCAAAGCCTTTGACCATCAACAAAAGCATTTAGCAACGTTCTTTTTTGTAACCGACCCTGATGGTTACAAAATTGAGTTCCTGCAACGCCAAGGGCGTTACCTATAACAAAAAGAGTAAACATTATGATTCACTTGACGGCTACCTTTCATGCACAACCGGGAAAAGAACAAGAGTTGAAAGAGGTACTTACCCGAGCGCTTGAACCTACTCGCAATGAAGAAGGTTGTGTTCGTTATCAATTGTTCCAAGATAAAGACAATGCATGCCACTTCGTTTTTCAGGAGCAATTTAAAGACCAACAAGCATTTGAGCTTCATGGTAAAACAGAACACTTTGCTCTTTTGATTAGCCAGATCGACAACTTGTTAGAATGCGAGCCGAAACTGGTGTTCTTCGACGAACTGTAACTATAGCGCTAACCGAAGATCAAAAAAGGCACTCTATCTAGAGTGCCTTTCACTAGTTGGGATCTGTGATTAAGCGTCTTGCTTCTCCACCATATGCAAATGCACATCTTGTTGTGGGAAAGGAATCGAAATACCTTCTCGGTCGAAGCGTAGTTTCACTTCTTTAGTCACATCCCAATATACATCCCAGTAATCATCCGTTTTTACCCAAGGGCGCACAATAAAATCTACAGAAGACGTATTTAATGTATGAACTTTGATCATTGGCTCTGGAGTGCGAAGTACCGACGGGTGAGAGGTAATGATATCAGACAATACTGACTCCGCTTTTAAGAGGTCATCCGCATAGCCAATGCCAAACACCATATCCACGCGGCGAATGCGTTCATGCGTGACGTTCTTAATAACATCTCCCCAGATTTTGCTGTTAGGAACAATAATAATTTGGTTATCAAACGTACGGATTGTGGTGTTCACCAAACTCATATGGCTTACCTTGCCATCCACACCGCCAGCATACACAAAATCACCAACATCAAATGGGCGATAAATAAGCAGCATCATACCCGCCGCGAAGTTGGATAACGTGTCTTGCAACGCGAAACCAATAATCACACCAGCAATACCGAAACCGGTTAGGATTGGCGCTAGGTTCAAACCAAGCTGAGATAAGCCCACCATGATACCGATCACCCACACGAATTTGCCGGACATCGAGATAAAGAAGTCCTGCATCAAGTGGGAAAGTTTTAAGTTTTTCGATGCAACTGCTTTACGGACGACTTTGCGAGTTAACTTAGCCAGTCCGCGAGCGATCAATAAAATCAGCGCAAAAACAAACAACTGGAAGATATGCTGCGGTGCATTCTCGGCAAACCAATCCAGTGCCGAGTTGGACCAGTGACTCAGTATTGACCACACAACTTTGGTATTCAGTAAATCATGGGTGATATTACCCGTCACTTCAAAAATTTGGCGCTTGTATTCAGACGTTTCTAAACCGACTTTATCACCAATTGAAATCAGGTTGCGTAAGCTTTCTGTCGCAATATTTAGCCTTTGTTTAGTAATGAGCTGACTAAGTTGCAACGACGCTTTTTCCGACTCTGGGCTAGACGAAAGTTGGGAGCCAATGATCTCACTTTGCTGACTCAAGTACTCAATTGAAGCAGACAGTAAGCGCATACGTTTATCAATTTTATCTTTTAATTCCGCTTCTGCGCGCTCGTTTTGGGCCCCTAGCTCCTTCAACCAAGCGAGATTTTGCCAGCTCGAATCGAAGCTAACATCAAGATAACGCTGTAGCTCTCGATAATCATTAACAAGAGCAAGCTTCTCTTCATCCTTAGCCTTATTTAAATCCTCGACGACTTTCTTTATTTTTTCCGATAGATAGTTCGTCGCGTCCTCAGAGTATTGTTCTTGTTTTTTAACTAGCAAGATCAGCTTGTCGCGAGAGATAGTTTCACGTTCAATCGCTGACGCTAACTGGCTTCTTAATTCTTCATTCTTTTGGAATAGTTGCAGTTGAAGGGCATCACGCTCGTCGCCACTCGCTTGCGAGAGGCTTTGGGATAAATCCACAATCTCTCGGTTCAAGTTGTCAATCGAGATTTCGGCAGCAGAAGGCTCTTGGATGTCGTCAGTAGCAGTCGCATGAACAGCCATTGGGGAGAACATAATGACGGCAAGTGCGAATAATGTCACCCAAGATGTCAGGCGCAGTTTCTGGGGGAAATGAAACGTCATGTTTACCTCATAGGGAACAATCCTGATCAAAACAATCAGAAATAGAAGTGTAAAGCGTTGAAATCATACTCCTAAGTTTACAACACTAAATAATAAACTGAGCAGCATTTCGTTAGCGAGACGTCAAAGTTGGGAGCCCCAATAGCAAACAAGCCTTTCATTTAATCAATGAAAGGCTTGTTTTTATTCGACTAAGGACGGTTGGGATGATTTAAAATATGGTCTTCCCAATCCACCACATCAATCTCGTAAACGACTTTGTTACGGACACTTTCCCCTGCCGCATGCATTGCGGACTTAGAGCCTGTAATCAACGGATGCCATTCTGGTAAAGGCTGCTTTTCAGCCAACAGACGGTAAGCGCACGTGTGTGGCAGCCAAGTAAAATCGTCGATGTCTTCTCGGGTCAGCTTGGTGCACTCTTCACCCGAAGTGAAACGGTTTGGGTAATCCTTACATGAACACGTTTTACTGTTCAGCCAGCTACAAGCCACATTGGTATAGTAGATTTCATCGGTATCTTCATCCATCAGCTTATGCAAACAACATTTGCCACAACCATCACAGAGAGATTCCCATTCCTCTTCTGTCATCTGCTCTAACGATTTACTTTGCCAAAATGGAGTGCTCATACTTCAGGTCTCACCAAGGGAATTTAGGGGGCGATTTATACTCTTCTCAACGCAAAAGTTCAAGTTTTGAGAAGATCTTGCATCCTTCCCACATAACGGTGGAGATATTCAACTACTTTCGTTTTACTGTTCTATCCTTAAACAAGTTTCCATTACTCAATTGATCAAGAAGGCATTAAGGAGTTTTCATGGGTATTATTTCTTGGATTATTTTGGGCTTAATCGCCGGCGCACTTGCTAAATGGCTCATGCCAGGAAAAGATGGGGGCGGTTGGATTGCAACAATGTTACTTGGTATTGCAGGGGCATTTGTAGGTGGCTTCCTTGGCGGCATTCTCGGTTTCGGCGGAGCAACTGGCGTCAACATTGGTAGTATCATTACCGCAACACTAGGCGCATTTATTCTGTTGTTTGTTTATAACCGTTTCTTAAAATAATCACGATGATTTAAAAGCAAAAAACCAAAAAGGGAGCGTAATGTTAAGCGCGCCCTTTTATTTTTTTCTTTCTTCACTCTTCCAATCCACGTCAAAATGACCATAATTGCCCCCTTAATTTTTAAGAGGTTTACATTATGGATTGTCGATTAGGATGTGGAGCGTGCTGTATTGCGCCAAGTATCTCTTCACCAATACCTGGAATGCCCAAGGGCAAACCTGCAGGTGTTCGTTGTGTGCAACTCAACGACGACAATTTGTGCAAGCTATTTGGTAAGCCTGAACGCCCTAAAGTCTGTCACGATTTTAAACCGTGTCCGATTGTATGCGGCAACACCAATCAAGAAGCACTCGACAACATCACTGAATTAGAACAATTGACGTAATGCGACTCTAGACCACACGTTTAAAGTTAGTACCTCGGTTGTTTCTCTCCGAGGCAGTAATCAAAGCCAACTCAAGATTTAGCACTCCCCCCTCAGCCTTTTATCTCACCCTTGAGAACTCTTGCCACATAGCGTCCCATTTGCGGTTTTCGCGCGATCTCCCTCACAATTTATTGACAATTCTCGACTATGTTCAGCGGGTCATTTAATTAAAGATCAGGAAAGAACATGAATAAGTATTTGGCTGAGGCTTTTGGCACGTTCTGGCTAGTGTTAGGCGGCTGTGGTAGCGCGGTGTTGGCTGCGGTTTTCCCTGAAGTGGGTATTGGTCTGTTGGGCGTTTCTTTGGCATTCGGTTTAACCGTTCTGACGATGGCATTTGCTATCGGTCATATTTCAGGTTGTCACTTGAACCCTGCAGTGACAGTTGGCCTTTGGGCTGGCGGTCGTTTTGAGACAAAAGACGTTGCTCCCTACATCATCTCACAGGTGATCGGCGGGCTTATCGCAGGTGGCGTGCTTTACGTTATTGCATCTGGACAAGCAGGATTCGATGTTGTGGGTTCTCGCTTTGCCGCCAATGGTTATGGTGAACACTCTCCAGGCCAATACTCGATGATCGCTGCACTTGTGACTGAAGTTGTCATGACGATGATGTTCCTGATTGTCATTATGGGTGCAACAGACAAACGTGCGCCACAAGGCTTTGCACCTATCGCAATTGGCCTGTGTTTGACTCTCATTCACCTGATCAGCATTCCTGTCACCAATACGTCAGTAAACCCTGCTCGTAGCACGGCAGTCGCAGTATATGTGGGTGACTGGGCGGTTTCTCAGCTATGGCTGTTCTGGATTGCTCCTATTGTGGGTGGCGTGCTTGGTGCAGTTATCTACAAAAATCTTCTTGGTAAAGAATCGAACGATTAATCGTTCCTAACTCCCAAAATCAAAAAAGCCGCTGAATTCAGCGGCTTTTTATTAAATTCTGTGTCGACCTAATAGCGAATGTGACAACGTCGTGCCATCAACAAGCTCTAGCTCCCCACCGACAGGCACACCATGCGCGATGCGGCTGGCATCAACTTGGTGCTCTTTACATAGCTCTGCGATGTAGTGGGCAGTGGCTTCACCTTCAACTGTTGGGTTTGTCGCCAAAATCACTTCGGTAACATCACCGCGACGTAAGCGGTAATCAAGGACATCCAACCCAATATCACTTGGACCAATACCATCTAATGGCGACAAATGCCCCATAAGAACAAAATACCGACCAGAATATTGGCCTGTTGCTTCAACGGCTGCGATGTCTGCCGGGCTTTCTACCACACAAATTTGACCATTTTCTTGGCGTTTTGGGTTGGTACAAATGTGACAGACTTCTTCTTCGGTGAAGGTTCGACACTCAGTACAATGACCTATTTCTGTCATTGCCTGACTAAGCGCATCTGCAAGCTGCAAACCGCCTTTTCTATCGCGCTGTAACAAATGAAAGGCCATACGCTGCGCTGACTTGGGGCCAACCCCAGGTAGACAACGTAAGGCCTCCATCAATTGTTCCAGCATATGACTGGTACGCATTAAAAGTCCGCTTAATTAAATATCAGCAGATTAGAATGGCATTTTCATGCCTGGTGGTAGTTGCATACCGCCAGTTACAGAAGCCATTTTCTCTTTTTGAGTTTCTTCAACACGACGGGCTGCATCGTTGAACGCCGCAGCGATAAGATCTTCAAGCATTTCTTTGTCGTCTTCCATCAAACTTTCATCGATGTCAACACGACGTACGCTGTGACTACCAGTGATAGTAACTTTAACTAGGCCAGCACCAGACTCGCCAGTTACTTCCATATTCGCGATTTCTTCTTGAAGCTTTTGCATGCGATCTTGCATTTGCTGGGCTTGCTTCATTAGGTTGCCCATACCGCCTTTACCAAACATGTTTATCTCTCTGGTTTAATGAGGTGTTGCATCAATTAATGGGGTTATACCTTTGGGTTTTCAACCCCATTCCATTCGATTATTAGATAGGGCGCACACTATCTTTATCAAGCTCTGCAGCAAAACGACGTTCAATAAATTGAACATTTGGATCGTTTTCTAAACTGTTCAGCGCTTGCTGTAATTTCTCTTGGTAGAGCCTATCTCTCAGTTCAAGTGGTGTTTCTCCACTCTCCCCTATTTCGATGCTCATGTGGCACTCTTCACCCAACACGGTATTAAGTGCTTTAAGCAATTCGGCTTGAGCTCTATCAGTATTCAAATGAGCTTGGCTGCTTCTCAATAGTAACGAAACGGTTGTTCCTTCCTTACTATAATGAGAGTTTAGCGCAAGTTGCTCTACCAGCTTAGGGATCTCCATTAAGCTGATTAGCTTCGCCCATTCATTATGTTCTAATGACTCATCGATGAGCTTTTGTGCCATTTCAGGCGTTTTCTCATGCTCAAGTGCCTGCTTGAGCTGCGTAGGTGTCAGTTTTGTATTTACTTTTGTCTCAACAGGCTTGCTTGGACGCCAGCGATACGCTTCCTCAACTTGTGGCTCCGTCGACTTCGGAGCTAAGTTTGGCGACACCTGCGCGGAATTGCCATGCAATTGCGCTACTCGGTCGATAACCGATTCTGGTTGTGCAGATGCCGCTTTAGGCTTTTTTGAGCCACCATTTTGAGGAGTATTCTGTTGTAGGCCTTGACGCTGAGAACGTAATTGGTGACGTAAACCGCTTAGACCACCGCGCGCTGGTGTTGAAACGCTCTCTTGCATTTGTTGAGGTGGCGTTTCATGCTGCGGCGCTGGGTTTTCACTCATCGGCGGCGCCATATCATACTGTGGTGGAACCGTCTCATATCCACTCGCTTGATACTCAGGTTGCGAACTGGATGAAGGTTGAGGCGCCACTTGTGGTGTGCTTTGTGCTGGACTCGGCTGTTGAGCTCGAGGGGCAGCTGCGGTCTGAGCTGGCGCAGCCTTTGATTGACTGGCACTTTGAACTGGGGCTGAAGCTGATTCGCAGTTACTGGAAACAACATTTGCCCCACTGTTACTTGATGGGCGGAACGCCATCATACGCAGCACAATCATTTCCAGACCGACTCGCCCATTTGGCGAGAGAGTCAAATCTTCACGACCTTTCAATGCAATTTGGTAGTAAAGCTGAACGTCTTGCGGACTTAGTGCTTTACTCAACAACTCGATTTTTTCTGCATCTGGCTGCGCTCGGTCTAGCGACGCTGGCAGCGCTTGATACATCGCAATTCGATGAAGCTGTGTTGCGACTTGCTGCAACAAACCATCCCACTCAACACCATTTGCTGCTAATTGCTGGATTTTATCCATGGCTTGTTGAGGTTGCTTGCTGCTGATTGACTCTAGTAAGTGAATCGCTTGGTCGGTATCAATCGTCCCCAACATGTGGCTGACAATATCGGTTTGCACCGCACCGTTACCTAATGCAATTGCTTGATCAGTCAAGCTGAGAGCATCACGCATACTGCCATCTGCAGCATGTGAGATCATACCCAACGCTTTTGGCTCTGCTGAAACTTGCTCTTGACCTAGGATGTAATCAAGTTGCTGGTGAATCTCATCAACGCTGATTGGTTTCAGATGAAACTGAAGACAACGCGACAATATAGTGACAGGCAGCTTTTGTGGATCAGTTGTTGCGAGTAAGAACTTCACATACTCTGGCGGCTCTTCCAGGGTTTTCAACAACGCGTTGAAAGAGTGACGCGATAGCATGTGCACCTCATCGATGAGGTACACTTTAAAACGTCCACGAGCAGGTTTGTATTGAACGTTGTCTAACAGTTCACGAGTGTCTTCAACTTTAGTACGTGATGCTGCGTCGATTTCAAGAAGATCGACAAAGCGACCTTCATCAATTTCACGACAAGTATCACACTTACCACAAGGTGTCGCGGTAATGCCGGTTTCGCAGTTCAAGCCTTTGGCAAACAGCCTACCGATACTCGTTTTACCCACACCACGAGTCCCGCTGAACAGATAAGCATGGTGTAAACGGTTTTGCGCCAGTGCGTTTTCCAACGCCGTCAGGACATGTTTTTGTCCGACAACTTGGTCAAACTGATTAGGACGCCATTTTCGCGCTAAAGCTAAATAACTCATTGAATGTATTAATGTCCTTCAAAATCGCAGATGCTGTACACGTTTAGACCTAGTGCTTCTAAACGTTTATCGCCACCGATTTCTGGTAGGTTGATAACGAACGCAGCGTGCTCAACTTCACCACCCAGTTGGCGAATCAGCTTAGTCGTCGCTTCAATAGTACCGCCCGTTGCCAATAAATCGTCGACAACCAGTACTTTGTCGCCTTCAACGATGGCATCTGTATGGATTTCTAGTGTATCAACGCCGTATTCAAGCTCATAAGATTGAGCAACAGTAGGGCGTGGTAGCTTGCCTGGTTTACGCACTGGTACAAAACCAACACCTAGCTCAAGCGCTAAAGGCGCGCCAAATAGAAAGCCACGAGCTTCCGTACCCACAACCTTGGTAAAGCCCATATCTTTGTAACGTTCAACAAGTAAGTTGATCGTCGCTTGGTATGCTTTTGCGTCTTCAAGAAGGCTCGTCACATCACGAAATAGAATGCCTGGCTTTGGGTAGTCTTGGATGCTTTTGATGCTAGATTTGATCAGTGAAATTGTTTCTGTAGTCATAATACCGATTTACTTAGATTGGCTCATCGCCCTCTCTAATCGCAGTATCACGAGGGCAACGAACAATAGGTTTTCACCACTATGTGCTTATTTTCGTAAAAGTCACAGGCGCTGAAAATACAAACGCCCACTCGAAGAGCGGGCACACTATTCTCTACAATCTTAGTGATTTTCTTCTCGGTCAGCAACCAACTCAATCACAGGCAGACGCATAAACCAGCTGAGTAAAACGATTAGCATCACTAAAAGACCAATTTTTACCCAAACGAGGGGGACAACAACGATTGAAACCATGAAACTAAGCGCAATAAAAATCGCACCACGCTTTTTTACTTTTGAAGTAACAGCCCGATGCTTATGCCAATTGTCGAGAATGGGTCCAAACGTTTTGTGGTTATGTAACCATTGATGAAATGCGGGGCTACCACGCATAAAACATGCGCTAGCAAGCAAAATAAAAGGTGTGGTGGGTAACAGTGGAAGGGCTATGCCGGCTATGCCGAGCACAATACAGAGTCCACCAACAGTATTGAAAAAGTAACGCTTAATACGAATGGTGAACTCCGGTACAAAATAGCTAGATTAAAAGCCTGCGTAACCATTCATTACACGAAGCCAGGTTAGCGTTGCAGGAAGTGTTGGGATCAAAAGAACTGCAATAAAACCTAAAAAGTAAAAAATATTATAAGGCTCTTTAAAATCTTTGTCTGCCATGATGTGTCTTCTCACTAGTTGACTTTGCTTCTCCCAAGGCACAGCGTTAAATTATCGTTGCACAAATGGGTCATTATTGTTTTAAGCGCTGACTATACATTAAACAGCCAAATCTAAACACCAGTAAAAAGTAAGGTTATTAAACTAAACGTATGTTGTGTTGGTGGTTCTAAAAAGATAATAAGCAGCGTAAGGACGCTGCTTATTGGTTTGCAAGTCATAATTATACTAGTCGGGATTTCCGGGTAATACTTAAACTAAAACTTGAAGAACCTAAACACCCGATAGATAACTGTCCTGCAACACTAAGCGGTAAATCGCGGGTGATGAAGTTTTTCATACTTCCTCCCCCTAAACGGTTACCTGCTGCGATGTGTTGATTCGTATTTCCGTCAGACCAATGGCTATCTAAACCCGCAGGCAATATAGAGACCGAGGATGAAGCGAGGTCGGCGACACCAAACACAGCATTGACTGCACCCGCACACTCCGAACACTCAATTCCTTTTTCAATGATCCCTACCATGTCCTTGAGATCAGCACTGAAACTTTTCAAGTTACGGAGATAGTCGTCAAACAATGCCCTAACGAGCAATGTCGTCGCAACTCCATCATTAGCTTGAGAAGCAGAATCAACGAGATAAAACGCAAATTGACCATTCATTAACCAACGATAATCGAAAACCAAGGGCATCACATCCGTTGATTGCAATAAACGGTACGAGCAGCGCCAATCTCCCTGAGCAGCATCCTTCTCTGGCAATAGCGCTTGCAGTAAATCTCTTGCCGCACTCGGATTCTGTTGTAAATATTCCAGATGCCAATATAGCTCTTGTTCATCTGGGATTTCACCACCATCATCAACCCTGAACCACTGACTTGAAAAGTCACGTTGTTCTGAGAAGTGGCTATCGGTATCTTCTAGCGTATTCTCTATCGCCTGAGATAGGTGCTCATAATTACCTATCGGTTTAGGAAGAAAATCTTTAATACCAAATCGCAACGCTTTCGCGACATCGGACATTTCATCCGTGCCTGATACCACGATAAGCGGCATATATGGGTATTCGAGACTAACTTCTTCGACGAACTCGATACCATCTAAGACCGGCATCGATAAATCACATAAGATAAGATCGGGTTGGCATTCCCTGAGTTGTTGAAGCGCTTCTAGGCCGTTTTCTGCTTCTACTACTTTAAAACCCTGACTTTCTAAATAGGCATTGGTTACTTTACGAAATATTGGATCATCGTCCACCAACATTATTAGTTTTTGATTAATCACTTCCTGTGCCGAGACCATTGCCGTTTGACTGTGAGTCTTAAACATACCTTTATCCCTCACAAAGCTCAGTCAAAAAAACAGATTTATTATTAAGTCATTATTTTTGTTGTGTTTACTTCCAGCAAAACGTGTCACAGCAAGACCTGAGGCCGCTTTGCCTTGTTATAAAACTTAGCTCGGAAACTGCATTAATACAAATATTACGGCGTATAACAGTATTTACTCAAACAGGGTTGCTGTGTTCAAATGATGCAACATGTTGACTTAAAGCAAGCTTTGATCACAAAGTTAATTATAAATTAACCGTAATCGGTAATTTAATGTGTCTGGAAATATGAAATTAGATGACTTAAACCTGTTTCGACTGGTTGTCGAAAATGGGAGCTACACCGCAACTTCGCGAAAAACCATGATCCCGGTTGCGACCATCACCCGACGCATTCAAGCGCTAGAAGACTCTGTCAATCTTCGACTATTGAACCGTCATGCTCGCAAACTCTCGCTCACTGAAGCAGGGGAACGTTTTTACCATGAGTGCTCTCCTTTACTACAAAGGCTAACAACCGCAGCAGAGGAAATCACTGACGACTGCCGAGGAGCATCCGGCAAGATTAAGATATCCGCGCCTTATAACTTAACTAAACGAATGATGATGCCGATGTTCAACAGCTTTATGAAGCAGTACCCGGACATCAACATTGAGCTAACGACAGAGAATAATGCGGACAAGCTTGACCCTACTGAATGGGATGTAATTTTTCGAGTGGGACCGCAACGCGACTCTAGCCTCATCGCGCGTAAGATTGGCGAAGTGAAGGATATTCTCGTTGCAAGCCCTGACTATCTAACCTCGAATCCTGCGCCACATCATGCAGAAGAGCTCTCTAACCATTCATTGCTAAAAGGGTACCCACTTATTAAGTGGACCTTGATTAATAGCAAAGGCGAGTCTGTGGTGAATGTTGATCGTGGTCGTTTTCAAGCAAACGCGCTCAATGTGGTGCGCAGCGCTTGTTCCGAAGGTTTAGGCATCACACTAATGCCAGATGTCATGATCAAAGAGTACATCGAGAGCGGCGATTTGGTACGCGTACTGCCAGATTGGAGTGCAAACCCGCGCGACATTTATATGCTTTACAACCACAAAGACCACCTGCCAGAGAAAGTTCGCCTCTTTATTGACTTTGTGATCGCTTATAACATTCACTAATTAAGTAGCGAAAACAAAAAACCAGAGCCGAAGCTCTGGTTTTTTTACGACTTAAGAAAACGCACCCTATGCGCCTTCGTTATGAAGCTCTAGGTTTGCTAAATCCTGTTGGATTTCAAGTTGTGTTTTCGCATCATCATTACGAAGACCATCCAAAAAGTCTAGGTATTGTTGGTCAATATCACCCGTTACGTATTCGCCGTTAAACACGGATGTATCGAACTGAGTAATATCTTGGTTTCCAAGACCGACCGCCTCTACCAAATCTTCTAGACGTTGATAAATAAGCGCATCGGCACCAATCTGCTTACAAATTGTATCGTTGTCACGGCCATGGGCAATAAGCTCTGTAGCACTTGGCATATCAATGCCGTATACGTTCGGGAAACGAACTTCAGGAGCCGCTGAGACCATGTACACTTTCTTGGCACCAGAATCACGAGCCATCTCAATAATCTGCTCTGACGTTGTACCTCGAACAATAGAGTCATCCACCAGCAACACATTCTTACCTTTGAATTCCGAACGAATAGCATTCAACTTGCGACGTACTGATTTCTTACGTTGTTGCTGGCCAGGCATGATAAACGTACGTCCAACATAACGGTTTTTCACGAAACCCTGGCGATAAGGGATATCGATCGCTTGAGCGATTTGCAGTGCAATGTCGCAAGACGTTTCAGGGATAGGAATGACAACATCGATATCAAGGTTTGCGTAATCTTCACGAATACGTTCGCCCAGCTTTTTACCCATTTCAACGCGAGCACTGTATACCGAAATTTTATCGATGAACGAATCTGGACGAGCAAAGTACACGAACTCGAAAATACAAGGGTTCAGCTTAGGATTATCTGCACACTGCTTCGTGTAAAGCTCACCGTCAAACGTTGCGTAAATCGCTTCACCAGGTGCAACATCACGGACGAAATCAAAACCGACCGCATCCAATGCCACCGATTCAGACGCAACCATGTACTCTGCTCTGCCGTTAACTTCACGCTTACCTAAACAGAGCGGGCGAATACCGTGTGGGTCACGAAATGCAATCATACCATGACCAATGATCATGGCGGTCACAGCATAAGCACCGCGAATTGTGCGATGAACATTGGTAACTGCGCGGAATACGTCTTCGGTCGTGACATTTCCTTTTACTGAGTCAATTTCGTGCGCCAGTACATTTAGTAATACTTCAGAGTCTGAAGTGGTATTGATATGACGGCGATCTTTTTCAAACAGCTTCTGACGAACTTCGTTAGCGTTAGTCAAGTTACCGTTGTGGGCAAGTGTAATACCGAAAGGAGAGTTTACGTAGAAAGGTTGAGCTTCTGAAGCGCTTGAACTGCCTGCTGTAGGGTAACGAACATGACCAATTCCGACCTCGCCTTGCAGGCGTTGCATGTGTCTTGCTTCAAATACATCCTTGACTAAACCGTTCGCCTTACGCAGACGAAAACGATTGCTTTCTATGGTACAAATACCAGCGGCATCTTGGCCACGATGCTGTAACACCGTTAACGCGTCATAAATAGACTGGTTTACAGGCGTTGTGCCCACGATTCCAACAATACCACACATGTCCTAATCCTCGATTTGCGACAGTAGCTGGCACTACTAGATAGTGCCAGACAGAAAACTTGATGTTGCTTGTAAATGCTCGAAGAATGGGGCGATGATACGGCTGAACTCAGGGATCAACTGTGAATCTTTCCACCAATCCGAGCTTGGGAATGCAGTAAACGCATCCATAAAAAACAGCACCGCAGAAACAATTAAGACTCCGCGTAGACCACCAAATACAATCCCGAGAATTCGGTCCGTACCTGATAGCCCTGTTTTTTGTACCAGTTGACCAATGACGTAATTCACCACTGCACCAACTACCAAGGTTGCGACAAATAACGCCGCGATCGCCGCTCCGTTACGAAACATATCATCTTCGATGTTGGTGAAGTACACCGCCAATTTGGCATAGTAATTACTGGAGATAAAAAACGCTCCGAACCAAATCACCAAAGACAAAGCTTCTTTAGCAAAACCGCGAACTAAACTGATCAGAGCTGAAAATCCGATCACACCTAAAATGATAAAATCTATCCAATTCATCTTTTCTTCATCTTAAGTTGGCGCGCATTTTAACAGAAAAAATGCTGACGCAAACGTTTTCTTATGGATTTAATGGCTTAAATTTAAGCAATTGACCTTTTGAACCTGTAATTTTTTGTAATTCTTGAACTTGTCGTTCAAGTTTACTTTTTGACACATCAGGGCCAACAATCACTCTCGTAAACTCGTTTTCTTTCTTTGTGTGAGCTTGATAACCACGCTTTTGCAAATCCGCGACAAGCGCGACAGCATTTTCGTGATTCTTAAGTGCCATCAACTGAATGATCCAAGCTGAATCTTCATATTGATTTTTCTCTTGAACAGGACGAGTGACGACCTCAACTTGCTCTGGTTGTTTGATGACCTCAGGTTTAGATGTTGGCACTGGCTCGGGCTCAGAAACGGCTACTTGAGCATCCTCACGTTCTTGCACTACAGCTTCAACCGGAGAATCCGGTAACGTAATGTCGTCTTCCACTGGCTCTAGTATTTCGAAGTTTTCCACATCACTATCAAGTTCTGGTTTGATAGGAATACTGGCAAATTCTTCTTTGTAGTGCAGTTTCTTACCATCTAGCACATCGGGAAGAACAATGACTCCGACTGCGACTAGAATGATGGTGCCGACTAAACGACTTTGGAATTTACTTGCCATCAAAATACCTTTACTTATTTATTATTTGATTGCCAATGTTCCAATACCTCTCCGACGGTATGGAATGAGCCAACCACCAGAATAACGTCTCCTGTCTTTGCGTGGCTTCTCGCACTCTCGAAGGCGTCAACAGGGTTTTCAAAATGAACTTGCCCATCAGGTAAGTATTGGCACAATTCATCAGCGGTCGCCGCTCTCGGTCCAGTAAGCGACGCTGGATACCATTGTGTTGCAACTGGAGTTAGAGCTTCAATGGTTGCTTTAATGTCCTTGTCATGCAGCATTGCAACCACAATATGGATATTCTTACCCAGATATTGTTGCTTCACTCTCTCTACCAAATACTCAGCAGAGTGCGGGTTATGAGCGACATCAAGGACTATTTCAGGTTCGTGATGCAGTACTTGCATACGCCCCGCCAAACGCGCATTATTCAAGCCATTGACAATATTTATGTCAGTGATTTGCAATTCCGAAGCCCCTAGTGCCATCAGTGCAGTGGCTGCATTTTGTAATGGTAGCGATGGGATTGGTAAATCCTCTAACTCAAATGCCCCACTGCTCCATTTCCAACCATTATCAGTTAGTTGGTAATCGTACTGAATACCTACTTGGAAGAACTCAGAACCAATATCGTCAGCATGAGCCGCCACGGTCGCTGGTGGCGTCGGTTGACCACAAATTGCTGGCTTCCCTGAACGGTAAATGCCCGCTTTTTCAAAACCAATAACATTGATGTCATCACCAAGCCAATCCACATGATCGATCGCTAAGCTCGTAATAACAGAAACATCATGGTCAACAACGTTAGTGGCGTCTAGACGGCCGCCAAGTCCTACTTCAAGTAAGACAACATCAACTTTCTCTACTTGGAAAATACGTAGCGCAGCAAGCGTACCGAATTCAAAGAGGCTAAGGCTAACATCACCACGCTGCTTTTCTACATAATCGAATGCTTTACAGTGCTTTGCATCTACAACGTCAACGCCATTAATGCGTACACGCTCGTTGTAACGAATCAGGTGCGGAGAACTGTAAACACCGACTGAATAGCCAGCATCAAGTAAAATGGCTTCCATTAACGCACACGTTGAGCCTTTGCCATTGGTTCCGGCAACGGTGATTACGGTTGGAGCTGGTTTGGTAAGATTGGCTTTGTTTGCTACCGCTTGGACACGGTCTAAGCCTAGATCAATTGCTGAGGAATGAATATTTGCTAAATAATCAAGCCACATCTCTAATGAAGATGTGGCTTGAGGAGTTGGGTTTTGGGTCATCTAACTTTAACCATTAAATTCTTTGGTTTTTATGTTAGTTGATACTTTACCCTTTTTCGTCCGCTTCTGGTACAGAATATGGCTCTTCATTTGGAGATTCGTTAACCGAAACCACCAAAGGAGACTTGTGGTTAGTCATCTTAGCGATAAGACCACCCACACGCTGACGCATTTCACGACGGTCAACGATCATATCAATAGCACCGTGATCAAGTAGGAACTCACTACGCTGGAAACCTTCAGGAAGATCTTCACGTACAGTTTGCTCGATTACACGACGACCAGCAAAGCCAATGAGGGCCTTAGGTTCACCGATGTTGATATCACCCAACATAGCCAAACTTGCTGATACACCACCCATTGTAGGGTCAGTTAGAACAGAAATAAACGGCAGACCTTTTTCTGATAAACGCTCAAGCGCAGCACTGGTTTTTGCCATTTGCATAAGAGACATTAAAGCCTCTTGCATACGAGCACCACCACTTGCTGAGAAACAAACAAGCGCACAGTTATTTTCAATGGCTGCATCCACTGCTTTCACAAAGCGAGCACCAACGACTGAACCCATTGAACCACCCATGAAGGAGAATTCAAACGCACACGCCACAAGCGGCAGACCAAGCAATTCACCCTGCATCACAACTAGCGCATCTTTCTCACCGCTGTTTTTTTGTGCAGCAGAGATACGCTCTTTGTATCGCTTAGAATCTTTAAATTTCAGTTTATCCTGTGGCTCAAGTTCAGAACCTAATTCAACTCGATTACCTTCATCTAAAAATGTTTCCAAACGACGACGCGCTTTCATACGCATGTGATGGTTACACTTTGGACAAACTTCTAAGTTACGCTCTAGCTCTGCATGGTATAAAACCTGTTCACAAGAGGTACATTTAGTCCACACACCTTCTGGGATAGAAGCTTTGCGTGAACTTACTAGATTGCTTTTCTCTAAAATCTTTTCAAGCCAACTCATGGAAGACCTTTTCTCTCAACTCTTCCGCTTCATTGCGAAAGATATAAATTCGACATAATACCGACGGATTAAACCATATCTTGCAGCTACTGTAGATAAAAAACTGGTTGTACCTATTTTTGATATCGTAAATAGCGTATGTTTTCCGTTCACATTCAATGTAAACACTACCGATATTTTGAAATAAGTTTGTAAAATTAGTTCAAATTATCTGGTAAAAACAGTGGACCGATCGGCACTTCAGGTAACCCAAACTCTTCTGGGTAGTCTACATCTACCAGGTACAGACCTTCCGCTTTCGCTGTCGCACCCGCTAGTTTGCGATCTTTGGCGTCTAATAACCACTTGATCCATTCTGGACTCTCTTCGCCACGTCCAACTTTTATCAAGCTACCCGTGATATTACGAACCATATGATGCACGAACGCATTGGCTTTAATATCAATAACCACATAGTTTCCATGGCGCGTAACGTTCAGATGCATCAAGTTTCGAAATGGACTGCGAGACTGACAATGCGCCGCGCGAAACGACGTAAAATCATTTTCGCCGAGTAGGAACTGCCCTGCTTCATGCATTTTTTTCTCGTCGAGCTCACCATGATAGTGACTAACCCCCGAGTTTAAGATGCCTGGACGTAAAGCATGATTGAAAATAATGTAACGATAACGGCGCGCTGTCGCTGAGAATCTTGCATGGAAATCATCTGAAACTTCTTGAGCCCAACGAACCGCTATATCGCTCGGCATGTTCGCGTTTGCGCCCATGGTCCAAGCTACCATTTTTCGAGTAACGTTGGTATCAAAGTGCACAACTTGTCCCGTGCCATGCACGCCTGCGTCTGTCCGACCAGCGCACTGAACTTCAACTGGGTGATTAGCGACGACGGACAATGCTTTCTCTAGCTCTTCTTGGACACTTTTCACTTCTCTTTGGCGCTGCCAACCAAAGTAGTTTGTACCGTTGTACTCGATACCTAATGCGATTCTCATCTTAACCTTCGAACTCTAAAATGGGGCGGGAAGTATATACTCAAGTCACCTCAAGTTGCCAGCTTCACCAAGGGTGACATAAAGGTAGCATCATACTAACGGGACACAAAAAGGGTAGCAAACGCTACCCTTTTGTTTCGGTTTATCGGCCATTAATGGCGTCAATCAGGCTTTTTGCTTCGCGGCGAATATCATCCTCACCGTAAACAATCGCCTCTTCTAGTAGTTTAATCGCCCCTTGAGAATCGTTCATCTCGAGATAGATTTTAGCCAAATCCAGTTTCCCAGCCGCTTCAGCATTGCTATCTACGTCAATATCGCCGATCTCACCGATAACATCTGGAAACTCGTTCAATCCGACATCGAGCTTAAGGTCTTCTTCTTCGAACTCACCACCTTCTCTGTCGACCTGAGCCATCAATTCATCAATCGTCATAAATTGATTTTTCTTCGGGTCGAAGTCATCCAAGTCGCTTTGCTCTGCCCAGTTTTCTTGCGCGATCTCTGGCTGACTTAGTGCATCACTCGAATTCCAAACATCACGCTGGTCCTCAGGCACTTCTTCAGTAGAACTTACGTTATCAGCAGCGGGTTTAAAGCCATCCCAATCATCTCCAACATCAAGCATGGTTTCAAAATCCATACCTGCACTTGCGATGGTGTCACTGTCTAGTTTACCTTCAAATACTTCTGAGTTTGCGTCTTCCGCAAGAAGGTTAGCCATTGATGATTCATCATCCAAATTACTGAGCGGCTCACCCTCTGTCGCTGTTGGCTGCACTTTTGGGTCAGTATCAAAGCCGTTTTGCTGCGCAAATACTTCAAACAAAGCATCATGATCGTTATCGGCTTGAATAGCTGGTCTCGATGTCTCTGCTTCAACCTTAGGGCTCTCTGGCGCACCCTCGTTCATTGACGCGAGAACATCTTCCTCATTGAACTCTGGAAGATCTTGGTCGTCAAAACTTAACTCTTCATCCTCACCGGAGATTGGTTCTATATCTGCAGTCTCAGAGCTCGGTAATTCTGGCTCTTCTTCCATCGACGCCAAGGCATCTTCTTCGCTGAACTCTGGCAAATCGAGCTCATCAAAATTGAACTCTTCTTCGGACTCAGCTGGCAAGTCGGCTTCAACCTGTTCTGGCTCAACGGACTCGGACGTTTCTAACGCAGGTTCGCCAGCCATAGACGCCAGTGCATCTTCTTCACTGAACTCTGGCAAATCGAGCTCATCAAAATTGAACTCTTCTTCGGACTCAGTTGGCAAGTCGGCTTCAACTTGTTCTGGCTCAACGGACTCGGACGTTTCTAACGCAGGTTCGCCAGCCATAGACGCCAATGCGTCGTCTTCACTAAACTCAGGAAGATCCAGCTCGTCAAAATTGAACTCTTCTTCGGACTCAGCTGACAAGTCGGCTTCAACTTGTTCTGGCTTAACGGACTCGGACGTTTCTAACGTAGGTTCGCCAGCCATAGACGCCAGTGCATCTTCTTCACTGAACTCTGGCAAATCGAGCTCATCAAAATTGAACTCTTTTTCGGACTCGGTTGGTAAGTCAGCTTCGACTTGATCTGGTTTAACGGACTCGGACGTTTCTAACGCAGGTTCGCCAGCCATGGACGCCAGGGCATCTTCTTCACTGAATTCTGGAAGATCCAGCTCGTCAAAATTGAACTCTTCTTCGGACTCAGCTGGCAAGTCGGCTTCAATTTGTTCTGGTTCAACGGACTCGGACGTTTCTAACGCAGGTTCGCCAGCCATAGATGCTAGAGCATCTTCTTCGCTGAATTCTGGAAGATCTAGCTCATCAAAATTGAATTCTTCTTCTGAATCGTTGGTCGACTCAGTTTCCGGCTCCAATTCAGGCTCATCCAGTAGCCAATCTTCTTCTTGTGGAACACCGAATTCATTTTCTATTGTATTTGGTGTCGGCGTGAAGGCTGGAATGTCTTCCTCTTGCTCAACGTGAGGCTGTACCTCAGCACCGGACTCCACGGATGGTTCTTGTGTTGAATCAGTATCGGTAGCCTCTTGTTGTAGTGATGAAGCTTCCTCTATCTCCGTTTGTGTTTTTTCAACTTGCTGCGGTAAATCGTCTTCACTATCAAATAGAGCGTCAAGTTCAGCAGAAAAATCCGCTTTTTCTTGTTCTGTTGGCAGAAGTTCTTCACTGTCTGACTCAAATAGGTCGTCTAGCTCGCTCATTAAAGGATCATTCTCTGGTGAGAGGTCCTCTAAATCACCAAGAAATTCATCGCTGCTAAATGGCTCTGAAGCAGCCTCTGGCTCGGTTAATGGTTGCTCTTTTGCAGCTTGTTGCGTGTCTGGTTGGCTTTCACTTAATAAAGCGTCGATGTCCAATCCAGACTCAATGTCCTGATCTTCATGAGTTTGTTCTGACTCAACTACGGAAGATGGCTTTTCGTCGGCGTCTGGCTCACCAAAACCAAGTGATTTCAGTAACTCTTCCTCTTCCGATTTATTCTGCTCTGGGCTCTCGTCCTCTCGAATCAGATCATCAAACGGATCTAAATCAGCTTCAGTCTCTTCATCAAGTTCAGAGGTAACATCATCAATGAGTTCATCCAGTAAGTCTGTGCTATCTGCGTCTAACTCTTCGATCGAGTCATCACCTTCAAAACCAGAGATTGCTTCTAGCTCGTTTAGTGGATCAAACTCGTCTGTGTCATCTTCATCAAAATCAATGAGTTCATCGAGTAGCTCTGTACTGTTTTCATCTAGAACAGGACCTTCATTGGCGTCAGCTTCTCGAACTTCCGATTCGCTAGCCGGTTGTTCATACTGGGCCAATAGCTTATCGATATCGTCGTCAGATGCCTCTCCTACACTAAAGTCATCATCCGACACAGGCTGTTTTAACTCAGGCTCATCAGTATCTAAATCGAAGTCATCGTTGCCAAGTTCAGCAAACAAGTCATCAAGCATATCCTGGTCGACAGTGTCACTTGGTAACTCTTCTGACGGCTCATCGGCTGCAAGTAACTCGGCAAATGCGTCGTCTGAAAGCGAGTCTGATTTCTCATTCGTATCATCCGAAAGATCGAAGCCAGACTCATCGTCATCGAGCACTTCTAGTTCTGGAGCAACCTCATCTAAGGCTCGCTCCATTTCTTCTAAACCAAGCGCTTTTTCTTCGCCGTTGACTTGGATACCATTGTTCGATGATTCAAACTCATCCAGACCAACATCTAGGTCGCCGTCATCGCCAATATCTGCAAATGGGTCATCGTCCCCTTCCAGATTGAAATCAAGTTCTTCATCGTCGAGGTTAGCAAAGACGTCTTCTTCTAAATCTGACTTCTCTTCTTGTAAAGACTGTGTGTTGATATCTTCATCTGCAAACAATTCATCATCAAGCGTGAGCTCTTCATCAAGCTCATCCGCCGCCGCTAAACCGATTGGCGCCGCAAGAGGATCAACGTTTTGCTGTTCCTGTGCAGCCGCATCTTCCTCTTTCGCTTTAGAGCGTCGACCAAGAAGCATAACAACTAGCAACGCAATCAAAGCACCAGGAATTAATGCCGCAAGACCAACAAGCCAACCATTCGACAAAATTTTGTCCATGGTGCTTGGTTGCATGCGTTGTTGTTCAGCAAGGCGCTGGCGTTCTTCAGCAAGCAGCTTCTCGACTTCTGAGCGAATGCGTTCTTCGTCATTCAGCTCGCTTTTCAAAGTTTCGACTTCGCTTTGCACTTCTGACAGCATCAATCGAAGACGATGGTTCTTCTCTTCTAATGAGTCTAATTCACTTTGTGAGCCTTGAAGTTTGTCCTTTAGCGCACTGACCTGCTTTTCACCCTGCGGAGAGGTGGTTACTGGTGGCGCAGGGATGACGGGTATTGTTTTCGGAGTTGGTTTTGGCTCCTTTGCTGCCACTGTCTCTGGCTTAGTCGCAGGCTTGGGTTCTACTTTAATTTGTGGCTTTGGTTGTTCGGTGACTCGTTGTGCTGGCGTCGCTCTATTTGTCGGCTTCGGCTGTTTTAACTTAGCTTCATGCGCCTTCATAATCGCAACAGCTTGCGCTGTGGTCGCGCTTTGCACTTGCTCTAGAGAAGGTACTCGTAGCCGACTCCCTGGGATCAATTCATGAATGTTTTGGTTCTCAAACGCTTGAGGGTTAATTCGGTAAATGGCAAGAAGCGTTTGTTGAACGGTAACACCGCGTGAAGGTCGTAATTCTGAAGCGATCGACCATAGTGTTTGATTTTCACCAGTCGGACCAAAGAAACGTGCCGGTTGAGTATTCGCAGGAGGAGCAGGTAATGCTCGCTCAATATCTTCAGCATAGCTTGGAGATGATTGCACTTCACCAGACGGTCCAACAAGACGAATTCCTTCGGCTTGAACCACTGATGATGTCTGAGTCGCGCTCATCAACACAAGGGCTGCTAACAAACGCTTATAATTTTGACGCATAGAAGGCTCAGTTTTGTGCTAGATACAATTTGAAATGGTGATCGGTTAAATATATCGGATATCGCATGCAAAACTATAGCGTTGAGAATAAAAAATGTGTGGCTCTCGCCATATTCGTACTAATCTCACACTATTTTGTTTCGTTCGTACAAAAAAGCCTCGCACTGTGCGAGGCTTTGAAATGAACTGTAAGCGACTTAGTAGTAATCGCGGATCAGAACTTCTGCGATTTGCACCGCGTTAGTTGCCGCGCCTTTACGCACGTTATCAGCAACAACCCACAGGTTTACGCCGCTATGATGGCTGATATCGTTACGGATACGGCCAACCATTACATGGTCTTTACCGCCCGCATCGCGAACTTGTGTAGGGAAGTCTTCACCGTGGAACACTTCGATACCGTCTGTTTGCTCAAGCAAGTTAACAACTTCTTGTGCATCGATAGGTGAACGAGTCTCAATGTGAAGTGCTTCTGCGTGACCGTAGAATACAGGAACACGTACACACGTTGGATTGACTGTGATTGATGGATCGTTAAAGATCTTCTGTGTTTCCCACACCATTTTCATTTCTTCTTTGGTGTAGCCGTTTTCCATCATCTGATCGATTTGTGGAATACAGTTAAACGCGATCTGTTGAGAGAATTGCTTCTTGTCAGCTGGCAGACCATTTAGCAACTTAGCGGTTTGACCAGCCAACTCATCAATGCCCGCTTTACCCGCACCTGATACCGATTGATAAGTTGAAACGTTGATACGCTCAATACCGACAGCATCGTGGATTGGTTTAAGTGCGACTAACATTTGGATAGTCGAACAGTTTGGGTTGGCGATGATGTTACGGTTACGGAACTCTGCAATCGCTTCTGGGTTTACTTCTGGCACAACAAGAGGAATGTCGTACTCATAACGGAAGTGTGATGTGTTGTCGATAACAATCACGCCTTCATCAGCGGCAATTGGAGCCCACTTGGCTGATAGCTCACCACCAGCAGAAAACAGTGCGATATGCGCTTGAGACCAATCGAACTCTTCTACGTTTTGAACGCGTACCGTTTTACCATTGAAGCGGTAAGTCTTGCCTTCGCTGCGCTCACTCGCGAGTAGGAAGATTTCGCCTACTGGGAATTTGCGCTCTTGAAGCACATCCAAAATTGTTTCACCGACCGCACCGGTCGCACCTAAAATGGCAACATTATATTGCTGGCTCATTGACTTACCTCAATCTGAAAACCTAGTTCTGCTAATGGAACAAGGTTACATGTTTTGTTACCCACTAGCGTGACAGCGCTGTATTCACGGCGATCCCAGTAGTTTTTACGCATCAGGTCAAAAGCGCCTGGCTTACTGATTTCACGGCGGAAAAGAGCGTCATCTCTACGCACATCATAGATTAACTGCGTGATGTTATGCAGTGTTGCTTCGTCCCAAGCTCTGTCCAATACCATAGTAGGAACAGGCGCGGTTGGCAGTAAATCGCTGGCATGCGCACGTAATTCGTTATTTAAGAACTCACAGTAGCTGTTGAAAATCATCGTTGTACCGCGAGCTTTCCCTTCCAAGCCGTAGCCTGCAACGTGAGGGGTTGCGAATGCTAGCAGAGGCAGAAGCTCCATATCAACCTCTGGTTCAAATTCAAATACGTCGAGTGCCGCTGTAAAGCCATCATTTTTCAAAAGACGTTGTTTCAAAGCAGCGTTGTCAACGATGGGACCTCGAGCCGCGTTAATCAAAATTTGATCGCTGCGGAGACCATTTAATACCTTCTCATCAATCAAATGATGCGTTGGGTATGGGCCACCTTTGGTGATTGGCGTATGTAGTGTAATGATGTCTGAGCTTTCAATCAGTTCTGTCAACGGAGTAAAGCTACGAGGATCACCAGCCTCTTGTTTGAATGGGTCATTGATGAGAACTTCAATACCCATGCCTTTCAAACATTTCTCTAGGTAGCTACCTACTTGGCCTGCACCAATAATACCTACCGTCTTGTCAAATACCGAGAAACCTTGTTGCTGAGCGAGCACCATCATCACGCTGAACGCGTATTCCGCCACACCCACTTTGTTACACCCTGGCGCCGCAGTGAAGAAAATGCCTTTCTCTTTTAAGAGTGCTTGGTCAACATGATCCATGCCTGCCGTGGCCGTACCAACAAACTTCAGCTTGTTTGCTTTGCTGATCAGGTCAGCATTCACTTTGGTGACTGAGCGAATCATTAGGGCATCAACATCCACTAAATCATCGGCGGTCAGTGTACGACCTGGTTTTAGAATTACGTTACCGAGTTGGCTGAATAGTTCTTCAGCATACGGCATATTTTCATCAACAATAATTTTCATAGCGCCAGCGTTCTAACATCCATTTGTAAGAGTTCGTTTATTCGCAAGATGCGAAACTAAAGCGATTGTGCCCTTTTCCCGAAAAATCTCAAGATATAACACCAATAAACCTCAAGGAGGTAACTCCTATAGAATCAATTGACGGGAAGCCTAGAGAAAAGCAGAAACAGAGAAAAGAAAAAGCCCGGCTAAATAGCCGGGCAAAGTTCCAGAACAAAAGGATCCTATCCCGCTCTCCATGGGATAGAGTCTGCGTCTGTTCGATCAGTGTGACTGATCAAGCTCTGGAAACTGGATTGTTGGCGTTTACAGTACTCTCGCAAGGCGCCAACAAATTCAGTTAACCTTGGTACTTTTTAATAACCAAAGTTGCGTTTGTGCCGCCAAAGCCAAAGCTGTTTGACATTACGGTCGTTAGCTCTGCATCACGTGCTTCTGTCACGATGTCCAGACCTTGTGCTGCTTCGTCCAAGTTTGAAATATTGATGCTTGGAGCAATGAAGTTTTTGTCTAGCATAAGTGTTGAGTAAATTGCTTCGTGCACGCCCGCTGCGCCGAGTGCGTGGCCAGTCATTGCTTTTGTTGCAGAGATTGCAGGGCTGTTCTCACCAAACAATTGTTGGATAGCACCAAGCTCTTTCACGTCACCAACTGGTGTCGATGTGCCGTGCGTGTTGATGTAATCCACACCATCAACGTCTTGCATCGCCATCTTCATACAACGAATTGCGCCTTCACCTGATGGCGCTACCATGTCGTAGCCATCTGATGTCGCACCGTAACCTACGATTTCACCGTAGATTTTCGCACCACGTGCCAGTGCGTGCTCTAGTTCTTCAATAACCAGCATGCCGCCGCCGCCCGAGATAACAAAACCGTCACGGTCTGCATCGTATGTACGAGATGCTTTGTCTGGCGTGTCATTGTATTTGGTTGACAGTGCGCCCATCGCATCAAACATCATAGTTTGAGACCAATCTAGCTCTTCGCCGCCACCAGCAAAAACAATATCTTGTTTGCCTAGTTGAATAAGCTCCATAGCATGGCCGATACAGTGTGCAGATGTTGCACATGCAGAGCTCATTGAGTAGTTCACGCCACGAATCTTAAATGGCGTAGCAAGACAGGCAGAAACAGTAGAAGACATAGTACGAGGAACCATGTAAGGACCAACTCGCTTTACGCCTTTGGCGCGCATCGTGTCTGTCGCTACCGTTTGATTGTATGCAGAAGCACCGCCAGAACCTGCAACGATACCGGTACGATCGTTTGAAACCTGTTCTTCTGTAAGACCAGCGTCTGCGATTGCCTGCTCCATTGATAGGTATGCATAAGCAGCCGCATCACCCATAAAGCGCATCTGCTTACGGTCGATGTGTTCCGCCGGGTTGATTTTTAGGTCACCCCATACTTGCGAACGAAGACCGTGTTCTTTGAACTGCTCAGATGCAGTGATGCCAGATTTGCCCGCTTTAAGAGACGCTAGAACTTCTTCGACGTTGTTACCGATACTTGAAACAATACCCATACCGGTGATTACGACTCGTTTCATTATGACATTCCTATAATTCAAAAATCCGCTAGATGATAACTAAGATAGTCAACAAAAGTGGTCAGCTTTCCCATAAATTCGTACAATCGCCCCATTCTTACCGCGCCAAATCACAAATTTGCACCATTATGACTTCAATAAAAAACGCAGAACTTGGTTGGAACGAAGCTGGTACTCCGGTTTCAGACCAATTTGATGATGTTTACTTCTCTAACGTAAACGGTCTTGAAGAGACACGCTACGTTTTCTTAAACCAAAATCATCTCCCAGAAAGATGGCAGGAATTTGACCAAAGACGTTTTGTCATTGGTGAAACAGGATTTGGCACGGGATTAAACTTCTTAGCAGTATGCCAGTGGTTTAGTGAGTTTCGTCGTCAGCATCCGGACGCAACATTGAAAGAGCTGCATTTTATTAGCTTTGAAAAATACCCATTAAGCAAAGCCGATTTAAAGAAGGCGCATGAAGCTTGGCCTGAGCTAGCTGAGTACGCGGAAAAGTTACAAAAGCACTACCCTGCCGCTGTGCCGGAGTGTCATCGCATTGTTTTAGAAGACGGCGCAATCACACTCGACCTTTGGTTTGGTGACATTAAAGACTGCATGCCGCAAGTTCCATACAACGAACAAGGTTTGATTGATGCTTGGTTCTTAGATGGATTCGCGCCAAGCAAAAACCCAGAAATGTGGAACCAAGGCCTGTTCAACAACATGGCAAAGCTAGCCAAGCAAGATTGTACAGTTGCCACGTTTACCGCAGCAGGCTTTGTACGTCGTGGTTTGAACGAAGCTGGCTTTACAATGAAAAAGGTGAAAGGTTTCGGCACTAAGCGAGAAATGATCGCCGGCTCTATGGAGCAACGTGAAAAGCAGTCGAACCATCTCCCTTGGTTCAATCGCTCAGCATCTAGCAATCTTGATTCGATTGCCATCATTGGTGGTGGTATAGCTAGCGCGGCGTTAGCGAAAACGTTAGTTCGTCGTGGCCAAAACGTCACCCTTTACTGTAAAGACAAACAACCAGCCAAAGGAGCTTCAGGCAATCGACAAGGAGCCGTTTATCCACTGCTTAATGGCCCGCACACGGGTGTTTCACGAGTGTTTGCTCCTGCATTTTTGTTCGCACGTCAGTTTGTTGAACAAGCAGCACAAGAGATCGATTTTGATCATGACTGGTGTGGCGTAACTCAGTTGATGTGGGATGACAAATCCACAGACAAACTGGAGAAAATGCTTGCGGGTAACTTCACTCCAGAGCTCATTCACAAGCTGTCCGCCGAGGAGACTGCGAACACTATCGGGTTACCTATTGATATGGCGTCTGTGCACTACCCAATGGGAGGGTGGCTGTGCCCTGCCGAGTTAACTCGCGGGTTAATTAAACAATTGGAGAAGACGTCGTTACTCTCAACGAAGTTTGAACACCATGTTGAGGCATTAGATTGGGATGAAAAGCGTCAGTTCTGGCTACTAACGGCGAGTGGTCAAACATTTGAGCACTCAACGGTTGTAATTGCGAACGGCCATGAGTTCCAGACATTGAGTCAAACCGCTTCCCTACCAATGGGACAAGTGAAAGGACAAGTCAGTCATGCGCCAGCAACAGAAACGCTGAGTCAGCTGAAAACGGTGTTGTGTTACGACGGTTACATGACACCTGTTAACCCAAGTAATCAACACTTGTGTATCGGTGCAAGCTACGACCGCAGTCACCTTGACTACGAATTTGATGAAAACGCCCAAAAAGATAATGCGGAAAAGCTAGTGAAATGTGTACCGAATCAAACATGGGCAAAAGAGGTAGATATCACTGATAATCAATCTCGCCAAGGTATTCGTTGTGTTAGCCGAGATCACTTACCATTTGTCGGGAATGTGGGTGACTTTGAGACGATCAAAACGCAATACGCCAACTTACAAAATCAAAAAGCAGAAGAGGTAGAAACCATTCATCAGTACCCTAACCTATTCTGCTTCTTAGGTTTAGGATCTCGTGGACTGAGCTCTGCACCATTATTAGCTGAAGTGTTGGCCTCCCAGATCTGTGGGGACCCGCTGCCATTACCGGTTGATGTATTGACCGAACTTCACCCAAGTCGAATGTGGGTTCGTAAACTAAGAAAAGGCAAAGCCATTACCGAGCTGTAAGAGTATTCTCTCGTTTTAATTCCCGACACAGATACGTGTCGGGAATCGCTAACTCACTAAGTTGCTCGTACTGAGATTACTTCAGCAGTGCAACTGCCTGTTTCACTTGCTCTGCCACTTCTGGGTTTACAACCTTACCCGATTCCACGTCAAAATTTTCGTAGAAGCTCGGCACAGATAACGATGCCTTTACATCCGCGCCAAAAAATTGAGCAGAACCTGTCGCCGCCGCAAGAACACTTTGTGCACCACCGGGACCTGGGGAAGTTGCTAAATAAACGACAGGTTTGTTTTGAAATACATTACGCTCAATGCGCGTCGCCCAATCGAACAAGTTTTTATAGGCCGCTGGGTACGAACCGTTATGCTCTGCGAAGGAAACAACGAGAGCGTCAGCCTCCGCCAAGTCACGTAAAAACGCGACAGCCCCTTCAGCTTGACCTATTTCTTTCTCTTTGTCCTCGCTAAACATTGGCGCTTGATAATCGTTTAAGTCTAGAACATTCACTTGAGCGCCTTCGACTTGATTTGCTGCGTATGTAGCAAGTAGTTTGTTGATTGAGGTAGAGCTGGTAGATGCACCAAATGCGACAATTTTCATGGTTGTAATCCTTTGTTCACGTTTTATGCTGATCAGAATAAAAGTTGAACAGTTTCGCTACAACCACAAAAATTTTATTGAGAGGTTCGAATTTTTCGAAGTAGTAAATGACTAGGATTAAATAAAGGGAGAACGCTGCTTAGGGATTAAGCCTGAGCCTGGAGCTCTTGCCACAAGTCACTGACAATCACGCGATCGGCCGGGCTTAACTCGGTACGCGAATCTTCTAAGCTGCTCTCAATGCGTGACTTCAGCTCAGCAATATCGCTAATCCCTTCTTCTTCACAAGACGCCGCGGATAAAGAGATGTGACCACGTAAATAACCACCAGCAAACAATTCATCGTCAGATGCTGTTTCAATTCGAGCATCAATCAGTTCCAGTAGTTTTTCTTCAAATTCAATAATCATGGTGTATCTCTGAGGTTATTAGTGGTTATTTAACGCAAAAGTCCGACGCTTCCAGTGGCTTAGTTTGATAAAATGCGCGCAGGGCATCAGAAAGCATTTTCACTCGCAAAGGCAAGCCAACGTCCAAAATACCTAGCACTTCTTTATGCACTTTTTTCATAAAGCCGAGCCTATCTGGTTCAAAATCGCCGTGTAGATTGTCACAACTCACCGTAAAAGGGAAGCCAGCGCTTTGTGCCAGAATCCATTCATAAGCTTGAGGTCGCACTTCAACTTTCTCAAACTCCGCTTGAACTTCTGCTGTTCGCCCATCAGGTTCATACCAATAACCAAAATCTTCCAGCAAACGACGCTCTGGACCAGCCACACACCAATGCGAGATCTCGTGTAAAGCAGAGGCGTAAAAACCCCGAGCAAAAATAATCCGATGATGAGGGTGTTCATCATCAGCAGGAAGATAAATAGGCTCATCACCACCTAACTCTAATTTCGTATTAAATTGTTCTAAAAAGGTGTCATTAAAAATGGTGATTAAGTCTTGGTATTCGTGGGTCATCGTCGAGTTTGTACTTCAGTTTGACATGCGCTGCATATTGTCGCTGTTTTTAGCTATGAGGTAAAGGCAACCCCACATTTTTGGTTATTAGTTGAATTTATCTGAACATCGCTTTCTCCATACAATTTCTCATTCGTCAGCGTACTTATTTACCACTACACTCTCGCCTTATTTTGATGCCGTTCAAACCGCTATTTTTAAGCCGTTTGATTACAAGCATGTTGCTGGTTTTAATCACTTTTTAAGAGAGATAGAACCGTTTGTAAGTGTTGTTACTTCGCCTACGCTGATTCTCGTAGAACGTAGTGACTTTTTACGTTGAGTGTTTCCCTATGTTGCTAAGTGTGTTGTATATCATTGGTATCACGGCTGAAGCCATGACAGGTGCGTTAAGTGCTGGTAGAAGAAAGATGGACTGGTTTGGTGTTATGTTGGTGGCCAGCGCAACGGCCATTGGTGGTGGCACCGTACGTGACATTCTATTAGGCCACTACCCTCTTGGTTGGGTAAAAAACCCAGAGTTCCTTGCAATTACGTGTGTTGCAGGTGTGCTAACAACAGGTTTAGCGAAATGGGTGATTAAGCTGAAAGGTCTGTTCATTCGCCTCGATGCATTAGGTTTAATCGTGTTTAGTATCATCGGAACAAAAATTGCGATGGGCATGGGCTTGCACCCTGGTATTTGTATGGTTTCAGCGTTAGTAACTGGTGTATTCGGTGGGCTACTTCGCGACTTAATCTGTCGCCAAACACCATTGGTACTGCATGAAGAGCTTTACGCTTCTGTCGCGCTTATCGCATCAGGAATGTACTTAGCGCTATTAGAATTCAATGTTCCCGATGTCACTGCCACTATTATTACACTGGTTACTGGTTACATGTTGCGTATGGCTGCGGTACGCTTTAAGTGGCGTCTGCCTTCTTTCCATTTGGAAACCGAAGGCTCGATTCATTAAGCAAAAACTACTTAAACAAAAAAGGTTGCCTGATAAAATTGTGCCACCCGCGATTCAGTGAGTGGCATAATTTTATATTCAGTCATCCTGAACAGCGACGAAGGAGCATGATTCAGGATCTATTATCCGAGCACTCTGTTGTCAGAGATGTTTCTTTCTCTTTTCATCGTGCTGAAATTAGATTCCTAGTCTCGCTATAGCTCGCTGGAATGACACAAAGCTCTTAAATCTTCGGTGTTTCAGTTGTTACGCCATGGTTTTGACCACGGTGGCGTAGTAAATGATCCATCACCACAATAGCCAGCATCGCTTCTGCGATAGGCACAGCACGAATACCCACACATGGGTCATGACGACCTTTGGTGATCAACTGAGTTGGTTCACCTTCTTTTGTGATGGTCTCACCCGGCACAGTGATACTTGATGTTGGCTTAAGCGCAATGTTTGCGACAATGTCTTGACCAGTCGAGATACCACCAAGAATGCCACCCGCATGATTACTACCAAAACCTTCAGGAGCAAGCGTATCACGGTGCTGACTGCCTTTTTGGTTTACCACCTCGAAACCGTCTCCGATTTCTACGCCTTTCACCGCGTTGATGCTCATTAGTGCGTGCGCGATGTCTGCATCCAGACGGTCAAATACGGGTTCCCCGAGACCAACAGGCACGTTAGTTGCCACAACCTGGATTTTTGCGCCAATAGAGTCGCCTTCTTTTTTCAGGTCACGGATAAGTTGGTCAAATGCTTCTACTTTGTCAGCATCAGGGCAGAAGAATGCATTGTTCTCGATTTCGCTCCAATCTACCTTGTCGATAGATACATCACCCATTTGTGACAAGTAAGCACGAATCTCAACACCAAACTCATCTTTTAAGTATTTCTTCGCGATTGCACCAGCCGCCACACGCATTGCGGTTTCACGAGCTGAAGAACGGCCGCCACCGCGATAGTCGCGGATGCCGTATTTTTGGTGGTAAGTGTAATCAGCATGACCCGGTCTGAACTTATCTTTGATGTCAGAGTAGTCTTTTGAGCGCTGATCGGTGTTTTCAATTAGCAAACCGATCGATGTGCCCGTGGTTTTGCCTTCAAAAACGCCAGAAAGAATTTTAACTTCATCCGGTTCACGACGTTGTGTGGTGTAACGTGATGTGCCTGGACGACGGCGGTCGAGATCGATTTGTAGATCTGCTTCTGTAATTTCCAACCCCGGAGGACATCCGTCTACGATACATCCCAGTGCGATACCGTGACTTTCCCCGAATGTCGTCACTCGGAAATGTTGTCCGATACTGTTTCCTGCCATTACTTCCTCAAGTTTTTATCGCCACGCTCTCTCAAAACAGAGCATAGCTGCTTTCCAATTCTTCGTGGATTCATAGTGGCTTTATTACGTTTTGATGTAAAGAGTTAATATCGGCGAGGTATGCATAAAAAAAACACCGAGCATAAAGCTCGGTGTTTTGATGTTTAGTGCAAGACTCTATTAGTCTTTGTACAGTTTAAACTCTTCTGCACACTCAACCAGCTGGTCACGCGTTAGCATAAATACGCCATGACCGCCGTTCTCGAACTCAATCCAAGTAAATGGAATCTCTGGATACTGTTCCATCATATGAATCATTGAGTTGCCGACTTCGCAAATAAGAATGCCGTTATCTGTTAGATAATCTGGCGCGTTAGCAAGAATACGACGCACTAGTTTTAGACCATCCGTACCCGCAGCTAGCCCAAGCTCAGGCTCATGCGTGAACTCATCTGGCAGGCTGTTCATGTCTTCTTCATCCACATATGGTGGGTTGGACACGATTAGATTGTATTTCTCTTTTGGAAGATCACGGAACAAATCAGAGCGAATTGGGAACACTTGCTGCTCCATGCCATGATCTTGTACGTTTTGCTCAGCCACTTGTAGAGCATCTGTAGAGATGTCGATCGCATCCACTTCTGCTTCAGGGAAAGCGTGCGCACAAGCAATCGCGATACAACCAGAACCCGTACATAGGTCCATGATGCGCGTAGGCTCTTCCACCAACCAAGGTTGGAATTCCGCTTGAATCAACTCACCGATTGGAGAGCGTGGTACAAGTACACGCTCATCAACGAAGAACTCAAGACCGCAGAACCATGCTTTGTTGGTTAGGTATGCTGTTGGCGTACGCTCGTTGATGCGTTTTACTACGCGCCCAACAATACGCAGACGCTCGCTTGTCGTTAGGCGAGAGTTCAATACGTGCGGAGGCACATCAATCGGCAAGTATAAGGTTGGCAGGATAAGCTGAACTGCTTCATCCCACGCATTATCAGTACCATGACCGTAAAACAGGTTCGCTGCATTAAAGCGGCTTACCGTCCAACGAATCATATCTTGAAGGGTATGCAGCTCCGATACCGCTTCTTCTACAAAAATCTTATCCAAAATTGCCTCCGAAAAGCGCTACAATACTGCCAATAAAGTTTATTAATGAAATTGTTTACCTAATGAGCAAAAAAGACACCGAGAACGATGACGATTTCGCCTTGTTTCAGGAAGCAGTACAGGGCGTAAAAAAGTTGCGACAGGATACCATAATCCAGCAACCAAAAAAAAATACTAAGCAAAAAGAAATCAAGCGCTCCAACCGTGAAGCGAGTGACTCTGAATTTTACTTTTCAGACGAGTTTGTCCCTCTATTAAACGATGAAGGTCCAACTCGTTATGTACGTGACGACGTCTCCACTTATGAAGTCAAACGTCTACGTCGTGGCGTGTATGTACCGGACGTGTTCCTCGATATGCACGGCATGACACAGCAAGAAGCAAAACGCGAGCTTGGTGCGATGATAGCCTATTGCATCAAAAACGAGATTCATTGTGCGTGTGTGCAACATGGTATTGGGAAACACATCCTGAAACAGAAAGCCCCACTTTGGTTAGCACAGCATCCTGACGTTATGGCTTTTCACCAAGCGCCACTAGAATTTGGTGGTGATGGTGCGTTGTTAGTGTTGCTTTCAATTCCTGAAAAGTAACAAGCTTGCTGTAGACACGACGAAACGAAAAGGCAGGGATCTCCTGCCTTTCTTATTCGGTCTCTAATTTGCAAACGCTTATTTTGGTTTAGACACTTATGGCGTAATATGCCATAGCACTTCACCATTTTGTGTTTGTAAATCATATTCAATACACACTAGGCCTGATGTAGGAAACATCGGAGGTGTCATGTCTTTTACAAACTCTGAAGTCAGATAACCGACCAAAGGCAAATGCGATACGAACAAAAGCGAGTCCAATTGTTCGACTTCGATTAACGCACTTGCGAAATCGAAGACATGCTCGGACTGGCCATAAGGTGTAATATCTTCACAAGTTTCAATGCTTTTTGCAGAGAAATACGCACTGATCTCTTGCCAAGTTTGTTGAGCTCTAATGTACGGACTCACCAACACTTTATCGAATTGCGCAAAACCCTGTTCTTTACAGGCTCTAGCAACCGCTTCTGATTCGACTCTGCCTCTTGGGGTCAATTGTCGTGCTGCGTCTGAATCTGCAAAATGCTCGGCTTCACCGTGACGCATGATGAATATTTTCATGTTATTTCCTAGGGATAGCTAACGCTACCAAAAGGTTGACTGCTATCTTTATTAGATAGACGGGGCTAACTTTAACAATGACGAAACAAAAATACTGATATAATTATCTGTTCATTATACCAATTCGCTTGTTAAAGATAGCGACTTTCTTAACAATCTATTAAAAGAATGTACTCAGTTCATCACACTATTTAACTGTGCAATGAGTTCAGAGCATTCACTCAAACAGTTCTTCCCCATACGCAAACGCGATGGGCCTGTGCAGAAGTCTACGAATAACAAAAATACGGCAAGCAGTATTTGTCGAAACGCAAACTTTGCGCCCCCCGCGAGGGGAGCCTAAATTACTGTAATGCGAAATCTGGAGACGCATCGTGCATCTAAGTCCTAACGATTCAAATCAATACCGCTACATTACCTTGAGCAATGAACTGCGTGTACTGCTGATTCATTCCGATACAGCTCAACAGTCGGCAGCTGCTCTGGCAGTGAACGTTGGACACTTCGACGACCCAAACGATCGCCAAGGTCTGGCACACTATTTAGAACACATGCTTTTTTTGGGTACGGAAAAATACCCTAAAGTGGGCGAGTTTCAAAGCTATATTAGCCAACACGGTGGAACAAACAACGCTTGGACTGGTACAGAGCACACTTGTTTCTTTTTCAATATTGCTCCAAATGCCTTTGAAAGTGCCTTAGATCGGTTTAGCCAATTCTTTACCGCACCTTTGTTTAACGAAGAAGCATTAGACAAAGAGCGACAGGCTGTCGACTCCGAATACAAGCTCAAACTTAATGATGATTCTCGTCGCCTGTATCAAGTTAACAAAGAAGTCATCAATCCAGAGCACCCGTTTTCAAAATTCTCTGTCGGAAACTTAGATACTCTTGGCGACCGAGATGGTAAATCCATCCGCGACGAAATTGTGGAGTTTCACCACTCTCAGTATTCCGCCGATTTGATGACACTGACTCTATTTGGGCCACAGTCGCTCGATGAACAGCAAGCTTGGGTAGAAACCATGTTTGCCGACATCCCAAATCACCACCTTCGTGGAAAATCGATTGATGTACCGATAGGCACTGAGGAAAGCACGGGCATTTTGGTTCAAGTCGAGCCGCTCAAAGAGTTCCGTAAACTGATTCTCACATTCCCCATGCCGGGAATGGATGCGCATTATAGCGTGAAGCCACTCTCCTACTTTGCTCACCTGTTGGGTTATGAAGGAGAAGGCAGTTTGATGCTTCAACTCAAAGAAAAAGGCTGGATTACTTCTCTCTCAGCGGGCGGCGGCGCGAGTGGCAGTAACTACCGAGACTTTACCGTAAGCTGCACCCTGACGCCAAACGGCTTAGATCATGTTGATGATATCGTTCAAGCAGTTTTTCAATACCTCTCGATGATCAAACAAGACGGGTTAGATGAATGGCGCTATCTCGAAAAACAAGCGGTATTAGAATCGGCTTTTCGCTTCCAAGAGCCATCGCGCCCAATGGATCTCGTCAGCCATCTGGTGATCAACATGCAGCACTATCAACCGGAAGACACGGTTTATGGTGACTACAAAATGACGGGCTACGATGAGGAGTTACAGCGTTCATTGCTGCGATACTTAACCATCGATAATGTACGCGTCACTTTGATTGCTAAAGGCCTGGAATACAACCGTACTGCCGAATGGTACTTTACCCCGTACTCCGTCACACCTTTTAGTGAAGACCAACGTCGTTTCTATCAACAAATCGACCCAAGCTGGCAATTCGTCTTACCGGAAAAGAACCCTTATATTTGCTACGACCTCGACCCCATGCCACTCGAAAATGGTGACTCGCTGCCAGAGTTGATTGAGGATCTCGAAGGGTTTCGGCTGTGGCATTTGCAAGATGACGAATTTCGCGTGCCTAAAGGTGTCGTTTATGTCGCTATCGACAGCTCTCATGCCGTTGCATCACCAAAGAACATCGTCAAAACGCGCTTATGTGTAGAGATGTTCCTCGATTCGCTAGCAAAAGAAACCTATCAAGCAGAAATCGCAGGGATGGGTTACAACATGTACGCTCACCAAGGTGGCGTGACCTTAACCCTCTCTGGGTTCAGTCAAAAGCTGCCTCAGTTGCTGGAAATGATTCTGCACCGTTTTGCTTCTCGAGATTTCAGCCCTGCTCGCTTTGAAACCATCAAACAACAACTGTTACGAAACTGGAGAAATGCTTCACAAGATCGCCCTATTTCGCAGCTGTTTAACGCACTTACTGGGTTACTTCAACCCAATAACCCGCCTTTCGCAACCTTAGTCGAAGCGCTAGAAGAAATCGAAGTCGATGAACTCTCGGTATTCGTAGAATCCATTCTTGCAGAACTGCACGTTGAAATGTTTGTTTACGGAGACTGGCAACGCCAGCAAGCCCATGACATGGCTACGACCTTGAAGGATGCTCTAAGAGTTAACGAGCAACGTTATGAAGAGGCACTTCGTCCGCTCATTATGCTAGGTAAAAATGGCAGTTTTCAACGTGAGGTGCATTGTAACCAGCAAGATTCCGCGGTCGTTATTTACCACCAGTGCGAGGATATTGAGCCTCGTAGTATCGCGCTATACTCATTGGCCAATCACCTTATGTCGGCAACGTTTTTCCATGAAATCCGTACCAAGCAGCAATTAGGTTACATGGTAGGCACTGGCAATATGCCGCTAAATCGTCACCCTGGTATTGTACTGTATGTGCAGTCACCTAATGCAGCACCGGCCGAGCTGGTTACCTCAATCGATGAGTTTTTAAATGCCTTTTATATGGTGCTGTTAGAGTTAAACGATTACCAATGGCACAGCAGTAAGCGCGGCTTGTGGAACCAAATAGCAACGCCGGACACCACACTTCGAGGACGGGCTCAACGTCTTTGGGTTGCGATAGGAAATAAGGACACTGAGTTTAACCAACGTGACAAGGTACTGGCGGAGTTGAAGAAGCTGACGCGCGCAGACATGATTCGCTTCGTTGTGAACGAATTGAAACCTCGTACTGCAAATCGTTTGATCATGCACTCTCAAGGTCAAGCGCATTCGGAGGCTCCGCGCATCCATCTAGGACAAGAAATTGGATCAATTGAAGAGTTCCAACTTCGGCCAAAAGATTGCGGCTTGGGGTGATCTAGTTGCGCAGAAATAAAATTGTCGAATACTAAGTATGTACCTAGAGCCCAGTGAGATTGTCGGTCTCATAGATTGAATCGGCACCATAATTAGCAGAAAATTGAAATTACGCCATTACGGCTTATGCTCTAATTCCCCGCACTAAAAATAACTTAATGAGGTAGTCATGAAAAAAGCACTTTTACTTGTGGCTCTTATACTGCCATTGGCATCTGCTCACGCTGAAATCTCAGTCAAAGGCGATGGCTTCGAATTAAGTGACGACTGTGTGCGCCTTAGCGGAGACAATGTATCCATCAAATCAGATGATTGCTCTTCAAAGCAGTGGAATGATAAAGACAAAAAAGGTAACAGCAGCGTTCACGGGGACGACAACCCAGGTAAAGGCCACAATAAAGATAAGAAAGACAAGAAGAAGTAACCATTTCTTCTTTATGAAAAAGGCTTGCCACTGGCAAGCCTTTTTCTCTACCGAAGCAACGTTTAATAGAACGTTGTCCCTTCACCAGCTCGAGTAAGCAAACCATCACATGGCGCGTAACGATCGCCATACTTCGATGCAAACTCATTCATTTTCTCTACGAGCTCTTTAATGCCAAATTGGTCCATGTAACGGAACGGACCACCCAAGAACGGTGGGAAACCAATACCAAATATCGCGCCAATATCACCGTCACGTGGCGAGCGAATGATGCCATCATCCAAACAACGTACCGCTTCATTCAACATTGGCAGCACACAGCGCAACGCAATATCGTTATCGCTTAGCTTAGATTCAGGGTCGAGCTTAAGCAGTTTGTAAACCGATTTGTCGACATCTTTCTTCTTGCCCTTGTAAGTGTAAAACCCCTTACCACTCTTGCGTCCTTTACGTCCATCATTTAACAAGATATCAAACACATCCGGCCCTTTGAATCGGTCACCTAACTCGTTAACCAGAATCGGCATAATTTTCGCGCCAATGTCGACACCAACTTCATCCAACAAGGTAATCGGGCCAACAGGGAAACCAAAATCAAGCAACGCCGTATCAATCTTTTCGATCGGTTCGTTAGCCAGCAGAATATGCGCCGCTTCGTTCATGTATGGCGCAAGAATGCGGTTCACGTAAAAGCCCGCTTTGTCTTTCACTACGATCGGGGTTTTACCTTGCTTTTTAGCAAGTGCAACGACTGTTGAAATGGTTTCATCTGACGTCGTTTCATGCGGAATCACTTCCACCAACGGCATTTTTTCTACCGGGCTGAAGTAATGCAAACCCACTACGTTTTCTGGACGCTCCGCTTTTTCTGCAATTTTGTGGATAGGCAACGAAGAAGTATTGGTCGCAAAGATAGTTTCTGTCTTAGCGTTTGCTTCAATGTCCGCCACCATTTTTTGCTTAAGATCTAAGTCTTCAAAAACGGCTTCAATTACGACATCAATATGATTAAAACTGGTAAAATCGACACCACCAGACAGTTGCAGCATTTTCGCTTGCAGATCGGCCTTGGATAGAATGCGACGTTTGCGCTGTTTCTCAAATAACTTGTAGTTGTAGTTGAGCGCATTTAAAACGCCATCGTTGCTAACGTCTTTGATGCGAACAGGTACTTTTGCTTTTGCAACAGACACATGGCTGATTCCGGCGCCCATCAGACCACCACCAAGCACACCAACTTTATGAACTGGTGCTGGTTTCGCATCCGTGCCATTCTCTTTCTTCATTTCTGTTGTGGCAAAGAAGATCGAACGGAGCGCTTTTGACTCTGAGCTCATTACAAGCTCACCGAAGCGCTTCGCTTCAAGTTCTTGGCCTTTAGCGAAGCCTTTCTCTAAGCCATGTTGAATAACTTCTAGAATTGCAACCGTTGCTGGATAGTTACCACGGGTTTTTTGATTCGTTTTCTTCGCAGCTTGCTCAAATACAAACTTGCGCCCTAGCCCGCTACCAGACATCACCTTTTCTTTCGTCGATAGCTTTTTCGTACCCTTGTTTTTACCTTTGTCGATAAACTGTTTTGCTACGTCGAGCAAAATGGTGTCAGGCACACAGGCGTCCACAACGCCCAGTTTTTTAGCTTTCTTCGCACGAAGTTGTTTACCCGTCAGGATCAAGTCCAACGATGGTAACAGGCCAATCAAACGTGGCAGACGCTGAGTACCACCAGAACCTGGCAATAAACCAAGTTGTACTTCTGGCAGACCTAAACGCGTTTTGTCAGAATCCGTACAAACACGATAATCACATGCAAGAGCCAGTTCTAAACCACCGCCCAAACATGGGCCATGAATAGCCGCAACGACAGGATACGGTAAGTCCGATAGCTGCTGGAACAACTCCTGACCCTGCCTTGCTAAGGCTTCCGCTTCACTTGCTGTGGTGTATGCTTCTAGCATTCTAACATCTGCGCCCGCAACAAAATTGTCCGGTTTTAGGGAGTGGATGATCATCCCTTTAATACCACTGGAGTCTTTTAGCTGAGCAAAAATTTCTTTCATTTCGTCAGCAAAAGCCGCCTGCAGCGTATTCATTTTTTCATTAGGAACATCGATGGCTAACCAAGCAATATTTTGCTCATCAACCTTTAGACTAAATGCTTTTTGCTCGCTCATTACTCAACCTCCAGAATCATTGCCGCACCAAGACCACCAGCAGCACATGCGGTATTCAATGCAATACCACCGCCACGGCGTTTTAGCTCTCGTAGGGTTTGCGTCATCATACGCGCACCAGTCGCAGCAAATGGGTGACCATAAGCAATTGATCCGCCAAGCACGTTGAACTTATCCATGTCAATTTCACCAATCGCTTTTGAGCGACCAAGGTTTTCTTGAGCAAACTTATCGGAAGCAAACATCTTCACATTCGCCAATGCTTGAGCAGCAAAGGCTTCGTGCATGTCGATCAACGTCAGGTCTGACAGTTCCAAGCCTGTATTTTCAAGCACTTTCGCTGTGGCATAAGTCGGCCCCATCAGCATGTCCTTTTCCACACCGATAGCAGAGAATGCATAACCTCGGATGTAACCAAGGATCTCCATTCCGAGCTCTTTCGCTTTACCTTCTCGCATCAACATCACTGCCGCACCACCATCAGTCAATGGCGTACTGTTCGCAGCCGTAACACTGCCATACTGACGATCAAACGCAGGTCGCAATTTCGCGTATCCCTCAACCGTTGAGTCATGACGGATATTGTTGTCTTCCGAAATCCACTTTTTGTATGGTTCAGGGAAAGCCGTCATCACTTCATCTTGGATTTTTCCTTCTTTCCAAGCTTGAGAAGCCAGCGTATGAGAACGATGTGCAAGCGCATCCTGTTCTGCGCGAGAAATACCATGTGTTTTAGCCATTTGCTCTGCAGTTTGTCCCATGGATAAACCCGTAGAGTACTCTGCTACTGCTGGTGGCACTGGCATCAGGTCTTTAAAGCTCAAGTTTTTGAGGATACTAAGCTTCTGACCCATTGTTTTTGTCTTACTAAGAGCAAGCAGATTAGCGGCCAATTTCTTTGATACGCCAATAGGCAGGACGGAAGAAGAGTCTGCACCGCCAGCAATACCAATATCGATGGTTCCCGCCATGATGCTTTCTGCGACATTAACCGCCGCTTGAAAACTCGTTGCACACGCTCGAGTCACACTGTAAGCATCAGTATGGATGTTCATACCGGTGCCTAACACGATTTCTCGTGCGATGTTTGGCGCTTCAGGCATTTGTACTACTTGTCCAAATACCACTTGTTCGATTAGCTTCGGATCAATATCTGTTCGAGCAAGCATTTCGCTTACTACCATTTTCCCTAAATCGACCGCTGGCACTTGGCTAAATTCCGTGCTTTGACGAGCAAAGGGAGTTCGAAGCCCCGCGACAATAGCGACACGCTCACCATTGCGTGTTTTTACTTCCTGCTTGCCCATTGTTTCTCCTTAAATACAAGAGGTCTGACCTGATGCATTGTAATGAATTTGTTAAATTTATCAAACGTGCGTTTAAATAAACGTGAAGCAAGTAGTTCAATTACTCTACTTCTTTGATTCTTATGCGATTACTAATGGTTAACTATAGAGAGTTAAAACGGTAAGAGGTATACGGAAAGTAAAATCGAAGCAAAAAAAAACCACACATAACTGTGTGGTCGGAATATCTATAAAACAATTAACTTACGCCAATTGAAAAGTAATCAGTTTCCTGATTAGGAGAAAGTAAAGTCAGCCTTCAAAAGGAAGTGTCATCTTGCTCAACATGTTAGTCGCAATGACTAACGAGATGACAAGGTGTACTATAACCCCTTCACTGCTTGATATTTTGAAATAGATCAATTTTATAGTGATTTTACGAGTTTTAAGCTCACCTAGAGCGATTATTGATTCAAAACAATTCAAGAATCCACCATCAGAAGTCCCTTTTAATGCTCCATCGAGTGAACTTATCCAAGCCATTGATTACTAATGATGATATTGTTAACAATATATATCAATTCGTGTTCGATGATATCTGACATTTGCGTATACACTTTTAGGTAACCACATGGCTTATTGTGTCAAAGGGGTTGCATGACAAATCCTGCAACCAAAACCGCTAGGCGATGAAGCAAGTAAAGTCATGCTCAGAACAAATAAGAAACTCACAGAGCGAGGATGGAGGCTCCTGTGGCCATATTAAAAATGTTTGGAAAGAAAAATTCCAACAGTCCGGTCAACTCTGATATGGACAAGCAAAGAAAATACGAAGCGCTCGTCCGAGGGTATCATCGTGACTTGTACCGCTACGCATATTGGTTGTGCAAAGATAAAGCGGTCGCGGAAGATCTAGTTCAGGAAACCTGTCTTAGAGCTTGGAAGTCACTCGATAGCCTCCAGGACGAAAAAGCTGCCAAGTCTTGGCTCATCACAATATTGAGACGAGAAAATGCGCGCCGCTTCGAACGTAAACAATTTGATTTAGTTGATATCGATGATTACGGCAATGATGCTAAAGTCAGCGATGACTCACATCATCAGCAAGAATGGCTGCAGGCACAGATCATGAAGCTCGATGTTGAATACCGTGAGCCTTTATTTCTCCAAGTTGTCGGTGGTTTCAGTGGAGAAGAAATTGGCGACATTCTTGATTTAAATAAAAACACAGTGATGACTCGACTATTTCGCGCTCGTAATCAACTTAAAGAGATGTTGGATTCTCAAGATACTAAGAGAGGACAAAAGAATGGATGATTTAGAATTTCGTCGTCGTATTTTGTCGGATCCAAAACAAAAGGATGAAGAGATTCTGCAAGCTTTAGCTGGTAGCGACGCCAACAATAAGTTTGTTGATGACGTTTTGGATCTCGATGTAAAAATTAAACAAGCCATGAATGTGGATGTACCCGAAGATCTCGCAGATAAGATTTTATTTAGCCAGACGTCGAGTGCACTTGATGAAGAGAAGGTCGTAAGACCAAACTTTGTCCGCAAAGCAATGGCACTTGCCGCTTCTATTGCGTTCACCGCAGGGTTATTAGTAGGTCAAGTAAACTGGGGAAATGTTTTGGTGTCTCCAGCACAAGCCAGTTTAGCGGATACCGCGATGAAACACGTTATTCATGAAGAACCGTTTGTTCGTCATCTTGATGAGGATGTACCGAGCTCGCAAATTAATGCGAAAATGTCGCCATTTCATTACCAGTTTAGTGAAAATTTTCCATATCACGTTTACTACCTAAACCACTGCGGTTTTGGCGAATCCAATGCGGTGCATATGGTGTTCCAAGGTCCAAAAGGTAAAGTAACGTTATTTATTACTGGTATTCCAAGCGAACAAAGTACCGACTTTAATAAGGATGGCATGACCGGAATCGTTCAGCCTGTCGGGAGTTCAAGCCTGATTTTAGTCGGGGAAGAAGGTGAAAATATTGATGCGATCGCTACGACTCTTGCATCAATGATTAAGCCGATGTAACAACTTCGACGATTTCCAGCCTTCAAAAGGTTAAATGCCGCTAAATGATCTTATTTAGCGGCATTTTTGTATAAATAGAACACAAAACATTCACCACCCATATCGCATTTAGAGCTTAAACTCTAAATTATGCATTTTAAGTGCAATTTCCCGTCTTTTAGACATCATTTCTGCAATTTTTATTCAATTTTATCCAATGGTCGGATTTGTCCAAGCAACTATTGATACTACTATCTGCGCCACTGAGCAAAAGCTCAATTTATCGTCCAAAGAGACGAATCTAATAAGGAAAAACAAATGACTCAGAACACGCGTCTGTTTAAAAAGACTCTCCTAGCAGTAACGGTAGCTTTTACCTCAGGTCAATCGATGGCAGCGGGTTTCCAAATCAACGCTCAATCAGCAACTGGCATCGGCCGTGCATTTGCTGGTGACGCGGTAATCGCAGATAATGCAGCAGTAATGGCTCGTAACCCAGCAGCAATGGCTCTGTTTGATAAAATGGAACTGTCGCTAGGTTTCGAAAGCATTACTTCAATGATTGAAGTGAAAGATGCGAAATATAACGTTAATACTCCTTTGGGCTCCAGTACTGTAAATGTTGCTGACACTGATGATGTGGGTGATACGTCAATAGCTCCAAACATTCACCTAATCGTTCCAGTAAATGACAAGTTTGCATGGGGCGTAAACGCATACTCTAATTTCGGCACTAAAACTGAATTTTCAGATAACTACACCGCAACCGAGTACGGTGGTCTTACGGATGTAAAAAGCTTCAACTTTGGATTTGCGGGTTCTTACCGTTTAAACGAACAATGGAGCTTTGGTGCAGGTTTAGATTTAATCTACGGCCAAGGCACAATGAAGCGTACAACTAGCTCTTCAGTCCCAGGGGTTGGCGGTCAAAAAATTCTGGACGTAGATAAAGCTGATGGTTGGGCTGTTGGTTTCAACGTTGGTACTGTGTACGAACTAGATGAAAACAACCGTTTTGGTCTAGCGTATCGTTACAGCCCTGAATTTACGGCGAAAGACGACAAAGGTCAGGAAATCACGCTACCTCTACCAGATATGGCCGAGTTTTCCGGTTTCCACAAAATCCAAGACACTAAGTTTGCTGTACACTACAGCATCCAATACATCGGTTGGAAAGATTTCGACCAAATTGATTTTGAGAACCTAAATCAGGGTTTACTTAAAGGTGGTTACTCGAAAGACTATCAATGGCAAGATGGCTGGCACTACGCAATTGGTGGTACTTACTACCTAAACAACAACTGGACACTTCGTGCTGGTTACATGTACGACACAAGCGCTCAAGATAAAGTAACGTCTATCTCGGTACCAGACTCTGATCGCCAGTGGTTCTCCACAGGTTTCTCTTACCATATTGATAATAGCTCAAACATCGATTTTGGCTTCACGTACTTGTTAGGTGAAGATGTAAAAGTTAATGAGAATACTCAATTATCTCCTGTTCTTTCTACCGGTGTAACAGCAACAACTCATGCTGATGCAATTCTATTCGGCTTACAATACAGCCGTAGCTTCTAAACGCTTCGCTGTTAGTTAGTAGAAAAATACTTTATATAAAAGGCTGGATTTCCAGCCTTTTTTCATATCTGCGATTTATTGCCCACTCAATTTGAGTGAACACGTGTATCTAAATCTCACAATTAGGACGCACAGCTGTTCGCTGAATTCCGTTTACAAGCCTTTCACAGTTAGATTATTAAACCGCACAAATAACATTTAAAAGCATAATATTCCAAATGACCACTTACGCTGGATTTTCATTTCTAAAGTAAAAACTCTACCTTTAAACTTTTGTCCCACGTTATAAACAAATCAGCGAACATTCGAATGAAAACCAACAAGACTCTTCTATCAACAGCAGTGGCATTAAGCCTACTTGGCGCAACGGGCATGGCTAACGCAGCAGGTTTCCAACTTGCTGAATATTCTGCAACAGGCCTAGGTCGAGCATATGCTGGTGAAGCTGCAATGGCTGACAACGCAAGTGCACAATGGCGTAACCCAGCAATGCTAACTTATTTGGAAGGCACTCAAGTGTCCGTTGGTGCAATCTATGTGAACCCAAATATTGATATTGAAGGTGATGTAAACTTCCACGGTAGCACTTCTTCTGCATCTTCAGATGACTTCGCACATGATGCAATCATTCCAAACTTCTACCTATCACACCAATATAATGAGAAATTCGCGATTGGTTTGGCATTTGGCACCAACTACGGCATGGAAACCGATTTAGGTAAAGGCTTTGGTGCCTCGCACTTCGGTAACGAAGCAAGCGTAACGACAATGGAAGCGAACTTGAACGCAGCTTACAAAGTCAATGAATCAATCAGCGTTGGTGGTGGTATCCGTTACATCATCGGCGAAGGCAGCTTTGGCGCAGCAGCTCCTAAGAATAACGTTGTAGGGTTAAATCCTGAAACTAATCAACCAATCAGTGTTCCTCAAGGTACTGCTCTAAAATACATGGAAGGTGACGATACCGCTTGGGGCTGGCAAGTTGGTACAGCATGGCAGATCAATGAAAATAACCGTATCGGCTTCGCGTACAAATCTGAAGTTGAACTAAAGCTTGAAGGCCATGCTGAAGGTCTTGGTTTTGGCTTCGGTACTTCTGAACGCGACAACGGCTACATGTATCTAAACCTGCCTGCAACGGCTGAATTGGCAAGCTTCCACCAAGTAACAGACCAACTTGCGTTACACGCAAGCGTTAACTGGACGGATTGGAGCTCTTTCGAGAAATTGGAAGCACGTCTAAATACTGCTGGCACGCATATGGTTAAAGTAGAAAACTGGGAAGACAACTATCGCTTTGCTGTTGGTGCTACTTACCAGCTTGATCCTAAGCTAGCGCTACGCACTGGTATTGCATACGATACTTCAGCGGTAAGCGACAAAAACCGCACGATTACTATTCCAGAAACTGACCGCACTTGGCTAAGTATTGGCGCAACGTACGATTGGACGAAAGACTTCAGCCTAGACGCTGGCTTCACCTATATTTTTGCGAAAGACGCACCAATCGTTGAGTCTCGTGGTTACAAGTCAGACGACACTGCAGAACAAGTCGGCGGCCAATTCGTAGGCGAAACTACGGGTAATGTTTGGCTAATCGGTGTTCAAGCAAACTACCGTTTCTAACCAAGCTGCAAAATACAAAAAAGGCTTAGTATCAGCTAAGCCTTTTTTCATTTCTCGATTATGAAGAACAACGCTTAAAAGTCTTCTAGATATTCATCTAAATACTCTTCTTCTTCGATGTTAACTTCTTCTACCGTTTCAACTTCTGCTTTAAAGTTTTGACGCTGTATATAAACATCGCGAGTTAGAATATATGGATCCGGCGACGAGTCTAGCTGCGCTTCTTGCGGTACTAATAAAGCACGCTTCTCCATTCCTTCAAACGCCCACTTACCCAAACTCGCCCAGAAGTTGAGATAAGAGAGGGGTAAATACGTACTATCTACGGTATCTGTCACTTCACGTAAGGTATACGGACCATAACCTGGAACCATGAAGTAAGGACCATTTCCAACACCATAGTGGCCTACTGCATCACTGAACGCTTTCTCGTCGTACTTCGTAATACCCGCGGCACTTGCAATATCGAATAAACCGAAAATACCGAACGTCGAGTTAATCCAAAAACGGTTAAAGTGGTCCACAGCTTTCGTACCATTACCCATGATTAAGTTATTAACCATGCTTGCTGGCTCATCTAAGTTCGATAAGAAGTTAGCGATACCAGAACGAATAGGAACTGGCGTGTATTCTACATACGCAAGTGATACAGGACGAACCAAATACGGATCTAAATATTCGTAGTTGAGTTCCCACATGGTTCGGTTAAAGCCTTCCAACGGGTCATACACATCAGAAGTCGTTTGATTTGTTTCTTGTCCTGTTACTGCTTCATCAGGCGCACTTGAACAGCCAACCAGTCCAACGGCTAACAGCAACAAGAAGGTAGATTTACCCTTGTTATACATTTTATTTTCCATAACGACTATTAATGTACCTAAGTCACCCCGATTAACCATTGTACGTATGTTGAGCAGGATACATAGTAAAGATGACTCAGATATGGGAATAAATAAAGGCCAGCAATCGCTGGCCTTCGGTATTCTACTCGATCGTTTAGAGTCATACCACTAAAGGCAACTGACTCTACCTCGTTGTCATGTTTCAGAGACAGATGTTAACAATTAATACTGCTGATCAATGGTCACTTCTACTGGTGCGCCAAATTCAACGACGTCACTTTCTCCGTGCCAATCTTGATCACGCGTTGCTACGTTACCGTCAGAATCTACACGCACACGGACGATGAGCTTATCGAGTGTAGATAACTTTTGCCCTTGCATCATGGCATTGCCATCATCTAATACGACTGTGCGAGGGAAAGTACCTAGCGGATAACGAGCAGCAGCCACAGGCATTGGGGAGCCATCTGAACGATGTACTGACACAATCAGAACTGCGTTTGGATCCAACTGAGCATTTGGTGCCACATTAATTGTCACAGCTACACTCTTATCCGGTGAAACCGCTTCGCCCATTTGCTTACGAGCACTCTCAATACTGCGTGACAACATCTCGTAGCGACTATCTTCTGGACCAATCATTTGCTGCATGATTCCCCAGTACTTGATGGCTGCCGGGAAGTCTTGACGCTCAAACGCATCGAACGCTAACAAAGAAAACACACGCAGATCGACATAGTCTTGCTGCATCAGCTTGCCGAGTAATGAGCGAGCCGTCGCTTGATCCATTTCCTCTTGAGACAGCATCAGAGCTTGTGCATAACCCAACATCACATCTGGGTCTTTGGGCTCTAGGCGGTACGATTTTTCCATCGCATCGATAGCTGTGGTGACATCACGATTTGCTAACGCAATACGACCTAGCAGTAACCAACCTGTCGAGTCTTCCGGCTGGTAATGTAAGCGAGTTCGAAGGGCAAGGGTCAAATCCGCCATTTCATCGTCACTCAGCGGCTCAGAAGAAGCCGACATCAGCTTTTTCGATAACTCAGGTAGATTTGCAGACACTTCTTGCCATTGAACAATATCGTCTGACGCGCCAAATTTATAATACAAACCATAGCTCAGCACCACCGTCAGAATTACCGATGGAACTAAAACCGCGATTGGAGAAACCTTAGTTTCTTTTTGCGCTTTATCACCAGGGATATCGTCAAGCAGTGATTGCTTTAGATCAGAAATCAGTTCGTCTTCACTTTCAACTAGACCTTCGTCAGTTTCTTCTGCAAGCTCAGATAGTCGGTCTTTATAAAATGCCTTGTTAAGCTCATCGCGTAACACATCATCATTGTTCGCTTTTTGTTTAAGCAGCGGCAAAGCCACCAGCGCACAAGCAATAAGCGTGAGAACAACGGTGGAAATCCAAAATAGTGTCATTACTTCTTATCTCCGTTGTTCTCTTCTTCAAGCAATGCTTTTAAACGAGCTTCTTTTTGCTCATCCCATTGCTCGTCACTGCTCGCTTTTGCCTTAACTTTAGATTTACGGCTACGCAGTACAATCAAACCAAAACCACCCAGTACTACAGCGAGTGGCCCTAGCCACAAAATCGCAGTCGCGACCGTAAATGGTGGGTTGTAAGTCACGAAGTTACCGTAACGGGCGATCATGTAATCAACAATCTCATCTTTGGACTTACCTTCTTTGGTCATTTCGTACACCTTATGGCGTAAGTCCTGAGCAAGTTCAGCGTTAGAATCCGAGATCGTGTTGTTCTGACATTTAGGGCAACGGAGCGTATGGCTTAACTCTTTGAACTGCTGTTCTTGTTCCAAATTATCAAACTCGTACACTTCAATGGCCGCATGAGCAGCAAGAGATAATGTCATCGCAGCAAAAACGGCAAGAATTAGCTTTCTCATTGCTTCGCCTCCTCAACCAATTTGTTGTAAAGCGGCTCCAGTGTTTCTGACCAATTACGTGGGTTTACATCCCCTACATGGCGATAGCGAATCACACCATTTGCATCAATAATGAATGTTTCTGGAGCACCATAAACACCAAGGTCAAGGCCAAGCATACCACTGCCATCAAATAGGCTGATCAAGTACGGGTTGCCGAGATCATTCAGCCAACCTATTGCTTTATTACGATCATCTTTGTAATTCATACCGATGATCTTAACGCCCTTACCCGCCAATTCGTTTAGGTATTTATGCTCTGCATAACACGTTGGGCACCACGTTGCCCAAACGTTCAAGAGCAACGGTTCACCTTTAAAAATTGATTGGTCGTACTGTTTTCCAGGCTCAGCCAGATCTTCTAAATGAAATTCAGGAACTGGCTTACCAACCAAAACCGACTCCAATTTAGTTGGATCATCGCCCTCTTGGTTACGCATTAATTGGGTTGCGAAAATGCCCGCTAGAATCATGAAAGCGACAAGCGGAATAAATAAGATTTTCTTATTCATGTTATGCCTCCTGCTCTTTTGACTTCGCGTTTTTCTTCGGCGATTTACGGAAGCGGTAGCGTTTATCAGAAATCGCTAGTGCGCCGCCTAATGCCATAATCAAAGAGCCAGCCCAAATCCAACGAACGAACGGTTTATAGTAAATACGAACAGCCCAAGATCGGTTGTCGTCTAAACGTTCACCCATTGCAATGTATAGGTCGCGGCTAATACCACGGTCAATGGCTGCTTCAGTCATCATAGACTTAGCCGTACGGTAGAAGCGCTTCTCTGCGTGAAGCGTATTCACGTATTTGCCATTGTGTGTGATCTCAAAGTCTGCGATGTAGCCATCGTAGTTTGGACCATCTTTATCACGCAAGCCTGAGAAGTAGAAATCATAACCTTGAATTTGGAAGTGTTCGCCAGGTGCTAAACGTACATCTCGCTCGATGCTGTAGTTCTGTACCATCGCAATACCGATAACAGATACCGCCAGACCAACATGACCCAACATCATTGCCCAGTGGCTACGTTGCAGCTTGCGAACACCTTCACTAAAGCTATGACGGTGCGTTGCTCGCTCGTACAATTCAAAGCCATGCATCGCAATAATCCAAATCGCCATCACCCAACCAATGTAAGCCATGGTTGAGAAGAAATTGGCAAACAGGTACACGCATAGCGCGGCCAAAGCGAAAGCAAGCACACCTGAAACGAGCATTGGTTTCACAAGTTTAGATAAACTGTCTCGCTTCCAGCGAATAAGAGGACCAATACCAAGCAGAAAAGCAAATGGCATCATTAACCACGCAAATAGCATGTCAAAGAATGGCGCACCGATAGAGACCGACCCCAAACCAAGCTGCTTGTGTACGAGCGGCAACAGTGTCCCCACTAACACCACAACAAGAGCGGCGATAAGTAATACGTTGTTGGCTAAGAGCGCATTTTCACGTGAGACTAAGTCGAAGTTACCTCGTACACGCACTGCTGCCCCTTTTACGGCAAACAGCAATAAAGAGCCACCGATAACGAAAACGAGGAAGCCTAGAATAAACATACCGCGCGACGGGTCAGACGCGAACGCGTGCACCGATACTAAAATACCGGAACGGACTAAGAAGGTGCCCAACAAACTCAACGAAAATGCAGAGATTGCCAATAGTACCGTCCACGCTTTAAATGTGCCGCGTTTTTCTGTCACGGCAAGAGAGTGCATTAATGCGGTACCCGCTAACCAAGGCATGAATGATGCGTTTTCTACTGGGTCCCAGAACCACCAGCCACCCCAGCCAAGTTCGTAGTAAGCCCACCAAGAACCCAGTGCGATACCAAGTGTTAAAAATACCCATGCAGCGGTTGTCCAAGGACGAGACCAACGAGCCCAAGCCGTATCAAGGCGTCCGGTCATTAGGGATGCGATCGCAAAAGAGAATGCAACCGAGAAACCAACATAGCCCATGTAAAGCATTGGCGGGTGAACAATCAAACCAGGGTCTTGAAGCAGAGGGTTCAAGTCACGTCCGTCAACCGGGAAGAACGGTAACGTACGTAGGAATGGGTTCGACGTTAGGATGATAAACAGTAGGAAACCCACTGAGATCATGCCCATAACAGCAAGTACACGTGCAACCGACTCTTGCGGCATACCACGACTAAACGTCGCTACAGCGACAGTCCAAGCAGCTTGGATTAAAACCCATAGCAACAGTGAACCTTCGTGCGCACCCCATACTGCGGTTAAACGGTAGTACCAAGGAAGCTGACTATTCGAGTTGCTCGCTACATACTGTAACGTGAAGTCGTTGGTATAAAATCCCCAACATAAAATGGCGAAAGAGAACAACAGCATCAGGAACATAGACCAAGATAGCGGTCGCGCTGTGTTCATGAGCATGGTGTTATTATTCGATGCTCCCCACAATGGCAATACGCTCAACAGCACTGCCATTGCAAGCGAAAGAATGAGAGCAAAGTGACCGATTTCAGCAATCATTGGCCGCTTCCTTGTTTCTGTTCGGTGCTGTATTGAAGCGGTTCATGCGTTTTCTTCATCGCTTCTGCAATTTCTGGTGGCATGTATTCTTCATCGTGCTTCGCTAGGACCTCAAATGCCTCAACTGTTGTGGCATCTTTCAGTACACCTTGAGCAACAATACCCTGCCCTTCACGGAACAAGTCAGGAAGAATACCGTCATAGGTAATCGTCACTTTCGGACCGACATCGTGCAGGTCAAAACTCACTTTCAAAGAATTAGGATCTCGACGAACTGAGCCCACAACCACCATTCCACCGATACGCAGACGCTGGCCTACTTCTGGCTTGGTGCCATCTGGCTTACCATTAACCAATTCCGTTGGAGTGTAGAAAAGGTCCATATTTTGGTTAAGCGCATAAAGTATCAAACCAATGGTGGCACTAATACCGATAAAGATCGCTAGTACAATACCTAGCCTCTTTTTACGTCTCGGGTTCATAAGGTGTTCTCCATGTTCTTCGCTGCGTCGATACGAGCTTGACGGTCAATTTTTGCTTTCACTTCTTTCAATAATGCATCACCGCGGCGAAGGCTAGTGATCAGAAGAATCAGCATGGATAAGAAAGTAATACCAAACGCACTCCATACGTATGATGCATAGCCACCCATGGCAAAAAAGTCGCTCAGAGATTCAAAATGCATAATCAGTTACCTCACTGAGTTTGTTCTGTTGCGAGTTTGCGCACCCAAGGGCGGTGACTTTCTTTACTGATGATTTCGTTACGGAAACGGACCATCGTCACGGCACCAAAGAAGAACGCAAAGCCAAAGATGTTCAGCAATAACGGCCAAAGCATGTCGGATGAAATAGAAGGTTGTTCAAATTTCGTGATCGTCGCACCTTGATGAAGCGTGTTCCACCATTCCACGGAAAAGTGAATGATAGGTAGGTTTACTACGCCTACGATCGCTAAGATACCAGCGGCTTTTGCAGCGGTTTTTTGATCGTCAAACGCATGGTAAAGCGCAATCACACCAAGGTAGAGAAATAGAAGAATCAATTCAGATGTAAGACGGGCATCCCATACCCACCAAGTGCCCCACATAGGCTTGCCCCAAACAGCACCTGTAAGTAGAGCAATAAAAGTAAATACTGCACCAATCGGAGCCATCGCAAGTGCCGCCATATCAGATAGGCGAACTTGCCATACTAGGCCAATAAATGCAGCGATCGCCATCGACATATAAACGCCCATAGACCAAATAGCTGATGGGACATGAATGTAGATGATTCGGAAACTGTCACCTTGTTGGTAATCTGAAGGCGCAAATGCAAGCCCCCAAACCGTACCAACCGATAAGCATACGAGGGCCAATACAGAAAACCAAGGCAGAAACTTACCACTCAAACGATAAGCTGCTTCTGGCTTGGCATAAGGATGTAGCCATTTCCACATGTTTTGTTCTCACTCTTACTTCAGGGACACTGTCTAAAGGGTTGAGACCGTAGCAGTGCTTTAATAATAATTCTTTGATCAAGCGCCGCTTCATTGGCACTTTATTGAGTTAGTTAACACTAACTCGCAATGCGGCACTGATGGCAAAAGGCGTTAATGTCATCGCCCCCATTAGCATCGCACCTAAAATCGCTAGTTGACCGTTATACGCCATACCGAGTGCGGCAGCATCAATTGCCGATGTTGCGAAAATCAAAATTGGGATGTAGAGCGGAAGAATAAGCAAACTCAAAAGAACGCCACCCTTTTGCAACCCAACAGTCAACGCCACACCAATGGCGCCAATAAAACTTAGTGTTGGTGTACCGATCATCAAGGTTAATACAACCGATAGCCAAGTATTGAAGTCGAGCGAAAGTAAAACCGCCAATAATGGGCTAATTAAAATCAGAGGTAACCCTGTTAACAACCAATGTGCTATGACCTTTGAAACCACTACAAGTTGCAATGGAATCGGCATTAGCATCATTTGTTCTAGTGCACCGTCTTGAAAATCATCACGAAATAGACGCTCTAATGATAATAAGGCGGACAGCAATGCGGCAACCCAAACGATGCCCGCTGCAATACGTGCTAACAAATTAGGTTCTGGTCCAATACTCAGAGGAAAGAGAGTAATGACAATAATAAAGAACCACAGCGGGTTTAGAATGTCTGCCTGACGGCGAAATGCGATTAGGAGCTCACGACGAATGATGGTGGTCATCGAGGAAATCATATCAGTCACCCAGCTTTATTTTTCTAAGTTTCGGGCTGTCCGCAAACATATCTTGATGCGTCGTCAACACAACAATACCGCCATTATCAGCATGACTTGCGAACAAAGATTCAAGCACCTTGACGCCTTGCTTATCAATGGCAGTCAACGGCTCATCTAAAATCCATAAAATTTGCTTACTGAGCCATAACCTTGCCAATGCGACTCGTCGTTGCTGACCTGCGGAAAGTTGTGCTACAGGCACATCTTCTCGACCAGCTAATCCTACTTGAGTCAAAGCGATAAAGATTTCTTCGTCTGAAGAGCGATTATTTTGAATAGATTGATAAAAACGTAAGTTTTCTAATGCGGTAAGCTCTCGTTTCACTCCTGTTTGATGTCCTAAGAAAAGCAGATCTTGATGGAAAACATCACGAGATTTTTCAACCTCTTCGCCTTTCCATTTAATGACACCTTCTTCTCTATCACCTAACCCTGTCACAATCCGTAGCAATGTAGTTTTACCAGTACCATTACGCCCTTCGATCTGGACCAATTCACCAGGCTTAATTTCAAACTGCAGGTTTTCAAACAGAACCCTTTCATCACGGATTGCTGTCAGGTTAGACACTTCTAACATAGAGCTTCAACTAAAAAATGAACGAGCCGCTATATTAGCACAGCTTAGTTATGACAAAACAGGATAAGAGGGCTAGGTTACATGTAAGTTCATGTATTTTTGTTAATTAATCATCACACTTTAATAAAATTAACTATAAGTAGTTATAAGCGCTCATTTTGAATTTGAGAGGCCAGAGCTAAGAGCAAGAACGACTGAAGGTTATCTAGGGTTGTATTGAAGAAGAGCATTAGCGGCTAAAAACAAAAAAAGAGGCGTAATAACGCCTCTTTTTTATCGCTTGATAACCTTTAGCGTCGACGACGTCCACGCGTTGGATATTCTGCATCATCTGATGGCTGACCACTTAATGGTGGAATCTTCTCTTTCCCCGCCAGTTTCTTCTGCAGTGAAAGCATCAACTCAGCTTCGGCTTTTGGTAGTTCGCACTCTTCAATCAGCTCGTTGATATCAGCGCCAAGCTGTACCATTTTAGAAGCGCGACTGTACAAGCGACCATCAGTATCAGCGTGTTCGAGTTCGCGAATTCTCTCGTTTAAGTGCTGAATAATGTCTTGTTGCTCCGTCACTTTTTGTCCAAGACCAACGACAACCGAGCGCACTTCGAGTAACTGCTTACTCAACTTTTGCACTTCTTTATCTGCGTGTCGAGATTGAGCTCGTTGTTGGTCTAACTGCTTTTGTAACCCAGAGCGAATCCGCAGTTGCAAAACAACCAAAACTAACACAATAAAAGCGACGCCACCCGCAAGGAATGGAGCAGATAAAAGAGTCTCTTCAGCCATCATCATTCAGCCATTAAAGGTGAGCCATCTCGTCCCACTCGTCATCTGTTAGCAGCTTGTTCAAATCCACAAGGATAAGAAGCTTGCCGTCACGGTTGCTCACACCCTGGATGAACTTCGCACTCTCGTCGGTACCAACAGAAGGCGTCGTATCAATTTCAGAAGAACGCAGATAAACGACTTCTGCCACGCTATCTACTAAGATACCAATCACTTGACGCTCTGACTCGATCACAATAATACGAGTGTTGTCGGTGACTTCGCCTTCCATCAGGCCAAAACGTGAACGTGTATCGATAACAGTAACTACATTACCGCGTAGGTTGATGATACCAAGTACATAATCTGGTGCACCTGGAACAGGGGCAATTTCAGTATAACGAAGTACTTCACGAACTTGCATTACGTTGATGCCGTACGTTTCTTCTTCTAGCTGGAACGTCACCCACTGAAGAACTTCGTCATTCGATGCATCTTTCTTCACTTCTACTTCAAAAGCTTGAGACATAGTTAATCCTCGTTAATGTCGTTCCCGACTTAAATCTAATTCAGTGATTTGACATCTAAACCGGCGTTTAGCATGTCAATGAGCGCCTGGACATGAATTAAGGCACACATTTTTTCTTTTACCATGCCCGCTAGCCAAGGGCGTTTACCCGCCTGCTCACGCCAGCGAACCTTGTCGATATTAAGCGTTTCAGTCCCCATTAATTGATTACTGGCCAACCCCCACATGCTCTCACCAAGCATGACGACATATTGGTAGTTATCTTTATAGCTATCATCACGAAGCTTATCTGCCATCACCCATTTCGCGGTATCGACGACATCAAACTGTTGCTCGCGATTTGTTTGTAGCCCCAAATACCAGGCGGGTTTTCCTATCAAATGGTTAAGCTCGCTAATGCGATGAATACCACCTAACTCATCAAGAGGTACAGCAAACGTGACACCATTCACATCAAAGTAAAGAACTTGGAAGTCCTCACTTCGCTTCGTGCTTTCCCAGACCGTTGGTATATCGGAATCTGCTTGTGTTTCGAGTTCAGTATCGACGTTCGATTCTATATTGATACTTTGTTCGATCACTGCGTGAGGTTCATCCACCTCTGGTTGAGCTTCCTCAAAAACTGGCTCATCAATCACCCAGTCCTGTATTTCCTCAACACCCTGAAGCTCAGGCACCTCACTAAAGGTTTGTACCTCAGGCTCAGCCGCTTTTATCTCTGCTGCAATATCAATCGTATTTTGTTCAAGAATACTATCAATATCCAACTCAGCCACTGGGTTGCTTGCTTCAAGCTGACTTAATAGCCTTTGAACATCTTCCAGGTTTGGAGCTTCCAACTCTGGCGGATATGTTTCTTGAAACTGGTACGTTTCTGGCTCCGAGTATTGTAGCTGCAATTCTGGCTCTGGCTCTGGCTCTGGCTCTGGCTCTGGCTCTGGCTCTGCAGATGATACCTCTTGAGCCAATAGGTCAAGGTCTTCCTCAAGAGTCGTTATTTCAGTTTCATCATCCAGTAATGCATTAAAGTAGTCATCAAGTGCTTGTTCACTGGACAGCACATCATTACTGCTCATCGAACGCCAACCTCTCCAGATAAATCAGTAGCTGTTTATAGGCAAACACACCACGACTACCAGATGCAAAATGCGACGCTGGCAAGTGCTTTAAACTGGCATCGCGGAACTTGGTATCAATAGGCACCGCTGAGGTCCACACTTGATTTGGGTAATCTTTTTTCAGTTGCATCAATGTCTGCAATGACGCTTTCGTGCGCTTATCGTACATGGTTGGGACGATAGTCACTTTGAAACCGCCCGGGCGAGATTTTTGCATAATGGTTAGCGTACGCATCATGCGCTCTAGACCTTTCATCGCCAAAAACTCTGTTTGAACAGGAATCAAAATTCGGTCACTGGCTGCCAACGCGTTCACCATCATCACGCCAAGGATTGGCGGACAGTCAATCAACACATAGTCATAGTCTTGTGAGACAGTTTGCAGCGCCCGTTTTAAGATTAATCCCATACCACTGCGATTACCCATTACGCGATCAAGCGTGGCAAGGGACATATGCGCGGGAATGATATCCATTCCTTCCAGCTCTGTTTCTAAAATCAACGGCTTAACCGTCTCACGAGAAAACGTCTTCAACTGGAATAAATCAAATAGGCTCGAAGTTACTGCATCAGGATCATAACCGAGATAAGTAGTCAGTGAGGCGTGAGGATCAGTATCAACCATCAATACTCGATGGCCTTTCTGGCTCAATAAGCCCGCCAATGTCACTGTTGAGGTGGTTTTACCCACGCCTCCTTTCTGGTTAGCTACACTCCAAACAATCATGATGAATCCTAAGCTAGGCCAACTTCCACCAACATGCGTTCAGCAATGCGGTCAAGCGGTAAATCTTCTGAAGAAATGCCTGCTTTAGCAACCGCTTGGGGCATGCCATAAACAACACAACTTTCTTCATCTTGTGCCCAAATTGTTGAGCCTGAAGACTTCAACATGCGAGCGCCCTCACGACCGTCTGCACCCATGCCTGTCAACACTAAAGAGAGCACTTTGTCGCCATATACTTTTGCGGCAGAACCAAAAGTCACATCCACACATGGTTTGTAGTTCATGCGGTCGCCGCCATCAATAATGCGAAGACGAGCAGCGCCCGCTCGTCCATCCACCATCATTTGTTTCCCACCTGGTGCAAGGTATGCCACACCGGGCTGTAACACATCGCCATCTTGTGCTTCTTTCACTTGAATCTTACACAAGGTGTTCAAACGACTGGCAAACGCAGCAGTAAACGTTGCTGGCATGTGTTGAATCAATACAATCGGATGCGGATAGTTCATCGGCAAACGCGTCAGAATTTTTTGTAGAGCAACGGGGCCACCTGTTGATGTTCCAATTGCCGTCAGTTGATACTTCTTACCAGAAGCACGGTACTTTGTCGCAGCAGGTCGAGTTGGTGTTGGAGTCACAGGTGAAGCCGTTCTTGAACCTAATGGTCGAGTAGTCGTGCTGGTACTCGCTGTTGGGCGAGCGATAGGTCGACGCATGAAAGCGCGCTTCGAGGCAATCTGAATCACACGCTGTTGAAGTAATGACACCGCTTCTTCACGGTTACGCGCAATGTCCTCAAACTTTTTCGGTAAGAAGTCCAATGCGCCCGCATCTAGCGCATCAAGCGTAGCTTTCGCCCCGTCGTGGGTCAGGGACGAAAACATTAGAATTGGCGTTGGAGCAGCGGCCATTATTTCACGTACAGCTGTAATGCCATCCATCACTGGCATTTCAATATCCATCGTGATGACGTCAGGTTTGAGAGATTTGGCTTTCTCAACCGCCTCTCTACCATTTACCGCAACGTCAATCACTTCTAGGCGCGATTCTGAGTTGATGATTTCGCTCACGCGACGTCGGAAAAAACTCGAATCATCAACGACTAGTACTTTAATCGCCATCTTATTCCTTTTAATAACGTCAGCTTTGCTTAAAGGCGTGAAGCCGCAGCATATCGCTTAAGTAAATCAGGCACATCTAGAATTAATGCAATATGGCCATCGCTAGTAATTGTCGCACCAGCCATACCTGGAGTGCCCTGTAATAGATTATCGAGTGGCTTAATAACCACTTCTTCTTGACCAATAAGCGTATCCACAACAAAACCAACGCGCTGGTTACCAATCTGTACAATCACCACGTGACCGTGACCAGTACGCTCTTGGACGTTTTGCGATTTGGATGCCAACCAGTTTTGTAAGTAAAATAGTGGGATAGATTTCTCACGCACAATAATCGTCAGCTGACCATCTACCACGTTTGTACGACTAAGATCCAAGTGGAAAATTTCACTCACCGAAGCCAGTGGTAGAGCAAAAGGATGACCGCCAACACCAACCATCAGAGTCGGTAAAATCGCTAACGTTAGTGGTACTTTGATCGTAATCTTAGTGCCCTTGCCTAGCTCAGAATCGATATCGATTGAACCGTTTAAGGTATTGATCGCCGTCTTAACCACGTCCATACCCACACCACGACCAGAGATGTCAGAAATTTTATCTTTACTTGAGAAACCAGGTGCGAAGATAAGGTTGAAGCACTCTTTATCTGTTAAACGTGCCGCCGCATCTTCATCCATCATGCCACGCTTCACCGCGATGCCACGCAGTTTGTTCGGGTCCATACCGCCACCATCATCTACGATGGATAGTTCAATATGGTCCCCTTCTTGCGATGCTGACAAAATCACTTTACCTGTGCGTGATTTGCCGGCCTTCGCGCGTGCGTCTGGCATTTCAATACCGTGATCAACCGAGTTACGTACCAAGTGAATCAACGGATCGGCCAATGCTTCTACAAGGTTCTTATCGAGATCGGTTTCTTCACCGCGCATTTCTAGCACGATGTCTTTATTTAGGTTACGAGCCAAGTCACGAACAACGCGTGGGAAGCGGCCAAACACTTTCTTAATTGGCTGCATACGCGTTTTCATTACCGCGCCTTGTAGATCCGCAGTTACCACGTCAAGGTTAGCGACCGCTTTGGACATCTCTTCGTTGTCGCTATTCAAACCAAGGCTTAATAGGCGGTTTCGAACCAATACGAGCTCACCCACCATGTTCATGATGGTATCAAGTGTCGAGGTATCAACACGAACGGTTGCTTCAGCCTGAGGTTTTTTAACCGCTGGTGCTTTGGCTTCTTCTTTTACCGCGACTGGTTTAGATTCTGGTTTTGGTGCTGGCGCTGCTTGAACGGGTGCTGGCTTAGCAACAGGCTCAGGTTTCGCAGGGCTTTGCTCTACGTTTGCTGACGCTGGCTTCGTTGCCATATCCAATTCTTCTAGCGTTGGACCTTTACCTGAACCATGTAGCTCATCGAGTAACTTTTCGAACTCTTCGTCCGTCATTAAGTCACTGTCTTGATTTGATGAAGATGCCACTGGAGCGGAAGGCTCTGCCGCTTTAGGTGGCTCTACTGGTACGGATGCAGATGCAGCAGCCTCTGCCGTAGAAGGGCTTTTTCCTACACCGTGCAGTTCATCGAGTAAACGTTCAAACTCATCATCAGTGATATCACCACTTTCAACTGATGGTGCACTCGATTGAGGCGGTTCAGATGGCGTTGTAGGTGTCGCAGACATTGAGGTGCCTGGCGCTGAACCTTTACCATGAAGCTCATCAAGTAGCTTTTCGAATTCGTCTTGGGTAATTTCATCAACAGAGCCGACACTTGATGGTGCTGACGGCGCAGCAGGTTCTTCGATGATAGGCTCGGGAATAATAGGCTCTGGAGTAGCCACTGGTTCTTCAACTACGGTTGCCGCTACTTCATCTTCTGACTCAGGTTTGCATAGACGATGAAGTTCTTCAAGAAGCTCAGGGTCCGCAGCTTCTAACGGCTCACGATCTTGAACAGCCTGGAACTGGGTATTAACCGTATCCAAGGCTTTTAGCATCGTATCCATTAAGTTTTGCGTTACCGTGCGTTGACCGTTTCGTAAAACGTCGAACACGTTCTCCGCACCATGACAAGTATCGACTAGCTCTGCCAATGAAAGGAAGCCGGCACCGCCTTTTACGGTATGAAACCCGCGGAAAATAGCATTAAGTAAGTCTTTGTCTTCTGGGTTATTTTCCAATTCAACCAACTGCTCAGAAAGCAGCTCGAGAATTTCCCCAGCCTCAATGAGAAAGTCCTGAAGAATATCTTCGTCTAAATCGTAGCTCATACGTTACCTTTAAAATCCAAGACTGGACAACAAGTCATCGACTTCGTCCTGCGATGAAACCGCATCTTCTCTCAGTTCTGGATGAAGAATCGGGCCTTCGGCTTCGCTTGTTTGTGTATTCTTTTTATCTGCCGGTTCTGACAAAACTTGAATGTGTTCTTCAAGTTTATTTCCAGAGAATACGGTTAGGATTTCCACTAAGCGGCCTTCAACTTCATTAACCAACGTAATTACGCGGCGAATGATTTGGCCAGTTAGGTCTTGGAAGTCTTGCGCCATGAGAATTTCGGTCAATTGGCCGCGCAATTCAGTGCTGTCACCTTCGACTTGCACTAATAGCCCGTCAATTCGGTGGCACAGTGCTTTAAATTCGCTTAATTCTATGCGCCCGTGCATGAGTTCATTCCATTGAGGACGAACTTTTAGAAGGCAATCATGCAGGTTATCAGCGATAGGAAGGCAGCAGTCGACCGCATCCATTGTTTTGTTGGCTGCAAGCTCTGTCTTCTCGATCACATAATTGAGACGATCCCTAGCGTTAGGGATTTCGTCTTTCGCAATTTCGGTCATGCGCTGATCGAGACTGAACTGCTTGAGTGATTCGTGAAGGTCTCGAGTTAACGCTCCAATTTCTTGCAGCATTGGGTTATCGGCACCTTCGTAGATCGAGGCAACAAGCATATTGGCTTGGTCTTGTTCCCCGTTTTCTAGCATTTGAACGAGTGACTTCGCCTGCTCTAGTGAGATCATTCTGAATAGACCCTTTTACGTTTAGTTCTTCTTATCACTTTGAAAACGCTAAACGAGTCATTTAATAGGTATTTAATAATTGGTATGAATGACTCGAATAACAAAGAGAAAGAGAGAGTTATAAACGCTCGAAAATTTTATCTAATTTTTCTTTTAATGTTGCAGCAGTAAATGGCTTAACAATGTAGCCGTTTACACCTGCTTGAGCAGCTTCAATGATCTGCTCACGCTTCGCTTCAGCCGTGATCATTAGAACTGGCAGATGCTTAAGTTCTGCATCCGCGCGGATGTGTTTAAGCAAATCGATGCCTTGCATACCTGGCATGTTCCAGTCAGTTACAACAAAATCGAAGTCACCTTTTTTCAGCATTGGTAATGCGGTTAAACCATCGTCCGCTTCTTGAGTGTTATTGAAACCCAAGTCACGAAGCAGGTTTTTAACAATACGGCGCATTGTTGAGAAATCATCAACAATAAGGATCTTCATGTTTTTATTCAAAATTGCCTCCACTGAATCGTAAAATCAGTGTTTTTAGTCATTTTGTGTCCACGCACTGAGCTTGGTACGTAAACGTTGCATCGCTTGACTCAGTATTTGACTTACGCGAGATTCGCTTACGCCTAACACATCGCCAATTTCTTTCAAATTGAGTTCTTCATCATAATAAAGCGAAAGAACCAAAGCTTCACGCTCTGGAAGCTGTTTTATTGATTCAACCAGTGCTTTTCGAAATGATTCATCAACTACCCCTTTGAATGGGTTGCTGTCATCGGTTTCATCCGCCGGTGAAATCACATCATCAGAAACGCCTAAATCTTCAATACCGACTAATTTTGAGCAGTTGATATCGGTAAGAGCACTATGATATTGATCCAGTGTCATCCCGAGATGCGTGGCTACTTCAGAATCAGTAGGATCTCGATTTAATTCGCCTTCCAGCTCCGCAATCGCTTGGTTAATCTCTCGATTATTTTTATGAACAGAACGCGGTACCCAATCGCCTTTACGCATGTCATCTAACATTGCGCCACGAATACGGATACCTGCATAAGTTTCAAAGCTCGCACCTTTAGAACCATCATAATTCTGCTGAGCTTCGATAAGACCGATCATGCCGGCCTGAATTAAATCCTCTACCTGAACACTCGGCGGTAAACGGCCTAGTAGGTGGTGAGCAATGCGCTTAACCAACACTGAATAACGTTCAATGAACGCCTGCTGGCTATTAAATTTGCCATGTTGGTCATAGGTTATCGCTTTATTCACCAAAAGGGTCCTCTGCGAATTCGGTACGATTTAGCAACCTTTCCACAAAAAATTCCAAGTGTCCACTTGGTGTTTTCGGTAGTGGCCACGTCAACGCTTTGTTTGCTAGTGAGCTGATAGCTAAAGCGGCAGGCGAGCGTGGGAACGCATCAACGACAATTTTTTGTCTTTTTACAGCCTGTCGTACTTTATCATCTAATGGAATACATGCTACGAGTTCAAGGCTAACATTCAAGAATCGCTCTGTGACTAGTGTCAACTTTGCAAACAATTCTCGCCCTTCACGGTAGCTTCTGACCATATTTGCTACAACTTTAAAGCGTTGAACTTGGTGTTCTTTACTCAACAGCTTGATTAATGCATAGGCATCTGTGATTGACGTCGGTTCATCACACACAACTACAACCACATCTTGAGCTGCTCGCGAAAAACTGATTACCATGTCAGAGATACCAGCAGCGGTATCAATCAGCAGGACATCCATTTCGTCTTCAAGACTACCAAATGCTCGAATGAGTCCAGCATGCTGAGCGTGAGAAAGCTCTGTCATGCTCTGTGTGCCAGAAGTTGCAGGAATTATCTTTATACCATAAGGCCCTTCGACAATCGCATCTTTTAGCTCACATTCACCCGCTAAGACATGTCCTAGATTACGTTTTGCACGAATTCCGAGCATCACGTCCACATTGGCCAGACCTAAATCAGCGTCGAAAACCATCACCTTCTTGCCTTGGCGAGCCATACAAATCGCCAGACCCAGTGTTACGTTTGATTTCCCCACACCACCTTTGCCGCCAGTAACAGCAATCACTTTGGTCAACGATGGTTGTGTTAAGCGACGGAGGCCGCTTGCTTGATCGTGTATCATATTCTCAGTCATAGTAGTCCGCCGCCTTAGAGTCCTTCACTGTCACTGTTCCAAAAGTGAGGTTCGTTCTCTGTCGACTTCTCTAACAGTTCATTTGCTTTCGCAAGCATATATTTTGGTTGCGCTATCACAATGTCTTCTGGTACGCGCTGACCATTAGCGATGTAAGCTACTGGCATTGCGTTTTGAATCACTACACTGATGAATTCGCCTAGGCTTAATGACTCATCAAGCTTCGTCATAATACAACCCGAAAGTGGTATACGTCGGAAGTGATCCAGCGTTTCTTGTAGAACACGACGTTGTGCGGTAGCCGGCAAAACAAGGTAGCTGTGAATCACTTCTCCGCTCTCTTGCATTAGAGTGTCGAGCTGCTCGGAAAGCCTCACATCTCGTTGCCCCATCCCTGCCGTATCGACCAAAATCAGTCTTCTGTTTCTTAGCTGATATATAACATCGGCTAACTCGTTAGAATCTTTAGCAACTCTTACGGGACAACCCATGATTCTTCCGTAAATTGAGAGTTGCTCATGTGCACCTATGCGATATGTATCTGTTGTCACAAGGGCCACATTGTCGGCACCGTATTCCATGGCTGCGCGTGCTGCGAGTTTCGCTACGGTTGTTGTTTTCCCAACCCCCGTCGGACCCAACAATGCGACTACGCCACCACGTTTTAAAATGTCCTGTTTAGGAATATTGATTTGATCCGCCACCAGCGACAATAACGCTTTCCACGCTCGCGCTGGCTTTGTATCTTCCGGGATATAACAGGCCATCTGGTCTGCTAACTCCGGAGAAACGCCCATTCGCTCTAAGCGCTTAATCAGCATAGCTCTTAGCGGCTCACGGCGTTCTACTTCTTGCCACATCAGGCCAGAAACTTGGTGCTCCAACAGACGACGAATTGACGTCATCTCTTCGCGCATGCTTTCTAGCTCATCGGCCGATTCGTCACGCTCATCACTTGGGCGACGTCGGTCATAGCGCGTCGGGTCCAGCTTGGGCGTCGGACGTTCAAATCGATTGTCCTGTGCGATTAGCTTCGCCAAAGGTGAATCTGGTTGATATGGCGCTGGCTTTTCTTGGTTGTAGCCGTCGCGATGCTTATTTTGGCGTTGCAGCAAAGCAGAGAGCGAATCTTCATTTTCTGCTACGTGATCGTCAGCATCTGCTGCACCACCGCTATATTGCTTAAGCATATTAGCGAATCGCTGCGTCATTGAGCCTGTTTTTTCATTGTTACTGTTATTACTGTTCAGGCTAATTTTATCTTCATCTAAATGACGATCTTGGTAACGATCAGCAGAAGACGATGACATTTGACGATGTTCGTTATAGCGATTCGATTGAGAAGCACCGCGATTTTGCTGTGACGCTGCGCTTGCTTGAGACGGATTAGATTCACTATCTATCGCCGCAACAATCGCTACTCCACCAGCCACTTTCTTGTTTGACATGATCACCGCTTCCGCGCCTAAGTCCTCTTTCACTTGGAGCAGCGCCGTTCTCATGTCTTTGGCAAAAAATCGCTTTATTTTCAAACTATGAATCCATTAATGATGCGTGAGATCAGTTACCCACGGCTTGCACAATTCTGATCTGTTTTTCATCCGGGATTTCTTGGTAAGACAGTACCCGGAGATTAGGTATTGTGTTCTTCACAAATTTCGCCAACGTCGAGCGTAATACACCGGAAGTAAGCAGAACGGCAGGTTCGCCTTTCAGTTCTTGTTCCTGTGTCGCTTGGCTTAGTGAAGACTGCAATCGCTCAGCGAGTCCCGGTTCAATCCCCGCGGATTCGCCTCCTGATGCTTGCATAGTTTGATGCAATATTTGTTCCAGTTCGGGTATCAAGGTGATCACTGGTAACTCAGGCTCTATACCATTGATTTCTTGAACAATTAGACGTTTAAGACTAATTCGAACTGCTGCCGTCAATATGTCAGCTTCTTGACTCTTACTTGAGTACTCAGCCAAAGTTTGAACAATCGTGCGAATATCGCGGATTGGAATGGCCTCGTTTAACAAGTTTTGTAGGACTTTCACCACCACACCTAATGGTAATTGGTCAGGAACAAAGTTCTCGACCAACTTAGGCGCGCTGCGTCCCAACATTTCTAATAAATTCTCTACTTCTTCATGGCCAATTAGCTGTGACGCGTTGTTGGTCAATAGCTGGCTTAGGTGCGTCGCTAATACCGTTGATGAATCAACAACCGTATAACCCAGAGCCTGCGCGTGCTCACGCTGATCTTCTCGGATCCATACGGCTTCCAGTCCAAAAGCAGGGTCAATGGTTGGTTCACCATCAATCATGCCATACACCTGACCTGGGTTAATCGCTAGCTCTTGATCCGGACGAATCTCTGCTTCGCCCACCGCAACCCCCATCAATGTAATTCGGTAACTGTTTGGGGTCAGCTCAAGATTGTCACGAATATGAACCGCTGGAATTAGGAACCCAAAATCTTGCGATAACTTTTTACGCACGCCTTTTACGCGCTCTAGCAGTTCCCCACCTTGGTCTCTGTCCACCAAAGGGATTAAGCGATAACCGACTTCCAAGCCAATAATATCGACTGGCTGGACGTCATCCCAAGACAGTTCGCGCTGTGAGGAAGGTTCTGTACCTTCGTCTGCTGTTGCTGGTAAAGCGGGCTCTTTCGCTTTATGCTTCTGCCGTTTGTCGATGAAATATGCCGCTGCACCGGCCGCGACTGCCAGGCTCAAAAACGCAAAGTGTGGCATGCCCGGTACGATGCCCATCACACCAAGAATAGCCGCAGTAATCATCAGCGCTTTTGGGTTGTCGAACATCTGGAAGACCAGTTGTTCCCCCATGTCTTCATCGGTGTTTTGGCGCGTCACCATCATTGCCGCTGCAATCGACAGCAATAGCGATGGGATTTGTGCGACCAAACCATCACCGATTGTCAGTAAGGTATAGATTTCAATCGCTTCACCGAAACCCAATCCATACTGCGCCATACCGATCGACAGACCGCCGACGATGTTGATAAACAGAATCAAAATACCGGCAATCGCGTCACCTTTTACGAACTTCGAGGCACCATCCATCGAGCCATAGAAATCCGCTTCTTTGGTCACTTCAAAACGACGAACTCTTGCCTGCTCTTGGTCTATCAATCCGGCATTCAAGTCGGCATCAATCGCCATTTGCTTACCCGGCAACGCATCAAGCGTAAAGCGAGCACTTACCTCAGAGATACGACCCGCACCTTTGGTCACCACCATAAAGTTGATGATCATTAAGATGAGGAAAACCACTAGGCCGACCGCGTAGTTACCACCAATAACGACGTTACCGAACGCCTCAATTACGTTACCTGCCGCATTACCGCCTTCATGACCATGCAGTAAGACGACACGAGTCGAGGCAACGTTCAAAGCCAAGCGGAGCAACGTGGCGATCAGCAATACCGTTGGAAAAGCAGCGAAGTCCAAAGGGCGACGTGTGTAAACGGTCACTAACAACACCACCATCGACAGCGCGATGTTAAAGGTGAAGAACATATCCAGCAAAAATGCTGGAATCGGCAGTACCACCATCGCTAGGGTGGCCAAAACCATCACCGGAGCACCAATAGCTGGCATTTCACGTTGAGGGATTCGTGGCAATTTATCTGCAAACGGCAGGCTTAACTTCATACTGCGAGAGATCTCAATCGATTGAAGCGTCACGTAAGCTCTTACTATTAATACGCGACCGCTTTAGCCTAAAAGTTTAGGTAGGGTTGATAATTAAAGCGTTTTAAGCAATCTATGTACCATAATTAGCGCCAAAATAATGACTAAACACTCAAATAGAGCTTAGCTTTTGATCAAACGAGCTTTTTTAAGGCTTTACCGCTTTTCGTATCAATGACGGTGCTCGGGCGGGATTGGCAAATCATAATCTTGAATTTTCGGGCGCTGTCCACCTCGTTTTCGGTATTGCTTCAATTGGAATACAAATGCCAAAACCTGAGCGACGGCAGTAAATAACCCATCGGGGATCTCTTGCTCGAGCTCTGTCGTGTGGTACAACGCACGAGCCAAAGGTGGTGCGGGCACAATCGTAATGTCATGTTCGCGGGCGACTTCTCGAATCTTCATCGCCATGTGGTCAGTACCTTTAGCGATCACGACTGGCGCACGGTCTGTCTTCTGTTTATAACGAAGCGCTACCGAGAAGTGCTCTGGGTTAGTAACAATAACATCAGCTTGAGGAACGTCCGCCATCATTCGACGTTGAGCCGCTTCCCTTTGCAACATACGAATACGGCCTTTCACTTCCGGCTTACCTTCAGTCTCTTTGTATTCGTCTTTGACTTCTTGCTTGGTCATTTTTAACTGATCGGCGTGCTGCCAAATTTGAAATGGAATATCGATGGCAACCACAATCAATAGCGAGCAACTGATCAGCAAAATAAAGTTCAGCAAAATATCTAAAGCATGGAAGATGTTTTGCGGATACACATCCATGCTCAATTGAATCAGATCGGCCTGCGATGCTTGGATCAAATAGATGGCGACACCAGTGACCAGAACCACTTTAAGGATTGATTTGATCAACTCTACCCAGCTTTGCATGCCAACCATTCGCTTTAAGCCGCTAAGTGGATTCATTTTCGACAGCTTGGGCATGGCCGCTTGGGCAGAAAAACTGATTCCTCCCACACCTGCTGCTCCAATCATGGCGGCGGTAAACAATGTCGCTAACACCAAAAATAGTGGGAACAACAAATCACTCATCGCGCCCAAAGCGATATCAAACAGTTTTGCAGTATCGAAAATCTCTTCTCGTTGAAGATCAAATAAACGGCTCATGATGGAAAACAATGAACGTGCTAACGCCTCGCCAAACCACATCAATGAAATGGCGCCAACGATCAGCACAGATGCTGATGCAAGCTCTTTAGATCGAGCGACCTGCCCCTTTTCTCTGGCTTGTTGTAACCGTCGGGGCGTGGCTTCTTCGGTGCGTTCCTGACCGTCTGATTCTGCCAAATCTTAGCACTCCAAGCGAATGAGCCGACAAATCTGCGCCTCACCCACTGTCCAGAACATTTCATAATGACTGTATAGACCAGCCAGTATGTACCAACAAAGTAATAGACCCACCATCAAAGCAAAAGCAAAACCAAGCGAGAAGATATTCAGCTGTGGTGCGGCACGGGTCATTACACCAAACGACAAGTTAATGGTCAGTAGTGCAATAATGCCGGATAGAGACATACTCAATGCAGTTTGGAACATAATACCAAGCCAGCCTGCCATTTCACGGAAATCAACCGCGTTGAGCGAGCCGGAGCCAATCGGCAAAGTTTTAAAACTGAACACCACCAATTGCAGCATTTTTAAGTGTCCATCGGTGGCAAGGAAAAACATTGTCGTTAAGAACATGAATAACTGGCCAAGCAATGGCGTGTTCTGACCATTTGCGGGATCAACCATAGAAGCAAAGCCCAAACTTGATTGCATACCCAATATTTGACCAAGTAGGACAAAGGTTTGAATCATAAATTGAGTAACCATACCCATCGCTATGCCGATGATCATTTGCTCGGCAATGGTCATGAAGCCACGAAACGAGAGTAGCTCAATGTCCTGAGGTACGGCGGGGATGGCTGGCATGACAGCGAAAGTGATGGCTAAACCGAGGTAAAGGCGGATTCTTGGCGAAACAAATCGGGCCCCGGTTACTGTCATCACCATCAACATGGATGAGATACGAACATAGGGCCAGAAGTAGTTTGCGATCCAATCTAAGACAACGCTAGTGGGGTACTCCATAGGCGCCTCTAATAAAGCACCTGAGGTAAGCGTTCAATCAAGCCATAGAAATATTCCATCAACATTTGCGTCATCCAATGCCCAAACAGCATCAGGGCCAAAAGCGTGACAATCAAACGCGGTAAGAAGCTCAATGTTTGTTCGTTGATGGATGTCGCAGCTTGAAAAATCGCAACTACAAGGCCGATAAGCAAGCTTGGGATGATAATAGCGCAGACCATGATAAGCACCATCCAAAGTGCTTCACGGAAAAGCTCGACAAACATTTCTGGTGTCATGTCTTATCCTCTATCTGCGCTTATCTAAAGGGCAAAGCTGCCCGCAAGTGTCGAGAGTATCAAGTTCCAACCATCGACCAATACGAACAACATCAACTTGAACGGCAACGAAACAATCATTGGTGACAACATCATCATACCCATTGCCATCAGTACCGAAGCGACTACAAGGTCAATAATCAAAAACGGCAAGAAGAGCATAAAGCCAATTTGGAATGCAGTTTTTAGCTCTGAGGTGATAAAAGCCGGAATCAACACCGCCATCGACACATCTTCTGGATTCTCGACTTGCTCTCCTGACATGGTTACGAACGTCTCCAAATCTTTGATTCGGGTCTGCTTAAGCATAAATGCTTTCATTGGCGCTTGTGCAGCATCAAACGCTTCTCGCGCCGTAACTTGCTCGTTCAAATAAGGCTGAACAGCTTTGTCGTTGATTTCGTTCAGGACAGGAGACATAACAAAAAAGGTCAAAAACAGCGCAATACCAATAATAACCTGATTAGAAGGCGTTTGTTGCAAACCCATTGCCTGACGCAATATCGACATCACCACCACAATTCGAGTGAACGAGGTCATCAGAATCACCATGGCAGGCAAGAAGCCAAGCATGGTCATTAACGCTAAAATTTGTAGTGTAACCGAGTAGTCTTCACTGCCATCAGGGTTCGTGGTCATGGTGAATGCTGGAATACCACCGCCACTAGAAACGGACATAGCACGGCTAGCACCAGTATCACTTTGCATAGCCTGAACTGTAACACCACTTCCATCGGCTAAGTTATCTGGCAGCGCTGACTCCTCTGCTTCAGCAAAGGTAAATGAAGAAAACAGCACGCCGACAAAAAGTAACAACGTACTCAGGAGCAAACGAATTGGATTACCCTTTGTCATGTTTTTTGATCAGCTGGCTAAATTGAGTCGCAAAAGCATTGGTCGCCAACTCTTCCTCTTTCAGTGGCTTATCTAACTTGGCTAAAGTTTGGATCGATTGGCTAGTAATCCCAACCAAAAACTGTTCTTCACCCACTTGAACTACTGCGATTCTTTCTTTTGTACCCACTGGCAACTGACTCACTATACGCAAGCCCTTTTGTTGTCCCATCGCTGGCACTTGCATACGTTTCAGCAACCAAGCCAGCAAAAGAATCACGCCGATTACAAGCACAAGCGAGCCAAGTGTCGTCGCAAGATCCAGATTATTTGGTGCGGCAGCAAATGCATAAGGAGCACTTAGCATTAAGCTCAGTGCTCCAGTGATTTGCTTCAATCGCATTTTGATTGAACGACTCATCTTAACGCAGCTTCTTAATTCGTTCAGTTTGGCTGATCACATCCGTCAAACGGATACCAAACTTATCGTTGACGACCACGACTTCGCCGTGAGCAATCAAAGTACCGTTAACCAATACGTCGAGCGACTCACCGGCTAGACGATCCAACTCAACAACCGAACCTTGGTTAAGCTGCAACAGGTTCCGAATGCTAATTTGAGAACGACCGACTTCCATCGAAATCGTCACCGGGATATCCATAATAGTGTCGAGTTTACGACGCTCATCTTCGCTAATTGGGCTTGAAGTGTCTTTTAGCTCTTCCAGTGGCGCAGCCAATACTTCATCTACGTCTACAGAAGGGGCAGACGGGTCTTCGCCAAGAGCGGCTGCCCATTCGTCTGCTAGCTTTTGATCGTCACTTGGTTCCATTTTTCTATCCTGTGTTACGCCTTACTCATGCCATAGCATGTCTGTTTAATAAGGTATCTTAATGGTCTATATCGTCTTCATTCTCAAGCTCGGACATGATGTCTTTACCTAAGAAAGCTAAATCTGTTTTGACGACATGTGGGCGCTCAATTTCCTCAGAAATTTGCACCGCTAATTTGTCTTCCGAACGACCCATTTTTACGCGATAGGTCGGTAGGTCTTCTACAAACATCGTCGCATGTTCTGGCATTTCAATCGGGATGATGTCGCCCGGTTGCAGCTCCATGAGATCACGCAAAGAAATGTCTTTTTCGAGCAAGTTCACGCGGAAGTTAACCGGACAATCCATGATCTCTTCACGTAGTGCTGAGCTCCAGCGAACGTCCGTTTCCATCTTGTCGGACTGAACACCTGCATCCAATAGTTCACGGATAGGCTCAACCATGGAGTAAGGCATAACGACATGAAAATCGCCGCCACCGCCGTCAACTTCTATATGGAATGAACTCACGACAATCACTTCTGTCGGGCTGACAATGTTTGCCATGCTTGGGTTTACTTCAGAGTCGAGATATTCGAACTCTACCCCCATCACTGGCGACCACGCTTCTTTATAATCTTCAAATACAATTTTCAGTAACAACTGAATGATGCGGCGTTCCGTTGGGGTAAATTCGCGGCCTTCGATTTTGGCGTGGAATCGACCATCACCGCCAAAGAAGTTTTCTACCAGAATAAAGACTAAACGAGCCTCCATGGTGATCAACGCAGTGCCTTTTAACGGACGAAAACGCACCATGTTCAAACTGGTTGGCACGTACAATGTGTTCTGGTATTCACCAAACTTCATCATCTGCACGCCATTGATCGACACCTCTGCCGTTTTACGCAGCATATTAAACAGACTAATACGCATGTGCCGTGCAAAGCGCTCGTTGATAAGTTCGAGCGTCGGCATTCGACCACGTACGATTCTGTCTTGCGACGAGAAATCAAAATTGACGGCACCCTCAGTGTCGTTTTCTATCGGTTCATCGACGTCATCAACATCGTCAACCCCATGCAATAGCGCATCAATTTCGTCTTGGCTTAATAGATCGGTCACGTTTTACCTATTGAATAACAAAATCTGTAAACAGTACTTTTTCAATCACTGGCTTACCGACCGCAGCATTCAGCGCTGCTTTGATATCTTCGGAAGCACGATCGCGCAATTCCACTCGTCCTGTAGGAGAGCGCAATTGATCAACCGTCGCGGAAGCAAACGTTGATAGCATAGAGCTTTCAATCAGTGGCGAATGATACCGCGCCAACTCTTCATTTTCTGCACCGCGAACCATTAACTGCGCTTTAATTTGAACCAACCTATCGCGGCTATCCCCAGTAACGTTAAATACAAATGCCTGAGGAAGATTCACATACGCGATGGGCGCAGCATCCGATGCCTTCACTTGAGCCTGTTGAGACGATTCAGCCTGAGCAGGTTCATCAGAGCCCATTAGAAAAAATGCCGCTGCCCCGCCACCAAGTAGTAATACTACAACAGCGATGATGATGATAAGTAACTTGCTTTTTCCTTTCGGCGCATCGGCCCCTTGTAACTGTTCTTCTGCCATTCTTGTCTCTTATTGTTCTTTTGAGTTACCAAGACGTTTTAGTGAGTTGCTTGGTAACCGTATGCCATTGCCGTTAAACGGCCTTTTATGCGTAAAAACTAATTCCATCACGCTTTGAAGCGACATTCAAATCCAGATTGACATCAGATTCAAAACCCTCTTCGGACTGTCCAGAAAAACCGCCACTTTGCGCGCTTTGACCATGTTGTTCAGCAGTATACCTACCTTGCTGTTGCCCGCTGTTTTGTTGCTGGACGGAAGAATCAGCCAGCTGCATACCTTGTTGCGCTAGCATTTCTCTCAAACGAGGGAGCGTCTGTTCAATAATGTCACGAGCTTGCGGGTTGTTCACTGTAAAATGTACATTGGCAACGTCGTTATTCATGGTCATACGAATTTGCATACGACCTAACTCTGGTGGATCAAGACGAATATCGAGATTTTTCAGATTCTTCGACATCATCATTTGCACTTTTTCCGCAACTTGCTCGTTGGCTAGCTCTTTAGTTAGTTGCAACGGAAGCTGAGCTTGTTGTGCAGCATCAATACGCGCTTGTTGCTGTACATTAATCCCTTGCTGACCTGCCATAGCCTGAAGCTGTCCAGCGAAACCGTGTTGGAGGTCCGGCTTATCTTGTTTATCAGCAGTCGCCTTTAGCGCACCAGTCGCCAATGCTGCGTTCATCACTTTCTGGCTAATCTCTCCGTCTTTCACACCTTGAAGCGACGTCGGCACTTGCGCGGCTATCAACGTATCAGGCGTTGGAGATAATGCGACTTTATCTCCACTATGAGCAGTTTGTGGCTGGGGTACTTGAGCCGCTGTATGCTGGATTTGCTGAGACACTGCCATAGGTCCAGCCTGGCGAGTTAAATTATGTTGTACTTGTTGCTCTGCGAGAATCTGTTTAATGTCATTAGGGAGCGCAACAAATTGGGCAAGGTCTTGATCAGGAATATCCGCCGTGATCCTTCCTTGTTTCAACCCTTCAATGATCTGAGCTTCTTGCTGAGTCAGTGGTTTTCCTTGCGCCAACTTAGTATCTATAACTTCAAGCTCATCCAAGGAGACTCGTGGAAGCGCGTCGATGTTGGAACCATCAACGTCTGTTAACAACGGCGACAGATCATTAGCTACTTCACCACTGACTGCGCTCTTATCCGTCGGATGGCTGGCTTGTTTCGCTAGCTCTTGCCAAGCAGCAAACTCAGGCGAAAGTTTGTCGACATCGATAGGTTGACCATTCTTATCTAAAATTGGCTCTAAGTCTTGTCCTGGGATCATCTGTGCTTGTTCAAGCGAATGAACTGATGGCGTTTCATTCAAAGCCAGCTCATCAAGGTGTGTCGAAACGGTTGCTTGCTCGTGGAACGAATGCACTAAATTCGCGCTCTGAGGCAAAACTTTGCCACTATCGATGGATGCATTACTCGCATTCAGGGTTTGATTCGCTTGTTCAATTCGACCAAGAAGCTGTTGTCCTTCGCCCATCGTGCTTTTTACGTCCACTGTATTTGATGGGTTGCTCGTATCGATTGATGTTGATTTCACTTTTTCAATAGCTTCAACATCATTCTCCAAAGGTGTGCTGTTACTCGCCTTTTGTAAACTTGCTTCTTCACTTAAGGTTGCATTCGGTTTGTTTGCTGATATTTCATCAAAACCATGGGTCTCGTCACTGACGGATTCTTGGCTTTCTTGCGCCAACAATTCGTCCGAGACGTTAGCAGAAGAAGTACTGCCTACATCCGCTCTTTCTTTTTCTTCAACCACTGTCGATTCTGTTGCTACTTTTTCGGGCTTTTGTTTACCAGCAAACGCATCGGTTAACGTTTCTAAAAATCCCTTGCTCTCAGTGCTCTCTGCGGACGCTTTAGCGGACACATCAGAAACTGGCGTCTTGGTAGTCGCAGATACATGGGACAAATTCACACTCATTTAGAAACTCTCGTTCTCGTGGCTCTGAGTATATCGCTGGCAGGCAGCAATACTGGCGGCAAACTAAGGTCAAAAAGACCCGACACTGACAGCTAAAATGCAAAAATCACACCACAATATTGGGCCAATTCTCGGCAAGCTAATAGATGGCATGTTTATGGAACAAACATCAACAATACTATCCGATAACCTGGTTCCTAACATGATGTACAGCTACTTGATTGACTTTGAAAAACGATAAGCGTAAACAGACATTTGACTTAACAATTAAGGAATCACTTTGAAGATCACAGAATTACGCCAATATAGAATCAGAGCAGGCAAAACAGAACAGTGGCTAAGTTGGATGAAGGAAGAACTGTTGCCCTATCAACGCTCACAAGGCATGCGTGTACTGAATACTTACGTCCACACTGGTGATGATGGACATGACTATTTTGTTTGGCTTAGAGAGTTCGACAATGAACAAGCACGCCAGGCTCTCTACGAAAAAACATACAACGAGTGGTGGGTTCGCGAGATTCGACCGAAGGTATTTGAGCTAATTGAACAAGACTCAATCAAAGTTACCTTACTTGAATCGGTAGAGATGTAGTCAACTGCAACACCGTAATGCAATATCGAACCGATAACCTTTAGAAACGATGTGGTTTTCGACTGTAAAGTAAGGTGGAAAACTCGTCCATTTGCTTTTGTTCGCGCTTAGCTTCAGCAAGTTGTTTCTCTTTTTCGCGTTTGTCTATCATCCACTCATAGGATTTGCGTTCTTTACGCACGGTTAACCAATATTCTTTACAGTTTTCAACCTGCTCTTTGAAATGACTTTCTGCTTGCTTTTGCTTAGATAAAGTTTCATCTAGCTGGGTAAGGAATCGATTTAGGTGTCCATATTGACTTGCCGTTAGGCCCGCCTGACCACGGTCGACGAGTTGCTGGCAATAATCAAGCCGATACTTTTCAATTTGTTCAACCTGACGGTAATAATCTTCGAGTTCAGAACGCGCTTTGTTCAGTGCAAGCACAGCTTGGTCTTCACGATCCTTAGTTTGCTCAAGTAGAAACTCCATCGCATTATTCACGCGCTATCACCCACCCAAAATGTTTCTAAGCATATTGACGCACATATCGTATGGCACCGATTCTTTCATGCTCTGCTGCAAGTATTCGTCTAACTTCGGTTTCAAAGTAAATGCGCCATCAATAGCAGGATCGGTACCCGGTTTGTACGCTCCAATCGAGACCAAATCTTGATTCTTGCGACAAATAGACAAGACCTGTCGCACCGCTTTTGACATCAGAACGTGCTCTTCGGTCGTGATTTGCGGCATAACACGGCTCACCGACTTCTCGACATCAATCGCCGGATAATGGCCAGCATCCGCCATTTCACGAGAAAGTACAATATGGCCATCAAGAATGGCTCGCGATGCGTCCGCTATCGGATCTTGCAAATCATCCCCTTCGGTCAACACGGTAAAGAACGCCGTAATCGAGCCTTGTTCGGCACTTCCATTACCCGCTCGCTCAACCAGCGCTGGCAGCTTGGCAAATACAGAAGGCGGGTAGCCTTTCGTCGCTGGCGGCTCACCAACAGAAAGTGCGATTTCACGCTGTGCTTGTGCAAAACGAGTCAACGAGTCCATCAATAGCAGAACATCTAACCCTTGGTCCCGGAAGTATTCAGCAATCGTTAATGCCGTTTGGCACCCCTTTAAGCGCATTAGAGGTGAAGCATCGGCAGGCGCCGCGACCACCACTGAGCGGCGACGACCGTCCTCACCCAAGATCTCTTCGATGAATTCTTTAACTTCACGTCCACGCTCACCTATCAGACCGACGACCACAACCTGTGCGGTGGTACCTCGCGTCATCATGCCAAGCGTGACCGATTTACCCACACCAGAACCTGCAAACAGACCGATACGCTGACCTTTACCAACCGTCAACAAACCATTGATGGCTTTTAGGCCAACATCGAGCGGTTCAGAAATTGGTTTTCGAGCCAACGGGTTGATCGGCTCGGCATTAAAAGAGGCACGGTGATCGGTATACAAAGGGCCAAGTCCATCAAGTGGATTCCCAACCCCGTCTATCACGCGCCCAAGTAACTCCATGCCGACAGGCAAACCAGCGTCACTGGTTAAAGGGGTGACTCTCGCGCCAGGTAAAATGCCCGTAATTTGTTCGCTTGGCATTAAAAATAGGTTGTCACCTGAAAAGCCGACAACCTCGGCTTCCATCTGACCTGACATGGTTTCCACTAAGCATAAACTGCCAATTGGTGCGCGACAGCCGGTCGCTTCCAACGTTAACCCAACCACACGCACCAGTTTGCCAGAGGCGACAGGGCGCGTCGTAAGGCCTTCAACTTTGTAGCTTTTTAAGCGGTCAGCGAGTGCTTGCATGGATTACTCACCCTCTTGATGACGGTTTGCGCCACAAAAGCTGTGCAATACGCTTTTGACGCGTTCTTCCATGCGATAATTAATGCTTGATTCACCGGCTTCAATCTGGACGTCACCTCGATTGAGCGATGGTTCAGCAACTAACGTCCAGTTGCGACAATCAAGGTCTTCTTCACCATAAGCTGAACGAATAATCGCGACATCTTCTGGATTCAGGTGCAAGGTAATAGGGTGGCCTGATATTGGTAGCGCTTCAACCGACTGCTTCACTGTATCTAAAATAATTTGAGGGTTGGTTTGTACTTCAACGTGCACCACTTCTTTAACTAAGCAGAGCACCATATCCACCAGCTGCTTTTCAACCTGAGCATTCATCAACTCCAAAGGTTGAGCAAACTGATTGGCCAAGTTCATAAAAGTTTCAACTTGCTGCTGAATGTATTCTTGCCCTGCAGTTACCCCTTCAGCTTTTCCGAGCTCGAGACCTTCAGCATGGCCGGCTTGCAACCCTTCTTCTTTACCTTTGTCGTAACCTTGCTTAAAGCCAGCTTCCTGACCTTGATGTAAGCCTTCTTGATAAGCACCTTGCTTAATCAGTTCAATTTGCTCTTCAGTTAGCGCAAGTGGCTGCTCTTCTTCAGGCTCATCAAAATTCGGCACCCATCCCGGGTCATAGTTGAACGCGGTTTGTTTTGCTTGTTTGGCTTTAGGCTCGCCATAATCAGGCAGCCCCCAACGTTGAGGTTCGATCATCGAATCATCTTCATCAGGACGGATAAATCCACGTTTTCTATCGCCAGCCATGGGTTACCTATTGTGTGTTCGATTAAGAAGTGAGGGTGCTCCGCAATAGGATAATTGCGAAGCAATAGAAATTATAAGAATTCGTCAGCACCGCCAGACAACATGAGCTCACCAGCATCCGCCATTCGACGGGCAATTGCTAAGATTTCTTTCTGAGCGGCTTCTACATCTGCCACTCGTACTGGCGGCATCGCTTCTATATCATCACGCATCATATCAGCAGCACGTTTAGACATGTTCTTGAAGACTTTCTCACGTAACGAGTCATCTGCACCTTTGAGTGCTTTTTGCAACACGTCTTGTGGTACGTCACGCAGCAACTTCTGAATACCTTGGTCGTCCACTTCGACTAAGTTTTCGAAGACAAACATTAGGTCTTGGATTTGCGTCGCCATGTCTTCGTCCTGATCGCGAATTTGTTCCATTAACAAACCTTCGACGTTGTTGTCTAGGTAGTTCATGATCTCCGCTGCTGCTTTCAGGCCGCCAATTTTGGCTGCTTGTGCACCCGCTTGACCCGCGAACTGTTTCTCCATGATTTCGTTCAACTCTGCCAATGCTGATGGCTGAACTTCTTCAAGGTTGGCAATACGCATCATCAGATCCAAACGCACGCGCTCAGGGAACTGAGACAAAATCTCTGCAGATTGGTCTGCTTCTAAATAAGACAGTACGATAGTTTGAATCTGTGGGTGTTCATTGACGATAATGCTCGCCACTTGGCGTGGGTCCATCCATTTCAAAGAATCCAAGCCTTTTGAGCCCGTACCAAGTAGGATCTGGTCAACTAAGTTGTTGGCTTTGTCTTCACCAAGAGCGGCAACCAGTGCATTACGCATAAAGTCTTCGCTGCCCATACCAATGTTGGTGTATTTCTGGATATCCTCCAAAAACGCACGATGAACAGCAGATACCTTGTCTTGGCTGAGATCCTTCGCGCGAGCCATCGCACTACCAACACGCTGAACCTGTTTTGGTTCTAGGTGACGGATAATGCCAGCTGCATCTTGTTCATTAAGGCTCAGTAGCAAAATTGCCGCTTTTTCTTCGCCAGTAATGGTTGAAACATCCAGCTCTACTGGCATTCCCGCGGCGTTGTCATCTTTAGGTACGATATCGTTAGCCATTGTCATTCATCCAGTTTTTCACTACTTGAGCAGCCAGTTCAGGTTCATTCGCAACCAGAGCGCGAACCGCTTTCAATACATCTTCATCTTTATGAAGGTTTGGCAAATCAATACTTGAGCCAAACTCGAACAGTTCGCTGCTTTCGATGTCACTGCCAATCAAGCTAGTTTCACCATCCGCACCAATCGGCAAGCCGTCTGGTCCGTACATTTCGTCTTCATCATCGCTGGTAGGGTTAAGCAATTTCTTCATTGCTGGGCGAACCAGAACCAACACAACCACAATAATCACTAATGCACTTGCGAACCAACGAACCCAATCACTGAAGTTAGGGTGCTCCCAAATTGGTGGTTCTTCTAGCTGCTCAGCCTCTGGCTCAGCAAACTTTACACTCAATACATTCAGTAAATCGCCACGACCTTGATCAAAGCCAACGGTACCAATTAATACTTGGCGAATGGCATTGATTTCAGATTCGGACATTGGGGTATAAGTCACTTCACCCGTATCAGGGTTAACTTGACGACGGTCTTTAATCGCAACAGAAACGGTCTGACGAGCCACCGTCCCGGTCTGCTTTCGCTCGTGGCTGATGGTGGTATCTAGCTCAAAGTTACGCGTGGACTCTTTACGAACTGACCCCTGCCCCATGACAGAACCATCTTTCATTTGAGCCACATCTTGCGGAATTGAGGCATCCGCTGGAGGCTGATTACTCAACGCACCCGGAATACCCGCTACCATGTTACCGTTATTGTAATCTTCGAGTGCGTACTCACTGCGGGTCGCAGGGGTGTTCGGATCAAAGCGTTTGCGAGTTTGTTCAACCGCACTGAAATCCATTTGGATATCAACCTGCGCCGTATAGTTGCCATAACCTAAAATCGGTAATAGTACGGAATCAATTTTTTCGCGCAGCGCTTGCTCTTGGCTGCGTTCTAATTCTTGTTCTTTGCGTCGTGCCGCAGAAGCAGGATCTTGGGAGCCTGAGCTGAGTAAGCGGCCATGCTGATCTGTGACGGTAATTCGAGAAGTTTTCATTCCCGGCACGGCACTCGCTACCATGTCGACAATAGAATCCACTTCTTGCTGCTTAAGGTTAGTGCCTGTCGACAATGTCAAAAATACCGACGCAGACGCTTCTTGGTTATGACGCACAAACACGCTGTGCTTTGGCAGTGCCAATAACACTCGTGCTTTGCGAACTTGCTTCATCTCTTCAATTGCTTGAGCTAATTGGCGCTCTCGACTGAGTTTCAGACGCTCTTGCTCAAGACGTTGTGAAACACCAAAGCCCATGTCTTGCAGCAAAATATCATCGCCTGCTTCTGTAGCTTGGTTAACGCCGGAACGAACCATGCCAAGTTTGATCGAGTTGTACTCACTCGATTCAACAGAAACAGTATTGCCATCAAGCTTATAATTGATTTTCTGCTGGTCCAGATAATCCAGAACGGGGATCAATTCTTCGGTCTCATACGCACCAAGTGGGCGCATTTCCGGTTCTTTGACCCAAAAGAACAGCATCACGATCAATGCAACACAGATGGATATCGACAGCACAAGCACAACCTGACGAAGTAAATCGAGGTCGCCCACTGCCATATCGAATTTTGACGCACTGCGCTCCTCTAGATCTGGATTTTGACTCTCCACATCCACATCGGAACTTGCTACCAGTGCACCATCTGAGCCGCCTTCAGTGACGGTTAAATCTGTAGACTTGTCTGCCACACTTATTACCTAAATTACACTGGCATGTTCATGAGGTCTTTATATGCCTCAACGAGTTTATTGCGAATTTGAACCGTCGCATCAAAAGCGACACTAGACTTGTTACGAGCGATCATAACGTCAGAAAGGGATACATCGGCATCACCACGATCAAAACGGGTTTGTAAATCACCAGATGCTTTTTGAAGTGTGTTCACGTTATTGATGGCTTTAGTTAGGAGATCGTTAAAATCCGCTCCAACTTTCGCCCCACTTGCAGTAGGAGCCGTATTGGTTGCTTCTACCATCATGGCGCGCATTTCTGCCTGAATACCATCAATTTTCATTAGCACCTCTAAGCCAAAAGATTGACTATTAACAAAACTGATTATTGACACAGCAATTAACGTGCCATAAGACATTAGCAATCAATTTACTTACACTTTTTGTCTTATGGCCGTTGTCTGTGTTAATTCGGGATATCTATACCAGCATCACGCATTTTGGCAAGCTTATAGCGCAAGGTTCGAGGGCTTATACCCAGTTTCTCCGCCATTTCTTTGCGTCGACCATTACACTCAACCAAAGTCTCCAAAATAATGGCGTATTCTTGATCGCGCAGCTCGCTACCTAAGCCTTCTCCACCAGTTACTGGGCGGCTAACACTCTCAGCTTGAGCAACTGGCTTAACATTGGGCACGACCATATCTGCATTTTGCACCACGTGTTGCAAGCTATTGGCATCTTGCCAATCTACGCCCTCAAGCAAAATGTGCTCTGCATCGATGTCGCCATTTTCACTTAATATCAGCGCTCGTTGAACCACGTTATCCAATTCACGAACATTACCCGGCCAAGGGTATTGCAATAGTTTTTCTAACGCAACGGTCGAGAATTGAGGCACTGGCATGCCCATTTTGCTGCAATGACGCTCAGCAAGATGCTTGGCAAGCGGTGCAATATCGCCTTTACGTTCTTTAAGTGCAGGCCACGAAATTGGGAATACATTCAGGCGGTAATATAAGTCCTCTCTGAAGTTTCCTTCTGACACGTATTGCTTAAGATCACGGTTACTCGTCGCTAACACACGAACATCTAACTTGATGCTTTTGCGACTGCCAAGGCGCTCTACTTCTCGCTCTTGCAAAACACGCAATAATTTCGCTTGCAGGTTCAAGTCCATTTCGCTGATTTCATCAAGCAAGATTGTGCCACCTTGCGCTTGTTCAAACTTTCCTGGGCATGCCTGAACAGCACCAGTAAATGCGCCCTTTTCATAGCCAAACAGTGTTGCTTCGAGCATATTGTCAGGAATCGCGGCACAGTTAATTGCGACAAAAGGACCATTTTTACGATTTGACGCGTTGTGAATATAGCGCGACATCACTTCTTTACCTGAGCCACTCGGACCTAGCACCATAACATTCGCATCTGTACGTGCCACTTTATCGGCCAACGCGAGTAAGCGCAGACTTTTCTCATCAGCAACGATGGCATCACCGTTGTCATCACTTTTTATCGGTGCATAACGACTGACCATATTTAGCAACACTTCTGGTGCAAATGGTTTCGCCATGTAGTCGATCGCGCCATCTTTCATTGCAGACACGGCATCTTCAATGTTGGCGTACGCCGTCATTAGCAATACTGGTAAGTTAGGCCAATTCTGCTTGATGCTTTTGAGCAGAACTAAGCCACCCATACCCGCCATTTGCACATCAGAAACGACGATATCAACCGTATTCGATTTCAGCTTCAACAGTGCATCTTCAGCACAGTCCGCTTCCAACCATTCATACCCTGCCAGAGCCAGAGTATCGACTAGGGCTTCACGAAGACCTTCATCGTCTTCTACGATCAGCACTTTGCTTTGCGCCATTATGATTCTCCAGAAATTGTTATTACCAAAAGCCGCTTATTGCGCTTCTGTTTGCACTCGCTCTAGCGGAATGCACATGGTGAAGCAGGCTCCATCACCCTGCTCTGAAATAAGTTCCAATCGACCGTCATGGGCACGGCAAACCATTTGAACAACTGCCAACCCTAATCCAGTTCCTTGAGAACGTGTGGTAAAAAATGGCTCCATGATTTTGGCTTGCAGTTCTTCGGGCACACCCGGTCCGCTGTCTTGCACAGAAATGCGTAACTCACCATTTACCGGGCGGAAAAAAATATCGACTTGCGATTCTTTACCAGACATTTGAATCGCGTTCATGACCAGATTACTTAATGCGGATGCAATGGCGTTCGCATTGCCTAGTAGTTCAGTTTGTTCTTCTTCCACTTCTAGGCAGTAATCAATACTGTTGTTTTTTAGCGCGGTTTCGACCATCGGCTGGTATTCCGCTACCAACTGGGCAATCGTAAATGGCTTAATGACTTTATTATCACCACCTTTAGCAAAAAGCAGCATATCATTAACCTGCTTTTCCAAATCGTGCAGTCGATCCATTAATTTGGTTTGGAAGCGATCTTTTGTCGCTGGAGGAAGATTTGGCGCTCCCAAATTGGATGCATATAACATAGCGCTCGACAGCGGCGTTCTTACTTGGTGAGCAAGCGACGCAACCATACGTCCTAACGACGATAAGCGCTGTAAATCACTGACACGAGCTTGAAGTAAACGGGTTTCGGTTAAATCGGTAATCAGGATCAATTGACCTGTTGTGGACGCCGAGATGGCGAGTCGAACTTTACGGCCATTACGTAATGAAACTTCGTGGCCATCATCTTCACGTGGGTCAAACACCGCCTGGATAACGTTGAACCATTTTTCGTTAACCAGTGGAATCTCAAGAATTCGGTGCGCTTCTGGATTTGCTTCACGCACTACTCCGTACGTATCGAGCAAAATCACTCCAGCAGGCATCACATCGAGCACCTGTTTGTAGCGCTCAACCTGATTCTCTACGGAATCTAAATGGGATTGATTGGTGTTGTTATCCATTACTGCCTGTCGAAATATCGCCGCTAAAACTAAAATAGCTTGGTAAGCAATTAGCGTACCAAGCTATTTTTTATATTTATCAGGACGTTAAGCTATCGACAATAAGTTGACACTCAGAGATAACAGTTTTGGATGCCAGAAAAACGATGTTAACTAGCACAAGTGATAATTCAGATATCGTCTTAAAACTTCACTTTACCTAGCGCTGTAAGTTGTACTTACGCATTTTTTCCACCAGCGTAGTACGTCGCATACCCAGCATGTCGGCCGCTCTCGCTACAACGCCACCCTGCGCTTCTAATGCTTGGCTGATCATATTAACTTCTAAATCAGCCAGCAGCTCTTTCAAATTAACCCCTTCCGGTGGCAGCGCTTGCGGGGCGTTCATGCTGTGATCAAGGTCGTCTTGATCTTCAAAGCTAAAATCTTCAGAGAAGATATCTTGGAATACATCACGCTCTTGCTCTTCCACCGAAACAAATGGATTGCTCTCTGGTTGGAACTCTGGGATGTCACTGTAGCGATATTTGGTTGGTAGATGGTTTACATCCACCAAGCTATTTGGATACAGAATAATCATTCGCTCAACAAGATTAGCCAACTCGCGTACGTTGCCCGGCCAGTTATGCTCCATCAGTGAGTTGATTGCACGAGGTGTAAAGCAGATAGGTTGTCCGCCTTCCGCCTCTAAACGTGTCATCAGTTCTTGCAGCAGCAATGGTATATCTTGTTTGCGCTCTTTCAGCGCTGGCATCTCAATTGGAAACACGTTCAGACGATAGAACAAGTCTTCTCGGAACGTGCCTTCTTCAATCATATTTTCTAGATTACGGTGTGTCGCCGCCACAACTCGAACATTTACCTTGATGGTACTATTGCCACCTACACGTTCAAAGCAGCGTTCTTGCAATACACGAAGCAACTTTACTTGCATCGACATTGGCATATCGCCAATCTCATCAAGAAAGATAGTGCCACCATCTGCGAGCTCAAATCGACCTTTACGGGCAGTTAACGCACCAGTAAACGCGCCTTTTTCGTGACCAAATAATTCGCTTTCTAGGAGCTCAGGCGGTATTGCACCACAGTTAATAGGTACAAATGCGCCATCGCGGTATGAAGAATGATAGTGGATGTTACGCGCAACAACTTCTTTACCCGTACCGGACTCACCTAAGATCAACACGTTTGCTTCCGTGTTTGATACTTGCTCAATCAGGTGTCGAACTTCTTGAATACCTCTACTTTGACCAACTAAGCTGCGAAAAAGCGTGTTTTTGCGTGCACTAGCAACAACATTCACTCCTTTTCGCCCCAGAAAATCTTTGCAGTGGCGTAACGCTTCACTAAGCTGTGGGTAATTAAGCGGCAGCTCTAGTTCACCAACAAAATTTGGAAGATCATCAACAGGCAAAGGAAAACGGCCCATGACTAGAAGAGGGATGTGGTAAGCGCTGTTTAAATGAGAGATAACCGTACTCGCCGCTTGACCTGCTGGAATATTACCAACAATACAGCACGACCATACGCTAGACCAATCAACATCGCTGAGCTGATCAGAACTGACCGCTTCGCAATTTTCTCCAACAAATTCCAATATATTGCTTAAATTTAAACGACTTGATGCGTCATCATCAATTACAAGCAGCTTTGCCAAACCATGCATAAGTAAGAATGATTGCCTTTATTTTAGGTGCGTTGCGGCCAAACCTTGATTTGCGCAATTGGGTGCTAAAGAAGGCAGAACCACCACACTCAATTTACGATAGACAAAATAGGAAAATCAGCAACAAAAAAGCCATTAGGGCTACTAATGGCTTCTATTTTATTTGAATATAAAAATAAGGCAACCAAGCAATGGAGAGGTGTGAGCTTGATAGAAACTTTGCTACACAACTCGTTGCGCAATTGACAAATATATTCGTCTAGTATCTTAACGCATTGTTTTGACTATTAAATACCAACTTCAGCAGCGGTAAGATTATGAAACTCTGTTGGGATTTGGTCCCAAGCGGACTTGATCTCACGGATAATGTCGATAACGTCGTCGATCAGCTGAGGCTCATTTTGATGGTTAGCAGCAGAAATTTGCGTGATCATAAACTCATACAGTGAATCTAAGTTTGAAGCAATATCACCACCGTCATCCATAGATAGACAGCTGCGTAGCGCGATAATGATGTCTAACGCTTTACCCAAGCGCTCACCTTTTGCTGGAATATTGCCTGCTTGCATGGCTGCTTTACCTTGAATAAGGCGCTCAATCGCACCAGCCATAAGCATTTGAATGACTTTGTGCGGAGAAGCCGCGCTAAGCTGGCTGTCGACTGATACCTTTTTGTATGCTTGCAAAGAACCGCGCATAGTAATCCTCTTTTAAATAAATTTTTTGTACTGCTGAAGTGAACGCTGGCCATAACGAAACTTATGGAGCTCTTTTCCGACCTTTGACGTTTCCGATTGCATCAGCTCGACAATTCTTTTGGTACGAGTTAGCAACGCTTGCCACTCTGCATCCTGCTTAACCAAAGGATTTTGATGAATAATTGGTAACAGGTTTTGCAATAACCGTTCCCTGATATCGACCAAGCGAAGAATTTCTTCAGCATTAAAATCAATTTTTTCTAATTCTTGCGTAATTAGTTGATCTATATCACTAATTTCCATGAGTTCTTTTTGCATTTATTAACCCAACGCACTCATCAAAGCGCCTAACTGGCCTTGCATTTTACCGGTTGCATCTTGCATCGCGGTAAACTTCGCATGAGTACGCTTCTCTAGGCTTTCCATGCGGCGATCTAATGCCGCTTGATCGTCACTCAAACGGTAGTTTTGTTCTGTGAGACTTTTTTCTCGAGTACGAATACTGCCTGTAATACCTGTGATACCGTGAATCGCATCTTCTACTCGTTTAGCAAAACCTGTGTTGCCACCGAAGAACTTTTCTAACTCGTTGAAGTTATTGTTCAACTGGCGATCTAGCATGTCATAGTTGATTTCTAGGGTGCCTTGACGTGTGGTCGTAATGCCAAATTCTGTTAAGGACTTTAGGTTTTCAGGCGCCTTATCGATTCGAGTAGAAAAGACCGATTTTAATCGTGAATCTGCACTGCGTACGGTGCTGTCACCTGACAACGGCCCTTTTTGACCAGTTACCGGATCCACACTCGCCAACGCTTGGGAGGTTTGATAAAACGAGTTATACGCTGCCACAAAGTTTTCGATATCGTTGCGTACACTTTGACGGTCGTACTCGACACCAATTTCAGCAGGCGGTTTATTCGGTTCTGATTTGCCTTTTAGCGTTAAATCAACACCTTCGATCGCATCTTCAATCACATTGTTGTGGCTAGATAGCTTTGCCACTCCATCAAGCAGAACTTCTGAATCTTGCCCTGCTTGTACTTCTGTCATCCCAAGGTATTCTTCAAAAGCAGATTGTGCCTTTGCGATTTTCGCTTCTGCTTCATCAATTTTTTCCAGACGCTCACGTTCTTGAGGATCAAGTTTAGCGCGATGAATTTGCTTAGCTTGCGCTTCGGACAGTTCACCACGTGCCACTTTTTCGTCTAACGCTTGCTTTTCACTCGCAATTTTTTGCTCGATTTCCGCTTTTTCTTGCTCAAGAAGCTGCTTAGCCTCTTTCGTCGTAACGTAAGAATCGGTTAGGGTGCCCGATGCGGCATTATTCCAGCCTGGAACATCTGGTGCCTTCTCTATTGCCTTTTCGTCGAGTTCGAGCTCTGGTTCTTCATAAGAGTCCAACAAAGTACCTGACGCAGTTTCTGTCCACCCTGGAATTCTGTCTTCAGGGCGTAAACTCGCGCGTCGGTTGGCTTCATCAATGGCTTCTTGACCAGCTTTGGCTGCTTCTGCACCCTCCGCAGAGATTGGCGCTTGCGATGCATCATCTTGTACATCGTCTGCCGCTTTTTGCTCTTCTGGAGGTAGAGGATTGCCGTTTGCATCCAGCTCTTCTGCTGGTTGTTCCGGAAATTTAAGAGGACCTAAGACATCTTCCGCCGCTGAACGAGCTTCTTCAAGCGCGTTGACGCGGTCTTCAAGTGTTTGGTATTCGAAATATTTAAGAGGGTTGCCTTTTTCTGCCTCCACACTGACTCTGATTTGATGATCCTTACCAGAGAGGTTAGAAGCAAGGATAAGGCGTGGACCTTCGACGTCGTTAATAAGAGATGCACGAACGCCAGGGTTATCTTTAGCGCCATTGATGCCACGTACGACATCGATGAGCTTAGATCGGGAACGAACATCGATATTAAAACGCTCATCACCAAGCGAAATCTGCAGCTTACCAGGGCCAAATTTTGCGTCTTCTGGCAATACGTCAGAAGCGACTTTATGGCTCTGAGCAAGCTGCAACACATCGATAGCATATTTGCCAGCGATAGCATCTGTGGTTGCCGTGGCAGATACAATATTGTCATTGGTCGTTTCGACGGTGCGAACGGCAAATGCTTTCTCCTGACGAAAGTTCGCCATGAGATTTTTCATCGTATCCAATGATTCTCTGAGTCGTCCGTAAGCACTGATACTGGCATTAATTGTCGTGCGTTCGTTGTCGATGCGTTGCTGCTTTGGTACGCGTTCGGCATCCACAATTTTGCTGACCATGGAATTAATATCCATGCCGCCAGACATCCCCAAAGGGCCTAAACTCATCAAATCACCTCTAAAAACGACTTACACTTTTTCAGTCAACAACCCGCTGTTGGCTGTGTGCTCAGCTAGGCGACGCAATACCACTAGCATTTCTTCATCAGGAATTTGACGAATCACGTCACCGGTATTGGCTTCATAAATCGTCACCACATCTCGTCCGGATTCTTCATCCACTCGAAATGCGACTCCTTTGTTTATGGACGTTACAAATTCATTCATTTGTGCGACCAATTTTTCACGTTCTTCTTTGTTCAGTTCTTGACGGCTTTCAGCCATCTCGAGCGCAGCTTGAACAGAGAAGTCGTATTCGGTGTTTTTCGCTTTTTGCGGCGAAATCTCACCATTTGAATTTGCTGGGCTAGACGTGCCTATATCATTGCCATTTTTATTTGCAAACTTTGTGCCATTTGGCGTGCCGTAAGGCTGGATGTTCGATGCGTAGGAGGATATATCCATTACAATCTCCCTTCCACCTTATGGGCTAACGATAGAACCTATCGCTTTGGTGCCCCAGCACTAAGGTGTTGACCTCAGGCTGGGTTTACCACTTAGCCCAACAAGCTTAGCGCTGCAGATGGAGACTGCTTCGCTTGAGCCAGGATTGAAGTACTTGCTTGCTGAAGAATTTGCGACTTAGTCATCGCAGTGGTTTCCTTCGCGTAATCAGTATCTTTAATACGGCTTTTAGACGCGTTAACGTTCTCGTTAATGTTGTCTAGGTTGCTGATTGCGTGGTTGAAGCGGTTTTGGAAAGCACCGAGTGAAGCTCGTTGGCTGTCTACGGACTTAAGAGCGCCGTCGATAACCGCTACTGCTTCTTGAGAGCCAGCTACTGTGGTTACGTCGATGTCTTTCACTGTTACGTCTTTCGGACCACCAAAGCCGATCTCGTCTGCTAGGTTGCCAGAAAACTCAACATCACCTTCAACTTTTTGAGAAGAAGCAAATACTTGTAGTTTGCCATCTTCGCCAACAGAGGCTTTTACATCATCGTTTTGACCGTTGATGTATGTCGCTAGCTGTTCAATATCATCGCCTTGCTTAGCGCTGATTGATAGCTCTTTCTCTTCACCCTGCTTGTTGGTGTAGCTCATTTTGAACTCTGTTTTCTCACCAACAGTCCAAGATGCGTCTTTACCCTCTTCTGCTGCGTAGCTCTTACCACCCATTGCTGAAGTGTCTGAGCGTAGGTTACCCATAGAAAGCATCACTGCTTCACCTGAGTCCGCACCGATTTGGAAAGATTGAGTACCGTAAGTACCGTTTAGAAGCTTGTTACCACCGAAAGAGGTAGTTTCAGCAATACGGTTTAGCTCGTCGTTTAGCGCTGTTACTTCTTCTTGGATCGCTACACGCTCTGCTTTTGAGTTAGAACCGTTCGCAGATTGAAGCGAAAGATCACGCATACGTTGTAGGATGTTGGTAGATTCATTCATTGCACCTTCAGCAACCTGTGCAATAGAAATACCGTCGTTTGCGTTTTTCACTGCCATGTCTAGGCCACGGCTTTGTGCATTCAAGCGGTTTGAAATCTGTAGACCTGCAGCATCGTCTTTCGCGCTATTGATTTTATAACCCGAAGACAAACGCTCCATTGATTTTTGTTGACCGTCAGCTGCCTGGTTTAGGTAACGCTGTGCAGTCATCGCAGAAACGTTAGTATTAACGTTAATCGCCATAATTGATCTCCTTAAGGCTTTAGTGAATGTACCGTCGTGTCTCTCACCTCACTTAGGTACATCTCATTTCTCTCAGTCCCTTTAACGGCGACCGATGAATATCCTTTAGAAGAAATTTTCAATTTTTTGCGATTATTTTCTTTGGCTTACTGAAATGTGATGAAGCTCTAATGTCGTGATTCGCAGAAATCCTGGGGCCCCAAAAGACAGAAAAAAACCCAGCCGAAGCTGGGTTTACTCGCTCATCTCTCACCACGAGCCAATGAGGTTCTCGTCTTAGGTTTGAAATTAACCTAGCAGACTTAGCGCTGAGTTTGGCGCTTGTTTCGCTTGCGCAAGGATTGAGCTTGACGCTTGCGATAGAATTTGTGACTTGGTCATTGCCGTCGTTTCTTTCGCGAAGTCAGTATCTTTGATACGGCTCTTCGACGCATTCACGTTCTCGTTAATGTTGTCCAAATTGCTGATTGCGTGGTTGAAACGGTTCTGGAATGCACCCAGCTCTGCGCGGTGGCTGTCTACGTATTTCAGTGCTGCATCGATGATAGCAACAGATTCTTGTGCGCCACCAACTGAGGTTACGTCGATAGTATCTACCGTTACTTTTTTACCTTCGCCCAAACCTAGCTCACCAGATAGGCCGCCTGAAAACTCGACTTCGCCTTCGACTTTGTTGTTGCCAGCGAAGATTTGCAGTTTACCGTCTTGGTCTACTGAGGCTTTCACTAGGTCAGTTTGACCGTTAATGTAAGTCGCAAGCTCTTCGATATCGTCACCCGCTTTTGCGCTGATGTTGATTTCTTGCTCTTGGCCGTAGCTGTCCGTTAGGTTGATTTTTAGGTCGTTCTTACCTTCAGCAACGTTCCAGTCTTTACCTTTACCACTTTCAGCTTGGTAGCTCACACCGCCCATCATTTTGTTGTCTGAACGCATGTCTTTTAGCTCAAGCATCACTGCTTCGCCGTTATCCGCACCGATTTGGAACGATTTCGCACCGTGTGTGCCGTTTAGTAGCTTGTTACCACCGAAAGAAGTGGTTTCTGCGATGCGGTTTAGTTCGTCGTTTAGCGCGGTCACTTCTTCTTGAATCGCAACACGTTCTGCTTTCGAGTTTGAACCGTTTGCTGATTGCAGAGACAAGTCACG
>NZ_JAWOWE010000009.1:0-191857 GCF_033340275.1 Vibrio sp. 1402
TACGGCCAAGAGCAAGAAATCAACATCAGCGCAAAAGCGGGTGACGATATCGAAGAGCTTGCGACTTACATTAACGGCCAAACTGACCTAGTGAAAGCATCAGTAGACCAAGACGGTAAACTGCAAATCTTCGCTGGCAACAACAAAGTTGAGGGCGAGGTCGAGTTTTCAGGCGGTCTATCTGGTGAACTAGGCTTAGGCGAAGGCAAAAAAGTAACAGTAGATACTATCGACGTAACCTCAGTTGGTGGCGCACAAGAATCTGTTGCTATCATCGATGCGGCACTGAAATACGTAGACAGCCACCGCGCAGAGCTAGGTGCATTCCAGAACCGTTTCAACCACGCAATCAGCAACTTGGACAACATTAACGAGAACGTGAATGCGTCGAAGAGCCGTATCAAAGATACAGATTTCGCGAAAGAAACGACGGCAATGACCAAATCACAAATTCTATCGCAAGCGTCAAGCTCAATCCTTGCGCAAGCGAAACAAGCGCCTAACTCAGCGCTAAGTCTGCTAGGTTAATCAATTTAACAAAGCAAGAAACCAAAGCCAGGCTCATCCCTGGCTTTTTGCTTATTGGCTATAACGATTCAGATGTGTCCTGACAGTATGTTCGATAAGGCATTCATATCGATTAGATGATCTCTTTAAATTCCAATGTTTCTGCGATGGTGGCGCAGAGACACCTGAGTCAAGCAGCTGCGCAAAATGTTGAGTCACAACGCAACCTAACTTCGGGGTTTCGAATCAACTCGGCGAGCGATGATGCGGCAGGTTTACAGATATCGAATACTCTCCATGTACAAACGAGAGGGCTTGATGTCGCCTTAAGAAATGCGCACGACGCTTTTTCTGTTGCTCAAACAGCGGAGGGAGCATTGCACGAAAGCAGTGACATATTGCAACGCTTACGCTCTCTGGGGCTTCAAGCAGCAAACGGCAGTTATGACTCAAGTGATCGGCAAAGTATTCAATATGAGGTCGTAGCGCTGCAAGATGAGCTTGATCGTGTCGCGATCACGACAACATTTGCGGATAAAAACCTGTTTGATGGATCTTACGGTTCACAAAGTTTCCATATTGGCGCGAACGCTAATTCAATCTCTTTGACGTTACGTAACATGCGTAGCCATATCCCAGAGATGGGAGGGCAGCATTATGTTGGTGATGCGGTCGATAAAGATTGGCGAGTCACTAAAGATAACCAAACCCTAAAAGTCGAATACCAAGACAGTAAAGGGCAAACCCAAACGGAATCCATTGGACTCAAATTGGGTGACCGTATAGAACAGGTCGCCACTTACATCAATGCTCAACAATCGATAGTGAATGCTTCAGTAACGGAAAACAACGAACTGCAATTCTTCGCTTCTACGATGAAGGCGCCAGAGGGTGTGGTTCTCGATGGGAGTTTAGCGGATGAGCTTGATGTGAGCGCTAGTCAATTAGTCACAATGGATGACATCGATATGTCGACGGCAGGTAAGGCGCAGCTTTCAATTGGGGTGATTGATGCAGCAATTAAGTATGTTGATTCGCACCGGAGTGAAATTGGCAGCTTTCAGAACCGTGTAAACGGCTCGATGGATAACTTAAATACTGTGAATCGGAGTGTTACAGAATCCAAGAGTCGAATAAGAGATACAGACTTCGCAAGAGAATCTACGGAAATGGTGCGTTCTCAAGTGCTCCAAGATGCGACAACTGCATTACTCGCTCAAGCGAAGCAAAGGCCGAGCTCAGCACTAGGCTTGCTCAGTTGAACGTGTTTCAGCGATGCACATCGCTCAGAAAAAAGTCAGATAATAAAAAACGCTGCCATTGGCAGCGTTTTTTTCGTGTTCGATTAAGTAAAAATTACTTAGTTACACGTAGAACTGGAGTTTCACCAACAGTTACAGAACCAGAAAGCTTGTTTAGCTCTTTGATTTCGTCCATGTTAGAGATAACAACTGGAGTTAGCGTTGACTTCGCTTTCTCTTCTAGAAGAGCTAGATCGAATTCAATTACAGTGTCGCCAGCTTTAACAGTTTGACCTTCTTCAGCGATACGCGTGAAGCCTTCGCCTTTTAGTTCAACTGTGTCGATACCGAAGTGAACGAAAAGCTCAACACCGTCGTCAGACTCGATAGAGAACGCATGGTTAGTTTCGAAGATCTTACCGATAGTACCGTTTACAGGAGCTACCATTTTGTTGCCTGCTGGCTTGATAGCAATACCGTCACCAACGATTTTCTCAGCGAAAACAACATCTGGCACGTCTTCGATGTTTACAATCTCACCAGAAAGTGGCGCGATGATTTCGATAGCACCAGCGTCAGCGCTGTCATCAGATACAAGCTTCTTAAGTTTGTCAAACAGACCCATTGTGTCATGCTCCTAAGGTTTGGTTTTATTCTGTCGAATTATAGTATACCAATATAGCTCATTAGACGACTTTTTTCGCCGTCTAATGGCCATTAAGTATTGAATTACTTGGTACTACCGATTACTGAGCTTTCTCAGCAATAAACTTTTCTACCACGGCTTCGATTTCTTCTGCTGTCGGTAGAGAAAGGGCTTCTTCAGCCATTGCTTTCACTTCTGCGAAGTTAGAGTTACGAACTACTTTCTTCACTTTAGGGATAGAGATACCGCTCATTGAGAACTCGTCCAGACCCATACCTAGAAGTAGAAGTGTTGCACGCTCGTCACCTGCAAGTTCACCACACATACCAGTCCATTTACCTTCTGCGTGAGAAGCGTCGATAACTTGCTTGATCACTGTAAGTACAGCTGGTGATAGTGGGTTGTATAGGTGAGAAATCATCTCGTTACCACGGTCAACCGCTAGTGTGTACTGAGTTAGGTCGTTTGTACCGATAGAGAAGAAAGACACTTCCTTCGCTAAGTGGTGTGCGATCGCAGCAGCAGCAGGAGTTTCAACCATAACACCGATTTCGATGTTTTCGTCGAACGCGTGGCCTTCAGCGCGTAGCTCTTCTTTGTACTCTTCGATCGCTTTCTTAAGCTCACGGATTTCTTCGACAGAGATGATCATTGGGAACATGATACGCAGTTTGCCGTGTGCAGAAGCACGTAGAATGCCACGTAGCTGATCACGAAGGATTTCACGACGATCCAGACTGATACGTACAGCGCGCCAGCCTAGGAATGGGTTCATCTCTTTTGGAAGATCCATGTATGGGAGATCTTTATCGCCGCCGATATCCATAGTACGGATGATCACAGCTTGACCGTTCATTGCTTCCGCAACTTCTTTGTACGCTTGGTACTGTTCTTCTTCAGTTGGTAGCGCAGTACGGTCCATAAATAGGAATTCAGTACGGTACAGACCAACACCTTCACCGCCGTTACGAAGGATACCGTCACAGTCTTTCACTGTACCGATGTTACCGCAAACTTCTACACGGTGACCGTCAGTCGTTTCTGCGTGTAGGTCTTTCAGTTTCGCTAGCTCTTCTTTTTCAGCTAGGAATGCTGCTTTAACCGCTTTCGCTTCTTCTAGCTCAGCTTCTGATGGGTTAACAACAATCTTGTTGTTCATTGCGTCAAGAATCAGCATGTCGCCATTCTTAACTTTCTTCGTGATGTCGTTAGTACCAACGATAGCTGGAAGCTCAAGTGAGCGAGCCATGATTGAAGTGTGAGATGTACGACCGCCGATATCACAAGCAAAACCAAGCACGTAGTCTAGGTTGATTTGTGCAGTTTCAGATGGCGTTAGGTCGTAAGCAACAAGAATTACTTCTTCGTTGATATCGCTAAGCGAAACAATGTTGATGCCTAGTGCGTTCTTAACAAAACGAGAACCGATATCGCGGATGTCAGTTGCACGCTCTTTTAAGTATTCGTCGTCTAGAGACTCAAGAGCACATGCTTGCTCTTCGATCACTGAGTGGATAGCGTGATCAGCAGTCATCTTGTCGTTTTTGATAAGTGCTAGGATTTCCTCTTCTAGCTCTTCGTCTTCAAGAAGCATGATGTGACCTTCAAAGATCGCTTCTTTTTCTTCGCCAAACGTTTCAAGCGCTTTTTGCTTGATAGTTTCTAGCTGAGCTGCAGATTTGTTACGAGCGTCAAAGAAACGCTGAACTTCAGCTTCTACTTGATCGTCAGAAATAGTGTTTGTGTTTAGGACAATTTCATCTTCTTGAAGTAGTAGTGCTTTACCGATTGCAATACCAGGAGATGCTAGGATGCCTGAAATCATAGCCTTACCTTAAGTTTGGTCAACTTTATAAAACGGGAGAATAATGGGTGCGCTAACGAATAGTTTTAGCTTAGTTTTGAGCCTATTTCCAACGAAGCCATTTTGCTTTCACAAAATGGCTTCTGGAGTAGGAGACCGGATTAGTGTAGTTGGTCCATTAGAGCAACTAGGTGGTCAACTGCTTGCTGAGCTTGTGGGCCTTCAGCAGAAATAGTAACTTGAGTACCTTTTACTAGGCCTAGTGTTTGTAGTTTGAACAGGCTCTTAGCGCTAGCGCTTTTACCGTTAGAAGTCACAGTGATGTCTGCGTCGAATGCTTTTGCTTCTTTAACAAACTGTGCAGCTGGACGAGTGTGAAGGCCGTTTTCTGCTGTGATTTCTACTTGCTTCTCGTACATGTGATATACCCCAATAAATGTATTTTTTTGTTAGTTTGTGACCAGATTTTAGCTTAACTGCTTTACATCTTGTGCGCTAGCACGGGAAGAGTTCAAAGCGCGTCAGTTCTGATACTAGTCAAAAGTTTGGTAACTACGCAACTGTTTGCGTGCGTAATCACTTTGAAACCTTTTTGTGTTCTGCTTCTTTATTTTGAAGCTAGAAATAAAACACCCTGATATTACCAAAGGTAGGGCAGGGATCAACAAAAAAGCCCCTAAACGGGGCTTTTTTAAACTAAAAATTGATTTGAACACATATTATTGTTGGTTCTCTTTTTCGGTAAAGATACCTGCAAAGAGTGCTGTACTTAGGTAACGCTCACCGGAACTTGGCAAGACAGTTACAATTGTTTTTCCTTCAAATTCAGGTAGTTCCGCAAGTCGGTTCGCTGCAACAACCGCTGCGCCAGATGAGATACCAGCTAGGATACCTTCCTCTTCCATTAGGCGACGAGCCATCTCAATCGCTTCTTCTGAGGTAACTTGCTCAACACGGTCAATAATGTCTAAATCGAGGTTACCAGGGATGAAACCAGCACCGATACCTTGAATTTTGTGTGGGGCAGGTTGGATTTCTTCGCCAGCAAGTGCTTGTGCAATAACCGGAGACTCTGCTGGCTCAACTGCAACAGAAGTGATGGCTTTGCCTTTTTCACCTTTGATGTAACGGCTTGTACCTGTGATAGTACCGCCCGTACCAACACCAGCAACGAATACGTCGATTTCACCGTCTGTCGCTTCCCAAATCTCAGGGCCCGTAGTCTTTTCGTGGATTTCTGGGTTCGCTGGGTTGTCAAATTGTTGAAGAAGTAGGTACTTCTCAGGGTTGCTTGCTACGATTTCTTCTGCTTTAGCAATCGCCCCTTTCATGCCTTTCGCCGCTTCAGTCAGCTCAAGGTTCGCGCCTAGTGCTTTTAGTAGCTTACGGCGTTCTAGGCTCATTGATTCAGGCATGGTCAATGTTAGCTTGTAACCGCGAGCAGCCGCTACGAATGCTAGAGCAACACCAGTGTTACCACTGGTAGGTTCTACAAGCTCTACACCTGGCTTAAGAAGGCCCGCTTTCTCTGCTTCCCAAATCATGTTTGCACCGATACGGCACTTAACACTGAAGCTAGGGTTACGCGCTTCAATTTTTGCGAGAACTTTGCCTTTACTTACTTTGTTTAGACGAACGAGAGGTGTATTACCAATAGTAAGAGAGTTATCTTCGTAGATTTTGCTCATAGTGATGTTCCTTCATTACACGTTGTGTGAATATGGATAGAAGAATATGCGGTATGAAAAAAAGGGAAAAGGATTAAAAAGTTATATCTTATTAGGTTGGCCCAGAACTTGATAAAAGAAAAGGGAAAAGCTGGCGCTGATCCCTTTCCTTAATCTCTAATCGACTATCGTTGGTGCTTAAACTCCGCGACCCACATAGCGGTTGCACCACATATTGCTACAGGCATGACAATGAGGTTCAAAATTGGGATCGTCGTAAACACAGACACCAATACCCCAAAGCCATAGGCCTTACCTTGCTTTTGTTTCAATTTGTAACGCATGTCGTTAAATGGGATTTTATGGTTATCAAACGGGTAGTCACAATATTGAATCGCGAGCATCCAGGCGGTAAAGATAAACCATAAAAATGGGCCTACTGTTTGTCCAAGGGCAGGGATGAGCAATAACAGGAATAGGCCTATTGCTTTAGGTAAAATGTAAAGGAGCTTTCTCCACTCACGAGCTAAAACGCGAGGAACATCTTTCAGGACGGCAGTGAAACCATCATCATTTACTTTTTGTCCCGTTAAGTACTCTTCCACTTTTTCAGCCAAGAGGCCATTGAATGGCGCGGCGATAAAGTTCGCGAGCGTGCTGAAAAAATAGGAGAAGGTAGCGAGTATCGTCAGAGCGAGTAAAGGCCAAAGAATGTAAGTTAACCAGGATAAAAACTCAGGCAGCTGCCCAATCCAGCCTTCTATCCATATATTAAGGTTTGAAAATAGATAGAAGATGGCACCACCTACAAGCAAGATATTTGCAAGTAGAGGTAAGATGACAAAGCGCCTGATTTTAGGGGCAAGTGCCAATTGTATCCCGTATAGAAAATAACCGAACCCGGTTCTCTGCTGATTGTTTTGCTTCATGTCTATTTTGGCTTCGTGTAAATGAAAACTCATTGTACCTGTGAGGACTTTTCTTTCAATGCCCTGACAAATGACGTCTTGTTAAGTGGAATCGTGGCAAGAATCACAACAAAAAACGGAACTTCTTGCATTAAGTTGTTCTAAATCTACATATAGTTTTGGTAAAGTAAACGTATCATTCAGATTTATTGCACTTGGGTTGCTGCTCAAGGAACTGCGAGTAGTAAAAACAAGTATATTGAGAGTAAATAATGCAGGAATTGCGATTCGTACTCATTGTTGTTGGCGCATTAGCCATCGCGGCATTACTGTTTCATGGTTTATGGAGCAGTAAAAAAGAAGGCAAAGCAAAGTTTGGTAACAAGCCACTTGGTAAGCTGGATGTTAACCAAGAAGACAAAAATGATCTTGTTGAGAAAGAACGAGACTTCGCTCCCGCTCCTGAAGATGACTTTGAGATCATTCGCAAAGATCGCAAAGAACCAGATTTTGGGATGGCGAGCTCTTTCGACAACAAGTTTGAATCTGACCCGTTATTCGGTGGTCCATCTGAAGTCAAACAGACGCAGCAGGAGCCGGATGACATCCCTTCATTTGTTGCAGAAAAAGATAAAGAAGAGGACGTTGAGCCTGTTGTTCAAGCAACAGTAGCTGAAGAGCCATTCCAGCCCGCTGTGGAAGAAGACGCTATTCCCGCCGCGTTTGATATTACGGAGAAAGAACAGCAAGTCGAAACGGTTAGTGAGCCTGTCGTTGCAGAGCCTAAGGAAGAGCCAAAGCCAGAACCTGAAATGCAAGTGATTGTATTGAATGTGCACTGTGCTGGTGAAGAGCCATTTGTTGGTACTGCTTTATTTGAAAGTATGCAACAAAACGGTCTAATTTATGGCGAGATGGATATTTTCCATCGTCATGTTGACTTGTCCGGTAACGGCAAAGTGCTGTTTAGCGTCGCTAATATGATGCACCCTGGTACGTTTGAGCATGCTGATCCTGCTGAGTTTACAACGAAGGGTATTTCATTCTTCATGACATTGCCTTGTTATGGCGAGGCTGAACAGAACTTCAACTTAATGCTCCGAACTGCGCAGCAAATTGCTGATGACTTAGGTGGTAACGTACTTGATGACCAGCGCAACTTAATGACGCCAGATCGTTTAGCATCTTATCGACGTCAAATAGTTGAGTTTAATGCCGCTAACGCATAATCTTAACAGCAAATAATAATAGGGCTCCGGATGGAGCCCTTTTTCTTGGATTTCCCAACCTCACCGATTGAAAATACACGGGGCTTTACTATGTCTGAATCAGTACTTCAGCGACTAGAAGAACTAAAAGAGTCGTTGCATTACCACGCTGTGCGTTACTACGTGGAAGATAACCCAGAGATCCCTGATGCCGAGTACGACCGTTTAATGCGAGAGTTACTGGATATTGAAGCTGAGAACCCTGACTTAATAACCGTAGACTCGCCAAGCCAACGTGTCGGTGGACAACCTCTCTCTGCGTTTAGCCAAGTGACACATGAAGTACCGATGCTTTCGCTTGATAACGCGTTTGATGATAGTGAACTTGATAGTTTCCACAAGCGCGCACAAGAGCGCGTGGGCAGCCAGAGTGTGAAAGAATACTGTTGTGAGCCTAAATTGGATGGACTCGCCGTAAGTTTGTTATATGAGAATGGCGTATTAGTTCAGGCGGCCACTCGAGGCGATGGTACTACGGGTGAAAACATCACAGAGAATGTGCGTACGATTAAAGCCATTCCTTTAAAACTCAGAGGTAATGACTGGCCAAATCGTCTTGAAGTTCGTGGTGAAGTCTTTATGCCGAAAGTTGGGTTTGAAAAGCTCAATGAATTAGCAAGGAAGAAAGGCGAGAAAATCTTTGTTAATCCACGTAACGCTGCGGCAGGTAGCTTACGACAATTGGATTCACGTATTACGGCTTCTCGTCCGCTTAGCTTCTATGCATACAGTGTAGGCGTGGTGCAAGGCGCAGAATTGGCAGCAAGTCATTACGAACGCTTTTTGCAAATCAAATCTTGGGGACTGCCAATGTGTCCGGAAACTAAGCGAGTTGAAAGCTTGGCGGATGTAAAAGCTTACTACCAAGATATATTGCAGCGTCGTGATGCCCTCCCTTATGAGATCGATGGTGTCGTTATTAAAATTGACGATATTGCCGTGCAAGAGCGTCTGGGGTTTGTTGCTCGCGCTCCACGTTGGGCGATTGCCTACAAGTTCCCAGCACAGGAAGAAATGACGACACTGAATGAAGTGGAGTTCCAAGTCGGTCGCACTGGTGCGATTACACCTGTTGCTAAACTAGAGCCTGTATTTGTTGGCGGGGTAACGGTAAGTAATGCGACGCTTCATAACGCAGATGAGATAGAACGTCTGCAGGTCAAGATTGGTGATCACGTTGTGATCCGCCGTGCTGGCGATGTTATTCCGCAAGTCGTATCTGTCATCAAAGAGCGTCGACCAGAAACAGCTCGAGATATTGTTTTCCCAACTCAGTGTCCTGTTTGTGGTTCGCATGTTGAGCGGATCGAAGGAGAAGCGGTAACACGTTGTATGGGGGGCTTAGTTTGCCAAGCCCAACGCAAACAAGCGCTAAAACACTTTGTTTCTCGTAAAGCGTTAGACGTTGACGGTTTAGGCGATAAAGTGATCGAGCAGCTTGTTGATCGTGAGATGGTGAAAACTCCTGCTGACTTATTTAAGTTATCAGCGGGGATTTTAACCGTACTAGATCGCATGGGGCCAAAGTCTGCGCAGAATATTGTGAATGCGTTAGAAAAATCCAAAGAAACAACTTTACCTCGGTTTTTGTATTCACTGGGGATCCGTGAAGTTGGCGAGGCAACCGCAGCAAACTTAGCAATGCACTTTAAAACGTTGGGAGCGATCCAAAATGCTACCGAAGAGCAGTTGATTGAAGTGCAAGACATCGGTGCTGTGGTTGCTCAACATATCACGACTTTCTTTAGTGAAGAACAGAACCAAGCGGTGGTTAAAGATTTGCTTGAACAAGGAATTCATTGGCCAGAGATTAATACTACTGAGCAGGTGGGGGAATTACCATTAGAAGGTAAAACAGTAGTATTAACGGGAACACTTTCTCAACTGGGGCGTACAGAAGCCAAAGAAGCCCTCCAAGCACTGGGGGCTAAAGTGACGGGTAGTGTTTCTAAGAAAACCGATATTTTGTTTGCTGGTGAAAATGCAGGTTCGAAGCTCGCAAAGGCACAAGAACTGGGTATCGAAATTAAAACAGAACAAGACTTACTCGAATTGATGAATTAAGTCTTCTCAAAAAAGCTAAAAAATAACTAAAAGCCCCGTATGGTAAGCATGCGGGGCTTTTTCTTGTTCATAATTAAGTGTTTTTTTATTGAGTAATTGATGCCTTTGTTCTTTTCAGTGATCAAGATCGAACCTTGGGTTATTGGTTTTTTTGGCTTTTTTAGTCTGCGAGTGACTTCAAGTTGATACTTTCAGGCTAAATTTAAATGTTTGATTTTAAATGATATTTTGTTGAGTTGTGTTGGTGTTGTTAAAAATAAGATCTGGATCAATAAGTTATATGGAACTTTGGAGTGGCTCATATTTTTTTAGAAAAAAAATAAGTTCCATTTGGATGTTTTTAGCTGCGAAGTTAGTCTTAATCACGTGGATACACGGTGTGTATGCAGGAACTAAAAAAGCCAAATTAGAAATAATGAGGTTTGATCAGGAATTTACTTCTCTCCTTCGGCGGCCAACTAAAGGTGAGATAGAAAAATACAGCTATATCCATTTTTAGGAGTTTTTCCATGGACAAATTTTTTAAGGTTTCAGCGTTAACCGCAGCAATGTTTGGTGTTGTTGCTGTCGCTCCAGCTACAGCGTCTACTGAAAGTGCAGCAGGTGGCGAGTACGTAGAGAAAGTGAACGAATTTATGCAAGACTCAAGTCTGAATGCATTATTCATAGTTGATACTCGTTCACGAACTCGTACAACAGGTAAGCCCGGCGGTGAAAATGGTGACCGTTGGAGTCGTCTAAACTACTCTTCTTACAACGCAATTTTAGACTTCACTTCTGGCTACCACGATGGTTGGGTGGGCGCAGATGTTGCGGCTTACTACTCTGGCGATCTTTACAACGATAGTCTTTACAATTCAAACGAAGGCTACCTATGTAACGAAATCTCAACTTGTAACAACCTAGACTGGGGTGCAGGTGATGGTCAGCAGCTTAAAGTTTACAAAGCAGCGCTGAAATTCAAAGCAAACGAAAACTTTAATGCTCGTTTCGGTATGTTACAGGCTGGTGGTAACGGTACAATCGGTAACGTTTGGAGCTTTGTACCTGGTACTTACCGTGGTTTCGAACTAAACGCTAAACTTGGTGATTTCAACCTAAGCTACTTTGGCGCAGACCAATTTACAGCACCTTGGCTGCTTCACGAAGATGATTACGCACCAGCGCTTTGGTCTGACACTTCATGGAGCTACCTACACTCTCTAGGCCTAAACGGTAACCTAACTGACAGCTTGTTTATGCAACTTGGTTTGGGTCAAGCTACTGGCGTTCAATATGCAAATGGTGTTGACTGGGGTGCAGGTCAAGTAACTAGCTACCACAACGAAACTGACAACACTTCTTACAAGGCTTACTTGAAGTACACTGTTAGTGACCGTACAACTCTAGCATTTGATTTCTACGGTGTTGACGATGATGTGAAATACGATGGTCTAGGTTTCCACACTGGTCTATCTTTGAATCAATCTTTCGGCAAGCTAGCTTGGATGTCTGAGTTGCGCTACACAGACACAGATAACCGTGCGGACTTCGTTCCTCGTACTATTCATACATATGGTATGAACAATGGTACTTGGTCTCAGTGGTGGGACGCGCTGTCTGACTGGAACAAAGCGGGTGAGCTAGCATGGTACAACCGTCTATCTTACAACCAAGGTAACGGCTGGAACTACTACCTAGGCTTTGGTTACGGTACTGGCGCTGACTCTGCAGCAAGCGGAGCATCAGGTGACTGGGATTACGAAAGCGAATACGCAGTTAACGCAACAGTATCTTACTCACTACAAAGTGGCGCGCTTAAAGGTTCTACCATTCGTTTACACGGTACAATCCTAGAACGTGATGAGTACGCAGGTGCTGGCGATGCGGATGAAACAGACTTACGTCTACAAGTTCTTATCCCTTACAGCTTCCACTAATACTTAATTAGATAATAAAAGGAGCCGCTAGGCTCCTTTTCTATTTCACTTCTCGGCCGTCGTATATTTTGCAATATAACGGTGGCAACATATGTACATTACCGTTTGGCAACTCACACTTTATCTCTGGGCCTAACGTACGACCACCGGATGCACCATTAGCATGAGTGGTTAACGGAATTATGGCAAAAGATATTACTAATAGACCAGATAAAAATCTCATAATAATCACCTTAATATAAACTTTAAATATCTACGTGCTTGTATAAACCGTGACTACGCAGAAAGGCAAGGTTGAATAGGGCTCTTATATCAAACTAAGCTCTTACTTCTTTACTATTCCCATTCCCCACCTCTAAATCGACACATTTCACTTGGAATATTCGTAACGTCGCCACTTGGCATCTTACATTCGACTATAGGTCCCAAATTAGTTGTACCGCCGTTTCCGTTGTTGTAGGCAAAGGAAGAAAAAGAAAAAATACCGCACAACATTAAAAAGAGAAGCTTATTCATAGTACATCCTCTTACTTACCAAATAAAAAGCACTCAACTTAAATGCTTATGCGTTAAGTATGTATCCGAGGATAAAAAGATCAAAAAATAATTCAATAAAGTTTTATTTTTTAAAATAAATTTAGATCGATAATTTACCTAAATATATTTCTATCTTATTGATTGTCGTGTGTTGAATAATTAAATAATAGGAAATGGTAGGTAGGGTATTAATAATATTACTAATACTTATTTTTTTCTCGATTTTAATTAAGGTAATGAAATGAAAGCAGTTGTTTAGATTAAAGTAATGGAGCATGATTTGCCCCATTACTTTGGCATAAATTAATTAGAATCAGGCTCAATGATTAAAATAATACCTTCAACATCGGTGATTCTTACGCGGGTACCGGCTGGAAGTGCTTGATCCGATTGTGCGGACCATGTGGTATCGGCTACCTTGATGCGATTGAGCCCGACGGAAAAGTCTTCTTCAAGGATAAGAGTACGCCCAATTAACTGCTTGTACTTTTGGTTCAGATCTCTTTCTTGGTCTTCTTGCTTGTCTTTAGACCATTGTCGTCGCCACCAAAGCCAGGTGGTGATTAAGCTGAAGCTTGCAAAGCAAAGCCATTGTAATTGCCAGCTCATTGGCAAAACGGTCATGATTGCTCCAACGATAAGTGCAGACACCCCGAGCCAGAGAAAATACCCTGCGGTACCAAGTAGCTCAACTGCTAAAAGAGCAAAGCCAAACGCTAGCCAATGCCAGAAAGAGATACCTTCCAGCAAACTAAAAAAGTCCATAAATTATTCTTTACCTTGCTGTTTAAACATTTCTGCTATCCCTGCAACCGAGCCCATTAGTCCGGTTGCTTCTAATGGAAGCATAATGATTTTACCATTTTCGGCTTGACCAATGCTCTTGATCGCTTCGGTATAACCCTGTGCAATGAAGTAATTGACGGCTTGCATGTCACCTTTTGCAATGGCTTCGGAAACCATGTAAGTCGCTTTTGCTTCTGCTTGCGCGGCACGCTCACGTGCTTCTGCATGGAGAATAGCAGACTGCTTTTCGCCTTCAGCTTTTAATATCTCTGATTGTTTATGACCTTCGGCCTTTAATATCTCAGCTTGGCGAACTCCTTCTGCTTCAAGAATTTCCGCACGCTTATTACTTTTCCAGAATCTAATAAAAACGTGTCAAATTTTCTTAAATCATACGAGTTGTCGGAAGACAAAAAAGTCTAATCAATTTCTATCAAGGTTTTGGCGGATAGGCGACACCCGTTACCGAGTGCCGCCCTCCTTAGAACCGTACGTGCAACTTTCACTGCATAAGGCTCAAGCCTCCACAAAGGCGTACTAAGTTACCCACCTGCCATTAAGGCAGATTTTGCAATACACACCCAAAGCTTTAATACGTGCAATCAACAGCTTTCCAATTACAGGATTACCATAGAGCGCAGTAAGAAGATGCACTAACTTCAAATGAAGTCATCATTTGCGTTTCTTCATAAATAAAGTTCTTCAAGTTTTCTTGCAACGGGAGACCAACTGGAAGTGGGCCCACTTTCGTGCCAGACATAAGTCTGTATCTGCATCATTACAATACAGCATTCGCTTTCTCCAGTATCCTCTACCTGCACAACTATCGGCAGTCTTCACAGACCGCTTTCCCAGAGGGAGCAATACAGGCTTACCCTGTTCCGTATGTCACGCAATATCAGTTTAGATGCCCACTATAATGCGGAGAGCGTATCGATCACGAAAGAGTATTGTCCAACCTCCTTCCTACTCTCGTACCTTTTGGTCACAGCGCATTAACCACTTCCGCTGTTTCATCGTATAACGCATCTTACATGGATTCACTTTCATTCATCATGCTGACACCCTAGCACTTACCCAAATTGTGGTTTTCAGGAGGAACATCTTCTCGCGATTCTGTTCCCGTTCAGTGGTTCACTGAACTTCGTTACATTGTCAGGCTCGCTGCTTTATTCAGAGCCTTAGGGTCATCTGGTGATACAGATGGTGCACTCATATAGCGGTGAACAGCGCTTCATACGACTTCAGGTCGCACGGACATAAATGAGTCAGTGGCTTTGCAAAATTCAAATTAACTCAACTATGGAAAATCCTAATAAACAAACTAAAAGACCTACCTTCCCACTCACTATAAAATCGTCACTACTTATCAGGAATTGACCGTCATTTCATTTCCCGATAATCTCAATTGTAAAACAGTTGCTTATCAACAAATTTAATAATTAGCTGAGCATTCGATCCCATGACGACTTCCAAAATCGATCTGAACGACCTACACGACAAGAACATAAACTATTTGATTGGTGCAGGTGCATCAGCAGATCTATTCCCTACGCTTGCGTTAAAGATGAAGACCGATGGCAAAAAGGAAACCATTGAAACGTTAGCAACTGAGTTCGATAAGACTGGAGCCGAACACCTCAAAGCCTTACTGTTCATGTACTACTACGAGGAATGCATCAAGCCTGTTAGTTCTGTTGATTTCACACACTTGGATGATAAAGAGCAAGTAGTAATTGATAATTATAAGAAGTTCATGAAATTGAACCTTGAAATACTTCGTAGAAAACGGGGTTACGACAGAAAGATTAATTTCTTTACTACGAACTATGACTCCTGCCTTGCCTATGCAGCAGATGAACTCTACGAAGAAAAATCCATTCGATTTAACATCAACGACGGTTCTCGGGGCTTCCATAAGAAAATTGTTGAGGCTCGTAACTTCGATTGCATGACTACTGAATCAGGTATCTTCGACAGAAATAAAGAAGTCCAACGACAAATCAACCTTATTCATCTTCACGGCTCAGCATTTTGGCGTAAGCACAACGATTCTATCCTTGTCGACTACTCATCTGCGGAGCAAATCGTTTCTGAACGTTCAATTGACAGCATTTACTATAGCGACTTCAAAGGTATGTTGGAAAGCGGTAAAGACAGCGTAGAATCGTTATACTCCATCGACATTGACGAGTCTCACGAGAATACGTTTAATCTTACTCAGCACCAATTCTACGAAGAATACAACCAACTCCCTATCGTGAACCCTACAAAATGGAAGTTCCACGAAACAGTATTTGAAGAACACTATTACCAAATGCTGCGCCACCTCAGTTACGAGTTAGAAAAACCAAATAGCGTATTGATTACTTTCGGATTCTCTTTTGCTGATGAGCACATCAGGAACTTGATTAAGCGTTCACTGGCAAACCCTACTCTACAGGTATACATCTGTTGCTACAGAGAAACCATGATCCCTGAGTTGCAGAAATATTTCTCTGACTTCAATAACATCAAATACATTGTCCATGAAGAAGGCAAAGCATTAGATTTCTCTTACTTCAATTCTCACGTCCTAACACTTGGTGAGGATGACGCATGAGCATCTTCATTGGTGAGGTAACAGCGGTAAATGGAATTCAAATTACGTTGACCGTTGATGAGACATCGAACAAAGACACCATTTTCTATGAAGGTCAGCGTTACAAAGGTATCTCTATCAGAGAGTACGTTGCTATTCAGCGTGGTTTCCGTGATATTGTGTGTATCGTTGAGGGTGAGTACTTAGATGAAACACGTTTCCAAGAGAACACCGATAGAATCGAGTACGTCCGAAAAGTGCATGTTCGCCCGATTGGCTACATTGAAAATGGAAAGTTCTTTGAAGGCATCAAGTTCTTACCGTTAATCCGTGACCCTGCATTCCTCTTACCTGAGCAAACCCTTAAAACGGTTTACTCATCTAGTGCTGAATCAGATTTCTGCATTGGATTATTGTTAAAAGAAGGGATTGAAATATCTCTACCTTGGCAAAAACTGTTTAATACTCACATTGGTATTTTCGGTAACACTGGTAGCGGTAAATCGAATACTCTGACGAAACTCTTCACTACTTTGTTCGATGAAAAGCATGAGCAAATCAAACCTGTCAGTAAGTTTGTATTGCTTGATTTCAATGGTGAGTACACCAAAGATCAGATTGTTTCTTCTTCTGAAAAAAACGTTATTGACCTCAACACTGATAAAGCAAAACATCAATTCCCGCTAGCAGATCACGAATTTTGGAACGCAGAGACTCTTTCTATTCTTTTTCAAGCCACTCCGAATACACAAAAACCTTTTATAAGCAGTGTATTGAGAGGGCGTGAAAAATATAAAGATTCTCCAAATAGTTTGTTACGCTATATCAAAGAAACGATTAGGTTCTGTTTTGTATCAACATCACAGAAGCCAGAAACTCTCGACTTGTTAAAACGAGTGGTTGGAGCGATCAATGGTCAAGGTGTATTAACAAGGCTAGAAAACATTATCTGGCATTCGAAACAAAATAAATTCAAATACGAACCGATGCATAATGCTTTCTTCGATACGCAAGAGCGGTATACCGAGATACTTGAACCATACGTGTCCAACATCACTCTTGATGAATTATCTCCGTTCGCAGAGTTCACACTACGCTGTGAGTTAAAACTCATTTGGGATGTTATGTATGGCTCCGTTCAATTTGAACACATTCAACCGCTTCTAAAACGTGCGGAATCATCTCTCAACGGACTATCCAAAGTAATTAAAGTTAAACCTAGTGATGAAGAGGATGGAGATGAAGATCAGGCACTAACCGTCATTTCACTGCGCAACTGCAACCAAGACGTGAAGAAAATCATCCCACTTCTTGTTACGAAGCACTATTACAATTCTCACAAAAAACAGGTTAAGGAAAGCCCACCAGAAAAGACACTGCACCTAATCATTGATGAAGCACATAACATCCTTTCTCAGCAATCAGTACGTGAACAGGCCAACTGGAAAGACTATCGTTTAGAGCTGTTTGAAGAATTGATCAAGGAAGGTCGCAAGTTCGGTATCTTCCTGACGTTATCGAGTCAACGTCCTGCTGATATATCGGCAACGATTATGTCTCAATTGCATAATTTCTTTATCCATCGTTTAGTTAACGACCGTGATTTGTTCTTGCTGGATAACACCATAAGTACATTAGATTCTGTCTCTCGCTCGTTAATTCCGAACTTAGCAAAAGGCTCTTGTATAATCACTGGTACTTCGTTTGATTTACCTATGCTGATTCAAGTAGATGAGCTGAGCGATATCAGCAAACCTGACAGTAATGACGTTCTTTTAGATAACCTCTGGGCAGTTAAAACCGAAGAAGAGCCTACTTGGCCTCTGAATTAGTCTAGTATAGGGTTCTTCCTAGTTGTCTACATTTTCATTTCATCCGACACTTCGAAAAACGGAGCTGAACAAAGTCGTCCTAGACCTGATGTTCTAGGACGTTTATATCAGATTGGAAAAAGTATGTTGATTCCTTGACCGTTTGTTATACGTTTATAAGAACGCAAATACCGATATTACAAATTCTTGTTCTCTTTCACCTAACCAGAGGTCTAGTAATTTACGATCGGTTGCAATAACACCGCTATTATCGTCAAATGTGGCTATATAACTTACCGTTTCAATAGGTCGAATTAAACCATTATCGTCCATAAAGTAACCTGAAGATAATAGCTCTTCTGTTACTTCATCAAAAGTTGCTCCAAATTTATCTTTTAGCCAACATGAACTTTCAGATACATCAAATTGCCCGCCACGGATTAACATCAAATTTGTTAGAGTAATAGCAGCTTCACTAAGAAAAGATGGTGTCCATTCAACTTTCGCCTCGCGTTGCAACAGCTTTTCTGATGGCTCATTTGTCCTGTACCACCAACCCACTTGTTCACCTTCTTTACGAGCAATAGCCGTTAACAATGGAGAAAGGTTCTCTGTTTCTAGTGTATCTTTCCATGGCATTGAAACGTCAAAATACAATGATATTTTTGACCAGATAATCTCTAGCATCATATAAGCAGGGTTGTGACGAGTAGACGATACAGCAATCCAATTGTTCACGCCTCTGAGAGCCATGTACGGGAACCCGTTATTTTTCACCAAACAAAAATTGTTTGCGGTTACAAGCGTAGGAAATGAAGGTATTCCAAATCCAATACCATTACTGTCCTTTTCCTCAGAAAGGATGTCAACAAACGCTTTTCTCAGCCCAGATTCGGTTTTATATCCTCCATAGCCGTGAATGATACTCGCAGGTGCATAGCATTCTTGAACAAGAGCATAAAAAAGGATGCCATCTTCAGGCTCTAAGTCATGTATGTTGTGATACTTTTCTGGTGCAGGTTTTCCCGTAATTTGCGAAAAAAGTTTTGACGCAGCAGTTAAATCAGGTTCGTAACCGTCTTCTATTAACTTTTTCTCAAAAAGCTGAGCAAACTTTTGACGTATTTTGTTTAGATGCTCAAAAGCGTCTTTGAAATCCGTTTTGTTCAGTGTTTTCTTTACTTCGAAAATACATAGCACCAGCTCGATATCATAAATATATTGTTCCGTTAAACCATACCTTTCACCGTCACCATGAACCAACATACAGTCAATTTGTTCAGGCAGCATTTCCCCAGCCACAGAAATAAAGCCTGAGACTACCTTAAGATCTAGCCCCTTAGGGATAATAAAGTTACTGTCGATTCCTTGACGAGTAATTTCTTCATATGCACTACCTAATGTCGGCATATGAGGCATTTTAATGCCTTCAACTAGCTGAGACTCTGTCGCTATAAATTGCTCCAATATCTCGGATGCTTTTTCTATCATTATGTCACCAAACTGACTGAAACGTATTACGCCTCGTTAGACAGATGATGTCAGCCGTAAAATACACAGCTTAACTCTTTCAATCCGTCAGAAATCGACGGGCAAGCCTGATGCAACCTAACGTTACATAAGCAGAGCATTGACCGTCGAATCCACAAAGTGCAGACATATTCTATCTAACTACCATAGTAAACTGAGTACATAGTTAACCATTAGCTGAAGTAGGTCAACTAATGGCATTAGTAACGAGTCAAGGTTGTTGAGCTAAGCAGCGGTTCCAATAACGTAACCATCAATGTTTTTAACGCTTTTCCTTAAAAACCTCAACGTTCCGCCTTTAGACGAAGGCCAAATTGCTTTCAAGTTTTCATCACAAATGACTTCATTTTTACCATCAGATAACTTTGTTGCCCTAAATACACACTCTCCAAAAGCTTTAGGTTGTTTGTCGGGTGCTAAACCAACCAATGTAACGAGTGTCTTACTGACGGCTAGCCCAACTCCAATATCTACTGCTGGAAGTCGATAGCGTTCGAATAACGCCTCATTAACAAGATCTCTTACATCACCTATCGCATTTTTGGCTGCTCTATGGGACGCGTATATAGCCTGCTCCCTTAAATCAGCATCTATTCGAAATAGGGCTAAAATGCCATCACCCAAGTATTCTGTGACACTTCCTTCTTCCTTGCTAACTGCATAAGCTAAAGCTGGAAGTAGTGCTGATGTTTCATAGTAGACTCTTTGCAACCCTGAGACATCTGCATATTTCGGGCTGATAGCGCACATCAGATGCTTGCTGGAGTCCCTCATATCTGCAACAAAAGCCACGAACTCATCAATAACAGTCTCTCCATCTCGAACAATGTCATGGCCCGGAATTTTTGAAGGTTCAGCAGAGTTTGTGACACTTTCGTACATAGAGTCAATCGCTATGGTACGATTTGCCTTTAGGAGGTGTCCTCCTTCCTGCCACTGCTTTTCAGCTCGATCCAGACTAGAGCCAATTATTTTTCTTAACTCATTTTTTTCGCTAACTTTAAGCATATTTTACCTACCGACTAAATTCATAAAAAAACATAAAATCAATTAAATACATCACTGAGATTTGAGGTAGATAAATGCACATAAGCCTACTGCAAACCAAATAGCAGAAAGCCTCAGAGAAAAGTTCAATCTGTGTAACTTAATCTCCCGAATATAAATCAGCTTCATATGCTCGAACGACAACTCTAGCTCAATGTCATCTGGCGTGTCAGGATATGTTGCTGCAAAGCTTGCTATATCCTTGTCAGCCTTGATGAACTCTCTGTTTAGAAGTGAGTCTAGAAATCCGAAACGATAAAGCCCGCCACTATAAAAAGTACCTTTACAGGCACTCTCATTTACGATGTGACTTGAGGGATTATCTATTGCTGAGATTGTCCTCACAAGTGAGCATATCGCTAGAAACCAAAGGGTAAAAAAGAGATAGGTAACGGCGTTATGCTCTATGAGCGTAGATAGTTGCTCTAGATAGTTCCATATCTGAGATATCTTTGAAAATGGTAAAAGTAAACCAGTTAACAATGCACCAACCTTAACATCAGTAGCGCGAATCGTTGCTTGGCAATCTTGAATGGCAGCCATAATGAAATCTGACTTACTATCCATTGTTCTTTACCCATTCATTCATGCCAATACTAATAACGTTCCCATGGTAGCAAGAACGGTTGTAATTTTTTGTTAGCAGCTTTTTGTTCGACTCCTTTAGGTTGTCATAGAATACATCCGACACCATGATTTCGTAATCAGCACCAGTTTTATTGCCATAGCCACAAAGTTTCGCTGCTTCACTGACTAGAGTTCCAAGCCATACGACTTCGTTGATACCACTGCCCTTGTAACCAGATTTGATTAACAATGAACTGCCATATGATGCACCAATACCAACAGTCAGTTCAGAGTAGTTCCGTTTTCTAAGTTTAATGTTCAGGACATCAATCAAAGAGGAAACACGAAAGGCAACTTCAAAAACGTCATCTATATCTCTTTGATATGGCGTATCAAATATCCCCCAAACACAGTCTCCTTCAATGCTAATCTCATTAACTTTTGGGTGATTTCTCATGATGGCGACCAGTTCAGAGATGTACGTTTTGTAAATCTTTGCTAGTACTGGTCTAGTATGCTTGTCATTGATGGCTTTTGAGCCTCGAATATCAACAAAAAGAGCTGAACACTTTACGTTGAAACCGTTAGTAAACGTGAGGTCATCACGCGAAGGTATTGAGTCTTTGTTTTTGTAGTTTGCGTCTGCGCCTTTTAGGATTTCGTCAATGCGCTCTCTGCTTTTGGTGAAATCATAAGCACTATAGCTCGCCTTCATTAATTTTCCCTCTTAGTCTTGAGTGCGGTATGAGGCGTGAACACCATCTTGGTCGTGGGGTAGGGACTCAAAAAAAGGCCACTCCCTATGCGCATTGTTACAAATGGTCATTATATGGCTCCTAGCGTTTCTTATTGGATTGCGAGAGGACAGAGGCAGCAAACTCTTTAGTTTCGTCGCTGTATTTGTCACTTTGGAGGATGGCAGAAGCTTTGGTTTCCATCTCCTTCCCAGTTTGTTTGCCTTTGTCTGCCTGTGACATCGCGCTCGCAGCCAAGGATTTCTTGATTTTTGATGCTTTGGGATCTGAAAGGGTTTTAGCGGCCTTAGATGCCAAGTTTTGGGATGTGGTTTTTTTATTCATAAACCCCTCCAAAGGGCTGATTATTAAGTGACCATATACTATGTAGGGGCTATTTCTGTGATTTCAATGCCAGAAATAAAATATTGTAAATCAACATGATAATGATAAAAAAATCAATAGCAGGAATCCGCTCGATAGAAGTTAGTGTTCTTATAAAGTGAAGAATCAGTTGTGAGGGGGTGACTCGAAATGAAGAAAGAATGTCAGTTTAAAAGAGCACCACTACATAAGTTTTGAGTATCTGCGAAATGAGCAATTGACGGAGAAAATGGCTAGTATTGAACAAAAAAAGAGAGGCTAATGTGTGCTTCAAGTTAGAAATACTAATCGTTGATATCATGACCTCTAACTCAACTTTGAGGCATATTTGAGCTAGCCACACGGGCTAGCTCAAACATGATGACAGCCATTAATTAGTGAGCTTTGATTTACTGACCGATTGGGTAACTAACTATAGTTTGAAAGTCAGTTAAAGCCATCATTTGGTTTCCTTTAAGTTCATGAAATGGGAATTCAGCGTACTCAATCCCAAGGGACGATAAGTTTAAATACAACTTATTATCAGACAGATGTAACTGCCTTGCATGGGCAGGATATGTCCCTTCATTCTTTTTGGTGACCATAAAAGCGATAGGAAAAAAACTAAGGAGACTAACGTTAGCAATATGTCCGTTGTTATAGAATGCGACTAACTTTGCACTAAAGTGCTTGTTAAAGGGGTAAAACCAATAGTAGATATCATGAGTATCTTGTATAGCATCATTATCTCCCAGAACAAACTCTTTCAATGGCTGGAAATACGGTGATTCTTGAGGTTCTACTTTGCACTCTTCTACTGAAGTCGCAGCTAATATGTGCCCAATCATCGCTCTTATAAACTTCACAGCATCTACATCGGTATCAATTACAGGATAAAGTGTGCCTGCGTTTCGGAAGTAGTTATTTATCTTATTTGTCAATGACTTGTATACTTTTGCAACTTCAACATCATTTGCGCCAAGGTGATGATTATTACAATGATGGCAAATTGTCTTAAATTTGCTTCCATTAGGAGAAGGGACTCCCTTCACCTTAGAGCTGCCAGTCCCTATCATTTCACATATATGACGTTGCTCAACTTTGGTAACTGTTATCGCACCTTTGGGCGGAACATGATCTGAAGATAATCGTCCATAAGAGTCGCAGATTAAGCAATACCCATTTGTAATTTTGGTATGTGCGAAGCGCTTTGAAATACTTTGACTGTACTTACCCACTATAATTTTTACTCCAAGGAATAAAAGCCTACAGACTAGACTAGGCAATTAATGTTCATTTAATCATACTGATACATTACTGGTATAAAGAAAAGTAATTCAATTAAAGGACTACAAGAATGGGGGATGTTTCAGACGTAGCTTCGAATGGGGCAAAACTGTTTCAGCCATCATAACTTCGAGTCACGTCGATAACGGAACAGCCTACATAACCATACCAATTGCTTGAGCAACATCAGCTTTTTCTTTCTTATTAAATACGCTGCATATTATGATTGTGGAACATGTGCTTTAATCTACGTTCTCCATTATGGAAGCAATCAAAAGGCTAAGGAGCATTTAAGATGTGTGATTGATTGGTACGCTAATTTTAAATCGCGCTAAGTACACTAGAAATCGACGAACGCTTCTTGAAATAACAGTTATCCTCAAACCCCAAAATTTAGGTAAATACAGTTTACAAGTAGGATCTAGAGATGAATTTTGTAGTTCTTGGTAGAAATGAAAATACTTTTCAATCAGTTAACACTGCCTTTCTGACAATCGATCATTGGAACGATTACTCCTTTGTCACAATGTTCTATCTGACAGTATACGATGAGAAAGGAATAAAACATGATATTGGTAATGTAAAAATAGCCTTTAAAGGGCAAACTACCGAGATAAGTACACATACAACACTGGGTAAACAGTTTTCCGTATTAGGTGAGCAATATTTCTCGTTAGGGTCTGATGTTAATTACTATAAAAAACTAAACCAGCTAAGCACTGCGCTTAAAGAAGCCATTTTAAAGGCTCTTGAAGATATCGTTTATAAGCCAGAAAAGATAAAAGTTATTGAAGATGAGGATGTTTTAAACACTTCTCTTTTCCGTGGTATCACTTTATCAGATGTTCATGGTCAGTTTTCGAGAGTTTTAGCTGGATTAGCTGAATTATCTGATTTCGACTTCAACTTTGTACGAAATAACTTAGAAGGCTTTTGCGACCTAAAAATACCTTTTAAAGTAAAAGTAGGTTCAATCCCAAGCACTAACATCCATGCTTTTATTGGTCGAAACGGGTGTGGTAAAACGACTATCTTAAATGGGATGATCAACGCAATAGCTAACCCTAACGATGGAAACTGCTACTTTACCGAGGATAGCTCTTTTTTTGAGTCCAGAATCCCTAATGGTTACTTCCGCTCTCTGATATCAGTATCTTTTAGTGCCTTTGACCCATTTACGCCACCTCAAGAGCAGACAGACCCTGCGAAAGGTACGAAGTATTTTTATATTGGCCTAAAGAACAGAGGCAACAAGGACGAGCTTAATTCTCTAGAAGACCTACGTAAAGACTTCGTTTCAGCGTTAATAGGTTGTTTACGTAATGAAGATAAAAAAACAATTTGGCTTGAAGCAATAAACAAATTAAGTAGTGACCAAAATTTCGAAAATATGGGGTTAAGCATTCTTAATACAAGGTATCAAAATTTAAAGCAAAGTTACCCTAGTGCTCAAGTTGATAGTGAACATTTTAACGTTTTGTTTTACAAAGATATTCATAACTACTTACGTCGTATGAGTTCTGGGCATGCGATCGTACTATTTACGATAACTAGATTAGTGGATACGGTAGGTGAAAAGTCACTCGTATTGTTGGATGAGCCAGAAGGACACCTACACCCACCTCTTCTCTCTGCATTTCTGCGTACTTTGAGCGATCTACTTTACATCAAAAATGGGGTCGCAATAATTGCTACACACTCCCCAGTTGTTCTTCAGGAAATACCAAAGTCCTGTGTTTGGAAAGTTATACGTTCAAGAGAAGTCATAAGCACGGAGAGACCAGAGATAGAAACATTTGGAGAAAACTTGGGCGTATTGACACGTGAAGTGTTTGCACTCGAGGTCGCCAATTCGGGTTATCATTCTTTGTTAACTAAGTCAGTTGATTCAGGTGCATCATATGAAGATATTTTGGCTGAATACAAAGGGCAGATTGGGCTTGAAGGTCGAACCGTCTTAAAGGCCATGGTTTTAAATAGGGAAGCTGGAAAATTACAATGAAAAAGCTAAGTCTTCCTAATATATCTTTTAATGATATGTTAACTAAGTGCTCTCAAGGAATGGAACAAGTAAATGTTCGTAAGAACTTCATTTCATTATTTCCAACCTTTCAAGCAAAAGAGCTGCAATATAGAACACTAAGTATGGGTGGGAATTTATACACTTACCCTAAAACTAAGCCTTTAACCAACACGACTCAAGTCGTTGGCCACCTTACTAAATCAAAGCTAATTAATTTATATGAAAACAACCTGAGAAATAAGGACAAACCTGCGAGAGAGTACTACGATTCATTACTAGTATCTTCTGGAGAGCGTTGCCCGTTTTGTGGCGATATTGGTCACACGAAAAACTTAGACCACTTTTTGCCCAAAGCTCATTTCCCTGAATTTTCAGTTATGCCGCTTAACCTAGTGCCTTCGTGTCGTGACTGTAACATGGGGGAAAAAGGGCAGACTTATGCAATTCGCGCAGATGATCAAGCCATTCACCCATATGTTGATAAAAACATCTATTATCAAGAGCAATGGGTGTTTGCAGAGTACATTGATGAGGATGATGGTGCACTACGTTATTACGTCCGTTGCCCAGCAGCTTGGAGCTTAGAAGACAAAAATCGGGCTGAAAACCACTTCAATAGTTTAGATCTAGCAAGCCGATACCGCTTAGAGGCAGGCAAACACTTAAGTGAAGTAATCGACCAAAGGAATGCGTTTATAGATGTAATACTCAGCTTTAATGCGCATGCTACACCACAAGCAATAAGAGATGCATTTGTTAATGCTAATCTCCAACCCATTATAAATTCAGGTCAATTTCCTAATCATTGGAAAAAAGTAATGTACCAGTGTTTAGCTAACTCGCTCGCGTTCTTTGAGAGATGAATGTAAACCTGAATTGTTCACGTTGCACGCACTTCCGGGTAATTTTTGGTAAGGTATATACACATTAGCAAAAGGTATATGAGCTGTTATTCTAACTAACAAGTGGGCAATTCTGTGCTTGTGCTCTCTGCTGGATTAAGACTGAGAAAGAACTAGGTAAACAGGAAAAATAGCTTACCATTATTAATGGTAAGCTTCATTCCCCGATCACTTTCAAGAAGTACTCCTGCAAACCCAGCCTAAACTGGCGTGTAGAGTTTGCGGCATTTTTATAAATACGCCCCTGAACATCCAACTCCATCACAGGGCAGTTTTCCCAATGCTTAGCCTGCTTGCTGTAGTCAAGGTTCCCCAGCTCTCGCCCTGCATTTTCAAGTACGTCAGGCGACATACCATCCGTCACAAGTTTATGAATAACTAGTCCTAATGCTTGCCAAACCTGAGGAGATAGTTGATACCCTGAGCGATTATTGACGAACGATTCTTTCAAAGGCTTCAGCCATCCTCTCATGAATGCTGAGATGTTATTCATATAACCACATGCAAGTACTGATGTTAAACTCTCTCCCGATTCCAATGTTATGTCTTTAGGCATCTTGCTGTACTCTTGAGTGCCAGCTCCGGCTACCGCGCCAACGAGCAACTTAAACAGAACATATTGGGTGGTAATAGTACTCTCAGACACCTTTACATGTTTAGCATCAAAGTTGACACCACCATAAGACTCGATCTCAGTCTCTTTGATTAACTGAAGAATAAATGGGCGCAATGGGAAGTCACTTTCTCCAGACAAGCTATTACCTTCACTAACATGAGGCAGATTTAGAGCTGTGTCGAAGAGCGAGCTTTTTTTAAATAAATGAACGATATCTGCGGTATTCAACCCTTTCTCATCATCAAAAATAACTCTAACTTCAACATCTTCCATTGCTAATCGTTGCCGAGCGAGGCTTTTTTGATTGATTTCTTTCACACTTAACCTTGAACTAAATAAGAAAGTCTTAATTCCTAACATTCTGCAAATAGCCACGAAGGTCAGTACATTACCAACAATATGGGTACTGCTCGAATTGAAAGTCAAAGATGACAGACTTCGAGAAGTTCCATCCAAGACAGGCTTCCCCTCAATAGCAAACGTGATAGATAGTGGTGCAAAAACCTCGCCTTTGACCACACGCTCCTCAAGCTCGGCTTGAATAGCTTTTACTTTATCTAAGTTTGTTGCATTGGTTGCTGCATCAATGATCCACTTCAATTCTGATCTAACATTCTCGGCGGAAAAATAGGCATCAATCGCAACCATCGGCATGGCTGTAATAAGAGTTTTACAAGTTTTGCCCTTAGTCGAAAGCAACATGCCAGTTATTTTTTGTTCTAAGGCTTTCAATTCTTTATATCCAACATCGTGTTTATCGCAGTTTAATTTACAAATAAAATTTGATCCGACAAGCGCGTCGGATCAATAATGTTCTGTGAATACTACCTAATTCGTACTCTTGCGCACTATGTTGCCACAGGAAGAACAAAGCATGAAAAACATGACAGAACCACGTATCGGAGATACCAATGAGATCTCAAATGCAGATCTAGAGAACTCGATTGTAAACAGCCTAGTCAGTCACTTTGACGAAAGTGAACGAACTAGCTATCTAGCCAGTTCAACCAGTCTGCTCAAAAACTCGACCGAAACACTTTCCCCCACTCAGCTAGAAGAAATTTTCAAAGAGAACGCTAAGTACTACGCTGGGGTAAAGACTATACAAACGACGCTTAAACACGCCACTATTTTCATTAGTCCTCAGCTAGCGAGAGATATGTTGACGTTTTCTAGTCGCGGCACGGTAAATAAAAAAAACAAAAACCGACGATTGAGCAAAACCAAGGTCACAAAATATGCAGAGTCGATGCGGCGAGGCGAGTGGTGTCTCACTGGCGAACCAATAATCATCTCTAATGAAGGCGAGATCCTGAACGGTCATCATCGATTAGAGGCCTCGTGCGAGGCTTGTGTAGGCTTTATAGCACCTATAACTTATGGCGTTACCGATGATTTGAGTTTTGCACATATCGACGTTGGAAACATACGTTCACGAGCACAAGTTTTAGAGATGGCAGGTGTGACGGTTAGCGCTTCAGTACTTTCTCGCGTCGCCATGCTCGCCAAAGCGTTTGACATGACTAGAAATCCATTTGCCTTTCGTGGGACGCAAGGAACATCGTTTCAACCCGCAGAAATACTTACATATGTGGAAGAGCACAATGAACTAGCTCTTTCGGTTCATTTCATCTCAGAAGTGTTTAAAAAGCATCGACTTGAAAGCCAAGCATCTGAAACGATCTATGCGTTCGCACACTACCTAATCAAAAAACAACTATCTGTTTGCGAGTATAAAGAGTTACCTCTTTGTCCCGAAACTTATCTAACTCGTGTAATCTCCTCATTAGGGCTTAGCTCTGAGGAGGATATCGAATATCAGGTTAGGAATTACCTTCAGTCAATTGTTCACGAATCAACATCTTATTCGCTTCTTTGTAAACTATCCGCGATCTTTAAAGGATGGAATGCACATCTAGGTCTTACGATTGCAGGCAATAAGATTTCCGTACGTCGAGTTGCTCGCTATAAAAAAGATGAAAATGGGAACAAAATTCCGCTTACCGCTGCTGGTAATATTAACGAGCCATTTACCGTCCCATGCGTACCCAAAGGCCCTACCCCAAAACGAATTCAGAAACAAAGCAATGTCCAAATAAAACAATAACAATAAAGGTGGTTAGGCAGGCATAGCGTAAGCCTGCCTTGTTAACTCTAGAGAGTAACGATGACGTTCGATAAGTAAGGGGGAATCTATGAGAGAGCTAGTCCAAGAACTGAGCCTGCTGGATAAAAACGCTTTGCATTTGTTTACGGTCGATAATGTGAGGATACAAGGGAATTTTGCAGAGTTTGACTTAACTATCCAAACGTCATCCCAGATTTTGAGCCAATGGCTTATAACATGTAAGCACTGCCTAAAAGCTAAGATAGATCACACAAATCTAGCCAGAGAGGTAACAATCAAATACGACATATTCATCGTTGGCAGTAGCTACTTTTCAGGGGCATATTTTGATGCCACGAGGTTAACTTCATGACTTCGGAAGACATACTTCACATAATACAAGACGAGATGGGAGAGAAGGTAATCGCATCGGTCACATTAAGTGATGCCGGAAACCTTATCGTCCAGTACGGCGATAAGGTTATGGTTTACAAAACTGCCACCTCGGCAAAGCCTGCATCTGAGCTATTAAAAATAGTGGCTGATTTCATCAACTGATTTTCCCGTCCAATCATGAGAAAAGCCTTCTAAGATGCTTGGGCTTAGCTTTTGGCCATCAAATAGTCGGCAAGCCTCACAACGTATTCTAGTTTATAGCTCATACTTGATCTTACACATCCGCTAGTTAGTCACGACTAGAGCGTACTTGTCGGCCTGCGAGTATAATAACTCACAATTGAAAGAAGTTTTTTACAAAGTGCAGGAAACTGCATTGTTTAAGATAACCGCAACCAATCCATTAAGTTAATGACGTTACTTCTGAGTCGGTCAAAGAATGTTATTCTCTAGATCATCACCTAGAAGTTTTTTACAATCGCCCATTATCTGGCTCAAACGTTGAGAACAGAAATCGAGAACCTGCTCGTTAGCCATACCATTTAACCTCGCTATATCGTGTCGTAGCTCCATGATCTCATCAAAAAAATTATCAGCAGCGTTTAGTCGCTCAATGTTTCTATCAATATTTGTCCATATTCCGAGTTGCTCCCAGCCTAACTCAACATAAAACCATAGGCTTTCATGATCTTTGTGTCCTGTTAGTTCCGATATCCGCTTCAAAATAGTTGTATAATCAGCATCTTCGAATGACTGCTGTGACCTACCAGTTTCCTGCATTTTCAGCTTAAGGTGCGAGGCAACCTGTTGAGTGATGAATCTAATTCGGAATTTTCTGAAACATAGATTTGAATCTTCAAATCCAGCAGCACTGGATAATCTAACAAAGTCCTTAGTTATGGAACTTTTGCTAATAGCCTGACCACGTTCCCCTAGAAGTAAGGTTTTAGGGTCTATATAGTCCGGATAATATTCAGATAAGGCGCTGACAAAAGCTTTTCGGCTGGATATGTAACGCTTAAATCTAAGGCTGTCTATCATTTTAAACGGAAATTTTCTGATTGGGGCTTGCTCCTTTTTCCGCTTTAAAGTAGGAATATTAAGCGATTTTGATGCTAATACTTCTTGTTCAGGTTCGATGTCTATTAGCTCTCCGGGCCTTAATCCAGTCCGTTTCATAAGAAATACAGTAAACATACGTCTAGACCGCAGATACTCGCTAGTAACAGCCTGAAGGTTGCTTGGGATGCCCTTCAACGAATTAGAGGACGCTTGATCAATAATTTTTTCAATTTCTTGTATTTGTTTCTCTGTGATTGCTGTCCTCGGTTCAACGCTGACCGACGAGGGTATAGCGCGGTGAGATAGATAATGTGAACCTGAACGGTCAAACTCTAATATAGATATCTTATTCTTGAATTTTTTGAGATTCCTAGATGCATTTTTTCTATTGTGGTTGACTTTAATCTTTACTGTAATTTGCGCACAATCCTCCTTTTCACCAATTAAGAAGGTAGATGCTCGATTTAGGAACCGCTGCTGATACCAAACAAGAAATTTCAAAGTTGTTTGAAGTATGTTAATAATAGTATTTGAGTTACGTTTTAATACTATAGGCTTATTATTATCTCGTTCACTTGATAATTGTTCTGCAAGATTAAAAATGTCATTATCAGTTAAGGCGCTAAAATTAATATTATAAGCATGACAGTATCGAATTATATGTGTAAGGTTCCTAGCATGAGCTTCCAGAGTTCCTAGTGCTACTCCATCCGTTTGTATATCTAAAATATAGGAATTTACTGCGAAGCAGGGTTTACCATCAGGAAATTTCACAAAAGGAAAATCTTCGACAACCGCACTAAATCTTGAGTACAAGATATCAGAAGGAGTGGCTTTGGAATCATCTGTTGTTACAGACTTTACAGAACGATAGAGTTGTTTGGGTTTCATTGTTCGCCACCTTCAATCACATAAAACTAGTGAACTGTATTTGTGTTGATACCAATTGCTAAAATCTCACCAAAATCCTTCCTGTGACGACGCATAATATTATCGATACGTGCATTAATTCTATCTGAAACCATTTTATCCTCTTGAAGAGATTTTATATTGGCAAGAAGTTCGGAATATGCCTTAGTCAACAATAAATTCATTAACTCTGTTTTATTTGAACTTTCTTCTAATTCTTTTCGTTTATTTTCCGAACGACTCAACTTAGAAGTAACTGTTTTTCCATTCTTCCTATACTTTATTTTTTCGTACAGTGTTGCCCTAAGTTCATTAAGAAACTTAAACCCATCTCCATCTTTGCAGTGTTCGTTTAGAGACTTATTTGCTGCCTCCTTCATTGTGTTGAGTGATATTTCTGAAAACTTATTCTTTACAGAAAGTTTTGCAAAATTTCGTTGTCCTGACAATGAAGCTATATGAGACTCGGGAATAGAGGAGGGGTTCTCTATACCTCCGAGTAAATATTTGTAACGAGAATAAACATTGTTAATACTATTACTTCGCATTATAAATAGCCTCTCCAAAAATCAGTGATATTTCAAAGCTCACTAGTTGACCATCATCAGTTTCACACTGGATAGAGTGAGGTTTTAGATAAAATCCATCTTCATTTCTAAGATCTCGCACGTACTGTTCCCATTCATTCTGATGTATAAATTCTAGGCTTGAAACACCAAAATGTTTGCATACTAACTCACGTAACGCTTCAAATGAATCATCAACGTGAGTGAAGTCGTCATATCGATCTTGTGATGACAGGCAGTGTATTGCAAAGTCTGCTTCGAAGGCGCAAAGATCTGTGCGAGGGAAGTTTGCTTCAACATATCTATAAATATGTTCTGCGTCTACATGACCTGCAATATCTCTCGCAGCATCAAGTACGTTAAACCTACCATGCCAAAAAAGTAGAATTAGAAAAAATTTTCGCATCTCATGGACTCTTACATACCACCGCCTTTTATGCTCGTCCAACCTGATTTTTAATTTATCACCGAGATTATCAAGCTTTGTGTTTAATACACCTTTTGAAACCCTGCCTACATTAGTAAGCCCAGATAAAGGAGCGTAAAAAAGTGTATCAGAGGTGTCTGTGCCCATAATAATATCGATGCCATTACCTAGCTTCTGTAACAACTCTATAGATTTAGCTGTTATGTATGGTATCGGTTTTATCACTTCCTCATAAGCCTCCCCGACATTACTCTTACCCAAGTAAAGTTTGAGATAGTATCCACCTCCGAGTTCATGATAGAGACAGTCACGTTTTAGATTAATAATCTCATCATCTCGTGATGGTTTCATGATAGCAATGAGAATAGCACTAGCAGCCATAACGTCACCTAAGCAACTAAATAGGTCATATTCTTCTGAAGTGTTTTTATTTTTTGTTTTAGATGTAGAGGTGTGAGGATATGACAAATTTAGTTCTATACATAAATCTCTATATTTTTCCAATCTGCTCAGTCTATTAAAAAGGAGTCTATTTTTTCGCATAATAGAGGCTTCAATATTTATATCTTTAATTTTTGATGGTTTATATGATTTATCTAGGAATTCCAAATATAGGTCAATTAAATTTTCACCATATTTGTACACTAGTTTCATAGCCCCGTTCATATACGACAATCCAATATCAATTGGCAATAAAGGAGTTCTTCCATCAATCTTAGTGTATTTCATTGCCGCTTTTCGGGCGGTATTAATGCTGAGGTAACATGGATTTGGTGAGGTTTCAGGCAAGTGTCTATGTGCAAATAACAGAACCTCAAAGTGACCAGTAATGGCGACTAAAGAGTTTTCGTTTGAGGGGTTATTTAGCGCATCAGTTAGTAGGGGAGTTCGATGACCATGGTAGTCTGATTTGATATTATATTTAACTAGCAGTTCACTTTCTTTTAATTCAATCTCGAACTGACGAAGAAATGCTCGCATTCTCTCAGATGACATTGATTCTTTATCACAATTCAAAATACTTGATATTCGTTGTAAATCAAAAACTAGTGCTCCCTTAAATTCACCAGACTTTAAGGGGCGCATTAAATTTGTTTCCCTTAATTTCAAGTAAATGCTTTTGCACAATTCCTCATCGATGTTTGGGATGGCGGAATATACCTCGAGTGGGCATTCTGAATTGAATGCAGATTGATAAAATAGTAATAACGCACGTTGAGGTAATTCTAAAGCAAAGGTTATCCCACCTTTTGAATAGTTTATACTGAATTGATTTAATCCTTGCTGGTCTAATAGATTAAACCCATACTTATGGGGTAAATATCTGTCTTCATATAAAACCAGAAATTTTGCTAATACTAATAAGCTCCCTGTAACATCATGCCATCGCCTGTTACCGATAACTTTTCCCGTTATAATACCATTACGGAAAAGAAATGACGTTTTTTTTATATTATCAAGAAGTATTCTGTATCTGTCATCACATAAATTGTTACCATTTGGCAATGTCACGTTCCAAGTAATATTATCAGTTTCAACACCCTTACCATCAATAATTGAACCTTTTCCCCTCTTTGTTGTGTACCATATAGGTGACTCAAAATCATTTAACAGCCAACTTGCCTTGTATTCACCACTAAAAGGTAAAACACTGTCTCTTGCATGTTCTAATATGGCTTGTATTTCATCAGCATCATCGAGTTGATAACCAGTTGTGTCAGTGTTAAACGGATATACGTTTTTTTTAGATGCAACCATTTTGAGTCCACTCAGATTTTAAGCCGAACTTACTAAATTCTTTTTCAAGGCTATCTTTTAGATTAATTGCCGTTTTATGGCACTCTTTTAATGCACTAATATCATAGCTTTCATCCTGTTCCTTTTTAGATTCACATATATGTACAATCATGTGTTTGAGGTTGATGAAATGTATAGGTGCTAAATTTGTATTGGGATCTATGAGATTTCTTTCAGTATTGTTTAGCTTGGTAGCTAAGTCGCAATAACAATATAGAACTGCCAAGGTTTTAGGGTCAATTCTCAAATTAAATACTGCATTACTATTTTCGGTCTGATCTTCACATCCAAAAATAAATGCAAATCTATCCCCTAATTTCAAGTTTATCAATGAATCTATCGGGCTGCGCCCCCTTTCAGAGCAAAAAAATATTTGTGCCATAAAATACGATAAGTCAGCCATAGATTGAAAATCAGACACCTCAATTAGATAGTCTTCATCATATGCCGATAATATGATAAGTGTTTGCTGAAATCGCCTTATTATTCTGTTATTCCACATCTTTAAGAGCACGGGTGGTATATAATTCTCTAGCGTAACTCGTTCTGTATTTCCTAGAGTTTTCGCCATTTCCCTAATGGAGCCACATTCAAACCAACGCAACACACCCATTGTATTTCGTAGCGAACTTAGTGATACGTTGTAACCTGCTAGTTCCGGATAGAGTTCAGACATGGAAACTACACCGCTATCCTTCGAGGGAATCAACAGTACACTCGCACTTCCCTTGAGTGGCCCAAGCTTCGCTCCATGCTGATACCCAAGAAATAGAAATTGATGATGGCTGTTTCCTGAGGATTTCATTAATTTTCTTACTGGCTCTGTAGCACGTATAATGAACTTAATTACCTCTCTTGATTTTTCGGTAAGCACAACCACCTTGCGGTCTGTAGCCCTCGGTTTGTCAACACTAAATAACAAAGATTCTTGGTCATCTGTGATTTTTAGATATGAGTTCCCATATTTGTTTTCTAGTTTAGCATTCAGAATAGAATCGGGGTTAATTCTGGGATGTTCATGTATCAAAATAATGGAGAGGGCTATCATGTCGAGACTAGATAAAATCCCAAGAAATCGATAGGGCAATTTATTTGATCGGAAAAGTGCGGCTTGTTCTGGGCGCAACTCTGAACAACCTCTTAGATATTCTCCTGCATATCTGATTTTTGCGGACACCTTTGATGAATTAGGTGGAAAATATGGGTCATTGCATAATTGCTCGGTACTAATAACCGAGCAATTATCTCCCCTGTCCAATAAGTATCGCAACCTTGCTAACAACCACCTATATCCGTCATGGAAAAACTCTTGACTAATTATAGAGGGAACTTTGCCGAGCTTATTGGCTTTAGGGCGACCAGTGTACCTACGGTGCCCACCTTTCGCCAAGGTGTCCTCTAAAACCCTATCTGTTAAATCTTCTACTGCGTTTTTTCCGAACTGATGATCAGCTTTTAAACAATGAAAATAGTGTAGCGCGGCGTTTAATAGGGTCTGTGTGCTATCGAGCAGTTCGTTGTATATAGTATCGAGATAATCGCTATTAGTTCTTGAATAGTCGATATTTACTAAAAGCTTGGAAACCCGCTCCTCGGCTTTTTTAGGTTTGAATTTTGTTAATAGTTGCTGGTTTTTGCTCTTAGATGCCTCAGCCCTGCTAGGTATTTTGGGAACTTGGACATCCAATGGAATTAACCCGCTTTCCTGCAAGTGCCCCAGCGTGATGCTAATACTGTGGTTCCAACAATGCGTCTTAGTTGATAATTTTTTCGTTGAGGTTAATAGATAATGACGAAAATATTCATGTAGGAAAATCTGCCAGTGCCTGACTTCTGTGGGTAGTGATGCTTGAGAGTGTGATAAATAGGCCACAAATGTAAATACGAAATTTTCAATCAGTTTAAATTGACCTTCTATGGTGTTGTATCGCCCGCTGAATTTGGCAACCTCCTGCATATAACGAATCAAGATCGATTCGTCAACGACTGTGGGTGAAGCATCGACAGATCGAGTAAGATCTCCGCCCTTGGGGTTGGCGGCTTTGAAGGTGAATTTTTTGCCTACGTTTGTAACACATAACTGGCTCATTCTGATTTAATCGCCGTGTCAAATAGTAATGTGTCAAATTTAGTAGAAGATGTGAGATATTTCCAAGAAAAAAACCATATAGATTATATGGCAAGGCTTTTTGTGGTGAGAGTGGTAGGTGCTATTTGACACCTAACGGTGTCCAGAAAATCTCACGCTCGGCTTTCATTTGCGCATTCATTGCAGCGGTCAGATCGGCTGGTGGCTGGACATCTTTAATCTCAATTCGTGTGACTTTTACGCCCCAAGGGTTTGTTGCTTGGTCAACAATCGCCAACAGCTTAGAGTTGATCATGTCGCGTTGGCTCAGCATTTCGTCCAGTTCCATTGAACCTAAAACGGTACGAATGTTGGTAAGGGTCAAGTTTCTAATAGCGTGTTCTAAGTCGTTGACTTCATAAGCCGCTTTGGCAGCATCGATCACTTGAACAAATCCGACAGCGTCAATAACCACGTTAGCGTTATCTTTTGAAATGACCTCTTGCGCAGGAATATCGAGAACGCGCTCCATCATATTTACTTTTTGACCAACTTTATCAACGAATGGAATGATCAAGTTTAAACCCGGCTTTAATGTGTGGGTGTAGCGTCCGAAGCGTTCAACTGTCCAGTTGTTTCCTTGCGGAACCGTTTTAATGGCTGAAGATAAGATAACGACAGCAAGAACGACGAAAATACCGATGGTGATCAGTGAATCAATTGGCATGAGTTATTCCCTTAAGTGCATAATATTCGATCCATTTTTACCTATTTATAGACAATAGACAATTGAAGTTCTGAGACCTTTGAGAGGTTATTGGTTTTTTATATGACAAAGGCCGGAAATCCCGGCCTTTGTTGTCTTCTTCCTAGAAGAATGCGACGCTTAGTACAAAATTGAGTAAAGCTGGCGACGATATTTGCTTGCTAATGCGTTACCTTGACCTAGCGCACTGAGAATATCCATAAAAGTCTTCTTCACTTCACCGTCTTGGGCGCCCAAGTCTTTTTTAAGAATATTCCACAGCAGTTCCAACGCTTCTTCATCCCGACCAACTTGGTTGTATTGTACCGCCAATTCACAAGCGAGTTCGAAGTTTGCCATGTCTGCTGCGTATGCTTGTTCTAGTCGCTGTAACTCAGGGCTATCTGCAGCCTGCAAATGCAGCTCGAGCTTGGCTATTAGGCTCTTGTAGTAGTTATCTTGATACTCGAGAGGGATAGCGTTCAGTAGTTCTTGGGCAATATCAAATTGTTTGGTTTCTAGCAAACAATCAGCCATCGCGAGTTTCACATCACCACGCTCTTGCAGCTCTGGCGGCAAAGTGTGGATGATGCTCAAAGCCTGAGCATGCTCACCTTGCTGAAGAAGTTCACTGACTTGTTTTAATAGTTGTTCATCTGGGCTTGGCAAATGCTTTTGTAGCATGGTAGCAATGGCATCAATTGGCTGGGGGCCTCCCAGACCATCGACGGCTTGACCATTTATAAACAGCGCGATAGTTGGCAATACTTGCACGCCAAATTGAGACGCTAAAGCGGGCTGATCTTCACAATTTAGTAGAGCAAGCGTAAATGCACCGTTGTACTGTTGAGCAAGAGATTGCAACTCAGGGAGTATCTGTGCGCTTTCTGGCTGAGCGTTGGCCCAAAAGTGGATCAAAACGGGCGTGTTCATTGATCCTTCAAGCGTTTCGCGAAAGTTCTGTTCTGTTATCTCAACGATAAATGGGGATTGCATCAGAGTATCCTTGCCTTGTGTCTTGTCGTTGATATTAGATATGGAGTTGATTTAGGTGAAATTCAAGCGACATTCACCATCAATAATGAATCATTCTATTTTGAGAAAACGTGAGGTAATAGAGTGAGGTTATTGCTGCTCAGGTGTTAGATAAAAAGAAAACGCTGCCGAAGCAGCGCAATTCTAATGCTATTTGTTAGTGCGGTATCAAAATAGGATGAACATGGTCAACACTACACCCACACTAAGCCAGTTAAGCTGATTTAATGTCATTGTTGCCTCGCAGTAGTATAAACATTGCTACAAAACGTAATGGGTGGCGATACCAAATCTAAGCAACTCAATCACTTTGGGCGAAAGAATCCCCGCTGAATTGCGTAGAAATTGATTCGTTTAGTTGAGGTTTTTTTAACCTACATGTTCATAATGACATCACATTGTTACGGTGAAATTACATTTCGACAAAACTTTTTTATGCAGCCTGTCGCAAAATTTTATCAAGTACACGGGTTGGTAATAGTCTTTTCAAGACTGCGAATAATTTAGTCGGTGTAGTAATTCGATAACGAATTTTCGGTGAAACGCTAGTTAATGCATGAAGAACTGGTGCGATGCACGACTCTGCAGGCAAAACAAATCGATTATTAGACTTGTCGTTGTTGAGTCGCTCTCTTTGTCCTTCATAAGCATGACGATGGGGGCTAGATTCAATATCAACCCACTTCTCAAAGGCTCGTAATGCATTGTTTCTAAATTGAGTTTCGATCGGTCCTGGTTCTATCAATGCCACTTTGATATTCGTATCCGCAAGCTCTAGCCTGAGCGTATCTGTCCAGCCTTCTAAGGCAAATTTTGATGCATTATAGGCACCACGGTATTTCATTGCGGCAAAACCAAGAACAGAGCTGTTTTGTATGATGCGTCCTTCGCCTTGCTGGCGCATATGAGGAAGCACCTCTCTGACCAACTGGTGCCAACCAAAAAAGTTGGTCTGAAATTGATCTTGAAGAGCCTCGGTGGGTAAGTCTTCCAGTGCTCCGGGCTGACCATAGGCACCATTATTGAACACTGCGTAAAGCTTACCTTCTGCTAACTCTAGCGCTTGCTTCACGCCCGAAGAAATGCTTTCTGGGCTATTTAGGTCTAGATTGATGCAGGTTAGCCCTTCATTAATTAGGCGCTGGACATCTTGTTCTTTCCTACAAGATGCAATGACATTAAATCCCTTGTTTTGTAGGGCGTGAGCGCACACGTAACCGATGCCGGTTGAACAACCCGTAATAAGAATCGACTTTTTCATAATTTAATTTAAGACTCAGAAACATTGATTGGAGCCATCATTCATCAGCTCCGGTCATGAAGCAAGTGCTTGAGTGCTGGCTCTATTCTGGAGTAGCTAAATTTAAAGCCCAGTTCGGTGAGTTTTTTGGGTTTGGCTCTCATGCTATCAAACAACAAGCAGGAAGATTCTCCCATTAGGAGTTCCATCGCCCATTTAGGCGTGAACAAGATATGCGGACGTTTTAGCGTTTTAGCTAGTGTGCCGCTGAATATACGATTAGTCACAGGATGGGGGGCGCACATATTGAATGCACCGTGGGCATGTGGTGTTTCAAGCAAGTACATGATAGCGCGGATCATATCTAGGATGTGAATCCAAGGCATGTACTGATTACCGTTCCCAAGTGGGCCGCCTACGCCAAGCTTGTAAGGTAATAGCATCTTTGCTAACGCACCACCATTAAGGCCGAGTACCACGCCAGTTCTCATTAGACAAACCCGAGTTTGCTCCGACTCTGCGCGCTTGGCTATTTGCTCCCACTTTGCACAAACCTCGTGAGGAAAGTCGTCGCGATTAACATGTAAGCACTCATCAAACGGATGGTCTTGTTGATCACCATAGTAGCCAACTGCCGAGCCACTAATAAAAACAGAGGGAGGTTCGGTGCTTGCGTGGATCAGCTCAACAATTTGCTCGGTAATTTTCCAACGACTTTTGCAGATTTTTTCTTTTTGCTCGCTGGTCCACCTTTTATCCGCAATAGGCTCACCTGCAAGATTAATGACGGCATCAACGTGATTGAGATCGGCGAACGACTCGAGCGAGTCAAGGTATTCGATATTACCCAGATCAGCATGCTGTAGGCGTTGTTTTGCTCGCTCTGGAGAGCGTGTAAGTAGCATAACCTGGTGAGTTGATAGCAGCTTGAGCAACTCCGAGCCAATAAACCCAGTGCCACCTGTGAGTAATATCTTCATGTTATCTCTTTGAATGTACACGTATTAGAACATTATAGTCGCTTTGTGCTTAGCTTGATCATCTCAACACCATTATTTCTGGGATAGTGACAAGCTGGCAGAGATACTATTAACTTCACATATTAGAAAATATGTAACTAAATGTTATAGATGGCGCTAGTGCATTCACGGTAGAAGAGTGAAATCTATGCCAGACTAGAAGTTATCGCTCATTGGAACGAGCGTAATCAGTTTGCACAATCAAGGAGGATAGGCATGGAAGCATTTGTTGCGCTTTTTCGAGCGCTCCTCAATAGTGCTCGTGACTTATTACCCATCATCATTGTTATCACTTTTTTCCAATTAGTCGTTTTGCAAGAGCCGCTGCCCAACCTGGTCTCCATTCTTTTTGGCTTGTTGCTTGTCGTTTTAGGATTAACCTTTTTTATCTTTGGCCTAGAACTTGGTCTTTTTCCTATCGGAGAGAGTATGGCTCAAGCCTTTGCAAAAAAAGGCAGTGTGTTTTGGTTATTAGTCTTTGCGTTTTGTTTGGGGTTTGGCACCACGATAGCTGAACCTGCATTGACCGCGGTAGCGGAAGAAGCCTCAGAAGTTGCGGCAGAGGGCGGAATGATCGCTAACTCAGAGCAGTCCATGCAGGATTACGGAGAAGGACTTCGAGTAACAGTAGCTCTCTCTGTGGGGATAGCCATCGTTATCGGCGTTTTGCGTATCTTAAAAGGGTGGCCGATTCATTACATGATCATTGGTGGCTATGTAGGCGTTGTAATACTGACGTGGTTTGCACCTGAAGCCATTATTGGCGTCGCTTACGATTCCGGAGGTGTAACCACGTCCACCATAACAGTACCTTTGGTCACTGCACTGGGCGTCGGTTTAGCGTCTTCTATTAAAGGGCGCAACCCTATGGTGGATGGCTTTGGTTTAATCGCTTTTGCCTCGCTGTTACCGATGATGTTTGTGATGGTTTACGGAATGGTCGTAACATGATTTCAATTGATCATTTCCTAGACACTTTATTATCGACCGTTCGAGACGTCGTTCCCATCGCCAGCATTATTTTTGGTTTTCAGTTAGCGGTGTTAAGGCGTCCTGTTAGCAACCTTAAGAAAGTTTTGCTTGGGTTCGTTTATGTGATTCTCGGGCTAGCTCTTTTTTTACTTGGATTAGAAATGGCATTGTTTCCACTTGGGGAGACGATGGCTGTGCAATTAACGGCGCCGGAGTTTTTACAAGAGTTCAAAGTATCGGTAGGGAAAGCCTTAATGTGGGTCGACTATTATTGGGTTTACACCTTCGCCTTTTTTATAGGCTTTAGTACCACGATTGCAGAGCCTTCTTTAATCGCTGTAGCGATAAAAGCAAACCAAGTCTCTGGAGGCAGTATCAGTATTAACGGCTTGCGCGTAGCCGTTGCGTTTGGGGTGGCAATTGGTATTGCATTAGGTAGTTACCGGATTGTCGTGGGCGATCCCATTCATTATTACATCATCGCGGGTTACATCGTCGTTGTGATTCAAACGTTTTACGCTCCTAAGCTTATTGTTCCACTCGCCTACGATTCTGGAGGCGTAACAACTTCTACCGTCACTGTCCCACTTGTAACTGCATTAGGGTTAGGGCTTGCTTCGACCGTCCCTGGAAGAAACCCAATGATTGATGGCTTTGGCTTGATCGCGTTTGCCAGTCTATTTCCTATGATCTCTGTGATGGGCTATGCGCAAATAACCCAGTGGCTGAATAAAAACGTCTCGGAGGAAGAAGAAAATGCGCTTTAAATTGATACTTGCGTTTGTTGAAGACAGCAAAACAGACAAGGTGTTGGACGCTGCACGCGATGCTGGTGCGACCGGTGCTACAGTGATTAACAATGCTCGCGGGCAAGGTTTAAATCAAAAGCGAACGTTTTTTGGTTTAACGCTAGAAGTGCAAAAAGATGTGCTGCTGTTTGTAGTCGAGGAACATCTTTCTCGACACATATTAGAGACCATTAATGAGGTTGGTGAATTCGACAGAGAGTCGGGGCAGGGCATTGCTATTCAGATCGATATTGAAGATGCAGTCGGTGTCGCGCATCAAGTAGAAACGTTGACCAAAGTGGTTGAGGATGAGTTATGAGCAGTCAAACGATAATTAGAGTTCGAGATGTAATGGCGGCTACTTATGTCATGGTTGATGGGCTAATGACAGTTTATGAAGGCATAACGCTAGCGAAAAAATACCAAGTCAAAGCACTGGTGGTGAAAAAGCGAGATGATAATGATGAATATGGCATCGTGTTGATGAATGATATCGCCAAAAAGGTGCTGGCGAATAATCGTTCTCCTCAGCGCACAAATATTTATGAAATCATGACCAAGCCCGCTTTGTGTGTCGAACCAGATATGAACGTAAAATATTGTGCACGTTTGTTTGAGCGATTTGGCATAAGCAGAGCGCCGGTCATTGAAAGTGGCGAGGTCATTGGGATGGTGAGTTATAACAATATTGTTATCAACGGTATGGTGCGAGAAGAAGTGTAATAGGTTGATATAAATGAAAAATCAACGAATTTTTTCTCAAGTCAGCGACTGTTACAAAGAACTAAAATATTTAATATATGTTAGGTTGCATATGTGTTAATTCACCATTATTCTTTGCGCCCTAAGCCTAATGTCGAGGAATCTGTATCATGCCTTTAGTCTCTTGCCCCGTGTGTGAGAAACAAATCTCAAAACGCGCTCATGCATGTCCAGGATGCGGAGAGCCCGATCCGCTGCACCATCTAGCCAAATCAAAATTTATGTCGATGGTGTTTTGGATACTGGTGTTGGTTGGAACAGCGTATGCAGCATGGTTCTATGTTTTGCCTATGGTCATTGAATCATTGCGCTATCAGTAGTATTCAAACCGTCGTAGGTTGAGCTGCTAAAAAAATGCCGTAGAATGACCTCATACTTTTTGAGGAGACGATGTCGTGAAACTATTTTTTGCCTCAGACCTGCATGGCTCTTTGCCAGCAACTAAAGAAACCATTGATCTATTTTTGGCCTCTGGTGCGCACCACCTGATTTTGCTAGGAGATACGCTAAACCATGGGCCGCGAAACCCTATTCCAGAAGGCTACAACCCTCCACAGGTAGCAGACTTATTGAACCAATACAGTGATCAAATTATTTCTGTACGTGGCAACTGTGATAGTGAAGTGGACCAAATGCTATTAAAGTTTCCAATGATGATGGATTACTCATGGGTGCTACTTGAATCTGGCAAGAGAATCTTTTTGACTCATGGTCACTTGTACAACTCTGAAAAACGGCCGCCACTGCGTGAAGGTGATATTATCGCCCACGGTCATACACATGTTCCCGTCGCAGAGATGCAAGACGGAGCCATTATATTCAACCCAGGCTCGATGACATTCCCACGTAATGGCTTACCGAGAAGCTTTGGTACTCTAGAAGACAATAAGCTAACGGTAAAAACGCCAGAAGGCGAAGTATTAGCACAAACCATGATTTAACGGTTTTACTAAGTAAAAAAATAGGGAGCGAATTGCTCCCTATTTTGTGTCTGAATGTCCTAAATCGCGTTCTGGGTCGATAATGTCTCTAACGCGCTGTTTTAGCACCTTGGCTTCAGGAAAGCCGCTGTCTTTTTTCCGTTCCCAAATTTGCTGGCCATTACAGAAAATTTCGAAGCGACCACCTGTGTCTGGGTGTAAGCTGATTGTTTCTATTTCTTCACTAAAAGTATGCAGTAATTCTTGCGATAGCCAAGTTGAACGCAACATCCAGTTGCACTGGCGGCAGTAATAAATATCAATGATTGCTTTATCCATGAAACTTTCCTTTTAATCTTTTTAAACCAGCAACTTGATGCCCACCGCAAACGTGAGAATTTCGAATGCAACTTTAATCACTCTGTTACTGTATCGAGTCGCGGCCCATGCGCCTAAACTGCCGCCTAGAAAAGAGCTTAACAATAAAACAGGTAACCAAGCCCAGTGAATAGGCGCCCCTGCCTGTACGACGGCAATGCCTCCAATGCCATTCCAAAACAGGCCGACACAAATCATGGTGTAAGCAACGGCTTGTTTGTAGTCGTAACCAAACCAGCGCACCAAAAATAGTGTCACGAGCAAACCAGAACCTGCGGTAAGAGATCCGTTAATGATGCCGATAAACAGTAAGCCAATTCCACCAATAACCCAACCAATAGGATGACGGTTGCGTATTACTTCAGCTTGGCCTAGCGATGTCTTAAGTCGCGAGTAGATACCCAGCGCTAGGATCATCGTGCCGAGCATCTTTTCCGCGATACCATCAGGGATCTGTACAATTAAGTTAGCCCCTAAAATCACGCCAATACTGCCGGACAAGATAAGGTAGAGCGCGACTTTCCATTTAATAGTGCCTGATCTTAAATGCGTGCTTGCTGCGCCTAAGCCTAAAGCGACCGAAGCCACCTTATGTGTGCCTAGCGCAACGGAGAACGGTAAGCCGAGAAAGATGAGTAAAGGGAATTGAAGCAAGCCTGCTCCGCCACCGGAAAGTGAAGCCAGCGTGTTGGCGATTAGTGAACCGAAAAAGAGAGTAGTGGTATCTAGCCAATCCATAAGCAAAACAAAGGGGGCGTCTTGCCCCCTTATCATCCAATCAAAATTAGTTTTTAAACAGTACCGAAGAACCGTGGTTCAAGCTAGTGAGCAATAGTGTTTTTTCGTTCACGACGTCAATACGACGACTTTGCTCTGCATCTAGCTTAAAAATTTGAGTAATTAAACGTAGCTGTGCTTCGGAAAAGTCTTTTGATTGAGAAGATGAAATATCTTTAAACTCCGAAGGCGAGACCAACAAATAGTTGTCACTTACTTCCCAGCGGCCTTTTTCCGAGATATTTATCGTTGATTCTGCGGTTGAACCTTGAGCGAATAGTTTTATATTTGCTACGCGAATATAGTCACCATTAGGGAGATATTTCACGTTTGATTCAACATTAACTCGGCGTAGTGGGCCGACAGTATCGTCAGGCAAGCTGTCTGTAATGACTGTCACCATGGTCGACTGCCATTCGTTTGCTGTGAGGAGCTGCTCCACTTTTAGGTCACTTCCCCAATACAACCAACTACTGAAAAGAACGGATACGGCCAAAACCGCAGATGCTAATTTAATCTTCATATTGGCCTCCTTTATTTGCAGATGTCTGTTGGATCGTTTTGACCTGCGAAAATACGCAGTGTTACGTTCTCGTAAGAGTGGTTACTGTCATGAATGTAGTTCAGAATCAGCTGGTTATTTTGTCCACCAGTGGCAATCACTTCTACTGGCAACGAGTCTTCTGCATGGTGCTTCACGTAGCGCTCAATGCATTGCTCTATTGAAGGCAACCAGTTGTTGATTTGAGGGTGATTTACAGGTGTCATCACTGGTACATTTTGATACTCACCAATTTGACGGAATTGGGATTCCGCAGGGTTCGTGAATAACAATACGCAAACAGGAAGCAGCAGAGACAAAAAGATAATGACACGCGGTAGCCAGTTAATCGTGTTAGATGCTGGCTTCGGCTGAGTTTTAGTCGGCTCTACTTGAGGCTCAATATCAGCAGTAGTATCGGTCACTACCTCTGTCGGTGGCATATCGCTCGCTTCTAACTCCACTGCTGGCGCTTCTTGTTCAGAAGCGGTTTCTTCAGCGTCAGTGTTAGAGTCAGTAGAAAATGGGCTCAAGCGTTCCACTGAACAAATGAGTTGGTAGCCACGTTTAGGTACCGTTTTAACAAACTCTGGAGATTTTGTTGAATCCTTCAACATCTTACGCAGAGTAGAAATCGCTTGAGTCAGGCTTGAGTCATCCACCTCAAAACCTTGCTCACGCCAAACAAACTCGTGAAGCTCGTTACGGGTTAAAACTTCGTTTGGTCTCTCTGCCAACATCAGAAGTATACGGCTTTCGTTGCTTCCTAATCGTACAACGTCGTTGCCGTTTTGTTGGTCAGCGAGCGAATTACTATTTGGATCAAAGGTGAACCTTTGAGCAAGTAGAAATTTGGTGCCAATGTTAGTCATTTAGTTCTTCTTAGATGGATGATGTTGTAATTATGGTGATTTATGTCACAAAATTACCGGGGCGCTTGGAGTGCGCACGACATTTTAGATGCTTTTAGACGGGTAGGATAATTAAAATTTTCTAAAAAAACACCGTTTTTAGCAATATTGACCTTGAATTTACATTTGTCAGCCACATGTTAAATGACATCTCGGTAAGGTGATTTCAAGGGGAAAGTCACAAACTTGTCCCTATGAAAAAGCCAATTAGTTTAGATGTTATGGAGCACACATGAGCGAAACCGTATCTCAAAATAAAGAAACTCGTGGTTTTCAATCAGAAGTAAAACAACTACTGCACTTAATGATCCATTCTCTTTATTCAAATAAAGAGATCTTTTTGCGCGAGCTGATCTCTAACGCATCAGATGCATCAGACAAACTGCGCTTTCAGGCGTTATCTAACCCAGATCTATACGAAGGTAATGCAGACCTTTGCGTGAAACTGTCGTTTGATGAAAGCGCAAATACCTTAACCATTTCTGATAACGGTATCGGTATGAGCCGTGATGATGTGATTGAGCACTTAGGAACAATCGCAAAATCTGGTACAGCTGAGTTTTTCTCAAAGCTATCTGAAGAGCAGAGCAAAGACTCTCAGCTTATTGGTCAGTTTGGTGTTGGTTTCTACTCGGCATTTATCGTAGCTGACGCCGTTACCGTGCGCACTCGCGCTGCGGGTCTAGCCGCTGATGAAGCGGTACAATGGCACTCAGCGGGTGAAGGTGAGTACACCATCGAAAACATTACCAAAGAGTCACGTGGTACCGACATCATTCTTCATATGCGTGAAGAGGGTAAAGAGTTTTTGAATGAGTGGCGTCTACGTGACGTTATCAGTAAGTACTCTGATCACATCGGCATTCCTGTTTCAATCCAAACTGTCGTTCGTGATGACGAAGGCAAGGAAACAGATGAGAAGAAGTGGGAGCAAATCAACAAAGCCCAAGCACTGTGGACGCGTAACAAATCTGATATTTCAGAAGAAGAGTATCAAGAGTTCTACAAACACGTATCACATGACTTTGCCGATCCCTTGGTCTGGAGTCATAACCGTGTAGAAGGTAAAAACGACTACACGAGCTTACTATACATCCCATCGAAAGCACCTTGGGATATGATGAACCGCGACCACAAATCAGGCTTGAAACTGTACGTACAGCGCGTATTCATTATGGACGATGCAGAGCAATTTATGCCGTCATACTTACGCTTCGTACGTGGTTTAATAGACTCAAACGATTTACCGCTAAACGTATCGCGTGAGATTTTACAAGACAATAAAGTGACTCAGTCTCTACGTAATGCTTGTACTAAGCGCGTGCTAACGATGCTCGAGCGTATGGCCAAGAATGACGAAGAGAAATACCAATCATTCTGGAAAGAGTTTGGTCTTGTGATGAAAGAGGGCCCTGCGGAGGACTTTGCAAACAAAGAGAAAGTTGCAGGTTTATTGCGCTTTGCTTCAACTGAAGTGGATTCTTCTGAGCAAACTGTGGGCTTGGCGTCTTACGTTGAGCGCATGAAAGAAGGTCAAGATAAGATCTACTACTTGACGGCAGACAGCTATGCAGCTGCGAAAAACAGCCCTCACTTAGAACAGTTCAAAGCGAAAGGCATTGAAGTTATCTTGATGTACGACCGCATTGATGAGTGGCTGATGAACTACTTAACTGAGTTTGATGGTAAACAGTTCCAGTCAATCACTAAGGCTGGGCTTGATCTAAGTCAGTTTGAAGATGAAGCAGAAAAAGAGAAGCAAAAAGAAACCGAAGAAGAGTTTAAGTCGGTTGTAGAGCGCACGAAGTCTTACCTAGGCGATCGTGTGAAAGAAGTTCGTACGACCTTCAAACTCGCATCCACGCCTGCTGTTGTGGTAACGGACGATTACGAAATGGGCACTCAAATGGCGAAGCTTCTTGCGGCAGCTGGTCAAGCTGTGCCGGAAGTGAAATACATCTTTGAGCTAAACCCTGAGCACGAATTGGTTAAGCGTATGGCTGACGAAGCCGATGAAGAAGCGTTTGGTCGCTGGGTTGAAGTTCTGCTTGGTCAGGCAATGCTAGCGGAGCGAGGCTCTATTGAGGATCCAACAGAGTTCTTAGGAGCCGTTAATCAACTTTTGACTAAGGTGTAATAACCTCTGCAAATCAAAAAGCTCGCATTTCGCGAGCTTTTTGTTTGTTGTCGCAAAATTTTGCATCTCAAGTGCTGAGTTAATAATCAATAGGGCGTGAAAGAGGGTACTGTTAACATTCTTTAGTCTTAATACACTCTTTGCTCAGAGAACCTGTGATAGAATCTGCGACTTGAATGTGAGTAATAAGGCGTGTATTTTTGCTCGCCTATATACGTTATACCGAAACTTATCGTTGCAGGTGCTTCTCAGGTTTGATGTCTAAGAGGTCAGCTATTGTGAGCTTCGGTATAAATCTTAAATATTAAAGAGGATAAATCATGCGCATCATTCTTCTAGGTGCTCCAGGTGCAGGTAAAGGCACACAAGCAAACTTCATCATGGAAAAATACGGTATTCCACAAATCTCTACTGGTGATATGCTTCGTGCTGCTATCAAAGCAGGTACAGAGCTTGGTAAACAAGCTAAAGCTGTTATTGACGCTGGTCAGCTAGTTTCTGATGAAATCATCCTTGGTCTTATCAAAGAGCGTATCGCTCAAGAAGACTGTGCAAACGGTTTCCTACTAGATGGTTTCCCACGTACTATCCCTCAAGCTGACGGCCTAAAAGAAATGGGCGTAGACGTAGACTACGTTATCGAATTTGACGTTGCAGACGATGTAATTGTTGAGCGTATGGCTGGTCGTCGTGCTCACCTTCCTTCTGGTCGTACTTACCACGTGGTTTACAACCCGCCTAAAGTGGAAGGTAAAGATGATGTAACTGGTGAAGATCTTGTTGTTCGTGATGACGACAAAGAAGAAACAGTACGTGCTCGTCTAGGTGTTTACCACGAGCAAACTGCGCCGCTAATCAACTACTACGGCAAAGAAGCTGAAGCAGGCAAGACTAAGTACCTTAAGTTTGATGGTACTAAGCAAGTAGCTGAAGTTAGTGCGGATATCGAGAAAGCACTATCTTAATTTGCTGAAGTCAAAAATTTAATATTTTGATATATTGAAAGCGGCCCAAGTGGTCGCTTTTTTTAGTTTACTCGTAAACATATATCTAATTAACTTCAGCTCGGCTATTCGTTACTTCGAGGTTACTTAAATATATGAACCAAGCCGTTTACCATGAATAGGATGTTATGAAAGAGAATAATAAACAGGGTGTACTCCTAGTTAACCTGGGAACTCCTGACGCACCAACCGCTCCTGCCGTAAAGCGCTTTTTAAGTCAGTTTCTTCATGATCACCGAGTGGTAGACATGACTCGATGGCTTTGGTGTCCACTATTGCACGGCGTTATCCTTCCTATCCGAGCTCCTAAAGTTGCCAAACTCTATCAATCAGTATGGATGGAAGAGGGCTCGCCGTTGATGGTGTACTCTAAACGCCAAACTGAAAAGTTAGCACAAAAGCTTGATATACCTGTAGAGCTTGGTATGACGTATGGTAACCCAAGTTTACAATCAGGCTTTGAAGCCCTATTGGCGCAAGGCGTTGATGAAGTCATTGTTTTACCTTTGTATCCGCAATACTCGGGCACAACAACGGCAGCGGTTTCTGACGGAATCACTAAAGCATTTAAAAACCTGCCGGTGATGCCAGGCTTTAGCTTTATTCGTGATTATTACAATCACCCGAAATATATTGAAGCGTTAGCGCATTCAGTTCGTGAACATTGGCAAAAGAATGGCCAGGGAGATTACCTGCTGTGTTCTTATCATGGTATTCCAAAACGCTATGCTGACAATGGTGATGTTTACCCACAGCATTGTGAAGAGACGACTCGCTTGCTTGGGAAAGCGTTAGGTTTAAGCGAACAACAAATTGGCATGACGTATCAGTCCCGATTTGGGAGAGAAGAGTGGCTTCAACCTTATACCGATAAGACCCTAGAGGCACTTCCTGCAAAGGGTGTGAAAAATATTAATGTTGTGACCCCTGCATTTTCTTCAGATTGTTTAGAGACGTTGGAAGAGATCTCGGAAGAGTGTAAAGAGATTTTCCTTGAAGCAGGTGGTGAAAACTTTACCTACATCCCTTGTTTGAACGATAGTGAACTTCATATCGAGATGATGGTTGAGTTAGTTCAATCTAAACTTTAGATACAAAAAAGGGTCGCAATAGCGACCCTTTCTACGTTTAGTTGAGCGATCAAGCAACTTGTACTTGCTGCTCTTCTACTTGCTCTGCCGTGCTGTGCGTATTTTCAGCGCCATGCATCCAGCGAACGAGTGTATTAGAGAATAGGAGCAAAATTACGCCACTTACGGTTGCGCTGACCGCAATACCACTAAAGATAGCCATAGCGCCTAACTCGCCTACGTGAGAACCCACATAGCCCGCAACATAGTTAGCAATCGCATTACAGCCAAACCATGCACCCATCATAAGTGAAGCTAAGCGAAGCGGTGCTAATTTAGTCACCAATGAAAGACCAATTGGTGATAAACACAGCTCGCCTAATGTGTGGAAGAAGAAAGCGCCGACCAACCATAACATCGATGTTTTTACTGTTGTATCTCCACCTTGTTCTAGCACTGCGCCAACCATACAAAGGAAACCAATCGCCAAGAAAAATAGTGCCATCGCAAATTTCACTGGCGAAGTAGGTTCACGTTTACCCAATTTTACCCAAAGGACAGCCAGAACTGGCGCTAGAGTAATAATGAAAAATGGGTTTAGTGATTGGAACCACGCAGCAGGAACTTCGAAACCACCAATCATGCGATCAGTATATTGTTGAGTGTAGATGTTCATCAGACCACCAGCTTGTTCAAAGCCTGCCCAGAAGACAATAGTGAATAAGCTCATGACCAGAATTACTTTTAGTCGATTCACTTCTTCTTTGGTGAGTGGCTGCTTCGTGGTGGCGTTTTTGTTGTTTAGATCTCGTTTCGCCGCTGGTTCGCGACCAATATCACCAAGCCATGATTGAGCCAGTACCATTTGCATCACTAGGCTAACCAGCATACCCACACCAGCGGCAACAAAGCCAGCTTTCCAACCGTAAGAGGTTGTCACAGAGCCAGAAACGACGCCGGCAAGTAATGCACCTAAGTTGATACCCATATAAAAGATAGTGAATGCGCCGTCACGACGGTTGTCACCTTCTTGATAAAGGTCGCCAACCATGGTTGAGATATTTGGCTTAAAGAGACCGTTACCAGTGATAAGTAGGCCAAGACCTAAATAGAAACTGTGTAGCGAACCAATACCTAAAGCATCAGCAGGAAGTGCAAGAGTAAACTGGCCGATGGCCATTAACGCGCCACCAAGCAAAATTGAGCGACGTTGACCTAAATAGTTATCTGCTAGGTAACCACCGATAAGAGGCGTGATATACACAAGCCCTGTGTATATGCCGTATAGGTCTAATGCGTCTTTGGTTGACCAGCCAAGGCCGCCATTCATTGTTGTATCAGTAAGGTAAAGCACGAGAATGGCACGCATTGCGTAGTAAGAAAAGCGTTCCCACAGTTCTGTACCGAACAATAAGAACAGGCCACGTGGATGACCAAAATATTGATGTTGGTTTGACATAAGCTCTTCTAATAATAGTTATTACATTTTTTAACGACTTCTACGTATACAATGCAATTCAACGAGTGACAAATAATAAAATTTTGCCATTCAACTATTTTTGTTTGTTAAGTGGCTGTTTTTGATTGGATTTGCAGATTATATGATGGTGTATTGGTTGTGTTACAAACTTAATTTCCATTTTTGCCTATGGACTTCTTTGTCGTAAGTTGCTGAAAAATGTCGTTAATGCGAGCGATGTATAATCATACTTTTATAGATAAACTGAATATCAATGACTCAACTTTGGCTTAATGCTAGGATAAAAACAAAATAGAATTGGCTAGTAAAAAGATGAAACGTTGGTATCTACTTTATTGTAAACGTGGGGAGCAGGTTAGGGCGAAACAACACCTTGAAAATCAAGGTGTAGAGTGCTTTTATCCAACTGTAGAAGTTGAGAAGATTTTGCGCGGTAAAAGACAAAAAGTCGAGGAACCGCTGTTTCCTTGTTACGTATTCGCTTACTTTGATTATGAGCAAGGGCCAAACTTCACCTCAGTCCGCTCTACTCGAGGTGTTGTTGACTTTGTGCGTTTTGGTGCTCAACCGAAAGAAGTTCAAGGTGACTTGGTCTTCGAATTGATGCAGCTAGAAAAGTGTTGTAATGACAATACCGTTTCTGAATGTATGCCAAAACCAGGCGATCAAATTAGAGTTAAAAGCGGTCAATTTGCGGGCATAGATGCCATCTTCCAAGAACAAGATGGTGAGAAACGCTCAATTATGCTAGTTCAGATGATCACCAAGCGTGTGCCTGTCAGCATAGACAATAGTGATTTAGATTTAAAATAGCCTAATTCCATCAAACATAAAAAGAGGTGCAAAAGCACCTCTTTTTGATCGTATCTAATTTTCTGTCTGTTTTAAAAGGATTGGACGAACCGACCCTTATCTTTATCGTAGAGAATTAGTATGAGTCGTTGTGAACGGTCTGTACTGCACGACCTGATGGGTCAACACAGTTTTGGAACGATTCATCCCATTCAATCGCCTTCGCTGAAGAACACGCTACTGAAGGGCCTCCTGGTACACACTCTGCTGCTGATGGAAGTGGGAATAACTCTTCAAAGATTTCACGGTACACGTAGCCTTCTTTTGTCGTTGGCGTGTTGTATGGGAATCGATATTGAGCTGTTTCCATCTGCTGGTCTGTCACTTTCTGTTCTGCTACTTCTTTCAGCGTATCGATCCAGCTGTAGCCAACGCCATCAGAGAACTGCTCTTTTTGACGCCATGCGATCGATTCTGGCAGGTAGTGCTCGAAGCACTCACGAAGGATGTGTTTCTCCATTTTACCGTTGCCACACATCTTGTCTGCTGGGTTCAAGCGCATTGCTACATCAATGAACTCTTTATCTAGGAAAGGTACGCGTCCTTCAACTCCCCATGCTGCCAGCGACTTGTTAGCACGAGCACAGTCGAACATGTTCAGAGCAAGCAGTTTACGCACTGTCTCCTCGTGGAACTCTTTCGCGTTTGGCGCTTTGTGGAAGTAAAGGTAGCCACCAAAGATTTCGTCAGCGCCCTCACCAGACAATACCATCTTGATACCCATCGCTTTGATCTTACGACCCATTAAGAACATAGGTGTTGATGCGCGGATAGTCGTCACGTCATACGTTTCAATGTGGTAAATCACGTCACGAATCGCGTCCAAACCTTCTTGAATCGTGTACGTCATTTCGTGGTGAACGGTACCAATTTGGTCGGCAACTTCGCGAGCTGCTTTCAGGTCAGGCGCGCCTTCTAGGCCAACAGCAAAAGAGTGCAGTTGAGGCCACCAAGCTTCAGACTTTTCATCATCTTCAATACGCATCGCTGCAAAGCGTTTTGCTACCGCAGATGTAATAGAAGAATCTAGACCGCCTGAAAGAAGTACACCGTAAGGCACGTCAGTCATTAGTTGGCGTTTAACAGCCGCTTCTAGCGCTTCAGTCAATTCTTCTTTGCTAGTGCTGTTACCTTGTACTGCTGCGTACTCGTTCCAGTCACGAACATAGTAACGTGTTGGCTCAGTATCTTTAGAGCTGTAGTAGCTACCAGGAGGGAATTCACTTACTGTTTTACATACTGGAACAAGAGCCTTCATCTCTGATGCCACATAGTAGTTACCATGCTCATCGTGACCTTGATAAAGAGGGATAATACCAATATGGTCACGGCCGACTAAATACTCATCTTTTTCTTCGTCGTAGAGCACAAAAGCGAAAATACCGTTTAGTTCTTCAAGGAGATCTGCACCCATATCTTGGTAAAGTGCAAGAATGACTTCACAGTCTGAATCGGTTTGAAATTCGTACTTTCCTTCGTAACGAGCACGAATTTCTTTATGGTTGTAGATTTCACCATTGACGGCAAGGATGAGCTTCTTATCAGGGCTGTATAGCGGCTGTGCACCACTATTTAGACCAACAATCGCCAAGCGCTCGTGCGCTAAAATAGCACGCTCTGAAGAGTAAATCCCAGACCAGTCTGGGCCACGGTGACGAAGTTTTTTCGACATCTCTAATGCGATAGGGCGCAATGCGGCTGCATCGCTTTTAATGTCTAAAATGCCAAATACTGAACACATACTACATCCTTACTAAACTAAACAATTTCTAATCGGTATGGTTTAAATTTGCCATTACTAATAAAAAAAGCAACGTTTTGTGATTAAAAAAATGATAAAAGGCCTTGTTGTATGGAAAATATTTAACTCAACCGTTGTTTTGGTGAATGAGATCAAGGTTTGGTATAAAAACTATACAAAAAAGGCTTTCTATCAATAGAAAGCCTTCCGAAAAATATCAGTGCTGTTGCTTATTTAATTGGTGTGAATTTAGGTTGAAGTTGTTTACAGACGTGTCGAGCAAAACCGCTACCAGCTTCACTATAAATATTGAATGCTGCGTCAACGCCATTTTCAAGTAAGCCTTCCAATTGATCTGGGTATTCGGCGATAGCGGCAATTTGCCCCTTATATTTTCTGCGTTTAAGCTGCTCAAGTGCTGTTTGGTTACCTTGATGATGTGGCATTGCAAGCAGAACCAGTTTTACATGACCTGTATCTAAAATTCGCTCCCAGAAATCCGGGTCGGTGGCATCACCAGAAATCACATTTCTTCCTTCTGAACGATGATGATGTGCAGCGTCTTCACGAATTTCTATACCCAATGAAATTTTGCCATAGCGTGAACGTAGCTCATCATAAGCGCCCGTTCCAATACGCCCCATACCTAAGATCAATACTTGGGCATGACCTGGGTTGATGAGTTGGTCGCGTTGATTGAGCTTTTCTACCGCTGTCTCTTGCAGCCACTTACCTGAATGTTGATAAATTTTATGGCTAAGGCGGTTAAGTGGCGCGGAAATTACAAAGGATACCGACACCGCAACCGCAATCGCAGCAAGCATATCACTTGGCATCCAGCCCATTTTATAGGCCAACCCAGCAACAATAAGACCAAACTCACTGTAGTTAAATAGTGATAAAGAGGCGAGCAAAGAGGTACGTACTCGAAACTTAAAATGATTAATAGTGACGAAGTACAAGAGTCCTTTGATTGGTAGCAGTAAGATAAATAGCAGGGCGAGAACGACGCCATTCACGCTCAATGAGGCGGATAAACCAATGTTCAAAAAGAAGCAGACTAAAAAGAGCTCCTTCATATTGAATAATGACTTGGATAGTTCTGAGGCTTTTGGGTGACCTGCGAGTAGCATGCCTAAAATTAGCGCGCCCAAGTCTGGTTTCATCCCGACCAACTCGAATAGCCCAGCACCGACAACAAGCGCGAAGAAAATACCGAATAGCACCAGCATTTCGCCGTGGCCAACTTTATCGAGCAGCTTATAGAATAGGGGACGAAGGAAAGGCAGTGCGAACAAACCGATGGCATACCATTCTGGGACTTTTCCGGTTGAAGCAGTCAGGAATACTACGGCAAAAATATCTTGCATGACCAAGATACCGATCGCGAGTGTGCCGTAGGTCGCGTTCATTTCGCCTTTTTCTTGCAATGCTTTTACGGCAAAAACGGTACTAGAGAACGATAGTGCAAAAGCTAAAAGCAGGATTTGGCTGCCGTCCATACTGGCTAGCGAAGTCAAGCCCAGTAGTTTTAAGCCGGATAACGCTAGGGCAAAAAAAGCGGTAGAGAGTATGTTGTGGGCGGTTGCCCCTCCCCATATTTCTTTGGACAGCAGGGTTTTTACATCGAGTTTGAGTCCAATAGTAAACAGAAGAAGAGTAACACCAAGATCTGCGAGAGTGACAATAACGTCATTGCTTTGGTAACCAAATGCATGCAAGCCAAATCCAGCTAGTAGAAAACCAACGAGGGGAGGGAGGCTGCATTTAAGCGCAATAAAACCAGCTAAAAAAGCGGCTGTAATTAGAATAATTTCCATACTGTTGAGCTGTATTCCTGATATACAAAAACGGGCTGTGAAAACACAGCCCGAGATTGTAACTCAATTGGTTGTATAAACTTAGTCTTCCAGTAACTTTTGTAACAAAACTCCGTTTAGCATAGCGCGTTTAATCATCGCAAATGCGCCCATCGTTGGCTGCTTATCAATGTGAGAAGCCACGATAGGGAGGTCGTTATGGAAAGTTTTAAGAGATTGATTCTCTACGTTGCGTTGAATTGCAGGGAAAACAATATCTTGTGCTGCAGTAATATCGCCAGCAATTACAATTTTCTGTGGATTAAATAAGTTAACCGTAATCGCAATCGCTTTACCTAGCTGGTTGCCCACTCGCACTAAACTCTGTTTCGCAAGTTCATCACCATTCATTGCGTGCTGACATACCGCTTCAATTGTGATGTTTTCAAGGTCGGTTAAGCTTGATTCGTATCCTTGAGTAATCAGTTGCTTCACTCGTTGAATAATCGCTGGGTTTGCAGCTACGGTTTCTAAACAGCCAAAGTTTCCACATTGGCATTGCTCACCAAGCGGGTCAATTTGGATATGACCAATTTCACCGACGTTGCGGTTAAAACCAAGAAAAACCTGGCCGTTAACGATAATACCTGCGCCAGTACCGCGGTGGACGCTAACCAAAATAGAATCCTGGCAGTCTTGGCTTGCTCCAAAGTAGTGCTCAGCCAACGCCATGCCACGTACGTCGTTGCCAACAAAGCATGCTGTATTAAACTTCTCTCCAACAATTTCACCGAGAGCAAGATTATCGATATCGGTATTAGGCATGTATTCGACCACGCCAGTTGTTGGGTTAACAAGGCCCGGTAAAGTGATGCCGATAGCGATGAGTTGATCAATTTTGTCTTCGCAACGGCTTACGAAATCTTTTAATAAATCGATAAGCCCTGCGATTAAGTCTGCTTGGTTAGTGTAGTGCAATTCATGCTGATCTTCTGCCAGCGCGGTACCACCTAAATCGTATAAACTGAACTGTACGTAATCTCGACCTAAGCGAACGGCAATCGAATGAAAAGGTTTGACTTCAGTAGTCAAAGAGATCGCACGACGACCACCAGTTGAAGCTTGTTGGGCGACCTCCTTAATAAGGCCGCGCTCTAAAAGTTGGCGGGTTATTTTGGTAACACTAGCAGGCGCGAGCTGACTCACGTCCGCGACTTGAATACGGGAGATAGGACCTTGCTGATCAATCAGCCTATATACCGCAGCGCTGTTAAGCTGTTTTACTAAATCTACATTACCAATCTGTCCGCCATTCATGCTTAATTTTGCTCGTATTGTCCGTTAACAACCGTCGCTTTTACTTTAAAGTCACGATCGAAAATAGTCAGGTTTGCAACCATCCCTTTTCGAACTCGGCCAAGGCGATCCTCAACACCAATTGCTGTTGCTGGGTATAACGTGGCCATTCGTAGAGCTTCGTCTAAAGCGATCCCCGCGTGCTCAACTGAATTCTGAACTGCTTCAATCATTGTCAAAGCTGAGCCGCCTAGCGTGCCATTTTCATCAACACACTTACCATCTCGGTAATATACTTTCTTACCGACAAAAATAAAGTGATCAATGTTAGCACCTGCTGGAGCTGTGGCATCCGTCACCAAAACAAGCTTTTCACCTTTGATTTTATGAGCAATTCGGATGTTTGCGTAGTCGACGTGAAAACCATCAGCAATAATGCCAGCGTATACGTCAGGAGTATCGTAAATTGCACCAACAACTCCTGGTTCACGACCAACCATTGGTGTCATTGCATTAAAGAGGTGTGTGGCAAAAGTAATGCCTGCTTCAAAGCTTTTACGTGCTTCGGCGTAGGTTGCATTTGTGTGGCCAATTGAAACCACGATGCCAGCAGCCTTTAATCGCGCAATATGCTCTGGGTCGTTATGCTCAGGTGCTAGCGTTACTTTCGCTACGATATCGGCGTTTGCGCAGATAAGGTCGATCATGCTTTCGTCTGATGGGCGAATAAAATCGACGTTATGGATACCTTTTTTCGCGACGTTAAGGTAAGGACCTTCGAGGTGTAAACCAAGCGATTGATTTTGATACTTGTTGTGGTACTCACGAGCTGCGGCAATTGCAGTTCGCATATCTTCATCAGATGACGTAATGAGTGTTGGCAGGAAGCTAGTACAGCCAGATTTGAGGTTTGCCTGGTGCATGATTTGCATGGTTTCAGGGGTAATTGCATCGTTTAGCATTACACCGCCACAACCGTTCAACTGCAGATCGATAAAGCCTGGACTTAGATTAGCGCCTGCAAGGTCTTTTACTTCGATGCTTTGAGGTAGCTCAGAAACCGGCACAATAGATTGAATAAGATCGTTTTCGATGATGACCGCATGATCGGTAAGAACATCACTACCGGTATAAATTTTACAGTTACTTAGCGCGTACATAGTCAGCTAGTCCTTATAGATGAGAATTCAATTTCTATATCGTTATCTAAGTAGAGACTGCTTCAGTCATATGGGTACTTAGTTTGTATCACTGAATTAGATAACGAGTCACATACAGCAAGTCGCGTTTTATCGATGTTATTGTCATAGTAACTAACTGAAAAGTAATAATTGTATGGTTTTTTATGATTCTTTTTCAGAGCAAAGTTACAGTGATTTACCCGCCTAGATACCAAAATAACACTGATTCTGCCTTGCATAAAGTGCGAGAATATTATCTTTAAAACGCCATTTTTTCGTATAATAAAATAAGTTTTATGATCTCGCTAGCAAAAACCTTCCGAAAGGGCAAATTGTGGTGATTATGATCACAAACGGTGAGCTTTTAATTTGCGGAGCAAAATTAATATCATAAACTTAGGATGACTAAATTGGACGGCTGAAATAAGTCATTCAACATAACATCTAATCCTATAGGGGGAACTTAAGGTGAACATTCTCGGATACTTCCAGAAGGTGGGTAAGGCGCTTATGGTGCCGGTTGCCACACTTCCTGCAGCAGCAATACTCATGGGTATTGGCTACTGGATCGACCCAAATGGCTGGGGCGCAAACAGTGCACTTGCTGCATTTCTTATTAAAGCTGGTGCAGCGATCATTGACAATATGTCAGTATTGTTCGCTGTTGGTGTTGCTTACGGAATGTCTAAAGACAAAGATGGCGCCGCTGCACTTTCAGGTTTCGTGGGCTTCTTAGTTGTCACAACGCTTTTGGCCCCTGGTGCAGTATCACAAATTCAAGGCATTGACCCAAGTGAAGTACCTGCTGCATTTGGTAAAATCAATAACCAGTTCGTCGGTATCTTGGTTGGTATTGTTTCTGCTGAGTTGTACAACCGTTTTTCTCACGTAGAGCTGCACAAAGCACTGGCGTTTTTCTCTGGCAAGCGTCTTGTACCGATCCTAACGTCTTTTGCTGGTATCGTTATTGCGTTCATCCTGATGTACGTTTGGCCATCAGTTTACGGCGGTCTGGTAAGTTTTGGTGAAAGCATTCAAGGTATGGGTGAAGCAGGTGCAGGTGTTTACGCATTCTTCAACCGTCTTCTAATTCCTGTTGGTCTGCACCATGCACTAAACTCAGTGTTCTGGTTTGATGTTGCTGGTATTAATGACATTCCAAACTTCCTTGGCGGTGCGAAATCATTAGCTGAAGGCACGGCAACGGTAGGTGTTACGGGGATGTACCAAGCGGGCTTCTTCCCAATCATGATGTTTGGTTTACCAGGCGCTGCTCTAGCGATGTACCATACTGCGAAATCAAAGAATAAAGAGAAAGTGGCATCTATCATGATTGCGGCTGCGTTTGCTTCATTCTTTACAGGTGTAACAGAACCACTTGAATTTGCATTCATGTTCCTTGCTCCAGGACTGTACGTTCTTCACGCAGCGCTGACTGGTCTATCAGTTTATATCGCGGCATCAATGCAGTGGATTGCAGGTTTCGGTTTCTCTGCTGGTTTAGTCGACTTAGTATTGTCGACTCGTAACCCGCTAGCGGTAAACTGGTACATGCTCATTGTACAAGGTCTTGGTTTCTTTGCGGTTTACTACTTCGTGTTCCGTACCGTGATTGTTAAGTTTGGCCTTAAAACACCGGGACGTGAAGATGATGAAGAAGCTTCATCTAACGTGGCTGGATCAAGCAATTCTTCAGAGCTTGCTCGTCAGTACTTGAAAGCACTTGGCGGTCATGACAACCTAAGTTCTATCGATGCCTGTATTACTCGTTTGCGCCTTTCTGTGAAAGATATGAGCGTTATCAATGAGAAAACTCTGAAAGATCTTGGAGCTATGGGAGTTGTGAAGCTAGGTACAAACAACCTACAAGTTATCCTTGGTCCACTAGCAGAGATTGTTGCTGGTGAGATGAAGAATGTATCTAAAGATGAAGACTTAAGTGGTGTTCAGTTACCAGCTTAACTGTTTAATAGTGGTGCGATTGTTTGTTATTGGTATTGCAAACAATTGATACTACAACATCGCAAAAGGCCTCCGCAGGAGGCCTTTTTTCGTTTAGGCCCTTTGAATCTGCTTTGCTTTCACGCCAACTCAATAAATATTGTCGTTTTAGAGCGAGTTCTTGTTGTCTAATTGCTTAGAATTGTGGATCATTAGGAACAATGTACTCTGTGAAACCATACTTGGATACAGGGTTCCGTTTTCTCTGACAATACTAATATTTTTGAGGTGCTATAGATGAGTGAAGCTGATGCTCGTCCATCAAACTTTATTCGCCAGATCATTGATAAAGATCTAGCGGATGGTAAACACACTAGCGTGCATACTCGATTCCCGCCGGAGCCAAATGGCTACCTGCATATCGGTCATGCTAAGTCTATCTGTTTGAACTTCGGTATTGCTCAGGACTACCAGGGTCAATGTAATCTGCGTTTCGACGATACAAACCCTGAAAAAGAAGACATCGAATACGTTGAGTCTATCAAGAAAGATGTAAACTGGTTGGGCTTTGAGTGGAGTGGTGAAGTATGTTACTCATCAAACTACTTCGATAAGCTTTACGAATATGCAATTGAATTGATTAACAAAGGCTTAGCGTACGTAGATGAGCTAAGTCCAGAGCAAATTCGTGAATACCGCGGCACACTAAAGGCGCCAGGTAAACCAAGTCCATACCGTGACCGCTCTGTTGAAGAGAACTTGGCGTTGTTTGAAAAAATGCGCGCTGGTGAATTTGAAGAAGGTAAAGCGTGTCTTCGTGCTAAAATCGACATGGGTTCTTCATTCATGGTCATGCGCGATCCAGTTTTATACCGTGTGCGTTTTGCTACGCACCACCAAACTGGTGATAAGTGGTGCATTTACCCAATGTACGACTTTACGCACTGTATTTCTGATGCATTAGAAGGCATTACGCACTCTATTTGTACGCTTGAATTCATGGATAACCGTCGTCTGTACGATTGGGTTCTAGACAACATCACGATCGAAAGCCGTCCACATCAATACGAGTTCAGTCGTTTAAACCTTGAATACACAGTGATGTCTAAGCGTAAGCTTAACCAGCTAGTTACTGAAAAACTGGTTAATGGTTGGGATGATCCACGTATGCCGACTGTCTCAGGTCTGCGTCGTCGTGGCTTCACACCTGCATCTATTCGTGAGTTTTGTAAGCGTATTGGTGTAACGAAGCAAGAAAATATGATCGAGTTTAGTTCATTAGAATCTTGTATTCGTGATGACCTAAACGAGAACGCTCCGCGTGCAATGGCTGTACTGGATCCTGTTAAAGTTGTTATCGAAAACTTTGAAGCAGGCGCAGTAGAAAACTTGACAGTTGCCAACCACCCAAATAAACCTGAAATGGGCGTGCGTGAAGTGCCATTCACGCGTGAATTGTGGATTGAGCGTGAAGACTTCCGTGAAGAAGCGAACAAAAAGTACAAGCGTTTAGTGCTAGGTAAAGAAGTTCGTTTACGTGGTGCTTACGTGATCAAAGCTGAGCGCGTTGAAAAAGATGCCGAAGGCAACATCACAACGATCTTCTGTTCTTACGATGCAGATACGCTAGGTAAAAACCCAGCAGATGGTCGTAAAGTGAAAGGCGTTATTCATTGGGTGTCAGCTGATAAAGCTCTTCCAGCGGAAATTCGTCTGTACGATCGTTTATTTACGGTGCCAAACCCAGGCGCAGCGGAAGATTTTGCTTCTACTATCAACCCTGAATCATTAGTTGTGATCAATGGCTTCGTCGAGCCTAGCCTAGCTTCTGCAGAAGCAGAAAAAGGTTACCAGTTTGAACGTATGGGTTACTTCTGTGCAGACTCGAAAGACTCTTCAGCAGATAATCTAGTATTCAATCGCACGGTTGGTCTACGTGATACCTGGGCAAAAATTGAGAATCAATAATCTCAATTAATGCTGAGAACGATGAAAAAATGCCAGCAAACGCTGGCATTTTTTATACCTAATCCCACAGAGTGCTATATAGATGTGCAAAACTGTGGAGAAAAAAGATGGGTGTTTAGTAGCTTTTGTTCTGTAACCAAAGTACTGACGTCTAAGGTACTGACTTCTAGAAACAAAAAACGCCAGCATGTGCTGACGTTTACTTTTTAAATTAACAAACCCTTATTTTTTCGGTTTGTGTGCATCTGGATTGTCTTTACAACCACCATCGCTACACTTGCCGTACAAGTATAAGCTGTGGTTTGTTAGTGTGACATTGTACTTAGCTGCAATCTCTTTTTGACGTTCTTCAATAAGATCGTCAGAAAATTCAATTACCTCACCACAGTCTAGGCACACTAGGTGGTCGTGGTGATGTTGAGTCGATAATTCGAAGACTGACTTTCCACCTTCAAAGTGGTGACGAGTTACAATACCAGCATCGTCGAACTGGTTTAGAACTCGGTAAACAGTTGCTAGGCCAATTTCTTCACCTAGATCAATCAACTTTTTGTACAAATCTTCAGCACTGATGTGCTGGCAGTCTGGCTGCTGAAGTACTTCTAGAATTTTTAGCCTCGGAAGGGTTACTTTTAAACCCGCATCCTTCAGCGCCTGATTATTATCTGACATATACTTTCCCGTTGGATCATCTGCAGCGATTTAACAGAATTCAATCTTCCTACCATTATAGGATAAGCGTTCGGAACATTAAACCACGAACTTCAAAGGGTTAATAGAATCTTTTTGTAAATTAGAAACAGGTCCATTATATTACAGCTCTGACCAGTTACAATTGTGTAACATTAAGCTTGGAGAGGGCAGGGATAGCGATGAATAGGCGACTAGCGAAGATATACAAACCAGGAATTGTAAAGTTCGCACTCAATATTTGGCCTCCTTTTTGGGGGGCGGGTATTAAAATCTTACATATTTCTCAAGACTTCCGTACTGTAAAGGTACGTTTAAAGCTTCGCTGGTGGAATAAAAATGCCAATCGCACCCAATATGGCGGCAGTATTTTCTCTTTAACTGATCCTATTTACTCGTTGATGCTGATGGGGATTCTACGAGAGGAATATTATGTGTGGGATAAAGAGGCAAGCATTAACTTTATTAAGCCGGGGCAAAGTGATTTGTTTGCAGAATTTGAGGTCACTGAAGGGATGCTGGAAAACATTTATCAAATGACACGGAATGGAGAAAAGTGTTTTCCTGAGTTTATTACTCATGTAAAAGATAAACAGGGGAATGTGGTTTCAGAGGTTCAACGCAAGCTTTATGTAAGAAAGAAACCTCAGTATCGCGAAGAGGAAGTACTTACCGATGCTGTGTGACAATACATACAAAAAGACCTCCAAGTGGAGGTCTTTGCATCATTCAATTTGATTAGCCTTCTAGCTCAGCTAAACACATCTCTTCATAGATCTGTTTAACCCAGCTTTCAACACGCTCGTCAGTCAATTCTGGTTGGCGGTCTTCATCAATACATAGACCTACGAATTGGCTTTCGTCACCTTCAACAAGTGCTTTAGACGCTTCAAATTCGTAGCCTTCTGTCGAGGTATGGCCAAGAATTGTGCCGCCTTTAGATTCAACGATATCACGGACTGTGCCCATCGCGTCACAGAAGTATTCTGCGTAGTCTTCTTGGTCGCCACAGCCAAAGATAGCCACTAGCTTAGTAGAGAAGTCGATTTGCTCAAGCTCAGGGAAGAAGTCATCCCAATCACATTGTGCTTCGCCGTAGTACCAAGTTGGGATACCTAGAAGAAGAAGATCGAAGTTATCAATGTCTTCTTTGCTGCTTTTCGCGATGTCTTGAACGTGAACTAGATGTTTACCTAGTTGCTTTTGAATCATCTTTGCAACGGCTTCAGTATTACCTGTGTCGCTACCGAAGAAGATACCTACACTTGCCATAGAGTCTATACCTTTACATTGTTTGTTATTGGCGATGTTACTAAGGGTTTAACCTAACCCTGAGCCTTCCCAAGTTAGCTGAATTACACCTTTTGCAATAAAGCCAGCACAGCCTAGGAAAAGGACTAACCACACAATACGACGACCAAAAACAGGTACATTGCCTTGCTTTAGCACATCTTTTATCGCCATCCCGATGAAAAAAAAGATAGCAGCAAAAAGAAGATCGAGCCCAATAGACTCGAGCATATCCATATAGTCGTAAAGCATTTTAGCCCTTCATGCCGAAAAATCTTGGGCGCACTATACCACTGTTAAACGGTAAAGTTAATGCACTACAAGAAGGGTTATTTCAATAATCTAGTGTTGCTTTTCGAATTTGTTAACTCGAAATGTATTTTCGAATGACTCTCATTACTTCTGTCGGTTTCTCGGCGTGTAACCAGTGACCAGTGCCAGCGATAATGTGTGCTTTAGCATGGTTAAATTGTCGCTTCACTGCCGGCTGATGTTCTGGCATTAAGTAGTCAGAGTCGCCGCCTTTGATAAATAAAGTTGGGATATCTGTTGGTGTGATTTCTTGCCAGCCAATAATTTGGTCATAATTCTCAAAAAGGCTCGGTACGTTAAACCGCCAATCCATCTTATCGCCATTTTTGTACAGTGATTTAGAGAGAAATTGTCTTACACCATCGAGTTCAATATGTTGAGCTAGGATATCCATGGCTTGCTGTCGATTTGCTGGTTTTTCATTAATAACAGCATGTAAGCCGTTAAAAACATTATCGTGACGGTTCGTAGTGTAGGCTACAGGCGCCATGTCGAGAACGACTAACTGCTTGACTACATTTGGCGCAATGTCCACAAGAGCCATCGCGACTTTTCCGCCCATGGAGTGACCAATAACAATAGATGGCTCAACGTTTAAGTGCTGAAGGAGCTGAGCCACATCTTTTGCCATATCGGTATAGTTATGGACTTCGGAGTGGAAAGAGAGGCCGTGATTTCTCAGATCAATACTGATCACCGTGTGATCTTTAATAAGATCGCGGGCGAGTAGACCCAGATTACTTAAACTACCAAACAATCCGTGAATCAAAACAACTGTTTGGCCTTGGCCTTCCTGCTTATAGTTGAGTAATGCTGACATTTTATCTTATTCGTGATGGGTTTAACGTGGAGTATCCGCGTGGATCTCGTTATAATCCCCCAGAGTTTAAACATTGAGAATGTGAAAAGCGAATGAAAACAATTGAGGTTGATGAGGATCTATACCGTTATATAGCTAGTCAAACTAAGCATATCGGTGAAAGCGCCTCGGATATTTTGCGACGCCTTTTAAACCTTGATGGTCAGTTGCAGGAAGCTAAAGCCGCGCCTGTAGTAGAGAAGCCACAAGGGATTGTAGTAAGTAAAGATGCGGGTAAAACGGAATCTGTTGATGTAGTGAAAGAAATGCGTTCGCTGCTTATTTCTGATGAGTTTGCCGGTCTAAAAAAAGCGATTGATCGCTTTATGTTGGTATTATCGACCTTACATAAATTGAATCCAGAAGGTTTCGCCCAGGCTACGAATGTAAAAGGACGCAAACGCGTGTACTTTGCAGATAATGAAGAAACCTTGCTAGCAAACGGTAATACGACCAAGCCAAAAGCCATTCCTGGCACACCGTTTTGGGTTATCACGAATAACAATACAAGTCGTAAAAGACAGATGGTTGAACAAGTGATGGCACACATGGGGTTCCAACCTGACTTAATAGAAAAAGTAACAGGTTCAATCTAAGAAACCTGATAGAAGCCTCATAATGCGTCGCAGTGAGCGGATATTATGAGGCTTTTTTAATTTTATTTGTATTGAAAGAAAGGATGTCAAACATGGCTATGCACCCTCGTGCTGGGCAAAAAGCGCAGCAGGAAGATCTTCACAATATCCCAGCACTCGTTGCTAACTACTTCTTACTTCAACCAGACGCGGCAAACGCAGAACACAAAGTTCAATTTGGTACTTCTGGCCACCGCGGTACTGCAGACAAGCACACTTTTAACGAAAACCACATTTTAGCGATCGCTCAAGCGGTAGCAGAAGTTCGTGCTGAGCAAGGCACAATTGGCCCGTTGTTTGTGGGTAAAGACACGCATGCGCTATCTGAGCCTGCTTTCTCAAGTGTGATTGAAGTACTGATTGCAAACGGTGTGAAAGTGATTGTCCAACAAGACAACGGTTACACGCCAACACCGGGTATTTCACACGCGATTCTGACTTACAACATCAAACACGATGAAAAAGCAGACGGTATCGTTATTACCCCATCACATAACCCACCACAAGACGGCGGTATCAAATACAATCCGACACATGGTGGTCCTGCAGAAGCTGAGTTGACTCAAGCTATCGAAGATCGTGCGAACGAATTGATTGCTGAAGGTTTACAAGGTGTTAAACGCCTACCACTAGCAGAAGCAAAAGCATCGGATCTGTTTGTAGAGATGGACTTGGTGAAGCCATACATTGATGACCTGGTGAACGTTATCGATATGGAAGCAATCCAAAAAGCGAACCTGAAGATTGGTGTAGATCCATTGGGTGGCAGCGGTATCGATTACTGGCGTCAAATTGGTCAAGCATACAACCTAGACCTAACGCTAGTAAGTGAATCTATCGATCCTTCTTTCCAATTCATGTCGCTAGATAAAGACGGCGTTGTGCGTATGGACTGTTCTTCTCCTTACGCAATGGCGGGTCTATTGGCACTGAAAGACGAATACGATTTAGCATTTGGTAACGATCCTGACTACGACCGTCACGGTATCGTTACGCCAAAAGGTTTGATGAACCCGAACCACTTCTTAGCCGTTTGTATTGACTACTTGTACCGTCATCGTGACGAGTGGGGTAAAGATGTCGCTGTTGGTAAAACACTAGTTTCAAGTGCGCTGATTGACCGTGTTGTTGCGGATCTAGGTCGTGAGCTATGTGAAGTGCCTGTTGGTTTCAAATGGTTTGTAGACGGTCTGTACACTGGTAAGTTTGGTTTCGGCGGCGAAGAAAGTGCTGGTGCGTCTTTCCTTCGTAAAGATGGCACGCCTTGGTCAACAGACAAAGATGGCATCTTGCTATGCCTTCTAGCAGCAGAGATCACTGCGGTAACGGGTAAGAACCCACAAGATTACTATGAAGAGCTAGCGGCGAAGCACGGTGAGTCGAAGTACAACCGTATTCAAGCTGTAGCAAATGGCCCACAAAAAGACGTATTGAAGAAGTTGTCACCAGAAATGGTTGCGGCTGAAACTCTAGCAGGTGATGCGATCACTGCTCGTCTAACGCATGCACCAGGCAATGGTGCTGCGATTGGTGGCCTTAAAGTAACGACAGCTAACGGTTGGTTCGCTGCTCGTCCATCAGGTACAGAAGATATCTACAAGATTTACTGTGAAAGCTTCAAAGGTGAAGAACATCTGAAACAAATCGAAGCTGAAGCACAAGAGATCGTTAATCAAGTGTTTGCAGCCGCTGGTTTGTAAAACATCCAATGGTCAATGTATCTAGCAAAGGGTTGATGTGAAAACATCAACCCTTTCATGTTTAAGTGCCCCGAACCGCTTTATCTCCGGGCCATGAATCTGGTACCACAAACCAGAATTGACCGTCTTCCGTTTGTGCGTGTATGAATCGATCTAAAGGCTTTTCAATAGGTTGAGAGAAATCATCTGTACCGGTCGCCCAGCATGGTTTATGTAAATGATAAAGGGGTTTACCAATTAAATCCCATTGACGTTGATAGCACCAGTAACCACTAATCTGACTTGGATTTAATTCATAACCCAAGCACTCCTTAGGAGTTGGCTCTGGAGTAAACGGATTAATATAGAGTCGTCCTTGCATCATTAGGCGCTCTTCTGGAGAGTCGTTTAAAGGAATTATTTTTTGAAATTCCGGGCGATCGCTCATTTTCAGCTGATGCGTGAGCATTCTATCCAATTTTGCATGTAACTGGTCGTGAGCATTCGGGCCATACCAAATGCCGTTGTAAAGAAGATAAAACTTAATCGCCACTTCCCAATGTTCTATCTGATTTGATTCTGTATTCCTCAATACCAAATCGACAGCACCAATGGTCTTACCTTCCGCGTCGTTTAACTGAATTTCTTCGGCAATAATCTGATATCGTCCTGAATTAGAAAGAGCCGCAGTGCATAGGTGCTGATATAAAAAACCCAGTCTCGGATTACCATTGTATTGTTCTGAGCTATTCAAAGGTTTGACCGAGGCATCTTCTAAGGTTGCAAACGGAGGGCGTAACTTGAAAAGCGGAGGTGAAGTGGCGATCCATTGGTAAAAGCGTTGCAGTTGGTTCATCCGTATCCCTAAATCTATGGTGAGGCGACAAGCTTTGTTATTGTAACTAAATTTGCTTTTGAGGGTAGGGTGGCTAGCATCGATATTAGGGTTCGAGATACACTTTAAAGACCTAAATGATATCAAGGTGCCAGATGTCAAAAACGTTGCTGTATCAACTAGGTTGCACTCTTTCGTCTGATTCCATCGAGAGGTTATTTAGGTTTACATGCGCTAGAAATTGGAAGTAATAATGAATAACTTAAAGCTAGAACAGATTCTTAATGACAAACTGTCACCGCAGTTAATTAAAGATTACGCACCAAATGGGTTACAGGTAGAAGGGAAATCAGCGGTAAAGCGTGTTATCACTGGCGTAACCGCCTCTCAAGCCTTAATCGATAAAGCGATTGAGCTTAATGCAGACGCATTGCTTGTTCATCATGGCTATTTTTGGAAAGGTGAGCCTGAGCCAATTCGTGGCATGAAAGGTAAACGAATTCGTAGCCTGATCAAAAATGATATCAACTTATATGGTTATCACCTTCCTCTAGATATTCATCCAGAGCTAGGCAACAACGCTGAATTAGCTCGCTTACTTGAAATCGAAGTAGAAGGTGGGCTTGAAGGGCACCCTCAGTCAGTTGCTATGTTTGGGCGCTTGAAAAAGCCGATGTCTGGTGTTGAATTTGCGAGTAAGATCAACCAAGTTCTTGAAAGAGAGCCTCTGCATATCGCTCCAGAGAATACTGATAAGATGATTGAGACAGTCGGCTGGTGTACTGGTGGAGGGCAGGATTTCATTGAACTTGCTGTACAGCACGGGCTGGATGCATTTATCTCTGGAGAAATTTCAGAGCGCACCACTTATACTGCTCGTGAAATGGACATTCATTACTTTGCTGCAGGTCATCATGCTACTGAGCGTTATGGTGTTCAGGCCTTAGGCAAATGGCTAGCGGATGAATATGGCCTACATGTGGAGTTTATCGATATTGATAATCCGGTTTAGCGTTCTCCATTAATAACGTTAAACGCAAAAAAGAAAAAAGGGTTGAGACGAAAATCTCAACCCTTTTGTTTGTCTATCTTCGTACTAAAAGATCATTCACGTTCGTGAAGTGGAGAAAACTCACGTTGTGTTTCGCCAGTGTATAGCTGACGAGGACGACCGATGCGGTTCAGTGGATCGCTGTGCATTTCGTTCCAGTGAGCAATCCAGCCGATGGTACGAGAAATCGCGAAGATAACCGTAAACATAGAAACTGGAATACCAATCGCTTTAAGAATGATACCTGAGTAGAAGTCTACGTTCGGGTACAGCTTCTTAGACACGAAGTACTCATCAGAAAGTGCAATGCGCTCAAGTTCCATTGCAACGTCTAGCAGAGGGTCTTGAATGTTTAGCTCTTTGAGAACTTCATGACACGTTTCGCGCATTACTGTCGCACGTGGGTCGTAGTTCTTGTAAACGCGGTGACCAAAGCCCATTAAGCGGAATGGGTCATCTTTGTCTTTCGCGCGGTCTACATATTCAGGGATGTTATCGACGCTGCCAATCTCTTCTAGCATTCTCAAGCAGGCTTCGTTTGCGCCACCGTGAGCAGGCCCCCAAAGGGATGCAATACCAGCGGCAATACATGCAAATGGGTTCGCACCAGAAGAGCCAGCTAGGCGAACAGTTGATGTCGACGCATTCTGTTCGTGATCCGCGTGTAGAGTGAAAATCTTATCCATCGCACGGGCAACCACAGGATTTACTTCATACTCTTCGCAAGGGTTTGCGAACATCATATGCAAGAAGTTCTCTGCGTAGCTAAGGTCGTTACGAGGGTAAATAAATGGCTGACCGATAGAGTATTTGTAACACATCGCCGCCAGTGTTGGCATTTTTGACAGCAGACGGTACGCTGCAATTTCGCGGTGTTCGTCGTTGTTAATGTCAAGAGAGTCGTGATAGAAGGCTGCAAGTGCTCCAACTACACCACACATTACCGCCATTGGATGAGCATCGCGTCGGAAGCCATGGAAAAAGCTTGCGATTTGCTCGTGTACCATTGTGTGACGAGTAACGGTCGTTTTGAATTGCTCGTATTGTTCTCGGGTAGGGGCTTCACCATAAAGAAGGATGTAACATACTTCTAAGTAATCTGCGTTATTGGCTAATTGATCAATCGGGAAACCGCGGTGCAAAAGAATACCTTTGCCGCCATCGATGTACGTGATTGATGATTCACAAGATGCAGTGGCAAGAAAACCTGGGTCAAAAGTAAAGTAACCATTGGCTCCCAGCTTACGAACGTCAATTACAGGTGTACCTAGCGTACCGTCCATAATTGGCAGTTCGATTGGCGCTTGACCTTCAACATGAAGGGTCGCTTTCTTATCCGCCATAACAATCTCCTTTGTTTATTATTTAATCCGTCCAGGATGTTTATGTGCCATTTTTGTACTGTTGTTAAAGCTTAAAGTCAATTTTTCTCCATCTTTGTGTGCACTTGTTATGATTTTTCTCATGAAAATCGTTAAAAATCTGTTCTATGTAGCATAATTTGTTACACCAATTGTATTAGAATGTTGCTCGCCGTATATTGGCAAAGAAAATTTTAGTTAAATCCTTATAAATTCGGGGCTAGAAACAAAGAGTGAGGTTTGTTGCTGGATTCCGTTTGTTAACAACTTGTTTACAATTATCTGAGTGGTTACTCGCGATATTTGTTAAATAGATGTTAACTTTTGTACGTTTGGAAGCTGAAATTGGTTATAACAATAAATGCTCAATGGAGCTGAGTGAGCAAGCCCGTGAAAGAAAGAAAGTCAAGACCTGTTAATTTAGATTTACAGACCATCCACTTTCCTATCACAGCAATCGCATCCATCCTACACCGTGTGTCTGGGGTAATTACGTTTGTTGCGGTGGGTATATTACTGTGGTTACTATCCATTTCTCTGTCATCCCCAATGGGTTTTATGGAAGCCGCTGACATCGTCGATAGCTTCTTCGTAAAATTCATCCTGTGGGGAATTCTTACTGCACTTGCCTACCACATCGCAGGTGGTATCCGTCACTTATTGATGGATCTAGGTCACTTTGAAGAACTAGATTCAGGCACGATGAGCGCTAAAGTCGCGTTTGGTGCAACAGCAGTATTATCATTATTGGCGGGGATCTTGGTATGGTAAAACACGTATCTTCATTTGGTCGTAATGGTGTACACGATTTCCTACTAATTCGTGCAACTGCAATCATTATGACGCTATACACGATTTATCTGATTAGCTTCTGTGCATTTTCAGATATCTCTTACGCATCTTGGACCCAATTCTTTGGTGGTACCTTCACTAAAGTATTCACCATGTTGGCACTTGTCTCGATCCTGATTCACGCTTGGGTTGGTTTGTGGCAAGTATTAACTGATTACATTAAGTGCGCGAAACTACGTGGCGCACTACAACTTGGTGTTATTGCCGTGCTATTCGGCTATGTCTTCTCTGGTCTATTTATTCTGTGGGGTGCGTAAGTGTCTATTCCAGTTCGTGAGTTTGATGCCGTAGTAATCGGCGCTGGTGGTGCAGGTATGCGCGCTGCACTACAAATTTCAGAGCAAGGCCTATCATGTGCTTTGTTGTCAAAAGTATTTCCAACACGTTCTCATACTGTGTCTGCGCAGGGCGGCATTACCGTTGCTCTGGGTAACTCGCACAAAGACGATTGGCAATGGCACATGTACGATACCGTTAAAGGTTCCGACTACATCGGTGACCAGAACGCGATTGAATACATGTGTAAAAATGGTCCTGAGTCAGTTATCGAGCTTGAAAAAATGGGTCTTCCATTCTCTCGTTTTGATAACGGTACCATATACCAACGTCCATTCGGTGGCCAATCTAAAGAGTTTGGTGGTGAGCAGGCTGCTCGTACAGCCGCTGCTGCAGACCGTACTGGTCACGCACTTCTTCACACGCTTTACCAGCAAAACGTAAAACACAAAACAACCATCTTCTCGGAGTGGTACGCTTTGGATCTTGTGAAAAACCAAGACGGCGCAATCATGGGTTGTACTGCGATTTGTATGGAAACGGGTGAAATCTGTTACTTCAAATCGAAAGCAACCATTCTAGCTACAGGTGGTGCAGGTCGTATTTACGCATCGACCACTAACGCGCACATCAACACGGGTGATGGCGTTGGTATGGCACTTCGCGCAGGCGTTCCAATGCAAGACATGGAAATGTGGCAGTTCCACCCAACAGGTATTGCTGGCGCGGGTGTTCTAGTGACGGAAGGTTGTCGTGGTGAAGGTGGTTACCTTCTAAATAAAGATGGTGAACGCTTCATGGAGCGCTACGCACCAAACGCGAAAGACCTTGCTGGTCGTGACGTGGTTGCTCGTTCAATGATGATTGAAATTCGTGAAGGCCGCGGCTGTGATGGTCCTTGGGGTCCACATATCAAGTTGAAACTTGATCACCTTGGTAAAGAAGTACTTGAATCACGTCTACCAGGTATCTGTGAACTGTCTCGTACATTTGCACACGTTGACCCAGTGAAAGAGCCAATTCCAGTAATTCCAACTTGTCACTACATGATGGGTGGTGTACCTACTCAAGTCTCTGGCCAAGCAATTAAGCAGAAGGCCGACGGAAGCGAGATGGAAGTACAAGGCCTTTACGCATGTGGTGAGATTGCTTCTGTATCGGTACACGGTGCTAACCGTCTGGGCGGCAACTCATTACTAGACTTGGTCGTATTTGGTCGTGCTACTGGCTTGCACCTTGGCGAAACGCTAGCAGCGCAAGCAGAAGCTCGTCCTGCAACAGAATCTGATATTGAAGCGTCTCTAGCGCGTACTATGCGTTGGGAAAACAGCACTGGTGGTGAAGATCCAGTTCAGATTCGTAAAGACCTACAAGCATGCATGCAAAACAGCTTCTCGGTATTCCGTGAAGGCGATGCGATGGCAACCGGTCTAGAAGAGTTGAAAGTGATTCGCGAACGTTTGAAAGATGCGCATCTAGCGGACAAGTCTTCAGAGTTCAACACGCAGCGTATTGAGTGTCTAGAACTTGATAACCTGATGGAAACCGCGTTTTCAACTGCCGTTGCAGCAAACTACCGTACAGAGAGTCGTGGCGCACATGCTCGTTTCGATTTCCCTGAGCGTGATGATGAGAACTGGCTATGCCACTCTATCTACAATCCGGAAACAGAAGCGATGACTAAGCGTGATGTGAACATGACGCCAACGCATCGTGAAGCTTTCCCGCCGAAAGTACGTACATACTAAAGGGAGGATACGACTATGAAATTAAACTTCTCTTTATACCGTTACAATCCGGATGTGGATACCAAGCCTTACATGAAAGAGTATATCCTTGAGGTAGACGAAGGCTCAGACATGATGGTGCTTGATGCATTGATTCTGCTAAAAGAGCAAGATCCAAGCATCGCGTTCCGTCGCTCATGCCGTGAAGGGGTATGTGGTTCTGATGGTTTGAATATGAATGGTAAAAACGGCCTAGCGTGTATCACACCGTTATCTGCTCTACAAGGCGATAAGATAGTTATTCGTCCACTACCAGGGTTACCTGTCGTGCGCGATCTTATCGTTGACATGACGCAGTTCTATGATAACTATGCGAAAGTTAAACCATTCTTGATTGATGATGGTGCATTACCACCATCACGTGAGAACCTACAATCGCCTGATGATCGTGCGCATTTAGATGGATTGTACGAATGTATCATGTGTGCATGTTGTACAACGTCTTGCCCATCATTCTGGTGGAACCCTGATAAATTCATCGGCCCAGCTGGTCTTCTCGCAGCGTACCGTTGGCTAATTGATAGCCGCGATACGGCAACAGATGAACGTTTGTCTGATCTTGATGATGCATTTAGCGTTTTTCGTTGCCATGGCATCATGAATTGTGTAAGTGTTTGTCCTAAGGGATTAAATCCGACGAAAGCCATCGGTCACATTAAGTCGATGTTGGTTAATCGTTCGGTTTAATTTACTCGCTCTTAGGAATGTCGCAGTGTTGCGGATCACCCGATATGACCGCTTCACTGCTTCAGTAATATTCGAGTAAAGAATACAAAAATTGCCGACCGTATTTTTAGTCGGCTCTTATAGCTCGGCAAAGACCGAAGCAAACGTGAAAACTACTGGTTAAGGGAAAATATGCACAACGGCGTGATGAAGGCATGGCTCGAGTCTTCACACTTGGCTGGCGCCAATGCAACGTATGTAGAGGACCTCTACGAACTGTATCTAAGTGATCCCGATCTGGTAAGTGAGGAGTGGAAACGTGTTTTTGAAGGCTTGCCTAAGCCATCAGAAGAAGTGGCAGAACAACCACATTCACGTGTCCGTGACTACTTCCGACGACTCGCTAGAGAAACAAAGCATTACAATGTCCAAGTTAGTGACCCAGATGTCGATGCAAAACAAGTAAAAGTTCTACAGCTAATCAACGCATACCGTTTCCGCGGGCATGAAGCTGCAGAATTAGACCCACTAGGTCTATGGCAACGCCCAACAGTGGCGGAGTTAGACCCTGCTTTTCATAATCTTACCGAAGATGACTTCGAAGAAACTTTCAACGTAGGTTCTTTTGCTGTTGGGCAAGAAACCATGAAGTTGAAAGATATCTATGAAGCCCTCAACAAAACTTATTGCGGTTCCATCGGTGCTGAATACATGCACATGACTGACACAGAGCAAAAGCGTTGGATTCAGCAACGCCTTGAGTCTGTCGTAGGCCAGCCATCATTCAACAAAGATGAGAAGCGCACATTCCTAGAAGAGCTAACAGCCGCTGAAGGTTTGGAGCGTTACCTCGGGGCGAAATTCCCAGGTGCAAAACGTTTCTCTTTAGAAGGTGGTGATGCGCTGATTCCGATGACGAAAGAGTTGATCCGTCATGCGGGTACAAGTGGAATGCGTGAAGTGGTTATCGGTATGGCTCACCGCGGTCGTTTGAACATGCTGGTGAACGTACTTGGTAAGAAACCTCAAGACCTGTTTGATGAGTTCGCAGGTAAACACGACGAAACTTGGGGTACGGGTGATGTGAAATATCACCAAGGTTTCTCTGCTGATTTTGCGACTCCAGGCGGTGATGTTCACTTAGCACTTGCATTTAACCCATCGCACCTAGAAATCGTAAACCCGGTAGTCATGGGCTCAGTTCGAGCACGTCAAGACCGCTTGGGTGATAATCAAGGTAGCAAAGTGCTTCCTATCACCATCCACGGTGATTCAGCAATCGCTGGTCAGGGTGTGGTTGCCGAAACTTTCAACATGTCTCTTGCTCGTGGGTTCCAAGTTGGTGGTACGGTACGTATCGTCATCAACAACCAAGTAGGCTTTACGACGTCTAATCCTCGTGACACGCGTTCTACGATGTACTGTACCGACATCGCGAAGATGGTGCAGGCGCCAATTTTCCATGTAAATGCAGATGACCCTGAAGCAGTTGCTTTTGTTACTCGCATTGCATTGGATTACCGTAACGAGTTCAAGCGCGATGTCGTGATCGATCTTGTATGTTACCGTCGCCACGGTCACAATGAGGCGGATGAGCCAAATGCGACTCAGCCTTTGATGTACCAGAAAATCAAAAAGCATCCTACACCACGCAAATTGTATGCAGATGTTCTGATCGACAAAAATGAGTCAGATATCGAGACAGCGACTCAGTTAGTCAATGAGTATCGCGATGCATTGGATCGCGGTGAAGTGGTTGTTAAAGAATGGCGTCCAATGGCGTTGCACTCTGTAGACTGGTCCCCTTACTTAGGGCACGAATGGGATATGGAGTGGGATTCAAAATACGACAAGACACGCCTTATTGAGCTAGGCAATCGTCTGTGTCAGTACCCAGAAAGCCATAAACTGCAAAGCCGTGTTAATAAGCTATACAACGATCGTCTAGCAATGATGACCGGTGAAAAAGCTATTGACTGGGGTATGGCTGAAACATTGGCGTATGCTACATTGGTTGACGATGGCAAGCGTATTCGTCTTTCTGGTCAGGACTCGGGTCGTGGTACTTTCTTCCACCGTCACTCGGTTCTTCATAACCAAACCGATGCAAGCACTTACATTCCATTAGCGAATATTCATGACAACCAAGGGCCATTCCAAGTCTTTGACTCAGTATTGTCAGAAGAAGCTGTGTTGGCGTTTGAATACGGTTACGCAACAGCCGAACCAGGTGGTTTAACTATCTGGGAAGCACAGTTTGGTGATTTTGCCAACGGTGCACAAGTTGTTATCGACCAGTTTATCTCGTCAGGCGAGCAAAAGTGGGCGCGTTTGTGCGGTCTTACTATGCTTCTACCTCATGGTTATGAAGGTCAAGGTCCTGAGCACTCATCTGCACGTTTAGAGCGTTACCTTCAGCTTTGTGCTGAGCAAAATATGCAGGTTGTGGTTCCTTCAACACCGGCTCAGGTGTACCACATGATTCGTCGTCAGGTTGTACGCCCAATGCGTCGACCTCTCATTGTTATGTCGCCGAAATCTTTGCTGCGCCACCCTCTATGTACTTCAACGATTGAAGACTTGGCGGATGGTACATTCCAATCTGCAATTCCAGAAGTAGATGATTTAGAACCAAGCAAAGTGAAACGTGTCGTGTTCTGTGCTGGTAAGGTTTACTTTGACCTACTAGAGCAGCGCCGTAACAACGAGCAAGACGATGTTGCTATCGTGCGTATTGAACAGCTTTACCCATTCCCAATGGAAGAAGTACAAGCAGCAATTGCTCAATACACTAACGTTGAAGACTTCGTGTGGTGTCAGGAAGAACCTCAGAACCAAGGTGCTTGGTACTGTAGCCAACATAACTTCCGTGCCGCTATTCCTGCAGGTGCAAATCTTAAATACGCAGGTCGCCCAGCTTCTGCTTCGCCAGCAGTTGGCTACATGTCGGTGCACTTGAAACAACAAAAAGCGTTGGTTGAAGACGCTCTGAACGTGAACTCAAAAACTTCGAATTAAGAATTAGAAGTTAAAGGAAGAAACAGATATGACAATTGAAATTCTGGTTCCAGATTTACCTGAATCAGTTGCTGATGCAACCGTAGCGACATGGCACAAACAACCAGGCGACGCAGTAGAGCGTGACGAGGTTTTGGTTGACATCGAAACAGACAAAGTTGTGCTAGAAGTTCCAGCTCCGGAAGCTGGCGTTTTAGAAGCTATTGTTGAAGCAGAAGGTGCGACAGTACTTTCTAAACAAATCATTGCTAAATTGAAGCCAGGCGCAGTTGCAGGTGAACCAACTGCAGACAAAACAGAAGGTACTGAAGCATCTCCTGATAAGCGTCACAAAGCTGCGCTTAGCGAAGAAAGTAATGACGCACTAAGCCCAGCAGTGCGCCGTTTATTGGCTGAACATGGCTTAGAAGCAAGCCAAGTGAAAGGCACTGGTGTTGGTGGTCGTATTACGCGCGAAGATATTGAAGCGCATCTTGCGAACGCTAAATCTGCGTCAAAAGAAGACTCGCCAGCAGTGGTTGACGTGCCGGCAGCGGCTCGCAGTCAGAAACGTGTTCCAATGACTCGCCTTCGTAAGACAGTTGCTAACCGTCTGCTAGAAGCGAAGAACAACACGGCAATGCTAACGACGTTTAACGAAGTGAACATGAAACCAATCATGGACCTTCGTAAGCAGTACAAAGATCAGTTCGAAGAGCGTCACGGTATTCGTTTAGGCTTCATGTCTTTCTACGTGAAAGCAGTAACAGAAGCGCTTAAGCGTTACCCAGAAGTAAATGCTTCGATTGATGGCGATGACATTGTTTACCACAACTACTTCGACATTAGCATGGCGGTATCAACGCCACGTGGTCTAGTTACACCTGTCCTAAAAGACTGTGACAAGCTTGGTTTCGCTGATGTTGAAAAAGGCATCAAAGAGCTGGCTATCAAAGGTCGTGATGGCAAGCTAACGGTAGACGAGCTAATGGGCGGTAACTTCACTATCACAAACGGTGGTGTGTTTGGTTCACTTATGTCTACACCAATCATCAACCCACCTCAATCAGCGATTCTTGGTATGCATAAGATCCAAGAGCGTCCGATGGCAGTGGATGGCAAAGTTGAAATCTTGCCGATGATGTACCTAGCGTTATCTTACGATCACCGCCTAATTGACGGTCGTGAATCAGTTGGTTTCCTAGTAACGATTAAAGAGTTACTAGAGGACCCAGCACGTCTCCTATTAGACGTTTAATATCGCTAAAACGTCTAGTTATCGTAGGTAGCTAGACGTTAAAAATTTCAATGGCTAGACTAGCTCAACGTTTGGCCTTCATTTGAATCCTTCAGTATGAGAACTCATGATGAAGGATTTATTTGAGAAGACCCTACAGACGTACAAGCAGCCAAGACTGCAGCGTTATGGAAATAATAAATCCCTTAAGGGAAAAACAAACGGAATATCGAAATGAATTTGCATGAATACCAAGCCAAACAGCTGTTTGCAGAATTCGGTTTGCCTGTGCCAGAAGGCTACGCGTGTGATACACCACAAGAAGCTTTTGAAGCCGCAGGCCGTATTAGTACAGCCAAGAAAGTAGTTAAATGTCAGGTTCACGCTGGTGGCCGTGGTAAAGCGGGTGGCGTAGAGCTACACGATACAAAAGAAGGCGTTAAAGAGTTTGCACAGAAGTGGTTAGGTAAAAACCTAGTGACTTACCAAACTGACGCTAACGGTCAGCCAGTAACAAAAATCCTTGTTGAAGAAGCTTCAAATATTGCGAACGAACTATACCTAGGTGCGGTAGTTGACCGTGCTAGCCGTAAGATTGTTTTCATGGCTTCTACCGAAGGTGGTGTGGAAATTGAAAAAGTTGCGGAAGAAACGCCGGAACTCATCCACAAAGCAGCAATTGACCCACTAGTAGGTCCACAAGCTTACCAAGGTCGTGAGCTAGCGTTCAAACTTGGTCTTGAAGGCGACCAAATCAAACAATTCGTTAAGATCTTTATGGGTCTTGGCACTATGTTTTCTCAGTACGATCTTGCTCTGCTAGAGATCAACCCACTTGTGATTACTGGTGAAGGCAACTTGCTATGTCTTGACGGTAAGATCAACATCGACTCAAACGCACTATATCGTCAGCCTAAGCTTCGTGAAATGCACGATCCTTCACAAGAAGATGAGCGTGAAGCACACGCAGCTCAGTGGGAGCTGAACTACGTAGCACTAGACGGTAACGTTGGCTGTATGGTTAACGGTGCAGGCCTAGCAATGGGTACGATGGATATCGTAAACCTACACGGCGGCAAACCAGCTAACTTCTTAGATGTAGGTGGCGGCGCGACGAAAGAGCGTGTTGCTGAAGCATTCAAGATCATCCTATCTGATGACAATGTGAAAGCGGTACTTGTTAACATCTTCGGTGGTATTGTACGTTGTGACATGATCGCAGAAGGTATTATCGGTGCGGTTAAAGAGGTAGGCGTAAGCGTACCTGTTGTTGTTCGTCTTGAAGGCACTAACGCTGACCTAGGTCGCGAAGTTCTTGCTAATTCTGATGTTGATATCATTGCTGCTGAGTCGCTAACTGATGCTGCTCAGAAAGTTGTTGCTGCTGCGGAGGCTAAATAATGTCTGTATTAATTAACAAAGACACTAAAGTAATCTGTCAGGGGTTCACTGGTGGTCAAGGTACTTTCCACTCAGAGCAAGCTATCGCATACGGTACGCAAATGGTTGGCGGTGTGTCTCCAGGTAAAGGTGGCCAAACTCACCTAGGTCTTCCTGTATTCAACACAGTTCGTGAAGCAGTAGAAGCGACTGGCGCAACAGCGACAGTCATCTACGTACCAGCACCTTTCTGTAAAGATGCAATCCTAGAAGCGATTGACGCGGGTATCGAGCTAATCGTAACGATTACTGAAGGTATCCCTACTACAGATATGATCGACGTAAAAGTGAAGCTAGAAGAAACTGGCGTTCGCATGATTGGTCCTAACTGTCCGGGCGTTATCACTCCTGATGAGTGTAAGATCGGTATCATGCCTGGTCACATCCACAAGAAAGGCAAAGTAGGTATTGTATCTCGTAGCGGTACTCTAACTTACGAAGCAGTTAAACAAACCACTGACGAAGGTTTCGGCCAGTCTACTTGTGTTGGTATCGGTGGTGACCCAATCCCGGGTTCAAACTTCATTGATATCCTAAAACTGTTCCAAGAAGACCCTGAGACAGAAGCGATCGTTATGATCGGTGAGATCGGTGGTACTGCAGAAGAAGAAGCAGCAGCATACATTAAAGAAAATGTAACGAAGCCAGTGGTTTCTTACATTGCTGGTGTAACTGCACCTCCTGGTAAGCGTATGGGCCATGCTGGTGCGATTATCTCTGGTGGTAAAGGTACTGCTGAAGACAAATTTGCTGCACTAGAAGCGGCTGGCGTTAAAACTGTGAAATCTCTAGCAGAGATTGGCCAAGGTCTACGTGAAGTGACGGGTTGGTAATCGACCACACTACTTAATAAGTATTAAAAAGCCTGCGATTTCGCAGGCTTTTCTTTTTCCGTTTCCGTGGATTTATGTTTGTTGTTAGCAAGGTCTTTCGCGTTTAATACTCAATGCGATTATGCTTTGCTTTTAATCAGCTGGCTCAGCATAAATAAGGATGTTGCGCTGATCACTACGGAAGGGCCGGCCGGTGTATCGAAGTGCCATGATAGGCTAAGCCCCATCAGTACTGCCACTGAGCCAATAATAGATGCGAACAATGCCATTTGCTCTGGTGATGAAGAGACTTTACGTGCTGTTGCGGCTGGGATAATTAGGAGCGAAGTCATGATCAACGCGCCAACGAACTTCATACCTACTGCGATTACTACACCCACCATTAGCATTAACACCAATCTAACTAAGTCTGTATTCACGCCCTCAACAGCGGCAAGTTCTTCACTGACAGTGCTAGAAAGCAGTGGGCGCCAGAAGACGTACAAACACGCGCTTACCGCAACAACACCTGCGTAAATAAACATCAGATCTTGTGGAGAGACGGCAAGTAAGTCCCCAAATAGGTAGCTCATTAAATCGACGCGCACGTTTTCCAAAAAGCTAACCGATACTAAACCGATAGAGAGTGCACTGTGTGCCAAGATACCTAACAACGTGTCTGTAGCCACAAGTTGTTGCTTTTGCAGAGTGACAAGCAAAACGGCCAGAGCTAAACAGCAGACGAGTAGCGCAAGGTAGAGATTTACGTTGAGCAAGAAGCCCAGCGCTAGGCCCATTAACGATGCATGAGCTAGGGTATCTCCGAAGTAAGCCATTTTACGCCAAACGACAAATGACCCAAGTGGACCGGCAATGATCGCGATACCAATACCAGCAAGAATAGAAGGTAGGAGAAACTCAATCATGATGGTGATGTCCGTGTTTATGGTGGGAGCATGATATCGCATCACCGCTTACTGGCGTTCCGGATAAATCGTGATGATGGTGCTCATGGTCGTGATGATAAAACGCGAGAGACTCTCTCGCTGCATTGCCAAATAGTGCGATGTAAGAAGGGTGCTGAGTAATAGTGGCAGGTGAACCTGAGCAGCAAACATGGTGATGCAGACAAATAACATCGTCCGTTTTCGCCATCACTAAATGTAAGTCATGCGATACCATAAATACGCCACAATCAAAGCGGTGACGAATGCTCTCAATTAAGTCATAGAGATCGATTTGACCTTGGATATCCACCCCCTGAGCTGGTTCGTCTAATACCAACAGCTGAGGACGTTGAAGCAGAGCGCGAGCCAGTAACACTCGTTGGTTTTCACCACCGGATAAGCGATGCATATTACTATTAAGTAAATGTTCAGCGCCAACAAGCCGTAATGCATCAATGCACTCCTGCTTACTGTATTTTCCTGCTAAATTTAGAAAGCGGGTTACATTCAATGGAAGGGAGTCATTGAGCTTCAACTTTTGAGGAACGTAACCAATTTTCAGTTTTCTTTGTCGGTTCAACTTGCCGCTAGTTGGCTTTTGAAGACCTAAGATAACTTTGACTAACGTTGATTTTCCCGCTCCATTGGGACCAATTAGGGTAGTTATTTTGCCCTTTTCTAATTCCATACTAATGTTATCGAGAACTCTGCGGCCATCGAACTCGACGCATAACTGCTCAAGATGGACTAAGGAAGACATGAATGAAACTCATTTGCAAATCAATAATGTTATAATGTAACATTATCTCACTTTCCACGCCATATCCCAAGTAAAACTATGAAAAGAGCATTAATTCTTGCTGCCTCAGCAATGTTAACACTGCCAGCACAGGCGGTAACGGTACTGACGAGTATCAAACCTATTCAGTTGTTAGTAACAGAGCTTACTCAAGGAGTAACTTCACCAGACGTGCTATTGCAGTCTAACACATCACCCCATGACTATGCTTTGCGTCCATCGGATGTTAAAAAGGTCGCTTCGGCTGATTTGGTTATCTGGTACGGACATGATCTTGAACCGTTTCTAGAGAAAGTTGTTTCGGATAGATCGAATACTTTGACTATTAGTCAAATTCCAAATCTAGAATTGCGTGAATTTGATAGTGAGCACAACCATGACCATGATGGGCACGATCATGGCTCACATGATCCGCACTTTTGGCTAGGTGTAAGCCAAGCACAACAAGTGGCCAAGGCTGTTGTGAATCAACTTGTATCACTTGATCCGGAAAATGCAGCTCAATATCAAGCGAACCTCAAAAAGTTTGAACTCGAGCTAAAAGACACTGACCAACAGATAAAGCAGAAGCTGGCACCAGTAAAAAGCAAAGGTTACTTTGTATTCCATGATGCTTACGGTTATTTCGAAGATCGTTATGAACTAAATCAAATGGGGCATTTTACTGTGAGCCCAGAACGCAAGCCAGGAGCGAAGACCTTAATTCAAATTCGTCAAAAGCTAAGTGGTGGAGATGTGGCTTGTGTATTTTCTGAACCTCAGTTTACCCCGGCTGTCGTTCAGAGCGTAATGAGAGGCAGTGATGTCGCTAAAGGCGAGCTTGACCCGTTAGGGAGTACAATTGAAGCAAAACCTGGCAGTTACTTTACTTTTCTCAACAATATGGCGAATAGTTTTGAGCAATGCTTGAACAAAAAGTCAGATTAAGTGCTGTCGTAATGTAGGAGTAGTCTTTTTAACGTGATCCAGTAGTAAGAATTACAACCTTTGGTAAGGCGAGCCTTTTCTCAGAAAGTAATTGAGATATCATTACCAATAATTATCAGCTCAAAATAACCGTATAAATCCATGTTTTACAAACGATGAACGGTCACTTTCAGAGCACAAATTGATACAAAAGGTTTTCGTCTTGCTACGCCAATTAGCCCTTGCTCTGTTGGGCTTTATCTTATCCTACCAAGCATTTGCGCTTCATAATGCAAATGCAATCTTTTACCCTTTGCCAACTCAGGCAAAGGGTACTTTTATCGCGGCTAAAAAGTTGTTCTTGGGTGAAAAGGGCGGTTTGTGGATTCATGACGTACACGGGAGAGTCCTGTTTTACGATGGTCAAACTATATTGCCTAAATCAGGTAGCTTCCTACAAACGTCGGCCAAGCAGTTGGCTTATCATAAAGGTGCTTTTTGGACCTTTATTGAAAATGAGGTCTATCGAACTTATCCAAATCAGGAGCGACGTTTAGTCTTTAGTTTAAATCCAGGCTCACAAATAAGAAAAATAGGGTCTTCAAAGAACTATATTTGGGTGAGTGATGGCGCGCATTTCTATACCTACAATATCGACACTAGCGAGTTAAACTCTTTCTCTCTATTGCAGCTCTATCAACATAGTAATAATAGCTACGTTTACATTAATGATGCGGTGCTAGTTGAAACGAAGTGGGCACTAGCAACGACTTCCGGCTTCTATCTTTCTGAAGGTGATAAGTTTGACCATGTCGCTGCCTCAGGTCAAAACTACATTGAGAAAGTCTATTATTCACACACGCGAAGAGAAATTTTGATAGGTACATTGCGTGGCGCTTTAATTTTCAACATTTACCAGCCTGATAAAGAAGTGATTAGAATTGGCGGCTCACATGTTTTGACATTCGCAGAGACAAATCAAGAGTATTGGGTGGGGACAGAGCATGGCCTTTATTTGTACTCATTTTTTTCAGGTGAGGTCACCGAAGTCGCGCCTGCAAGCTTTCTTGAGTTAGAGTTAGATAACACGAAGATTTATTCGTTGTTGAGCGACAATATGGGAGGGATGTGGATTGCGACTAACCAAGGTATTCGTTATTACTCGCTATTTAGTAAAAAATTTGAACGAGTGACCTTTAGTAGTTATGACTCACACACCCTATCAGGACGAATTCGGCAAACTATTGAAGGTCCTGATGGTGCGCTTTGGTTTGCTGATGACCGAAAGATTTATCGTTCAGGAAAGAGTGGGATTAACCAAGTCTTAGAGTTGGAGTCGCAGATCAATGAATTTGCGTTTCAAAACGGCATGCTTTGGCTTGCAACCTCAAAAGGGCTGGAAATATTTGAGCTAAATGGTCTCAACAAGATTACATTTCCTTATTTACAGGTTATGGCTGGACATGCCGTAGAGCATGTGACCGTTGATGGTGATGACCGTCTTTGGGTATCAAGCGGATACCATCTTTACAATGTTGATACTGCTGCACAAAGCGTACGAAACTTTGGAAGTGAGTGGCTAGTAAGTCAGTATTTGCCTGCTAAGGTTACGCGCCTATATGATACTGAAGACGCCCTATTAATAGGCACCGATCATGGCGTATACCAATACAGTAATGACAACATCCAGTTTATCCGTTTTTCAGAAAAGTTTGGTGAATCATTAGACATGACCACGGCGGTTGATGGCAGCCAGTGGTTTGCTTCATCTTATGGTGTGTTTAAAACTGATACACGAAGCGATGAAAAACGTGTTGTTGAAATGAGTGAGCCCAACGCCAGACCTGCTTGCTTGATCAGAGACAGGCAAGGTGTATGGTTAGCTTCCTCTGTCGGTTTAAGCTATTACCACCTTTCGGGTGAGTTAGTGAAACATTACTCATCGTCATCAGGCTTAATGAACAATGAGTTCCTCCCTGGTATTTGTAGCGTTATACAGCAGACAGAAATTGGTGAGCGAGAGCTTGTTCTGGGGTCGAAGTACGGACTCGTAAAAGCAGAAGCATCCAAGCTGCTTGTATCTAATCCCCCAGAGTCTAAGTTTATTGTTAGCCAAGTAGTGCTTGAAAATGAAGTTCTGCAAGTTGGTAGTGCCGATCTGAATGGGCTCACACTGCCATATGGATCTTCGCTGAGTTTTTTATTCGGTGTGATGCCAAAACCAGACAGTCAAAATTTGTACTATCGATTGAACAACGATGACCCATGGCAAACGTTAGAGGGGGGCCAACTGACACTCGAGCACCTTAGTTCCGGTGAATATCACTTGCAGGTCAGTAATGAGTCTCAAGTTGCCACTGGAGTCGTTGGTTTAGAATCTCACTTTATCGTCCTTCATCCTTGGTATCTATCGCGATTTGCTATTTTAGGCTTTGTCGTAGCTAGTATTGCGGTCGTCGCATTACTTGTTTTCTGGCGCTCTCGCTACGTTGTACAGGCTAACCGTGATCTAGCAGCTCAAGTGACTCTCAAAACGAATCAGTTAAGACATCAAAGTAGAGTGTTGCTTACGAGCAACCAGCAATTACGTAAACAGATTCAAGTTAGAAACCTACTCGTAGACCATGTAGCTCTATCCATAAAATCAAGCGTCGACTTTATTGTGGCGAAACTACCTATGCCTCTGGATACTGCGACAGAGGATCATTTGGCTAAAACGAATTGGCAGTTAAATGAACTCAAAAGTGTTCCAAGTGATGTAAGTGGTGGGAGTCAGAACTACAACTTGAGTCAGATAACTCAGTCAGTGGTTGATGTATGGCAAGATGACTTTGCAAAAGCGGGTATTTTGGTAGAGCTAGAAGATGAGAGCAAGCAGAGCCGGGTTGCTCTGGAAAGTTTTAATCTTGATGTTATTTTCAATAGCATTTTTGCCAATATCATCAAGCGCTCTTTCCGAGGTCAAACGGTTAGAATTATGCTAGAAGAGGGACATGATATTGTGTCATTGAGCTTTCTTGATTACGGGACGCAATTACCTAATAAAGTCGCGACTGGGCTTCCATCTAACTTAAATCACTCTGAGTTGAGTATTGACCACCTTGCCCAACTAGTGACAACGAGTGGTGGTTATTTGGCTGTCTTCTCTTCTGATGCTCAAAACAAAGTCGAGATTACATGGCCATCTGCGAAGGAAAGGAGTTATCTGGATGAACCGCAGCAAGAACTCAATCCTGTAACTATTGCAGAAGATCAAGTCACACCAGAGAAAGAGTGGTTGCAAAAAGTCTATCAATTAGTGGCAGAGCATTACCATGATCCTGAATTTGGCACTGCGTCAGCCGCTAAAATGCTGTATATGTCTGAACGCTCTTTACAGAGACGTTTTAAATCTGCCTCGTCAAGAACGTTAAAAGACTATGTCACAGAGGTTCGTTTGGAAACGGCGTGTGAAAAGTTATTGGCGGGTGAGAAAATCAGTGAAGTCGCCTTTAACTGTGGCTTTAATGATCCATCTTACTTTAGCCAAAAGTTTAAGCTGCATTTTGGTTTGCCCCCTTCCAAGTTTGCTCTGACTCAAGAAAGCCAAGAAATTAACTAGAAAACCTTCATTATACGCTCCCTAATTAATAGTTAAGATGCTGGGGAGCTGCATACAGTGCTCTATTATTGCTGCAGTTGCTAACGCAGTAAGTTTCATTGTTTCTTCATCACATCTAGCCTACAAATCCATTCTCAACACGTAAGCACGATCACGTTCTATCTGTTAGTCGCGATGTTCATAGCAATAAGCATAAATGGCTTCAAGAGAATGATTTACTGATAGTTGCAACAAATAAATGACAGTTGTATTGCTGTATCAAAAGAGCGTTGTTCATTTGGGGGAGTGATGGCATGCGACATTCGTGAAAACGAAAACTGTGTTGAAAAGATGGATAAGGTAAAGAAGTTTTGAAAGAGGTGAAAAAAATATCGTGGTATAGCCGGGGGGACTATACCACGGGTGTCAAGGACACCTTCGCTTGCTGCCGGAGTGACATGTTGCCATGCCACCTCTGGAATTTATTAGAGAGGTTGCCCTCTCGATGGAGTAACTATACGAGAGGTTACTTATTTTTCTTATAAAAATAACGCCATGTTTATATGAGAAAAGCGACAACGTTTTGTTTTTTAATTAACCCACTGTTTTAATTTGCATTTTTTGTTTTCTATCTTGGTTTGTGACATTTTTGTTTCGTTAGGTGTCATTTTTAATTGTTAATTTTGACGTAAATAACGAGAGGAAATTTACGAAGTTAACGTTTGAAAGCGTGAAAACATTTACGGAATCTTTGATTTCACACAAGGATTGAAGGGGTATAGGGGAGTAATATTGGCAACCTAAACTTATTAAATAATAATATTTCTCATTAGCAATACTCTTAAGGGCCACTATGAAGTTATCAGAGATTAATCCTGGCGATACGGTGACGATTCGGTTGTTAGATGGTCTTTCATCAGATATCAGAAAGAAACTCATGGTAATGGGGCTGCTTCCCAATACAGAAGTCAAAGTGATTCGACGTGCGCCAATGGGCGATCCTTTACAAGTCGAAGTCCGTGGTGTGTCTGTCGCATTGCGAGAAACAATTGCTCAGAAAATTGAAGTGGAGCGAGTGTAATGCAATATCAAGTGCTAACCGTAGGTAACCCTAATAGTGGTAAAACGACGCTATTTAATGGTTTAACTGGCGCAAAACAGCAAGTTGGTAACTGGGCAGGCGTCACGGTTGAAAAGAAAACGGGACAATTCAAGCATGCTGGGGATGAGTTTTTGCTCACTGACCTTCCGGGTATTTACTCATTAGACAGTGGTAATGATAGTAATAGTATTGATGAATCCATCGCATCGCGTGCGGTTCTAACTCATCCTGCTGATCTCATTATTAACGTGGTGGATGCTACAAGTTTAGAGCGCAGCTTATACATGACGCTGCAACTTCGCGAACTTGGTCGCCCTATGATTGTTGTCCTCAACAAGATGGATGCGCTAAAGCGTGAACGTCAGATGATTAACGTTGCAGAGCTTGAGAAAACGTTAGGTTGTCCGGTTGTCAGTTTATCTGCAACCAATAAAACTCAAGTGGCAGAGTTTAAAGAAAAGCTCCATAAATCCATCGTTCAAGGAGTGCCACTTAAAGAATTGTCTTTGCATTATGGTGAGAAGATGGAGTCGGCAATTCAAACGGTTTCCGCACTTTTTAACGACCAAACCGTCGCTCATCGTGCACTAGCGATTCGTGCGCTTGAAAAAGACACAATGGTGCTCAATAGTCTTTCTGATATTGATAGAAGCAAAGTCTTGGAAGTCATTACGACGTTAGATTTGGATATCGATTTGCATGTCGCGGATACTAAGTACACGCATCTGCATGAACAGTGTAAAAAAGTTCGCCGAAGCGAAGGCAAGTTAAGTCGTAGTGTGACTGAAAGACTCGACCAGTTTATTTTGAACAAGTGGATTGGAATTCCTTTCTTCTTTGTTGTTATGTACCTGATGTTTATGTTCTCGATTAACATCGGTAGTGCATTTATCGACTTTTTTGACATTGGTGTGGGCGCATTGTTGGTTGATGGTGGGCATCACTTGTTAGACGGTCATTTGCCTGTGTGGTTAGTGACGGTTCTTGCTGATGGTATCGGTGGTGGTATCCAGACGGTTGCAACCTTCATTCCGGTTATCGCGTGTTTGTACCTGTTCCTAGCGGTACTTGAGAGCTCAGGTTACATGGCTCGTGCAGCATTCGTACTAGATAAAGTGATGCAGAAGATCGGCCTACCGGGCAAAGCATTTGTACCGTTGGTTCTTGGTTTTGGCTGTAACGTTCCGTCAATCATGGCAACTCGTACTCTAGACCAAGAACGTGAGCGTAAACTGGCTGCATCTATGGCGCCATTTATGTCATGTGGTGCTCGTCTGCCTGTATACGCGCTATTCGCTGCGGCATTCTTCCCAGGTTCTGGCCAGAACATTGTATTCGCACTTTACCTACTTGGTATTGTGGCAGCGATCTTCACAGGTCTTTTCCTTAAGCACACGCTTTACCCAGGTAGCAGCGATAGCCTAGTGATGGAAATGCCAGATTACGAGCTTCCGACGCTACAAAACGTGGTGATCAAAACTTGGCAAAAGCTAAAGCGCTTTGTACTTGGTGCAGGTAAAACCATCGTTATCGTTGTTGCTATTCTGAGTTTCTTCAACTCATTGGGTACTGATGGCAGTTTTGGTAATGAAGACAGCGAAAACTCGGTGCTTTCTAAAGCTGCGCAAGTTGTAACTCCAGTATTCGCGCCAATCGGTGTTCAAGAAGATAACTGGCCAGCGACGGTAGGTATCATTACTGGTATCTTCGCAAAAGAGGCGGTAGTTGGTACGCTTAACAGTCTATACACGACGCCAAGTGACGGTGAAGACGCAGAATTTGATCTAATGGGCAGCCTAGAAGAGGCAGTAATGAGTATCCCTGAAAACTTAGCCGGTTTGAGCTACTCAGATCCACTAGGTATTGAAGTGGGTGACTTAACTGACTCAAATGCCGTTGCCGAAGAACAAGAAGTCGATGCTTCTATCTTCGGTAACATTAAATCGCAGTTTGCTTCTGGCAATGCCGCATTTGCTTACCTAATCTTTATCCTACTGTACACTCCTTGTGTGGCGGCGATGGGTGCTTACGTACGTGAGTTTGGTCATAAGTTCGCACGCTTTATCGCGGTTTGGACAATGGGCTTGGCTTACCTATGTGCGACGTTCTACAACCAATTGACGCATTTCGCAGATAGCCCAGTAACAAGTGGTATTTGGATGGCTGTGATCGTAGCTATCTTCTTTGGCACATACCGTGTGTTCAAACAAGTTGGTAAGAAACAAAACGGTGCATTAGAGGCGCAAGTAGCATGATTTTAAAAGAGCTTTATCAATACATTGCAGACAAAGGAACCGTCTCCCAGTCAGATCTGGCTAAACAGTTTGGGATGAGTGAAGATGGCGCCGACGCGATGTTAAACGTGTGGATTAAGAAGGGCAAAATTAGCCGCCTAGTCGACACTAATAAAGCTCATGACGTGACTCGTGTTCGCTACTCAGTGACTAAACAAGATGGTTTGTCTCTGACAGTCACCATGTAGCGACTATCAAAATTAGTCACCTAAAAATTATCACGTAAAAACGACAAAGCCGCATCAGCAATGATGCGGCTTTTATTTTGCTGGTTATTGTTTGTGAATACAGCGAAATTAATGTTCTTCAGAGTGTTTAGTCGCGCCTAACTCTAGGAACTTTAAACCAAGACTTAAAACTAAAATCGAAATAGGTAATGTTAAGATCGTCCAATCTAAGCTGTCGAAGTTAATCAGCACGAGCTCTAAGAACTTCACAAACAAGATCACGATGATGACTTCAGCCAAAATGTTTTTTAGATGGCCGATGTTTGGGGTTCTGATCCAATGCAAAACCGACTGCTCTTGTGTTTTCGCTTTAGCTTTGTTGGAAATAAATAGTGTGTAGATGCCGTGAGCAAAGATGAACAAAACTAGTGCGACAAGAAACGTATCCAGTGACTTGATCAAATAAGCGATCGCGATGTCTGCTTTATCTAAATGTGCGAGTGCTTCTGGAGGTGTTTGATTGAGAATGAAGACCGCAAATGCCGAATAGGTTTTTGCTGCACCCATAAGAAAAAGCAAGAATGAAGCAGCCATAGAACAGATAATGGCGATCCAGCTGACGTATCGGAATGTGTTGAAGACTTGTTTCATGATGACCCTCTCTAACTGAGCTGGTAGTCTAAACAAGTTTTATTTTAGTGATAATCCCAGAAAAATGAGAAAGATTGTTACAAATACGTATTAATCTTTCTCTGTCTATTTCAGCCGTATTCAAAGGCGAATTATTTTCGCTAGCAGTGCTTATGCTTTTTGGAAAATAGAACTCAGTGACAGCACATTTTTAATGCGACCAAGCAATTCGTTTTGCTCTTCTTCTGTACGGAATTCACCTTTGGTGTTACCCCAAACCGGTCCCGGCCATGCTACGTCATCTTTGAAGCGAGCAATATGGTGAATGTGCAGCTGTGGCACCATATTACCTAGCGCACCAAGGTTTAGCTTGTCTGGACGGAATGTTGCTTCCAGTGCTTGGCTTACCGCTTGAGACTCTAGCAAAAACTGTTGCTGTTCTTGCATTGGCAAGTGGTGAAGCTCTTTTAGGTTTGCACGTTTAGGGACCAAGATAACCCATGGCACGGCGTTATCTTTATGCAGAAGCGCCACACACAGTGGGAAGTGGCCGATAACGGTGGTGTCTTTTGCCAGTTGAGGGTGCAGTTCAAAACTCATTATGTTGTCCGATTTGAATTGAATGACATCAGTATACGCCAGATAAAACAAAAGGTTGACGCTTTCACGTCAACCTTTGTCATCATTTAGCTTGTGCTACTTAAGCTACCTACGTAAAAGCGGATTACATACGCTCTAGAGTATCAATACCTAGTAGAGACAGACCTTGCTTGATGGTCTTCGCTGTTAGCGCAGCTAGTTTCAGACGGCTTTGTTTCACAGCTTCGTCTTCAGCAACTAGGATAGGGCACGCTTCGTAGAAACTAGAGAACTGACCTGCTAGTTCGAATAGGTAGCTACACATGATGTGCGGTTGGCCTTCGCGAGCGACAGATTGAACCGCTTCTTCGAACTGCATAAGTTTAGCAATAAGTGCTTTCTCTTTCTCATCAGTGATTTTGATGTCGCCTTGGAGAGCGTCCATAGCAACACCAGCTTTAGCGAAAATAGAAGCTACGCGAGTGTATGCATATTGCATGTATGGTGCTGTGTTACCTTCAAACGCTAACATGTTGTCCCAATCGAACACGTAGTCAGTCGTACGGTGTTTAGATAAGTCAGAGTATTTAACCGCTGCCATTGCAACTGTTTTAGAGATCTTCTCTTTTTCTTCCGCATCTAGCTCAGGGTTTTTAGATTCGATCAGTTGTGCTGCACGAACTTCTGCTTCATCTAGAAGGTCGGCAAGGCGAACGGTACCACCCGCACGAGTCTTGAATGGCTTACCATCTTTACCAAGCATCATGCCGAACGCGTGGTGCTCAAGAGATACTGACTCAGGTACGTAGCCTGCTTTACGAACAATTGTCCAAGCTTGCATTAGGTGCTGGTGTTGACGTGAGTCGATGAAGTAAAGCACACGGTCTGCGCTTAGCTCTTCATAACGATATTTTGCACATGCGATGTCTGTTGTTGTGTATAGGAAACCGCCATCGCGTTTTTGAACGATAACGCCCATTGGTTCGCCATCTTTGTTCTTGTATTCATCTAGGAATACAACTTGCGCGCCATCATCTTCAACGGCAAGACCTTGTTCTTTTAGGTCTGCAACGATCTTAGGAAGCATGTCGTTGTACATGCTCTCGCCCATCACGTCGTCACGAGTCAGTGACACGTTTAGACGGTCGTAGTTGCGCTGGTTTTGGATCATGGTTACATCAACGAGTTTTTTCCACATTTCTGCACAGTACTCGTCACCGCTTTGCAGTTTTACCACGTAGTTTCGCGCCTTTACTGCGAACTCTTCATCTTCATCGTACAGCTTTTTCGATTCGCGGTAGAAGCCTTCAAGGTCCGCAAGTTCCATAGAAACTTCGCCAGACTCTTGTTGTACACGCTCAAGGTTTGCGATAAGCATACCGAACTGAGTACCCCAGTCGCCGATGTGGTTCGCACGGATCACTTTGTGACCTAGGAACTCAAGAGTACGTACTACCGCATCACCGATGATGGTTGAACGTAGGTGACCAACGTGCATTTCTTTAGCAACGTTTGGTGCAGAGTAGTCGGCAACGATAGTTTGAGCTTCGTCTGCTGCAACGCCAAGACGTGAGTCAGCCAGTGCTGCTTCCGCTTGTTTTGCTAGGAACTCTTCGCTTAGGAAAATGTTGATGAAACCAGGACCAGCGATTTCTGTCTTGCTTGCAATACCATCTAGGTCTAGAACATCCAGTACTTTCTGTGCAAATTCTCGTGGGTTAGTACCCAGTTTTTTAGCAACGCCCATTACGCCGTTTGCTTGGTAGTCACCAAATTGTGGCTTTGCTGATTGGCGTACTGCCGCAGGACTGCCTGCAGGTGCGCCAGCGGCTTCTAGAGCCTGAGATACTTTGTCATTAATAAGTGCTTGGATATTCACACGCGTTTCCTTCAATTCAAGGACGAAGAACTCGGCGAAGTAAGTGCCGAGTTCTGTTGGAGTTCACAAAAATGGGGCTAATGATAACAACTTTATTGCTTTTCATACAGAGAGGAATTGGGGAAATTTATACTTTTTCGATTGAATGGAAATGTGGTTTGGTTTGAGTTTACTATTGCGCTCAGAGTAATGAGATAAATCGCCCCAAAAGAGAGCCACAATGACGACTCAACTAGTTGAAAAACGCCTAGCGCCTAAATTGATGATCCAAGATCTGGATGCATTTATGGCGAAGATTGAAGAGCTTGCATCCCTGTTAAAACTGGATCTGAGCTTTGCTCAAGCTGACCATATTGCGCTGCGAATTAATGATACTGAAACAGCAAAAGCCGCGCATGAAGCATGGAATCAATACGGTAAGGTGATTTCACAAGCGAAAATCAACGGTCGCCCAATCATCGTTATCGAATTCGATAAAGCGTTGGAAAGTCGTGGCTGGAAGATTGAGTGTCTGGAACTGCCATACCCTGCGGAAGGCAAAATCTACTCAACTGAAAGCTGGGAACATGTGGAGTTTGTTATTCCGTCTCATGCCGAAACTGCAGACGAGTTTCTTGCTGATTTGAAACACACTTACCCAGCGTTTGGGGCGCGTTTTAATGAGTTGGAAGAGCTGGGTGTGAAGATCAAACTGTCGAGCCCGAAAGGGGATGGCGAACGCTTGAACAACCCAACGGTGGCGTTTAAGTACCAAGACATTTGTATCAAACTGCACCCGCATTCACTTAAGCGTATTGTGGAGTCTGAGCAGGCTGAATAAGCAAGTTTTGAACGACTAGAAAGAAGAAAGGTTTGCAAATGAGCAACCCTTTCTTTCATTCAAAAGCGATGAACTTAAAGGATCACTGTCTTATTCCCATAAACAAAGACGTGGTCATTGATCACTTTATTCAAAGCCTTACTCAATACGTTCTTCTCTACATCGCGTCCCGCTTGCGCCATATCTTGGGCATTGAATGTATGGTCGACAGGAATTACGTCTTGCTTGATGATCGGCCCTTCATCTAAATCATTAGTCACGAAGTGTGCTGTTGCACCGATGATTTTCACACCGCGATCGTAAGCTTGTTGATATGGCTTCGCGCCAATAAAAGCAGGTAAGAAGCTGTGATGAATATTAATGATTTTGTGGTGATATTTCTCAACAAACGTCGGCGTTAATACGCGCATGTATTTAGCTAGCACCAAAAAGTCAGCATCGTATTGATCGATCACTTCTAGCATCTTCTGCTCGTGTTCTTCACGGCTAAGGTTTTCATGGGTCACATGGTGGTAAGGAATGTCGAAGCGTTCAGTGAGAGTTTGCAGTTTGTCGTAATTCCCCACCACAGCGGCGATCTCAACATCTAGGCTTCCATCGTAGGTTTTCATCAGAATATCGCCTAAACAATGCGCTTCTTTTGTGACGAGAATGACGATGCGCTTACGGCGAGAGCCAACCAATTTACGCTTAGCACCTTGCGGGAGAGCTTGGTCCAAGTCGGCAAGAAACGTTTGATCGTTGAAGTATCCCTCTAGCTCCGTTCTCATGAAAAAGTGGCCACTGGTATTATCAACAAATTCGTTATTGTGAACGATGTTGAGTTGGTGCTTGTAACAGATATTAGTAATTTTCGAGATGAGACCCGGGGCGTCAGAACAGTGGGTCAACAGTGTTTTCTTTTCCATAAATCAGGTACTTCCATGCATTAATATTTTAGCGTACGAATTTGTTATTATTCCCTGGCGGGTGTAACTGTACTGCCATGTTTCACCATAAATAATCTATTCTTACGTTGGTTTCAACAAAATATCCTTGTGTCGCCGCAAGCTGGTCAGATTGTGGGCTGATGTCACTCCTATTCCTCTGATATACTCTCGATAATTTTTCAAACTCAATACCAAGCATGATCGCAAAAACTTTTTCCTCTGATGGCGCGTTAGGTAAGGCCATTCCTGGCTTTCAAGCTCGTCAGCCACAAATCGATATGGCGGAAGCCGTCAGCAGTGCGATCAAAGATCAAACCCAGTTGGTGGTGGAGGCAGGAACCGGAACCGGTAAGACCTTCGCATACCTAGTCCCTGCGCTGTTGAGCGGTAAAAAAGTGATTATCAGTACAGGCTCGAAAAACTTGCAAGAGCAGTTGTACCATCGGGACTTACCGCTCATGGTCAATGCGCTTGGTTTTTATGGTCAAGTGGCATTATTAAAAGGGCGTTCTAATTATCTGTGTTTGGATCGTTTGAGCCGCCAAATGGTCGAAAGCCACACTAATGAATCTGACCCGACGTTATTAACTCAACTGGTTAAAGTGCGTGCTTGGTCATCAGAAACCAAAACAGGTGACCTTGGTGATTGTGATGATCTGCCAGAAGACAGCATGATCATTCCGACCATCACCTCAACCAATGATAACTGTTTAGGTAAAGAGTGTCCGAGCTACACCGATTGCTTTGTATTGAAAGCGCGTAAGCGAGCCATGGATTCCGACATTGTTGTAGTGAACCATCACTTGTTTCTTGCTGATTTAGCGATCAAAGAAACAGGATTCGGTGAACTGATTCCAGAAGCCGATGTGTTTGTTTTTGATGAAGCTCATCAGTTGCCAGATATTGCGAGCGAATATTTCGGCCAGTCAGTTTCAAGCCGCCAAATTCACGATCTTGCCAAAGACATTGAAATAGCCTACCGCACCGAAGCCAAAGATATGCGTCAATTGCAAAAAGTGGGCGACAAACTCATGCAAAGCGCAATGGACATGCGGATTGTATTAGGTGAGCCAGGCTTTCGTGGCAACTGGCGTGAGGCGTTGCAATCAGGTTCTATTAAGCGAGAATTATTGCGCTTAACTGACAGCCTCGAATTGGCGATTGATGTACTCAAAATAGCTTTAGGGCGCAGTCAATTACTGGATACCGCTTTTGAACGAGCCAATTTGATCAAAGGCCGCATCGACCGCGTCTGTGATGTCGATATTACCGGTTACTCATACTGGTACGATACCTCGCCTCGTCATTTCGCTCTGCACATTACGCCTCTTTCTGTCGCGGACAAGTTCCATGAGCAAATAGAGATTAAACAAGGCGCGTGGATTTTCACGTCAGCAACCCTAGCTGTATCGGGCGACTTCAAGCACTTTACTGAGCGCCTTGGCCTCAAGCCTACAAAGCAATTTTCTCTGCCGTCCCCCTTTGATTATCAAAAACAAGCGCGCCTTTGTGTGCCAAGGTATTTGCCAGAGCCAAACAGTAACGGCTTAGCGGATAAGTTAGTCCGAATGCTTGCTCCGGTGATTGAAGAAAATGATGGTCGCTGCTTCTTTTTATGTACCTCGCACAGCATGATGCGTGAACTAGGTGAGAAGTTCCGAGAAGTACTTGAGCTGCCTGTGTTAATGCAAGGGGAGATGAGTAAGCAGAAAACCTTGGCGGAGTTTATGGAACTGGGTAACGCTTTACTCGTGGCGACGGGCGCTTTCTGGGAAGGGATTGATGTTAGAGGTGATGCGCTGAGCTGTGTTATTATCGACAAATTACCGTTTACCGCCCCTGACGATCCGTTACTCAAAGCCCGTATCGAGGATTGTCGATTACGTGGCGGTGAACCATTTGCTGAAGTACAAATCCCGGATGCAGTGATTACGTTAAAGCAGGGAGTCGGGCGATTAATTCGAGATCAGAAGGATCACGGTGCGTTGATCATTTGTGATAATCGCCTTGTCACGCGAGACTATGGTGGTATTTTCCTCGGAAGTCTACCACCTATCCCAAGGACGCGAGACTTAGATGGAATCAAAGCATTCCTGAAAGCAGAACAATCTGTCACAGATGCAAGTGCTGAGGCATAACCCAATAAATGAGAGTTGTAGAGAGTTAAATGAGCGCAAAAATTCTTGCTATCGATACAGCGACTGAAAACTGTTCAGTTGCGTTGTTGGCTAATGATCAAGTGATTTCACGTAGCGCGGTTGCACCACGCGATCACACCAAAAAAGTACTGCCAATGGTTGATGAAGTACTCAAAGAAGCTGGCCTGACTCTACAAGAGCTGGATGCGTTAGCGTTTGGACGTGGTCCAGGTAGCTTTACTGGCGTTCGTATCGGTATTGGTATCGCACAAGGTTTGGCGTTCGGTGCTGACTTACCTATGATCGGCGTTTCAACGCTGGCTGCAATGGCTCAAGGTAGCTATCGCTTACATGGTGTGACCGATGTCGCTGTGGCCATTGATGCACGTATGGGTGAAGTTTACTGGGCACGTTACACTCGCCAAGCAAACGGTGAGTGGGCAGGGGTGGATGCAGAGTGCGTAATTCCACCAGCACGTCTCGTTGAAGAAGCACAAGCAGACGACAAAACGTGGACGACAGCAGGTACTGGTTGGGATGCTTACCAAGAAGTATTAGCAGGCCTACCGTTTAATTTGACGCATGGTGACGTTCTGTACCCTGATTCACAAGACATCGTGATTCTTGCTGAACAAGAATTTAAAAAGGGTAATACCGTGCCGGTCGAAGATTCGAGCCCTGTTTATTTACGTGATAATGTGACATGGAAAAAACTTCCTGGTCGCGAATAGTCCGTTTTTCATTAACCTGACAAAAAGCAGGGCGTTTGCCCTGTATTTTTATGGAGTGCTATGGCGTCGATTAATGGCTTGCCTCCTTCTTTGATTCCCGGTGCAAATCGCACTCATAAAGCCAGTCAAAAGAAGCAGGTAAATAAATCACAAACAAAGCAGCCTGTAGGTCAGCCTTCAAAGGTTGCTAACGCCGTGGCGCACTCCATAAAACACGTGGATGAGTCCCAAATTCACCGAGCTCAAGTGCAATATGACCTTCCTGAAGGGGGCGCACGTAAAGCAATGGAGCAGTACATGGATGTCATGAATCGAGCTAAAAAAGAGGAACTGGCTCAATTACTTGGTGTCGATATTTACGTGTGAGATCTCCCCAGCTTGGGGTTACTAATATTGAAAGGTGGTTTATGAAGGTTTTTGGACGGTTTTTTCTCGCATTATTTGCTACGGTTGGTTTGTCTGCGTGTAGCTCGTTGCCTGAGGAGCTAAATGCAAGCACAGAATTGGTCGTTACAGACTATAAAGCTTTTGCTGAGTCTCAGGGGCAAGTGAGTGAAGATGTTCGCCTTGGTGGAATCATCGCTAAAGTGGATAACTTTAAAGATAAAACGCGTCTAGAGATTGTAAACCTTCCTATCAGTAAGTCTGGTAAACCTGATATCGATGAAGAGCCTACGGGACGTTTTGTCGCCTATTTTGATGGCTATTTAGAGCCTGTCGCCTTTAGTGAAGGCCGTTTGGTGACGGTTGTAGGCAAAGGAGCAGGGGAAGAAGAAGGAAAGATCGGTGAGCACGGTTACATCTTCCCGGTAATAAAGGGGGAAGGGTACCGTTTATGGAAAATTGAAGAACGTGTACGCATGTATGACTCGCCAACCTACTTTTACCCATGTTACTCGATTAACTGCCGCATGTGGCGTAATGATTTCCCACAAGACGGTAAAGTGATAAAACAGGTCAAATAATCTGCGATGCATGAGCGTCAATTCGAGCTTCCTGCCGGCAAAATGGCAGCCCTTGAGATAGGGAACGAGAAAACGGCTGACTTGTCAGTCGTTTTTCTTCATGGGTGGTTAGATAATGCGGGCAGCTTTAAAGCGCTCATGGAGCAGTTGAATCAACTTAATCCTCACTTACACCTCCTCGCCATCGATCATTTTGGTCACGGTTTATCGAGTCATAAATCTCACGATAATTATTACCCCTTTCACGACTATATTGCCGATTTGTATCAGTTTTTGGACGAATTATCACCAAACAGACTGATATTAGTAGGGCATTCACTTGGTGCTTTAATCGCAAGTTGCTATAGTGCTGCGTTTCCAGAGCAGGTCGAAGGTCTTGTGCAAATTGAGGGAGCAGGACCTCTTACTGAAGAGCCTATTAACAGTTTGCCTCGTCTTCGCGATGGCGTTTTAAGTCGAATAAGACAGCAAAACAAGCCAGAGCGAGCCATTGCCTCCTTCGATCTGGCGTTAAAATTACGCATGCAAGCCAACCAATTAACCGCTGAGCAGCTTCTACCGATAGTCGAGCGTGGAACAGAGCAGCGAGGAGATAAATGGTATTGGCGGCATGACGCCAAGTTAAAATGTGCGTCGCTTTACCGAATGGCGCAAGCGCATGCTAACTCGATTACCAGCCAAATACGTTGTCCTCATTTGATTGTATTAGGCGATCAAGGATTTCAGAATTTACCATCTAACCAAGCTGATTGGGGAGAGAGCCCACCGCAAGTGGTTTCTGTCAAGGGTGGTCATCACTGTCATTTAGAGCAAATACTCGAGGTCGCAACGCGAATTCTTGGTGTAGTTAACAAAATTTAAACAAGTGTTTGAGAGTTGCGTGCTCAAGCACGTTCGCTGTGCTGTAATAGCTTTCAAAATAAAAAGGACGCTATTTTTTAGCCAGTTATAAACGAGGAGTAACATCGTGGATAAACCATGGCTTTCACGTTATCCAAGTGACGTACCTGAAACCATTAATCCAGAGCAATATGAGTCTTTGGTAGAAATGTTTGAACAGTCTGTACAAAAATATGCAGACCAACCAGCATTCATGAACATGGGCTCGGTTATGACCTTCCGTAAATTGGAAGAGCGTAGTCGCGCATTCGCAGCGTATCTGCAAAACGAGTTAAAACTGAAAAAGGGTGACCGCGTTGCTCTGATGATGCCAAACTTACTGCAATACCCAGTAGCATTATTTGGTATTTTGCGTGCAGGTTGTATCGCCGTAAACGTTAACCCACTTTACACTCCTCGTGAACTTGAACACCAATTGAATGACTCAGGTGCGACGACGATTGTGATTGTGTCTAACTTTGCGAACACGCTAGAACAAATTGTCGATAAAACACCAGTCAAACACGTAGTGTTAACCAGTCTTGGTCAAATGCTGCCACGAGCGAAAGGTACGATTGTCGATTTTGTCGTGAAGTACGTTAAGGGCATGGTGCCTAAGTACGATTTACCTGGTGCAATCTCAATGCGTCAGGCTCTACGTAAAGGTCGTCGTCTACAATACGTTAAACCGTTTATGTCTGGGGATGACATTGCATTCCTGCAATATACGGGGGGGACGACAGGTGTCGCGAAAGGCGCGATTCTGACTCACCGCAACATGATTGCGAACGTTCTACAGGCAAAAGGCGCGTACGGACCGGTTTTATCTCCGGGGCGTGAATTAGTCGTGACAGCGTTACCGCTGTATCACGTATTTGCTCTTACCGTAAACTGTCTGCTGTTTGTTGAAATGGGTGGTCGTAACTTACTTATTACCAACCCAAGAGATATTCCAGGGTTCGTGAAAGAGCTACAAAAGCATCCGTTTACTGCGATTACGGGCGTGAATACCTTATTTAATGCATTGGTCAATAATGAAGATTTCCACGAGTTGGATTTCAGTAATCTACGTTTAGCCGTTGGCGGCGGCATGGCAGTGCAGCGCTCAGTGGCAGAAAGATGGCAAAAGACCACGGGTTGCTATTTGCTCGAAGGTTACGGTCTAACAGAGTGTTCTCCGTTGGTGGCGGCATATCCGCATGATCTTGTTGAATACAATGGCTCTATTGGTCTGCCGGTACCATCAACAGAAGTTCGTATCGTGGATGAAGAAGGCAACGCTCTTGCGAATACTGAAACTGGTGAACTTCAAGTTCGTGGTCCTCAGGTTATGCAAGGTTACTGGCAACGACCTGAAGCAACGAAAGATACGATTAACGAAGACGGCTGGCTATCAACTGGCGACATCGTTAAGTTCGATGACGAAGGCTTCCTGCATATCGTTGACCGTAAGAAAGACATGATCTTAGTATCAGGCTTTAATGTTTACCCGAACGAAATCGAAGACGTTGTAGCACTTCACGGCAAAGTACTTGAAGTTGCTGCTATTGGTCAGCCGCATGAAGTGTCTGGTGAATTAGTGAAGATTTATGTCGTGAAACGCGATCCGAGCTTGACCAAAGACGAAGTGATCGCGCATTGTCGAGAACACCTAACTGGCTACAAAGTTCCGAAGTTGGTTGAGTTCCGCGAAGACTTACCTAAAACCAATGTCGGTAAGATCTTGCGTCGTGTTTTACGCGAAGAGAATGACGCTGAACTTGCGAAGAAAAGCGCATAAGCCGATTTCGTCGAGTCGAGAGATTTAAAAAATGATAGAATGCCAGCGTTTTGCTGGCATTTTTTATAGCGAGAAGTATGTGAACTATCAAATTATTACTAAAAACAAAGACCTAGAAGAGGTTTGCACTCATGCCCGAGAGGCAGACGTAGTGATGCTGGATACCGAATTCGTTCGTATTCGCACTTTCTACCCGCAGTTAGGTCTGATTCAGCTTTTCGATGGTAATCGCCTCTCGCTGATTGATCCGACTGAATTAACGGATATGACGCCGTTTGTAGCGCTATTAAAAGATACTTCTGTGCTAAAAGTGCTGCACGCATGTGGTGAAGATTTAGAAGTTTTCCAACACGCTTTTGGTTGTACACCATTCCCTATGGTGGATACGCAGCTGATGGCCGCTTTTCTCGGTCACGGCCTATCGACAGGCTTCGCATCGCTGGTGGAAGAATATTTAGGCGTAGAGCTCGACAAAAGTGAATCACGTACCGACTGGATGGCTCGTCCACTGACACAAAAGCAATTAGATTATGCTGCCGCAGATGTTCATTACTTGTTACCGTTATACGAAAAGCTGTTCGATAAGGTGACGCAAGCAGGTTGGTGGGAAGCTGTACAGCAAGAAAGTGATTTACTCGTTTCGAAACGTATTCGCGTAACCAATGAAGAGAATGCCTACCTTGATATTAAGGGCGCTTGGCAATTAAAACCTTCTGAGCTGGCTATTTTAAAGCCATTGGCGACGTGGCGTTATCGTGAAGCAATCAAACGAGATTTAGCGCTGAACTTTATCTTCAAAGAAGGTGATCTATTAACGGTCGCTCGTCTTGGTTTAACGAACTTTAAGAAGATGGAAGCAGAAGATATTGATATCCGAGCGATTAACCGCCATGGCGCGAAGATTGCCGCGATTGTTAAGCAAGCGAAGCAAACACCTTCTGAAGAGTATCCTGCGAAAATTGAGCGTTTAATGGACTATCCGGGTTACAAGCAGGTCTTCAAAAATATGAAAGACTTGGTGAAATCGGCTTCGCAGAAGTCAGGTTTAGCCACGGAGTTCCTTGCCTCTAAAAAGCAGATCAATCAGTTGATCAGTTGGGTTTGGAAAAAAGATCGTGACCCAGAAGTATTGCCTGATTTGATGCAAGGGTGGCGTTTGGATTTACTCGGCGACAAGATGAATAAAGCATTAAAGTAATGAAAGATGAAAAAGGTTGGCCTCGATGCCAACCTTTTTCATTCTAATTAGAGCATTCGTCTTGCGAGAGAAACTGATTACTTTTCTTCGTCTGGTAGCTTCACATTCAGCTCAAGAACTGAGATATCGTCGTCTTTGTGCTCAAATGTTAAGTCAACCATATTTGGATCAATTGCCACGTACTTGCTGATTACTTTCAAGATGTCTTCTTTTAATTGAGGCAAGTAAGACGGCGCAGGATCATTTTGGCTGCGGCGCTCTGCGACAATGATTTGCAAACGCTCTTTAGCTAGATTCGCAGAAGTTTTCTTCTGTGGACGGAAAAATTCTAATAATGACATGTCTAGCCTCCAAAGAGTCGTTTAAAGAGTCCTTTCTTCTCCTCAGTAAGGAAACGAAATTCAACCTGATTGCCTAATAAGCGATCAACGGTGTCAGAATAAGCCATACCCGCATCGGTGTTATCGTCAAAAGTGACTGGCACACCTTTGTTTGACGCGTTAAGCACGGCTTGGCTTTCTGGAATCACGCCCAGTAGTGGAATATGTAAGATCTCCTCAACGTCTTCAACGCTTAGCATTTCGCCTTGAGTGACGCGAGATGGGTTGTAGCGAGTCAGTAGAAGGTGCTGTTTTACTGGCTCTAGCCCTTGTTCTGCACGCAGTGACTTGGAATCTAAAATACCGAGAATGCGGTCAGAGTCACGCACAGAAGAGACTTCTGGGTTCGTTGTGACAATGGCTTCATCGGCATAGTACAAGGCCATTAACGCGCCTTGCTCGATACCTGCTGGTGAATCACAAATAATGAAATCAAAGCCCATTTCATCAAGTTCGCCGAATACGCGCTGAACACCATCTTTTGTCAGTGCGTCTTTATCACGAGTTTGAGAAGCAGGAAGAATAAATAGGTTGTCCGTGCGCTTATCTTTGATCAGCGCTTGGTTTAATGTCGCTTCGCCGTTAATGACGTTCACAAAGTCATACACGACGCGGCGCTCACAGCCCATGATTAGATCGAGGTTACGCAAACCGATGTCAAAATCGATCACCGCGGTCTTTTTTCCCTTAAGAGCTAGACCAGAGGCGATGGCTGCGCTTGAAGTGGTTTTACCAACGCCACCTTTACCAGACGTTACTACAATAATGCGTGCCATTTTTTTTCCTTTTTAGATTAAATCGCGAGAACTTCTAAATGTAATGATTCATCGGCTTTACTGATCATTACTTTCTTTTGCCAGTACTCGCTTTCAATTTGATCGCTTAACCAGTAGTCACCCGCAATGGATACCAGTTCTGCTTGTAAATCGTGGCAAATAATACGCGCTTCCTGCTGACCACTTGCTCCTGCAATCGCACGACCTCGAAGTGTGCCATGGATATGAATAGAGCCGTCAGCAATGACTTCAGCACCTGCACTTACGTGCGCTAGCACCACCAAATCACCATCTTTTGCGTAGATCTGTTGTCCTGAGCGGACAGGCGTACGAACTACTTTCGTTGGTGCCATTTTGGCAGGTGCTTGGCTTGGCGATTTGCTCGCCGACATAATGGCGAAGCCAGCTTCGGAAGCAAGGTTTTGTACACGCTTGTCTTTACAGCCCGTTACACCGACCGGAATAAAACCGGCATCTGAGATGCCTTGTTTAAGCTTAGGGAAATCAATGTCGCCTTGTACTTTTGCTATATTGATTACCAAAGGCGCGGATGCAAAAAAAGAAGGTGCTTGAGAAACTTTTTCTTGCAAAAATTCGACAGTCTTTGCGATCTCATTGTCAGAAAGGTGTAAAACTGACAATGTAAAACTGCTACCTTTAAGGTCTGGTGAATGGGTCATCGTGGACTTCTTGCCTTTATTGAAAGAGCGTTGCCTTAAACTAGGTATGTCATGTTATATTTCATCCTTTGACGCAGCAAGTTCTCTCGTGGGCAAATAGGTGAATTAATCTCAAATTTGCTATTAAGTTTGCGAGAATTTGACGTTTACAACCTAATCCGCACTCAACGCGGCTAAATCAGCATAAAAGGCGTGTCATGCTTTGTTCTATTTATAAAAGCTCGAAAAAAGAAGGTACTTATCTCTATATTCCGAAAAAGGATGATTTTTCACAGGTTCCTGACACCTTAATGCAGATGTTCGGTAAGCCTATCGCTGTCATGACGATTAAACTTGATGGCCGTAAATTGGCACAAGTTGATATCGAAAAAGTGAAGGCTTCATTACAAAATGATGGCTTCTTTCTTCAGGTTCCACCGCCGCCGGAGAACCTATTAGAAAAGTACAAAGAACAAAAAGCCCAGCAGAAAGGCGAATAACGTCATCGTTTTTCATCTGGGATTTCTGCCTTGCTCAAGGAGGGCAATATGAAAAAGATACTGGCTACCATGCTTAGCGTTGGTATGTGTACCTCGGCTTTTGCAAGTAGCGAGGGTTTTGATGAATACTTGAATAAGCTGCGTGCTGAAGCTCGTGATAAAGGTATCTCAGAGCAGGTCATTAGTGCTGCTTTTGCTAATGTTGAGTACAAGCCCCGAGCAGTAAAAGCGGACCGAAACCAACCAGAAAAGAAACTGACATTGGATGAGTACATTCCTCGCGCGGTGCCTGAGTGGAAGGTGAAGCAAGCCAGACAACTCTACAAAGAGCATTATACTGAGCTAAAGCGTATAGGCGATGAGTACGGTGTCCATCCGCGCTTTATTGTGGCACTTTGGGGAGTTGAAAGTAACTTTGGTAAGTTTACCGGCAACTTTAAAGTGATTGATGCACTATCCACAATGGCATTTGAAGGCCGTCGTGAAGAGTTTTTCCGTAAAGAGACCATGTCGGCACTGCAGATCCTCGATCAAGGCCATATTGAGCTAGAGAACTTTAAAGGCTCATGGGCTGGTGCGATGGGTCAATGCCAGTTTATGCCAAGCTCTTTCCTTCGTTTTGCTGCTGACGGCAACGGGGATGGTAAAAAAGACATATGGCAATCTGAAGCGGACGTGTTTGCATCAACCGCTAACTATTTGAGCAAGTCTGGTTGGGATGATAAATATACTTGGGGTCGCCAAGTTAAGGTTCCTAAAAATATTGATCGCAGTCTAGAAGGGCGCACGGCTGAAAAAGGCAAATACCTTCAAGAGTGGAGCCAATTAGGTATCACAAAATATGACGGTAGCCCGTTGCCAAAACTGGATGAAGACATCAAAGCATGGTTGATCATGCCGGACGACGAGAATGGTCGTACGTATCTGGTTTACAATAACTACAACGTATTGATGAAGTGGAACCGCTCTTACTACTTCGCACTTGCTGTGAGTCACTTGGCTGACCGCATTAAATACTGATCTGCCATCAAACAATTTGGCATCCAGTCTTCAATACAAGGGCTCTTCGGAGCCCTTTGTTTTTTCTATAACCAAATCGAGGTAAAGCGTGTTATCTGAACGTGCCGCACAAATGGTGATTTTCTCCGCTCTTCTTAAACACAAAAGCTTCACAGCTGCTGCAAAGAGCTTAGGCGTGTCGGTGTCTCATGTGAGTAAACAGTTAAGTCAGTTAGAAGCGTCTCTTGGTATCAAGCTTGTTCAACGCACTACGCGAAGCTTTACGCCGACTGAGGCAGGGAAAACCTTTTTTCATCACTGTGAGCAAGTGGTACAAGCGGTGAGCAGCGCCACATTAGAGATGGAAACCCAGCGGGATGAAGTAGCAGGTTTGGTACGTCTTGGGTTGTCGCAATCATTTGGTACCTTACACATTATTCCAGCGATTCAAGAGTTACGCGAACTATATCCTCAACTTCAAGTGGAAGTACATCTGTTTGACTATAAGGTCGATATGTTAGCCGAAGGGCTCGATTTATGGGTAACCAACAACGAGCATTTGCCTGAAGGTTACATTGCGCAGCGTTTGACGGATTGCCAGTTTGTTGTTGCGGCATCGCCAGATTACTTATTGAAACATGACACGCCAGCAGAACCGGATGACCTATCTGCTCACAACTGCCTCATATACAGAAGCTGGGAGCGTGACTATACGGGGTGGGCGTTTACCAAAGATCAGCAAGAATTGAACGTAAAAGTCTCGGGTAACTATTCAGTGGATCTGGCAGAAGCCGTTCGGGATGCGGCTACTGCAGGTTGGGGTATTGCCTACCTTGCCACTTACTTGCTGGGGGATGAGTTTAGAACGGGTAAGTTAATACAGCTGTTACCTGACTGGAAAGCCAGCCAGTCGATGCCGTTTTATGCGGTATACCCAAGCCGCCAGCATATGCCAAAAAAAATATCCGCAGTGATTAACTTTATCAAACAGAAGATCGGCAACCCTTGTCATTGGGACCAACGTTTGGCGCCTTACATCTCTATTCCTAAATAACAGGATCAATGACGTTGTAGAACGACACATAAGGTGATTCACTTCACAAAAATTTTTCCTGAACCAGAAACATATTTTCCATATGGAAATAATTAAAATAAGCAAACGTTTATCTTCAATAAATTCAATTGGTTATTTTGTTGGTCAGTTATTGGTCGCTTAAACTTTTCACACTGTTAACATCCTCAACTTGCAGCATTTTGAGTCCGCTATACAATCCGGTGCCTTCCATATCCCCCTTCTGTCGGATTCATTTTATGAACTCAATTATTGGTATCGTAGCCATACTATTCCTAGCATGGCTACTTTCTACAAATAGAAAAAATATAAAGCTGAGAACGGTGTCGTTTGCGTTTGCTTTGCAGGTACTGTTTGCGTTGTTGGTTTTATATGTACCAGCAGGACGAGATGCGCTGAATTCAGTGAGCAGTGTTGTGTCGAATTTGATCAACTATGGTCAAGAGGGCATTGCGTTTTTATTCGGTAATTTGGCGACAGGGGGCTTCACCTTTGCGATCAATGTTCTGGGTATCATCGTTTTCTTCTCCTCTCTTATCTCAGGTCTTTATCACATTGGTGTGATGCCAAAAATCATTAACTTTATCGGTGGTGGTATTCAAAAGCTGCTAGGTATCGGTCGTGCTGAGTCTTTGTCTGCTACGGCGAATATCTTTGTTGGCACCATTGAAGCACCATTAATGGTAAAGCCTTACCTAAAACACATGACTGACTCGCAGTTCTTTGCAGTTATGACAGGTGGTTTAGCGTCAGTTGCTGGCGGAACGTTGGTTGGTTACGCATCACTGGGTGTCGACCTCAATTATCTTATTGCTGCTGCATTTATGTCGGCACCTGCCGGCTTGTTGATGGCAAAAATTTTAATGCCAGAAGATACGGATAAAGCAGCAGATATCGACATTAGCCAAGTTGAAATTCCACGTGCAACTAACGTGGTTGAAGCGTTAGCCGATGGCGCAATGGCGGGTGTTCGTATCGCTGTATCGGTCGGTGGTACGTTGTTAGCGTTCATCAGCGTAATCGCGTTGTTGAACGGGATGCTAGGTTGGGTTGGAGACCTTATTGGTACGACACTAAGCTTTGAGCTTATCTTAGGCTACGTATTTGCACCTGTCGCATGGTTGTTAGGTGTGCCATGGGAAGAGGCGATTACGGCGGGCTCGCTTATTGGTAACAAGATCGTGGTGAACGAGTTCGTCGCTTTCATCCAGCTTGCAGAAGTGAAGTCTCAACTTAGTGAACACTCACAAGCAATCGTGACGTTTGCTTTGTGTGGCTTTGCAAACATCTCAAGCATGGCGATGCTGATTGGTGGGTTAGGCTCTTTGGTACCAGAAAAGCGTGCATTTGTTTCTAAGCATGGTTTCCGTGCGATTATCGCTGGTGTCATGGCGAACTTAATGAGCGCTTCTATTGCGGGCGTGATTTTAAGTCTGTAATTGAAATAGATATCAACAATTAGCAAAAGGGCTCCTCGCGGAGCCTTTTTCGTATCTGAAGTTTTACGTTATTTGTCTGTGTGGAACTGTTCGCAAGCGAGCATCGTGTTCTCAATTAAACTTGCGACGGTCATTGGGCCAACGCCACCAGGAACAGGAGTAATAAAGCTCGCACTTTCACGTGCTTTGTCGTACTCCACGTCGCCAACTAGTTTGCCTGAGTCAAGACGGTTAATACCGACATCGACCACCACTGCGCCTTTTTTAATCCACTCACCAGGGATGAAGTTAGGCTTACCAACCGCAACCACGACAACGTCAGCTTGACGCACATGACTCTCTAGGTCTTTGGTAAAACGGTGACATGTTGTTGTTGTGCAGCCCGCAAGCAGCAGCTCAAGTGTCATTGGACGACCAACAATGTTTGATGCGCCAACCACAACCGCATGTTTACCACGCAGCTCAATGTTGTAACGGTCGAGTAGGGTAATGATGCCCTTTGGCGTGCAAGAGCGAAGCTTTGGAATACGTTGCGCAAGACGGCCAACGTTATAAGGGTGGAAGCCATCCACGTCCTTCTCTGGGTGAATGCGCTCTAAAACATGTGTTGTGTCTATGCCCGCAGGAAGGGGTAATTGCACTAGAATGCCGTCAATTTCATCATCGTTGTTTAATTCATCAATCAGCGCTAGTAACTCTTCTTCTGAGCTAGACGCAGGAAGGTCAAAAGACTTAGAAACAAACCCAACTTCTTCACATGCGCGGCGTTTGCTACCGACATAAACCTGAGAAGCAGGATCTTCACCAACTAGAACCACTGCTAAACCAGGAGCACGTAGCCCAGCTTCAACACGTGCTTTAACACGTGCAGCCACTTCGGATCGAACAGTTTGGGAAATGAGAGTTCCGTCTATATTTTGAGCAGTCATGACTTTCCTTATAAATTAAGAAGGCAGATTATCTGCGGCGCATTGTCGCAGAATTTCTTATTAACATCCATACGCAAACGTTTGCTTTGTGGTGTTTTTGAACATTAAGCGTTTTAATGGACTTTTTTTAGGCATTCAGATCAGAATGTTATGAAAACCCGTTGATTTACCCGTTTGAACTCGTATAATCCTGTCCCTGTAGCGCGCCCTTAGCTCAGCTGGATAGAGCACGTCCCTTCTAAGGATGTGGTCATTGGTTCGAATCCAATAGGGCGTGCCATTTATTCAAAAGCCCCGATAACTCTTTGAGTTGTCGGGGCTTTGTCGTTTCTGGAAACGAATTTTTCTAAAGCGAAACTTGGTGGCTAGTACTGTTTTAGCTGATAATCATACATAAGTTGGAATACCTGACTAACAATAATGTCAGCTAGCTCATGTTTTTCTAAGGGAAGATTTAACTTTTTTACTCATTAGATAATATACTAATCGCATATTCACGTTTCATCTCTCAATATATACATCCTCAAACGGTATGCTATAAAGTAATTTTGGGATTTGATAATATTTACGCTCATAAATAATATCTGTTATTCATATTTGAAGAGAAATAACCTTGAATTTAGCACAAGCCCTCAGCATCCTCTCCAAGTCCTCACCCTATGCGGTGAGCACCGAAAGAGAGAAAAATCAAGATCTTCTGGCCGAGTACAAGCATCACATCTATATCGAAACTGAAATTGAAACTGATTTCAAGAAAGCGCTTCTGTCTGCAAAAAAAGATGAAATCATTTTTTTATGTGGCAGTAGTGGCGATGGCAAGTCGGAGATATTGACCCGATATAGCCAAAAACATAGAGCAACGCATGATTTTCATCTTGATGCGACACATAGCTTTAATCCTAGCCAGACAGCGATTCATGCGTTAGATGAGCGTTTCAGTCAATTCAAAAAAAATGACAAGCCACTCGTTGTTGGCATTAATATTGGTATGTTGGGTAACTATGCTGAGGAAGGTGCTGACCAACATAGCGATGTGAAATCGTCGATAAAGGCTTTTTTGGAAAATCAAACGGACGACATTCCAGCAAACCATACATTTCTAGATTTCGAACAGTATCCGAAATTCACTCTTGGCCACGAAGTGAGCACATCCGATTTTGCGGCTCAGTTCCTTGCTCGCTTAACTGAGCCAACTTTAGATAACCCGTTTTACGCGCTCTACGACAATGAAGTGAAAAAATCCGGTCATAGCGTATTGACTGCAAACTACGCTTTATTGGGTTTGGATTCCGTTCAAAAGAACATTATCGCTCTACTACTCAAAGCGCGTTTGATCAAAGACCAATTTTTAACGGCACGTGCTTTACTAGATTTTGTTTTTCAGATCTTAGCAACGGATGGTTACCTTTTCGACAACTTATTCTCTGGCGCGGATAACGAGCTGCTGGAGCACATTCAGAGCTTTGACCCAGGCAATATTCATACTCGCAAGATTGATGAGTTTGTTTTGCAATTTGGTTTAGGCATTGAAGATGAAGGTTTTACTCAGTTGAAAGAACAAGTGAAGCCGCTCGGTGTATTTGACGTATCAAGTGCTACTTCTTATCTGCGCATGGTTTACTTGCTCAAAGATGAAGAGCGGTTTGCAAACGAATACATCAACGAATTGAAAGTCGACTTCGATAACTCCTTAGTTAATCAGTATGCAAATATCTGGTTACTTCATCGGGAATTTGACGGTTCAGCTAAGCAGAGAAGAGATCTCAACAAATTCTATAAAGATATCTTAATTTCGGCTATCCACCGTTACTGCAACCGTAACTCCCCCACGCTTGATAAAGACCAGTTTTTTATCTCGGAATACAATGGATTTAAAACTGCGGCAGAGTTAGAGGTTAAACCTGATTTTACAGCTATCAAAACTCAAGGTGTTGGCAAAATTGGTTCTTTCAATGCGCACATCCGTGCTGATGATAACGCACTGCTTCCAATGCCAATCAGTATTAACTTACTTGAGTTGCTAGAAAAGGTTAATCAGGGATATCGACCGAATAAGCACGATAAAAATGCGGTGCTTTTGTTAGATGAGGTGATTGAACAGCTCATCACTGTTGCAAACGAGAAGAACACCCTGTTTATCCTGAAAAATGATAAGCGCTACAAGATCGTCAATGAAGATGACGAGTATTTCGAAGTGAGTGGTATTTAAGATGACAATGGATAAATACATCAAACCGTTTAATCAGAAATTGCCACAAACGGCGGAAGACGTACCCAATAAAAACAGCTTGAACAGTTATTTGCCAATTCGTACCAAAGGTAATGACTTTGATAGCGACGCGGTGATTGGTCTTGTATTGCGTGGATTATTACGTAAGAAGATTGAAGGCTACAAATACGAGGATTTTGTCTCTGATTGTCAGTCTGCGTTTGAAGAGAAATTAGGCGAAGAAGAGTTTTGGGAAGTACTACGAGAGATGTACTTTGATAACAAAGATATCTTCTCTGTGAGTCCTGAGCTTTTACTATTTCGAGCGCAAAAAGGTGAGTTTTCAGCAGGTGACTCTCGTGTTGCTTCTATGTTTACCAACTTACTTCAGAACATGCGTGTCGAAGAGTTTGATGCAAAACTCAACTTTATCGAGCGAGAGATGCTTTCAACTCTGCGTGGCAAGATGAAAAGTGATTCATCGATGCAATCAAGTGAGCATCCATACCTGCCATACCTATCTAAAGCATTTCGTGATGATTTGAAGTTTTTGGCAAGTCGGCCTAAGTACCTGCTGAGTGAAATTGAATCGTTCTTGTCTTTTTACGGTTTTGCTTACACCGCTCAGTTAAGCCTATCTCTCACAGATTGGCGATCTGGTGAGGAGCCAACAGCGAAGCCGTTGTACTTCATCATGGATCATGAGCGTGCTAGTAATGAACGTACACATATCAAAAATCACGGTTACAAGCTTTTCAATGAATCCGCGACTCGTTTGTTCCCAATGTTGACAATGTTAGAGCTTCTCCAGCCTAGCATGGGTGACAAGAGTGCATCCAAAGTACCATTGTGGGCGATTTCAAAGAGTATTCAAGAATCTCGCTATGAGCACCTAAAGAGCGATTTAGAGAACTTTGCGCGAGCATTTAAAGCACAGCGCGGGCTTGATACATCACTTGATGAATCGGAATCTGCGCTGGACTGGCTTGGCAACATCATGAAGTTAGCCATGGCACAGTTTAGTATCGGCGAGCGATTCAACATCAACAAAAAATACGTTTCTGAAGTAGAAAAGCATCTTGCTGCTCACTTCATTCAAAGCCGAGGTCGCAGTGGCCGAGTGTTGGTACTTAACCAAGACTACATCATCTTGTTAACCAACCTTGTTGTTGGAGAAAAGGACAAACTCCGTTTCCACGAACTGATAGCTGCATTTAAACAGCGTGGCATTTTCGTTGATAAACAAACCGAACAAGAACTAATTAAATTCTATGAGCGTATTGGTAACGTTGAGCGCATGAGTGATAGTGGAGACGCAGTTTATGTCCGTAAAACAATTTGAGGCATTTCTAGTTGAGCAGTTTCTAGCTGATGCTGAAACTCACATCAAGGCAGGCTTCCGCTATCAGTTCAAGTCGCCAGATAGTGAAAATAGTGTACGTTTGTACCAAGCGATGATCGCACATTCACAAAGTAGCATTAGTGCGAGCAACGGTATCGAGCTGCCATTTATTCAGTTGTCTAACTGTAAAATCGTACCTGTTATTCATAGTGAAGATCCTGCTGAGTACCAAGGCTTTACAGAAAACTATATCTCACACCTACGTGATGAAGTTGCAAGCCAATCAGGCTACTTGAAGGGCTGCGCGTTGGTGGTGATTCACAATAGCTTGTTGGATACGTTGATTAACTCGGCAGAGGATCTGGCTCAGTTTGGTCAGGTGTGGAGCCCAAGCAAGATCAAAGCGGCGATGAAAGGACTGATTGATCAACAAGACAAAGGCCGTGATGTGTCTAACTGTCTTTTGGATGATCAGTTTGATGCTATCCTTGAAGATGGCGCGACCATGTTCGGTTTTGAGTCACTATATAAAGCTGTGGAAGATGGTGATTTGCGCTTCAATGAACTTGGTATGTTTGAAGATCCACTCGTTGCAGAGATGAGTGGTAACCCGAAACAAATCAAGAAACGTCTTGAAGACAACCGTATTCTTTATGAAGAACTTTCTTTTGAAGTCGAGCACTTCGGTGATCAGCTTCAGGATCGTTTGAAGTTGTTTGGTGAAAAATTCATTAACGAAAACTTCTCTGAAACAGATGCTTGGAAAGATGTTGAGTTTGAAGCGTTTCTACAAGAGAAAAAACGCAATGCACAACAGCAACTTGTCCTTGAAGAGGAGCAAGCCAGCGAAGGCATGACCATAACTGCGCGTAACCGCTCAGAAACTAAAGCCGGTATGCGTGATCGTCACCTTATCATTGAGCTAGATGAAGGCATCAATGACTTTGAATTGAAGCTGATTTTCCAAGGTGCAAGCAATCTAGATAAAAACCAGTTTAAAATTCAACCTTCCAAAGCACTTGGTAATAAAGAAGTTATTTCAACGCTGAATGGTTTTAAGACTACCCGCGCAAGCTTAAAAGGCACTTACAATAACGAGCCGTTATTTTTCAATTTGGCGTTGAAGCGTGAGAATAAATCAGAGGTATACAACTTTCGTTGCCTCGTTATTCGTAAAGGTGAGTTTTATATCGAGTCGATCAAAAACATCTTTTTGATCGAGCCTAGCCCTGCTAAACAACGTTTAACGTTGAATATGGAAGCGAATCAGCTTCAAATCCAAACTGAGGAAGGTGCAGTTTGTGCTCTGACAGATGCTAAACAAGTTGTAAACGTTGCAGAATACTCAGTGGTGGACTTTGAGGCGCTTGCCAATGAAGCAGATGAGATTGACTTCGCTGTTAAATCAGGTGACAACCAGCTTAGGTTCAATGTCGAAGGTGCAGTAGCAACAGACTCGTTGAGCTTGCCTTTGCTACTCAACCGAGGCCGTTACCACAAGTTATTCAAAGATGAATACAACGGCGAGTTTTACTCCCAAAAAGGTAAAGTTGGCATTGATAACAGCGAATTTGTTGTACCTGGTGTTCGTTTAAAACTGCTGCGCTGGGAAGAAGCCTTCATCAATGACAAAGTCGTTTCTATTTCTGACTGTGACACAATCAAGTTGGATGAGGTGCAAGCCATTGATGACGCAATGCATTCATCCTATGTCGAATTGTATGATTACCTTGAGCAACGCCGTAGTACGCCATCTCTAGCCTCTTGGGGGGATGATTTCACGACACTTGTACAAAATGTAGTAGATGCAAGTCTTGCTTATTTTGAAGCGATTCCAACGGGCAGTATGCTGACCAAAGAGCAAAAAGTAGCGCTGCAAATTGGTTTGGTTAAATCTGAAGGCGAAGAGTATTACTCTCCGTTTCACCCGTTAATCTTGGCTTACTACCTAAACCTACGCAAAGTGATTCGTCAAGATGAAAGCTTTGCTAGCTTGCCAGATGTGACGTTCGAGCGCCTATCGCCTAAAGGCTTATTACCATACGTTTATCATCCTCAGCATGAGTTTTCTTACAACCAACAAGTCAAAGAAAACGCTTTTTGGATCAAAAGTGTCCCTCAAGAGAAGAGCTCACTGACGTTCGTTCGTAAACTCGTCAAAGAAAAAATCGATGAGTTCCAAACCGCATTTTGTCAGTTATTCACAGGTTCTGAGAAGAGCATCATCATTAACGCTGTGAATCAAGATAGCGCAGAAGAACTGTTCATGGGGCTAGTGGATTACATTCGCAGTCACTTGGAACAAGCTGCTTGTGTCCATGTAAACCTTTATGATGACAAGCTGACGTTCAACGCTTTTGACCGTTTTGCAGAGGCGGCAAGCTACGACGAGTTAAAGGAAAGCTTAGAGCTAAATAGAAATAAGAAAGTTCGTGAGCTTGCTGACACAATCATAGATACTCTGCGAACCCGCCTCACGTACAGTAAGTTCACCAATGAACAAGCGGAGAAGGGTGGTCAGGCTTATGCGCATATTTCATTCTTCCGAAACAACGGCAAAGTGGACTGTGCGGATATAGCGATTGAAGACATGACTTCTGGGATTGCATGTGACGGCCTCTTAACTGGAGATGCATCCGAGAGTAATTCGGGCTCTTACTTTACTGGCTTTGGTTTGAAGGGGATTGATTACCAAGACCATCCACACCTAATGATGGCGAAGTACGTTGGTGCTTTACTAAAGCCTGCACTAAAGCCAAATACGCCATACAACGGTACTAACGCAGTTGCGCTTGCAGTGAGTGAAGACTTCAAAGGCCTGTTAGAGCGCTCGTACGACAGCTCCATTTGGACAACTATCATTGATCCAAAAGTGACATTAGACTTCTTCCACAGCAATGAAGATGTAGTGCTAATTCACTATTCCGATCAGTACACCAGTTCATCCAGCTATGATGCGATTACCGTAACGGCGCAGCGTGGTCTGTTCGAAAAAGTCATTAAGCAGGGTGATGGTGGGCAAATTAACGAGTTCAATGCCTTTAATGGCGATTGGCTGTTGAAGATGATGACCTGCGCGCCAACTATCAACAAAGAGCGCAAAGGTGTTATTGGTGCTTATAAGTTTGTGACCAGCTTAGTGCATAACTCAGATATCACTTGGGTTCCGCTTTCTGTGGCAGAAATGATCCGTGTTTCAGGAAACATCGGCCTGAAAATGTCCGACAGTGAATTCTCGCGCAACGTTCATGGTTACAAAAAAGGTGAGATTTCTGATGATGTATTGCTCGTTGGCTTTAAAGGGCAAGACATGTATTTGCTACCCGTGGAAGTAAAAACGGGTTCAATTCCGGACTACAAAAAAGCAGTTAAGCAATCAAAAGAGTTGTTGCGTTACCTTAGCGAAGATCTGCTTGGCAATGACAACCTTGCAAGCAAGCTTTACCGCGGTCTGTTCATGCGCCAAGTGCTAATACAGGTAGACAAGTACCGCTTGTACAACGTGTTCGCTCCAGACTACTTTGACGCACTGCTAGACAACAAAGAAGAGTGGCTGAAAGGCGATTACTCGCTAGCAAAAGTGGCTGATTACCCAGATGGATTTGTTGTCAGCCATCTTGAGGGCGCAGGTTGCTTGCAACCTGAATACCAAATGTTGGAAGGCGTACTAAAAGTTGACCTTCCGATGGGCTTGCTTCCTCGTTTGGTCGAAACGCCACTTCAAGAAGTGCTTAACGGGTTAGATATCGTCAAGTTATGCCACGTACCGACCGAATATGTTCTAGGTGGAAAAACTCAAGCAGAAGTGCTCGAAGCCGACTGCCAAACAGATGTTACGAGTGAAAACGTACACCAAGAAACAGCTGACTCTGAGATTGAGTTAGACACTGAATCTGAAGATCGTTGCTTTGAAGTCGAAGGAGATCAAACTGCTCCGGAGAAAGACGTTTCGGTGCAAGGTGCTGAAGCAGTAGATACCTTTAAGTCACAGCCATCGGGTACTAACTTAAATGTGCTCTTTGGTCACAATGCTTTGACACAAGCACCGCTGAATTGGGAACCAACCAATACGGCTAAGTTTATGAATACCAACACCGGTATCATAGGCACTATGGGCACGGGTAAAACTCAGTTCACTAAATCGGTGATTACACAGCTTTATCGCAATCGGGCAGACAACGTAAACGGTGTGCCAATTGGCATGCTTATTTTCGACTACAAATCCGATTATGTAGACGACAAGTTCCAACAAGCGACAGCGGGTAAGAAGTTTAATCTTCATAAACTGCCATATAACCCATTGAGTTTGTTTGGTGATACGCCAATGCTGCCTGTGCACACTGCGCGTGGTTTTTCTGAAACCATGGGTAAAGCTTTTGGCTTAGGACAAAAACAGCAACTACGTCTGCGTAAGCTGGTGGGTGAAGCTTATGAGTTGGCTGGTATTCGCAAAGCGGATCCAAGCACTTGGACAAAACCAGCACCAACAATATCACAGGTGTGGGACTTGTTTATTGAAACTGATCCAGATGAAGATTCACTATACGCGGCACTTGAAAGCCTATACGAACTAGAGATTTTCGAAGACGACAACACTAAGTGTATGAGCCTTTACGACCTTGTTGATGGCATAACAGTTGTTGAGCTGGCGGGTTACCCGTCAGAGATCCAAAACCTCGTAGTAGCACTAACACTGGATTTGTTCTATTCACAAATGCAGAAGAAAGGTAAGCCAGAAGTACAAGGTGACTTCCGACAAATCACCAAGATGATTTTGGTGGACGAAGCCGACAACTTTATGTCTCAAAACTTCCCAAGCTTGCGCAAGATTTTAAAAGAAGGTCGTGAGTATGGTGTTGGTGTGATTCTGTCTACACAAGACATCACCCACTTCCAAACCGGTGAGAACGACTACTCAAGTTATGTGCTTACATGGGTAATTCACCGCGTTGCGAAGATTCGCCCACAAGAGCTTAAAGCGATGTTTGGTGTGAACGAGAAGGCTGAGCAAGAGAAGCTGATGGAAACCATCAATAAGCTAGAAAAGCACTACAGCTTATACATCGATGGTGCTAAGAAGATAGTCAAGATGCGAGATCGAGCATTTTGGGAAATAAAATTATAGGGTGGTATTACACTTATTTTACGTGTTTAATATCATTGTCATAATGATAACTTAAAAAATATTTATAGCTATGGTTTTTATATTTTTAGTTGAATGGAAAAGTTAGAAAATAAGGCTTATGGAAATAAAAGAGTTAAACTTACAAGTAAAGAATATCTTTCAAGACATTTTAGATGAAGAAATTGACTTGAAGCCAGAATTTCAAAGAGGAGAAGTTTGGACTACACCTAAGAAGCGTTTACTTGTTGATTCAATATTAAGAGATTGGCATATACCTCCACTGCATTTAGTTGAGCTTTCTGACGGTAGAAATGAAGTCTTAGATGGTCAGCAGAGATTGACTGCGATTAGAGATTTTATGAATAATAAATTTTCTATTGATGGCTCTATAGAACCTTATTCTGATGAAGTTGCAAGTCTAGATAAGCTTAAATACAAAGATCTTCCAAGAGAAATCAAGAGGAATGTGGACCAATTTTTGCTGAAAGTTTATAAAATTAGAAACTATGAAAACGGAGAGCCCAATGAGCTATTCCATCGTCTAAACCAAACTGTTAAGTTGACGTCTGCCGAAACGAGAAATTCTATATTTGGTGAGGTTAGAAATGAAATTTCTGAGTTAGTTTCTTATATGGATGAGATTGGCGTTGATAAAGATATATTAGGATTTAGTAATTCTAGGATGGCTTATAACGATATGCTTGCTAGATTAGCCCTAATTCTAGAGAAAGATAACCTAAGGTATCAACTATCAGATAGCAATCTTAATACTAGGTATAGAAGCGAGAAATCATTTGATGAATCGGTCATGAATTCAATCAGATTTTCATTATACTTTTTCTCGAAAGTTAAAATCTTTACAATAGCGAATAATCTAGATTTAAATCTGACTAAAGCTTCGAGTTTAAGTTGGTTGTATTCGATATCTAATGCTTACCTTAAAGGCTTTATTATTGAAAATGATACAAGTAAATTATTGCAATCATTTATACATTTGGAAACAGTTAAATCATATGTAAGAAAAAATGAAGTTGTTCCGGTGGTGTCTTTAGATTATTTCAAAATAGGAGAGCGTAACTTAAGAGAAATAGCATTTTTGTACATTGAACGCTCATCTTCTAGGGTTATGTCTCAGGGGTCATTGGTTGTTAGAGATATAATTATCAATTTAACCTGCTTTATTAATGGTTTAAAAGTATCCTCTTCTCAAGAGCAAGTCATGATAAGTGAACTTGTAAAGCAATTACATGACGGCTCTAAAGTGGATGTTAAGCTATTAGTTGAATCTCTTGCTGATAACTGGTTAGGTGGTAATTTTGAAGATTAAAGAAATAGAAAGAAGTTGGCTTAACGTTCAGAAACTCGGAAACTACCGTAAGCAGTTAAGAGCGGTTTCTTTGACTGATGAATCAAGAGAGGATCATCAATTAGAAATAGATTTTAATTCAGGTATTACAGCTATTTGTGGTAAAAATGGATCAGGTAAGTCATCTTTACTTCGAACAATTTATAATTTCTTTTCAGAATCCTCTTTAAGACATTCTAAAGAAGGACTTAAAGTATCAAAAATAACTGCTGTCAATCATAAAGAAGAAGTCCTTCCTCAAGAGTCTATTAAAAATATTTCAATTTTAGAACCGTTCTCAGTCTTTCAAAAAATACATGAATTTATAACTACAACCGACAATGTAGACGAATTACTTGAGGGGGTTGATTATAATAGTGTTTTGGACGCTAAATCCATTCGAGAAGAATTATCAAATGTAGTGGGTAAGAGTTATTCAAGTATAAAAGTATATGAGATAGAAGATATTTTTCCTGAAGATGAGAATTTCATTCTACCTATTTTTGAAGTTCAGACTAGTTCAGGATTAAGCTATTCAAATAGCAATATGGGTACTGGTGAGTTTATTTGTATTTATATCTTCTGGTATCTGAGTTGGATCGAGAAAGAAACAATACTACTAATTGATGAGTTGGAAAACTCAATCTCCGCTTATAGCCAAATGCGTTTATTAGATTATTTGGCGAAAATATCTAGCTTTAAAGGTATATGGTGTATAATAACAACCCATTCAGAGCATATACTAAACAAGGTTGGCTTGTCTAATATACGAATACTTTCGGAATTGCCAAGTAAAGGTTTGCATGTTGTTAGACCTGAACATCAAATTAAATATTTAAACTCTTTAGGTGTAGGTAAAGATATAAGCGGCTCTATTTTGCTTGAAGATTCATGCGCTCTGTCTTTTTGTAAAGAATTAATAAATAAATTTAACCCTTACTTTTTGCGAGAAAAGCAATTGGTTGGACTTGGTGGAGAGTCAAATATTGAAAAACTGATTAAGCACTTTAAGCCTCATCAAGCAATAAATTATGATTTGTTTGCAGTGTTTGACGCTGATATGTCAAATAAGCTAGAGTCAATGAGAAGCAGTAAAATAAAGTCAATTGCATTGCCTTCAAGTGATTTAAATAATCCAGATGTTGAGATATGGAATACTCTGATTGAACATATTGAATCTCTTGCTACTAGTCTAGATATATCGAAATCTATTTTCGAAGAATCAATTGAAGAGCATAGCGTCAAGGACTATCATGAGCGTTTGATTAGTATTTCTGGCGATATTAATATCCCAGTTGATCGGATACGAGCATCTGTTATAAAAAAATGGATTGAAATTAATCCCCAAAAAGCAGCTGAGTTTGCGCTATCGGCTATGACCCTAGGAAAAAAAGTCGAATCAGATAAGTTAGATTCTATAATTTCGATGATGGAAGAAAATTCTAAATTAGACTTGGGTTTTTTAAGAGAGTTAGTTAAAGCGGCTGAATCTTATGCGGTCTTTACTCATTTTAACGGTATTGAACTCAAAGTAACTCCAGCGACATAGACTTCCTTCGTAGATAAACGAAAGCCTAACGTAAGTTAGGCTTTTGGTTATATGTTGAGGCTAAGTGCATCTAAAGCTTTATGATTTCTAATTGAAGCAATTCCATCTTCGACATGTGCTGCCCAAGCTTGTTGATACGCTTTCGTATCTAGCTCTGGGTAGTACATCTTCAACATTAGTTCAGTAACATCACTAGTCTCGCCAAGCCAAGTGTACTTATCTAGTACAAGTGAACCATCTAACTTAGCTTCTTGGCCTTGGTATCGAAAATCACTTTCAATTGAACGGAAGAAAGCGATACGGGCTGAGACGTTTGGAGTGATGCCAGTATAGCCCTTCAACTTTTTAAGCTGCTCTTCAGTCGAGCGAGTCAGGTTCATACGATTAGGTAGCATTACACAGCCTCCTTAGTTGTTTCTCTCCAGAAGTAACCTTCCTTCAAAGTCGAAGACTTAGTTGTACCGTCAAAACAAATTTCGTAAGTACGAGCAATATCGTCTTGAATAAGACTGGTGTAGTTTCTATCGATCTCGGTATCTGTCGATAGAATCACAACTTGGTGACTGGCGGTAGGGAAGTAATTTTCTACCAGTTTGTCACGGTGATGTGAGTCTAAGCGTCCTAATGGTGTATCGATAATAACTGGTAGCTTACGCCCGGACGTACGACCTAGTGCTTCTAAAATTGAGATAGCATATATCTGCTTTTCACCTGCCGACATGGATTTACGATTGATCTTAATCCCGTGTTCATCCATTAGTTCAACATCAAATGATGTTGGGTTGATTGAAGCGGATAGCTGCAAATCTTCTTTACGAGCCAGCTTCTTGTAAGACTGGACGAACTCATTCTCTAGTTGGTTGACGCGAGCTTTAGTTAGCTGTTCACCAAATTTCTCTAGCAGTAAGATTGAGTTTTGGGCATTGCTAATACTCTGATCTTTATTGGATTGCTCTTTATTCTTATCGTGTAGCTTCTGAATTTGACGAGCAGACTCTAGTGCTTGGCGCAATTCACGTTTTGCTTCTTCAAGCAAAGCGTGGTATTCGACAATCAGCTTTTCTTTTTTCTTATCTAGTGCGCGCACGTCCGCAAAAAGCTCTTGCACCTGCTCTTGCTCAGGAGCTCGTGCGATATTGTTTGAAGCGTTGTCTATCTCTTCTTCGACTTTTTGAAGACGTACTCGTGCTTCATCGAAACGTGAAAAAGATTCTTGAGCCAGGTTTGAGAGTTGATAGTCAATCGTATTCGCTTGACGGTCGGAGATATCTAAAAGCAGCTCAGCAGAATCAAATTCACCCACGTGTGCTTTAAAGCTGTCAGCAATCGCACTTTGAGCCATCTCTGTATCAAAACTTGGGTACTTTGAACGCAGTGTTTCTAAGAATGAGTCCAGTTCATTACCAAAGTTCTGTTTCTTCTTAATCTGTTGTTCTTGCTTGATCTGAGTTTGAAGGCGTTGCATTGCATTAGGTGCTAGTGCGAATGGAAGACTTGTCTCCATCTCCATGCGAATTTGCTTTTCAAGCTCTACTTTCTCTTTAAGTAAGCTATCTACTTTTTGTTGCTCATCTTCTCGGGTTTTAGCCCAAGCGCCGCCGTTTTGAGATAACTTATTCTCTAAATTAAGAATATCGCGTGATACGAGCTCAATTTGTGCATCAACGATGTCCGCTTCACCGCGAAGTTTCTCTGCATTGCGTTCGTGGCTGATACGTTGCTCATCAAGAGAATCCATTTCCTCTTTTAAAGATTGGCTTAGTGCGCTAGAACCTTGTTTCTTCAAGAAGATATTTAAGTCACTCTTGAGCTTTGCGATTACATCTAAACCGAGTAGGCGACGCACTGCTGTTTTGAGTACGCTGCCAGATTCATCTTCCGCTAGTTCCGCGATTTTCTCGCCGTCGAAAAAGAATAAGTCAGCGATTCCTGTTGGGATTAATTCGTTTAGAAAGCCCTGACACTGCTCGTAGTTGAGCTCTGGTATTTGGACGCCATCTTTCTCAAGACACAGGCTATCTTTCTTACCGCGTTTCCAGCCGCGAATCACTTTATAAGTGTTTTCTTCGCCGTTTTGGCTGTATTTAAACTCAAGCTCAATCGATGCGTTATCTTGAACACCACCATGGCCAACGCCTTTATGGATAAGTTCGGATAGGGCATCAACGTACTCGCCATTTGACAACACTTGGCTAAATGATTGACGGCCAAAAAGAGCGAGTCGCACAGCGGTCAGAATTGATGTTTTACCCGCACCGTTAAGGCCACCGAACAGAATGATTGGTCGTTCGGTTCCTTCAATAGGGCCATTTTTACTCAGACGAGCAGGAGCAGGGCGCAAGTCAATCTCATGTACGCCACGGAACACTCGAAAGTTGTTGAGAGTTAGTTTTGTAATTAACATTTCAGTATTTAAAACTCTTTTTGAAGCTGCTTATCTAGATCGGCAAGCTGTTCGTTATAGCGCTCGATCTCTTTTTGGTGGATATCAAACTCGGCTTTACTCTGTAATGAAGCATGCTTTTGTTTGATTTCTTCTAAGCTTCCCCAATCTCTTTTTAATAGCGATGCGATTTTATTTGAAATACCGCTACGACGGCTTAAACCTTCCATCGAGACTTCTAGCTCGATAAGCTTCATGATCATCTCTGGTTCAATATCAAAGTTGTCACAAAGTTCATGGATAAGTTGTGCGTCATCTTTACCAAAACTTGCGTTATCGTCATATACCCAATCAAGGTCGTAACCATAAACTTCTTTGAAAATAGTAGGTAGAGAGTCGTCCCAGTCTGGCTCATTTGGATCGTGAATCCACTCTTGGCGAATAGCATGAAGTTCAGGTACTGTGATCAGCTCGATCTCTCTTCCTTCAGCTTTAAACTTCTTATCCAGTTCAAGCAACTCGCGCAACCATTGACGGCGATATTTCATCCAGTAAGGCCCCGGAACGTGCTTACGTTCGGTTGCGATGTCTTCGCCTTCTTTTGCGTATTGGTAGCTAACTTTACCTGTGCGACGTTTATGGTTTCGGTATTCTTCTTTGTTCGCAGGATCGGTTGTCATTGACAGCTTATTACGAAACTCAAGAAGAGGAGCCATCCATTGTTCACCATTTTGGATAAGACTTTCCATTGCACGGTCTTTCGTTACGACAGTACAGGTCCAGCAACCAAAGCGAGAGTTACCACAAGATGGTGTTGTCTCATCAATGACCATTGGGCATTCGCCTTGACCAGAAGAGTCTTTGTAGAGATTCCACAGCACAAGGTTTTTGCCACCCCACGGATTTTCCCATTCAAGATCATACTCATCGATCCAAATGTTCTTAGGTCCGTACGGGGTTTGTTTAGTTTCTAGGTGGCAAAGACGCAGTAGCTTCCAAACATCATCTACACCCCATGTATCGATAGGGGTAAAAATAAACGCATTTGCAAGTGTTGTGTGGCGGGCTAATCGTGAGCCATCAATTTTGTGTTTCGCGATGACCTGCGCACGTGATGCACTCTCTTGGCTACGAGAGCCAAGTACTACAATCACTTCATCAAACTGTGAGACTTTAGACTTGATAAAGTCGCTCACAGGGTCAATTTTCATTCGTTCTGTACACCAACGGAAAGAACGTGTTGGCGCTGGGTAGCCTTTACCAAGCAAGTTTGCCCAAAATGTTTGATTGTCTTTAGGGACGACTTTATGGCAAGTGATAGGTAGGTTATCGCGCTTCGCGCCTTTCTCGATAGCAGCCAACGAGTCTTTGATGTGGTTAACAACAACAGGTGTTTCAACAAGTGTGTCTGAAGATACAACAAAAACCGGTTTCTGGCGGTCTTTTGGCTCTAAGCCAAGTAGTGCCAAGTAAACTAACGACATTACTGCTGATGAGTCTTTACCACCGCTGTAGCCAATTACCCATGGGCGTTTGTCTGCACAGTAGACACGCTGCACATCTGCAATGTAGTGGCTTAGTTTGTTATTTGCGAAGTCTTCTGCGTTGATAAAGTCTTCGTATTCGGCTAGGTCTTCTGCCAGTTTTAGCTCGTGTATCATGATAACTGCTTCTCTAGAGCTTTCTCTTCTGGGGTTAGTGGTAACCCAAGTTTAATTTTTAGTGCGTTGGCAGTAAGTTGAATGTTCTGTGTCGACTTACTTAATTTGCCGTGGTTCATGCTTCGTTTGATCCAGTCCGGATTGGTTTTTAACCAGTTAACTTTGCGCAACTGCTGAAGCTTTTCTTTCCATTGTTTCGGTTCTTGGCACAGCAGGTGTTTACCTAGGACACCGATGGCATGTAACCCGACGCCATGCGCATGTATATATTCTTGGCGAAGTTGTGCTGGTGATACTTCTTTATCAATAACCAATTGCCAATCTTTTATGTGGCGAGTCACTTCTTCCCAGAATTCAGCTGCAAGTTGCTTTTCTTCTTCGTTAAAGCCGTCCTTGGGACCTTTGCTCAAGAGTGCGCGAGTCGATTGTTTGATGCTACTTAAAGTAAATAGCTTGTTCGACTTAGGGCTAATATTGGATTTCTCCATTTCAGTTAAACCGATGAAAGGCTTAACTTTAGTTGCCAATTCGCGAGCAAGCTCGGAGCTTTCATCTCTATGGTCATACAGCGTACCCAGAGACGGGCTAGGCTTTACCGCGTATTTGTTGAGATCAGCAAACATCTGTTGGCTGCGTGTAAGTCCCTCATCAATGAAGAACAACACAGGGATATTGTCCTGACCTAAGTCCGGGTTTTCCCTTAAGGCTTCTTCGATTGCTTTACGACGATGTTGCCCATCATTGATCAAGATTTGGGCATCCATAGGAACTTTTAGAGTTCCTAAATTCGGTGCACCATCATGATCTTCAAATGATATATCGACACCTACAGATACTGTTAGTGCAGAAAAAACATAATCTTTTGGGTTATCAAGAAGGTACTTAACCATTTCTGGAATACGAGTTTTATTCAACGTTCGTTGAGCTCTTAGCTCAGGCGGAACGTCGTCTTCGTTGTAACTGAAAATTTTAGGAATGATCCTAAGAGGGCACGTTGCAATGTAAAAGGGACGTCCTGCTTGAATACCTCTAACAGCAGGAAAGGAGTAGCAATAGCCTGAATCTTGATTTTGCATGTGAAACCTTAGTTGGTTTGTTATTTTTTGACGTAAAAACTAAAAGTAAGCAAAGTTCATGGTTTTTAGTTTGTCAAAAAATGACATACTTTCGATCTAGTTTGTTATGCAGTCATTTCAAATTTGCGAAATATTGCATTGGTTTGCCAAAATAGGTCGAGTATTTTACAGGGATAGACGTTAGATTTCCATGGCAAGGTCTGTTTTTTCTGAAGGTTTAAGTGGATGCTTTCTTATTTACTTTAAACCCTCTGATTTCCTTATTGTGTTTGCCTAAAAGCACCTCAAATTCTGCTCGAACCATCTGAGTCTCTTCAGTTGGTTCAAACTCCATTAACTTCCCTAATCGCTTATCAAAGCTCTGCTGCTTTTTGTAGTTCTCGTGTTCAGATGGCATATAAAGATGCTTGTTGAGCAGTGGTGGTCTGCGCTTCTCATCTACATAATCAAAGAAGTCGATATCTTGTTCTGCCATTTTTATTTTGATGCGCTCGACCAGAAATGGTACAGAGTGCTCGAAGTTGTCGTAAGCGGTTAAGGTTAGCTTGCCTGACGTGATATGGATTTTGATTAAATCGATTTCTTCATCCAGTTCGCCATACATTTGTAAACCCGCACCTACGTATGTACGCAGTAAGAGTGGTAAATCATCGATGTAGTCACGATGTAGGATAAGAGAATGTCCCTCATTCAATAAACTTGCAGGTAATTGCTTGTGGGCCTTTTCACATTGCGTGTTGATTAGGTCTGTATCGGCTATCGCAAACAGCAATTCTGCAGCGAGATTAAGTGCGGTTTTATAATCATCAAATAAAGCTTTAATATCGCGCTTGAGTGATTCTGGTTGTTGCGTATAAGGCTTTCTCTTCTCAAACAGTCCCATCGCAAAGTAAAGCAACAGGTCTTCTTTACGGCGCTTTTCTGCTTTTTCGAATTCTTTGGTGTCGAACATTTCTTGCAACAGACCAAACACTTTTTTGTGTGAGCCGATAAGTGCTCTTGTTTTGTCTGATTGCTCAAACTCTTCGTTAGCGGGTATGCGACCTAGCGTTAAGCATGTGTTCCAAAATGCGTCGAAAAGTTCTTGGTTTTGAGTGATCAGAAGCTTGGCTTTGTCTTTTGCTTCGACAGGCTCTGGAGAGGTGAGTTGCTGCCATTTATGGTGGCGCTTGTATTTGCTTTGTAAGTACTGCTGCTCTTCGAGCTTATCTTTGAATATGTAAAAAATGCCGGGTGCAACGGTAATGGCATCCTCTTGCAAGCTGCGTTCAATATAAGCCTTTATCTCAGACTGAGCGTAATACTTTTGAAAGGTATTACGGGAAGTAATCACTCCATCTTTATAGGGTTTGAATTGAGCGATATAGCTTTCGTTAGCAAGCATGACAGAAACAACAAGAAACTTATCCGCTAGCTCCCAAGCACCTAACAAAGCATCTAAACGTTCATCTTGGTCTTCAATCACGTTCAGAACAAAGCCAAGGTTGACGATGTCAGAACTCACTTTGTCGTTATCGGGCTGAAAGTTTGGATCCCACCCAAGAGCATCTAATCCATGAGCTTCCAACTCTCTTAAGTCATCACCACGCCCACAGCCATAATCAAAAATAGAATGATTGCCTTCCAAATATCCATATTTTACGAGACTTCTCATAGGAGCAGACAACGCATGCCTGACTAAAGCTGTTCGGTGTCGTTCTACTCCTATCTCGGCTAACTGCGGCACAGCTGAGCAACGAAACAAACGACCATCAACTAGCGCATAACCATGACGTTTAATTATATTCTCCCATGATCGTTTGAAACCAATAATACGACTGTTTACATAAAGGCCTGCATTTTCACCTTCTTGTGTGAGGGAAGAAAAGTGTTCGTAATATTTGCTTTCAGGCAAGACCATGGTTTCTTTACGATGTAAAATCGGCGGGTTATCGGAGTCATTGTAACTCATGGTTTTATGGCTGAGTTTTGATAAGTCGACATTCATGCTTTGCTGTAGCGCAGGGTAGGAGTCGCTATAGAAATCAGGATAGTAAAGTAAGGACAAGCGGAACTCTTTTTTAAACAATTTAACTAGATTCCAACTTTCGTCATCAAGGCTTACCGCTTTTGCTACCGCAGGGATAAACTGAGCTAAGGTGTTAGGCAAAGCACTGAATGCGTCTCTATGAAGGTAAACCGCGTTTGGAAGCTGTTTTCCTATTTTGATTTGTGACACTAGTTTAAAAAAAAGTTCTTCATTCATAGCATTGCTCTAGCTGCGTTGTATGAGGGGTAAGTATATGCCATGTGATTTTACTCAGTCGAACAAAAAAGCGCTGATTAACCAGCGCTTTTGCATTTACTAAGGGCATTACACCTTTTTAAAGATGATGGAGGTGTTGATGCCGCCAAAGGCGAAGTTGTTACTCATCAAATATTTCACGTCCAGTTCTCGGCCTTGTCCGGCGATGTAGTCTAAATCGCCACATTGCTCGTCGAGGTTTTCTAGGTTGAGCGTTGGGTTGAACCAGCCTGTGTGCATCATTTCTAAACCTAGCCACGCTTCAATTGCGCCACACGCGCCTAGTGTGTGGCCAAAGTAGCTCTTGAGTGAACTGATTGGCACTTTGCCCAGAGCATTCGCTGTTGCGTTGCTTTCTGCAATATCACCGCGGTCGGTGGCAGTGCCGTGAGCAGATACATAGTCGATCTTCTCCGCAGGAATGCCCGCGTTTTGCAAAGCCATTTCCATACAGATTTGCATGGTTTCCATCTGTGGTTGAGTGACGTGTGCGGCATCACAGTTGCTGGCAAAACCGATGATTTCTGCATAGATTTTCGCGCCACGAGCGACGGCGTGTTCGTACTCTTCCAGAACCAGCGTTCCCGCACCTTCACCAATCACCAAACCATCGCGATCGGAGTCATAAGGTCTTGGTGTGCTTTTCGGGTCTTCATTCTTCAGACTGGTGGCAAAAAGGGTATCGAAGACAGCGGATTCCGTTGGACACAATTCTTCAGCGCCACCAGCAACCATGACCGTTTGGTAGCCGTGTTTGATCGCTTCGTAGGCGTAGCCGATTGCTTGGCTGCCGGAGGTACATGCACTACTGGTTGGGATCACTCGGCCTTTCAAACCGAAAAATAGACCAACGTTCACCGCCGTGGTATGTGGCATCATCTGCACGTAAGTCGTTGCGGTGATCGCTTTAGTGGTTTTCTCATTCAGCATGACACCAAATGCGCCGATTGCGTCAGTACTGCCTGTTGATGAGCCGTATGCGATACCCGTTTGACCATTGGTGAGTACGTCGTTACCAATCAAACCTGCTTGGCTTAGTGCGTTTTCTGTTGCGACGGTCGCTAATTTGGAAACACGGCCCATGCCGCGTACTTGCTTGCGCTTGTAGTGCTTTGGCAGATCAAAATCTAAAATGGGTGCCGCGAGCTTGGTGTTCAAACCTTCATACTGTTCGTAAGAAGGCATGTATTGCGTCGCGTTCTGGCAGTCACGCAGTTTTGGTTCGACAGATTGCCAATCGTTACCAAACGCAGTCACGCCCGACATTCCGGTTACAACAACTCGACGGCTCATACTAGGCCTCCGTTTACCGAAATGACTTGGCGAGTTACATAGCCTGCGATGTCAGACATAAGGTAACTGACTAAACCAGCAACTTCTTCTGGCTCTCCCATGCGGCGCAAAGGAATTTGCGGCATCGCGTGTTCTTTCACGTGTTCGTCTACCATGCCTGTGTCGATAAGCCCTGGAGCAACGCAGTTTACGGTGATTTTGCGTTTTGCCAGTTCAAGCGCGAGTGATTTTGTTGCACCAATTACGCCCGCTTTCGCTGCGCTGTAGTTAGTTTGACCACGATTCCCCATTAGGCCAGAGACTGATGCAAGGGTAACAATTCGGCCTCCTTTGCGCTTTTGCACCATTGGCATAACACAAGGGTGAAGAACGTTGTAGAAGCTATCTAAGTTGGTATGAATCACACCATCCCATTCTTCTTCGGTCATCGCAGGGAAAGCGGTATCTTTTGTGATGCCAGCGTTGTTTACGACGCCATAGTAAGCGCCGTGTTCGGCGATATCGGCTTCTAGCTTCTCACGACAATCTGTACGGTCACTGATGTCGAATTGGATAAGACGACCGCTACCACTATGCTGTTCGATGGTGTTTAGGGTGTCTTGCGCGCCTTGTTGATCGCCCATGTAATGGACAATGACTTGGAAACCATCTTTGGCTAATTGAACGGCAATGGCTTTACCGATGCCTTTGCTGGCACCTGTAACGAGGACTTGTCGGGTCATTGTTGACTCCTGATTTTCATTTCTTGTAATTTTTCTTCTGATGGAACGTAAACGTTCAATTGGCAAGTCGCTACAACAGTTCCTTGTAGCTCAATACGGGCTGAAAAAACCGCCATACCGTTATCTTCCATAACTTTTTCAGCATACACATCGAGCACCTGTCCGCGAGAAAACGTATCGCATTCAGACGTGTATCGACGGCTACCAAGCAAAAAGCCAATCGGTGGCGCTTGTTCCTTCATTAATGCGTGGTAACTAGACCACGCCGCGACAGATTGCGCCATAAACTCAATGCCAACGTAAGCTGGCACGGTTTGAGAAGTCGAGTCGAAGAACGGGTTGTGTTCTGCGATATCAACCTGGCAGTGAATCGTATCTTGTTGAACATCCAAAGCACGATCAACCAAGATCATTGGTTTGTCGTGTGGCAAAAGTTGTTCGATGGGAGGAAGTTTAGTCATGAGCGTAACCAAAAATAAGACTAATATTATTGCCACCAAAAGCAAAAGAGTTGCTGAGAATCGCTTTGTTACCCAGTTTGGTTGGCGTCTCAACTAACGATATATGGATATCGTCTGCTTTGGTTTCGCAGTGTTGTATTGGCAAATCAAGGTTGTACTTGAGAATATGCCAAGCGATCGCGGCTTCCGTTGCACTTGCTGCGCCTAATGTGTGTCCGGTAAGTGGCTTTGTCGAGCTTACGGGAACGGAGTCACCAAAGCAGCGATGAATGGCTTTGCTTTCCATCGCATCGTTTAACGGCGTTGCTGTGCCATGCGCGTTGATGTAACCAATGTCTTGCGCTGTAAGTCCTGCATTGGCCAACGCTTTTTTCATCGCTTCTTCTGCGCCTAACCCTTCTGGATGTGGTGCGGAAATATGGTGTGCGTCTGAGCTATCGCCAGCTCCGAGAAGGGCAACAGGCGCGGGTGTTTTGCTTAGCAACATTAATGCTGCGGCTTCGCCGATATTGATGCCGTTGCGATGTTGGTCAAACGGCTTACAAAGGGTATCGGATAGGGCTTCTAAACCGTTAAAGCCGTTTAGTGTGAGGCGACAAATGGTATCCACACCACCCACAATGACCGCATCAACAATGCCAGAGCGAATCAGGCGTTGCGCGGTTAAAAAGACACGGCCACTAGAAGAGCAGGCGGTTGAAACTGAGTAATGTGGGCCGCTCAAATCAAAGTAGGCGGCAATAAAATCGCTGCAGTTGCCAAGCTCTTGTTTGGTGTAATGGTAGTCGGCAGGAAAATTACCGTTTGCCAGCTTTTCGCCAAATGCGATTTCGCCATCTGAAATGCCAGATGTGCTGGTGCCGATCACGACTGCGATACGGTCACGACCATATTTAGCAATGGCGTCACGCACGTCGCCTTCGATTTGCAGCAAAGCCGAAAGTGCGAGGCGGTTGTTTCTCGTATCAAACTGGCTGAGTGCGGTCGGTAATTGCGGTAACGTCTGTGCAATTCGACCGATTACTGTTTGGCGGCCTGAATTTAAAATATCTTGGTCAACCACCATGTTGGATGGCTTCGCTCCTGATAAACACTGGTGGATGAGCGCATCATCTTGTCCCATGGCAGAGTGAAAGCCACAGGCCTGAATATACAAAGGTTGAGAAGAGCGAATAGGCATATTGTTATTCTAAATTGTTCTTAATTAATCTGATGTTGCAGTGTTTGAATAGAAATTGAAAACTGATGTTTGAGGTGATGAAAATCAATCTTACCCTCTAACTTGTTAGAAGAGCTGTATTGAATCTTAATGATCTTTTCACCGTCGCTATCAAAGATGGCGCGAGAATTATTTTTATCAATAATTCGCCACCTTACCTCATTTAACGACCCTTCCCAAGCGGAACTCGGCCAGAGCGTGATCATCAGGTTAAATAATACCTGTTCTGGCTGCGGTAGCGAACCTTGTAAACCGTTGAGCACTTCGGTTTGAATTTGTTCTCCATCGTAAGACAGTGAGAGTACTCTCGTCCCCCAGGATGAGAAGCCTGCCAGCACCACTTCGTTGTTGATCACTTGCAGTTGTACCGGAAGTTGCTCAGATTTGGTTTTACCATCTATTGCCCAAGAAGCCGTAATTAACTGACTGGCAGACAACTGATAGCCCAAGCTTGCGGGAGTGGGCAAGCTAACTTGGGTGTGCTCGGCAATGTCGACCTGAGGCGTCGATTGGTGAGGGACCAAGCTGCATGCACTTAAAAACAGGCTCAGTGCGAATAACGTCGCGCAGCGAAAGGCGTGATTGAAAATCATGACGTCGTTTCCTCTGTTTTAATTGCAATCGGAGAGAGCAGCCAAGCGACAAAAATACCACTTAACACCGTAATGCCAAAACTGTGAATCGCGTGAGTTTGGCTGAGTGACAGCAATCCAAATGACAACACAGTGGTCATTGCCGAAAGGGTGATCGCCAATAGTGTGCTCACACTGCGGGCTTTCTCGGCAAAGAACAGAGTGTAATCGATCCCTATACCAAGAATGAGCACCAAGCCAAGCAAGTTGAACAGGTTTAATGTTGTTCCCATCGCGACAGCAGTTGCAAGACCGCAGGCGCAAGCAATCAATGATGGCAGTAAAACTCGGCAACTGTGTTGCAGACCGTACCGCTTGATTAATACCAGAAAGATCACAGCACTGGCGGCTGCCAATAGCTCCATGATTTTGATTCGGTATTCACCAAATAGGGTGGATATTTCTTCAGCTTTGTTTAGGTAGACAACATCAGACTGTGATTTGGCAAATGCCTTAACAACAGCGGAGTCTTGCAATTGGTTTAACACCACTACCGTTGCCGATTTTTCTTTAATTTTACCCAAATGAAGAAAACGTACAGGCGCTGATACCGGGTTTTGCAAGTACTGTTCAACCGTAACAGGGATAAAGTCGGCGTCCATTTTGGGCTTTTTACTTAAGCCCAACCCGGAAGTAAGTGGGCTGGATTGTGTCGCGTAAAGATCGCGAATCAATTGATAGTCTTGTTGCTGACGTTCCACTGAGCTCAAGTAGCGGCTCAGGCTCTGGTAGCTTTCGATGGTGCTTTCCGCTTTCCACGCTTCTAAAGTTGGTGTCAAAGACTCCAGCTTTTTCATTAGGCTTTCGTCATCGTCGGCGGTAACGACCAACATTTGCTGCGAAGATTGCATGCCACTGAGCGTCGTAATCAAGGTTTCTTGCTGCTTGAGATCTTTCGGCATCGTTTGCAGCAGACGAATGTCGTCATCGTAGTTCAATTGCAGCAAGAAAAAGCCACTCGCAACCACACATAACATCGGTAATCCGACTTTAATTCGAGGTTGATTCCAAAGCGTTAACCATTTCGCCAACAGTGATTGTCCTGGTAAGTTCGAAATGGATCGCGATGGGTTACGAGCCAGTATCGGATACCAAGCCACCACGGTGATGTAAGCAGCAATCAGACCAATGGATGAAAACAGCGCAAGCTGCTGCAAACCTGGAAACGGTGCCACTAACATGCCCAAATAGCCGATCAAACTGGTGATTAAGCCAAGTGTGATAGCTATGAAAATATGCTTTAATCCTTGCTCGCTATCCCATTCATTTCCCGCCGCAAGACGTTCGGTTAGGTAGTGGAATGCGTAGTCGATAGACACGCCGATTAAACTTGCGCCAAACACTAAACTGAACAGATGGACTTTTCCAAAAATCCACGTCGTAACGGACAAAGCAACGAGCAAACCAATGGTGATGGAAAGCAGTGCTAGGGACAGCGGCATCACACTCCGAAAGACCAGCAAGAACAATGCAATGATACCGAGTAGAGAGAATACACCGATGGTGCTGATCTCCGATTTTGCACTTTGCGTACCAAAGTCAGCGTAAAATAGAACGCCAGTATGTGCGACTTCAGCGCCATATTTCTGCGCGACGCCTTGTTCTAGCGCTTGAATATCAGGGACTGCAAGTTGCCCAGTTAGGCTATAAGGCGAGTCTTTTAGCTCGGCAGTAATAAGCAAGTATTGAGCACCGTCTTTTTCGACGGACAGATAGCCGTTATCCAATCGGAAAGAGGACGATTGCTGGGTAACTTGGCTCAAATAATCACGAAATAGCAAGAAAGGATCATTTTGTAACTCTTGCCCGGTCACTCCAGAAAACGGGTTGTACAGCGACTGAATCACATGCTGCACTTGCTGTTCTGGATTTTTGCTTAAACGCTCTCGTTGTTCAGGCGTCAGCAATTGGAAACGGTGCTTAAAGTAGTAACTCGCCCAAGCTTGCTGCTCTTGAGGTGAGATTTTTCCCACCACATCGCGAAAATGATTACTTTGTCGTAACCCCTTATCAAATTCAGTGGCCGCTGCAAAAAGGGCATTTTTGTCCGGCGCTGTGATCACGAAAATGACTTTGTCGCTCATACTTGCCGAGACCGACTCAAAGGCTTGCTCAGCCACTGGGTTTTGTTGGTTCTTCGGCAACAGTTTTAAAATGTTGGTCTCAATCGGAGATTCTGCACTCCAAACCCATTGTTTGAGTAGCAACGCGCCCGCTAAAACAACGAGATTGAGCCAAACCAGAGCAAAGGTATGAGTGCCAAGACTGAGTTTAGAAACGGAATTGAGCGTCTTCGGCATCCGTGAGTTCCTGAGGTAGAGAGGTCTGGTTTGTAAACGTGATTTCGGTCTTATCGCCACGCAGCTCTTGCAGGGTTAGGCGATCAATGTGCGTTTTACCGGAAAGAGTGATGGCTTTAAACACCGCATTTAATGGCGACTGTTTGGGCACTAAAACGAGCTGCCACTGATTGTTCTCAACTGAAAAATCGAGTGTGAATTGTTCTTGCAGTGCAGAAGTATCCCCGTGGAACACGGATAAAAACACATGACTAAAGTAGAACGCCATTGGGTTTTCTTGTGCAGAGATCGTTTTCGGTGCTTGGTCGGCAAAAGTCTGACGAAGTTTGTTTTCCGTCAATACCAAATTGACTGCGAAAGGTTCTGTTTGTTGCCACAACAAGCCATGTGTTTTGCTCAGTGTGAACTGACCTTTAGAGGTTAAAGGTTGACTAAACATTTCCAGATGACGCTGCTGCGTAAAATCTCCGCGTACGATTTCATGCTGAGACAACTGCTGTTGAAGCGATGCCAAATCCGTTACATTTGCTGTCGGTGTGGCCAGTGCTGGAACAGAAAATATCAGCAAAAAAGAGAGTAACCACTTTTGCATTAGTCCAGACTCCCATGGTTGTGCCATTGCTCTACTTTATCTAAAAAGATTGCTGGAGAAACAAAGCACATCTCTTGCTTTTCAATGGATACGGCGACTTGCGTTGTATGCGCTTTGCACATACGTTGATTCGTTTCGGCGTCGTAAATCACGTAATCCACACGTAAGCGGTTTTCCCACTCAGTGAGTTGCGCGGTAATACGAATGGTGTGATTAAACGGAATCGCCTTCACGTATTTAACGCGCGTGTCGATGATCGGCCACATGTACCCAGAGTCTTGCATATCGCGATAGCTGTATTGGATCTTCTCCATCAGCACACGACGCGCTTCTTCAAAATATCGAAAGAAGTTGCCGTGATAAATCACGCCCATTGGGTCAGCATCTTGAAAAGAGGTGACCATAGTCACCTCCGCTTCTAATGGGTAGAGAACCTGCTCTTGCATTATACCTCCGCGTAGAGTGGCCAATGACGTTGCTGAATGCGTTCAATGAAATGGCGCAAATCTTGTTCCAATGGGCGATCTTCAATCACAAATTCAAACTCGCTCAGTACGGCGTCACGAATTACTCGCAAACTCTGACTCATGTGGTGTTCGTCCAATTCGTTATGACGGCGACGAATCTCAACCGATTGAACGCTTGCTAGGAGTGAAGCCGCAGCAACTTGCTCTGTTAACTCAAGTACGCGTAAGCAATCACGAGCCGCAATGGTGCCCATGCTCACTTTGTCTTGGTTGTGACATTCGGTTGAGCGAGAAAAAACGCTCGCTGGCATGGTGTTTTTCAACGCTTCTGCCGTCCAAGCTGAGATACCAATCTGAACCGCTTTAAAGCCGTGGTTGATCGGTTTACGCTCGCCTTCTGCACCGGTTAAGTTAAACGGCAGGCCGTTATTGAACTTGTAATCCATCAATTGCGCCATCTGACGATCCAGCAAATCAGCTAAGTTGGCAATGTTCACTTTCAACGTATCCATCGCCATTGCGATATGACCACCGTAGAAGTGACCGCCGTGCAGAACGCGCTCATTGTCGCCATCGATGATTGGATTGTCGTTGGCACTATTTAGTTCATTCTCAATCAATTGACGTAGCCAAGGCAGTGAGTCTTGCACCATGCCAATGACGTGTGGCGCACAACGCAGCGAGTAACGCTCTTGCAGTCGGTCGCTATTGCGTGGCGGACGCTCAGCATTGAGATCATCACGCAGCCAAGCCGCAACTTGCTGTTGACCAGGATGAGGTTTTACCGCAAACAACGCTTCATCAAAGTGGAAGTCATTACCTTGCATACCCACAGAGACCATCGCGGTAATCTTGGTGCAAAGCTGCGCTAGGTATTCTGCACGTTTGTAGGCAAGACAGGCGAGGGCCGTCATCACGGATGTACCGTTCATTAACGCCAAACCTTCTTTTGGTTTTAGGCGAATTGGCTCAATGCCCAGCTCTGCAAACACTTCTTGTGTTGGTCGCACATCACCTTTGTAAAGCACTTCACGTTCGCCAATTAGGGTCGCCGCTAGGTAAGACAGAGGCGTTAAATCGCCACTTGCGCCCACCGAGCCCTCTTGTGGAATACGTGGCGCAATGTCGTGGTTGATAAACGTAACGATTTGGTTCAACAGATCGTGAGACACGCCAGATACGCCTTGCGACAATGAACATAAACGGGTTGCCAGCACCGCACGAGCTTGCTCATGAGAAAGGATTTGACCTAAGCCACAACCATGGAAGCGTGTAAGGTGCAACGGAAGTTCATCCACAAGAGCGGGTGGAATCGCCACAGTACATGAATCGCCGTAACCCGTGGTCACGCCGTAAATAACGCCTTCTTCTTTCAGTAATCGTTCCAGAAACGCCACGCCACGATCAATTTTCGCGGTAAATTCTGGCGAGGTGTTCATGTTTGCCTTTGCACCTTGAGCAATGGCAACGACATCTTCGATGGTTAAAGATTGGGCACCAAAAGTGATGTTGTGATTATTGTTGTTTGTCATGTGGCTGATTACTTAAAGTCCAGAAGTTAAAAAAGTTGTACCACTGTAACGGCGCTTGCAGTGTGTGGTGTTCTAATCTTTGTGCGTACTGTTGAACAACGTGTTCTAGTGCCTGCTGACGCTCCTTGCGCGGTAGCGTGATTTGGTCACTAAAGTGTTCAAAGTACACATTAAAATGCGGAGTGTTCGCTTCATCGTCGCGTAGGCCGAAGAGTAGATAGACCGGCGCTTTTAATACCGAGGCTAGCATGAATGGGCCTTGCGGGAATGGGGCAGGTTTACCAAGAAAATCTGCCCAAACGACACGATTTTCTTTGCTGGTGGAAGTGCGATCGCCAACGATCACCACCCATTCGCCTTGCTCGATTTTTTGTTGGAGCAGAATCGCGGTGTCTGGTCCCATTGAGCTGACTTGAATCAGATTCAGTTCCGAATTTGGGTTTACCGCCTTCATTACCGCATTAAATTGTTCAGCGTGTTGGGTAAATACCAAGGCATTGATTTTGACATGAGAGTGTCGACGACCAAGCGCACGGCAGAGTTCGATATTGCCAAGGTGCGAGCCTAAAATGAGCACGCCTTGTTTTTTCTGCGCCATCTCTTCGAAATGATGCTGGCCGTGAATGGTTAGGTTATCGACGTTAAAGTCACCTTGCCATGCTGCCAGTTTGTCGAGCATGGTTCGCCCAAAAGAAAGCAGATGATGATAGCTGTCCAACTGTTTTGGTAGTGCGATGCTCTGCTGCGTTGCGTAGTACTGCAAGTTTTGCAGGTAAATCTCAGACGCTTCACGGGCAGATTTACCCGTGAAGTGGTAGTAGCGCATGACTAATTTTAAAATCAGGTCAAACGCTTTTCTGCCGAACAAGCGGTAAACCGCGAGTAAGGTTTTGATGCCTAAAATCGTGCCTTGTTCTTTTCGTTTCGACCAGTGGGCATTACTGTCATCTGTGTTTTGGCGCTTTCTGGCGAGTAGCGAAGGAATGCGCGGCAACATGCCAAAAAATAGGCGAGTGTGCATCCAGCTTATCTTGACGTTATCCCACAATGCGTCGAAGTGGGAAATGCCACCTTCAGGGTAGATCACGCGCGTTGGAACAAAATCAATGTCGACGCCTTCCCAGTACATTCGCACTAGAATTTCGATATCAAAATCCATGCGTTTGCCGATACTGTACTTGTTCAACACGGCGACCGTTTTCGCCACTGGGTAGGCGCGAAAACCGCACATGCTGTCTTTGATAGACAGTGACAAGGTTTCTATCCACACCCACACGTGCGTAGCGTAGCGACCATACAAACGGGATTTAGGTACGCTCTCGTCGTATATCGGTTGGCCCGAAATCAGGTTATCTGGTTTTGTTTCGCTGGCGCTGAGCAATTTCGGCAATGCTTCTAGGTCGTGTTGACCGTCTGCGTCGATTTGAATGGTGTGCGTAAAACCAAGTTGGTGAGCTTGATGTAGGCCTGCCATCACCGCGCCACCTTTGCCTTGGTTTTCACTCAAACTAATCAGTTTTATCAGCCCTTGTTCACTCAAAGCAGAAAGCGCTTGTTTGGTGTCTTCATTGCTGCCGTCGTCCACGACCAGCACTGGCAAAGCGAAAGAGGATAACGATGCCACCACGTCTGCAATTGTGCTGCCGTGGTTGTAGCAAGGAATTAAAAAGCAGGGACGGTAATCACTCACGTGACTCACCCAGTTTCATTTTGCCTGAAGAGTGAGTCACCAAGGTTTCACCGTTTTTCGATGTGTACTTAAAGGTCAATTTCTCGCGCTCATTGTCCCAAGAGAGTGAGAGACAAACGTCGGCGTTTGGCAGAATCGGCTCTTGAAATTTGATGACTTCCATTCCTTTAAATACCTTGGGAGTGTTCAAATATTGAACGGCGTAGAACAACGCCCAATCAATTTGAGTGACGCCGGGTAAAAGAGGGAAGTGATTGAAATGACCTTGGAAATCTAAGATGTCAGCATCCACTCGCAGCGACAGCTCCGCGGTATGGTCACTCACTTCAATATTCTGAATAGTTGGTTTTCTTTTATCCATGTTACTAGCTTTATTGGAATAGTTTTTCAATTTCAGCAACTTGGCGTTTGCCTTGGCTGTTCAATGGAATTTCGTCGACCACTCGGAATTTTCTCGGGATAGCGATCGGTTCTAGCCAATTGCGCAGTGCCTTGCGAAGCTCAAGCCAAAATTTGCCTTTACCAAGTTCATTAAGCACATCGCTGCCTTGATCGTTAAGTACGATGATCGAGACTAATGTGAGGCGACCAGATTCTTCCATTGGGATCACCACGCTTTCTTGAATCCACGGCAATTGCTCTAAACGTTTTTCCACTTCGACAAGGGAAATACGCTTTTCTTCGACTTTGACGATTCGGTCAGTGCGTCCACGCAATTCAAAAGAAATACTATCATGGAAATAGCATTCATCCGCAGTTTGGTACCAAGTGTTTTCATCAATGTGTGGCGAGCGGAGCTTTAAACAATTTTCATGGTTAAGCTCGGCTTCAACACCAGGGAATAACGTCCAGGGAGTGCTAGCTACGTGCTGCTGACGGTAAGCGATGCCGCCGGTTTCTGTGCTGCCAAACACTTCAATAGGAAGTGACCCAAACAACTCCTGGCTGTGCTGCGCCGCTTGGTTTGGCAAGGGGCCGCCAGAAGAAAATACACACCGAATCGCAACCGGATCGTGCTCTTCACTGAGTCGTTTTAGTAACGCAGGGCTGCTTACTAGCGTGGTGTCAGCGTCAGCGTGATGGACAATTTGCTCTGGGAACTCAAGGTTGTGTGCTGAAAATGGACGTGCGGAGCACAAAGGCCACAATACGCGGAACAGCAAGCCGTAAATGTGTTGATGAGAAACGGTGCTTTCAACGCGTGTGCTGGCAATCGTGTCGCCCCATAGGTTATCTAGAATAGCAACTTCGATATCGAGCTGTTTCAGCGTTTTTGCAATGGCTTTTGGTGTGCCGCTTGAACCCGAAGTAAATAGCGTTACTGGTATTTCTGCCAGGTTTAATTCACGCCAAAAATAAGGTTGTTTGGCCTCTGGCTCGCTAATCACGGTGGTTTCTAGCAATGATTGAGCTTCGATCAAAAGCGAGCTCACGAGTTCTGGAGCCGAGACATCGGCATCATGCAGCAACAAATCGTAGTGCTCACTGAGCTCTTTGAGTGCTTCTGGTTGGTAATTACCAGGTAATACAATGGATTTTCCTGCATAACAACAAGCAAAAAAGCCAACGGCAAACAGGTAGCTGTTGCCAAAACACAACGCAATGTTTTGCGTTGGTTGGGTTTCTAGCTGTTGAGTAAGTGTTGCGACGTGCTGTTGGAAATCACCCCACGTGATAACCGTATCGCGATCGTAAGAGACTGGGGATTGCTCAGACCTCTCTGCGATGAACAAGGTCGCAAGGGAGGTAAAGCTCGAATACGTTGTATTCATACGATTAGTGTTCCTTTCGAACAAATTGACGCACGATCCATTCTCCAGCGAACAAGCCACCAGCAAGTAAGTAGCTGATGAGGCCGTTATAAAGCGTCCATATTTTTACTGGTAGGAAACAGGTATAGAGTGCAACGGCAGCGTTGAGCGTAAAAAAGGCGCACCAAACCACCGTCACTTTGCGAGTGTAAGCCACGCCACTAGCCGGAAGGTCGGGTTCTTGCAAGCGAGCAAGCCTCTCTATGATCGATTGCGGCTGTTTTAAGCTCAGTCCAAATACACACAGCATACATAAATTGACAACGACAGGGTAAAACTGAAGCCACCCGTGTTGTTTAAACACCATGCCAAGTGTAATTAGAACAATGCCAACAGCGCCCGTAGCGAGCGCCAAGAATTTAAACTCTTTTAGTGGGGTCTTATTTGCGACGAAAACACGCAAAAGTAACGCAGCAATTAACAAGCCCCCAACTAAGTTCAAGCCATATTTATCTATACCGAAATAGACGGCGAAGGGGTAGGCAAGCAGTACAATTGCAGACAGACCAGTCAGCAATTGGCGCATTAACTTTCCTTCAATAACTCAGTAACAGCGTTAACCACATCGTCAACGGTTCTTACTGCACTAAACTCTGCTGGCTTGATTTTTTTGCCAGTGACATTCTGTAGGTGTACGACCAAATCAACGGCGTCAATGCTATCAAGATCGAGATCTTGGTATAAGTGCGCATCTGATTGAATGTCGGCTGCGTCAATTTCGAACAGCTCAACAAGCGCATCTTTAACTTGTTCAAATACTTGATCTTTATTTACATCAGTCATGAATATACCTACAACTTATTCATTAGTTTGAGAAGAAACGTATTTCGCTAGATTTGCTACAGACGCAAAGTGTTCGCGCGTATTTGAGTCGTCGGCATCAATAACGATGTTGTATTGTTTTTTTATTGCGAGTCCAAGCTCAAGCGCGTCGATAGAATCTAAGCCAAGTCCATCACCAAAAAGTGGTGCATCCGTTTCAATATCATCTACGGTTAAATCTTCAAGGTTTAAAGCATCAATAATAAGTTGCTTAATGTCGTTGTGTAACTGTTCCACTGGGACCTGCTTATTAATAAAAGTTTTCTGGAAAAATGTTTTCAGCTAGGTGCTGTTGTAAGCGTCGCGCCGCTATTGTCGGCGACGTAGTTTGCTTTATAAAGGGGGTAATCTCAACTTTATCCTTAACTTCAACCCTGAAAAAGGGCTTTGTTGCCGGTACTTGATACCATTTTTTCTCTTTTGTGAGGAAACTTGGTGTTACCGTAATATGGACCACCCTTAAATCTCGCTCTGTTCTTACCGCAATTTGTGCTGCACCACGTTGTAATTTCGGTTCTACACCTGGCGTTGTTCTTGTTCCTTCAGGGAATATAAGCAACACGTTGCCTTTGTTAAATCGCTCATCACAAAGTGCTAATAAATCATCCGGTGCTTCATTGGGAATATATCCGGCTGCTTTTACGATGTGCTTCATAAAAGGATTCGACCATATTGCCGATTTTACTAAACAGTCGCAGCGATTTAATTGTGAAGCAATGAGAACGTAATCGATTAAACTAGGGTGGTTGGCAACAATTAAACAATTACGATCTTGTTGAAGAATATCGGCACCAATAATTTGATAATCGATTGCGCCACTCAACTTCATCAATTTACAAAATGTGTTGAATGAATATCGAATCGCACCTTGAACTTTATATTCGCGTTCCGTTTGGTCTGAAACAAAAATACGAATGGTCGGAATAACAATGAAGCTCAGTACTAAACCACCTAACCCAAATACTGAAAAACAAAAGCCTGTTGCTAGCACACGCCAATACTGATTTAAGCGAGTCATTTTTTGTGCCATTCCCAAGCTTGTTGCGGAGCGAAAATAGTCCACTGGCTTTTATCTAACAAGTATTGTTGCAAAAATACTAAACCTTGAGGAAGAGGATGACCGGAACGTTCTGCGTTTATGGAGCTTTGTATCGCGAACTTGTCTCCATGAGAAAGTATTAAGCCAAGTCCAAACCCTTGGTATTGTTGGTTTTCATATTCTAAATAAGAGTCAGGCATAGGCTCATCAAAATCAACAAGCAGTACTTTTTTGTCAGGATTGTCGGACAAAAACAGCCATGCTTCTAATATTGCGCTTTGGAATGTGTTTTCTGCCGCAGCGATAGAAGTTAGGGGAATGGGTTGTTTAGTTGCGATAGTGGCAAGCCCTGCGGCGGTATTGTGCACCGATTGAGAAAAAGCCATCGGAGACGCCTCTTCTCCATTAATTATATCTTCAACTAGTGCGACGCTGCGATGCAGTTCACCATGACGGCTTGAAAATACGAGGTAATCAACTTGATGTTGATTAAGCATTTCGATTGCAGTTTGTACCGCCAGTTTACTGAGTGGGCTCATTCTTCTGCGCATCATCGCAGGAATATTTGCAACATTGATTTTGCCATCTTCTGGCCATTTTATCTCTGTTGCCCATTGTTTCCATTCATTGGATTCGGATAAACCGAATGAATTCGCTGTCCACGCATCAATATTGAACGAAATGTTGATCTTCGAGTTTGGCATATTGGGTTAAATTGTTTATTTTACAGCTCGATACAAATTGGGGTTGACCCAAATTCACAATAAAAAGGAAATTATCATGTCGCGTTTTAAGCTGTATGTCTCGTTATTATTAACTTTGCTTCTTGTTGGTTGTGGACGAGTACAACCTGTAATGAATGTGGAGGATACTCCAGTTGCTTATGATCTTCAAAATAAACAAGTAAAAATGGCCATAGTGCAATCAGCAACTAACCGAGGCTGGACGATCGAAGAAGTAAGCCCTGGTGTTCTTATTGCAAAAATCCACGTTCGTAAACACTCTGCAGAAGTAAAAATCCCATACAATAATAAATATTACTCAATTATTTATCTCAACTCAGTAAATCTCAAAGCAAGTGATGGCAAAATCCACCGCAATTACAATCGTTGGGTAAACAACTTGAATGTTGATATTCAGCGAGCTATTGCATTGTTGGGCAATCAATCTCAACAATAAAACTATTAATTGCAGTTAGGTTTTTCCGTGTTAAATCAAAATAATGACCCTTTTAATGCTTTTGAAGCGAAGACAGAAGCTCAGAAGTTATCTTTTGCACCAATCGTGTTCCAGACCGCCAAAACGCTTCGAGATTTAGGTATTTTAGCCGCTTTAGACAGCGCTGGCGCTCAAGGCATGAGTGCCACAGATATTGCCGAGAAAACGGGAGTATCAGAATATGGTGTTAAAGTACTGTTGGATATGGCGATTAGTGCGCATATTGTTTTATGGGAACGACCTAACTATTCGCTTGCAAACCTTGGTTTTTACCTTCTTCATGATGGTATGACGAATGCAAACATGGATTTTACGGCAGATGTTTGTTACGCCGCGATGATGCATTTGACGGAAGCAATTCAAGAAGGTAAACCGTCTGGTTTGAAAGAGTTGGGCAATTGGGAGACCATCTATCAAGGTCTATCGACGTTACCAGAACAAGCCAAACAGAGCTGGTTTAAGTTCGATCATTTCTATTCGGATCGCTCGTTCCCACTTCTGCTTAAAGAGGTATTTGCAAGCAAGCCAAAGCATCTTGTGGATATTGGCGGAAATACGGGAAAATGGGCGATTCAGTGTTGTAAACATGACCCTGACGTTCAAGTGACGATTGTTGATTTACCGCAGCAATTAGAAGTAGCGATGAAGAATGTTTCAGAAAACCAGTTCGTCGAGCGTGTACGTCCATACCCTGCAAACATGCTTGATAAAGCACAAACATTGCCTGAGCATGCTGACGTATGGTGGATGAGCCAGTTCTTGGATTGCTTTTCCCCAATTGAGATCCTCAATATCCTTACAAAAGTTAAAGCCCAGTTAACGAAGGGAGATACTATTTACGTATTGGAGCTGTTTTGGGATGCTCAAAAATACGCGGGAGCTTCCTATAGCCTTAATGCCACTTCTCTTTATTTTACCTGTTTAGCTAACGGTAATAGTCGCTTTTATCGCAGTGATGATTTCTTAGAAATTGTCGAAGCGGCAGGTTTATCTGTCGTTGAAAGAACCGACAATATTGGCCTTGGTCATACCTTATTAAAACTACAAGCAAACTAAATTCAGAATGAAAACAGAGCTCAAGCAAGTTGTTGTCGTAGGAGCGGGGCCATCAGGTTCAACCGTTTCTGCGTTATTAAAATCGCGTGGCATAGATGTTGTTGTCTTAGAAAAAGCGACTTTTCCACGCTTTTCCATAGGAGAAAGCCTGCTCCCTGCATGTATGGAAGTTGTTGAACAAGCAGGAATGACCAATGCAGTAAAGCAGTTTGGCTTCCAGTATAAAGATGGTGCTGCATTTCGTCGTAATGGCGTATACACCCAGTTCGACTTTACAAACAAATACACGCCAGGACCGGGCACGACGTTTCAGGTTCAACGTGCCAGCTTTGATAAAGTATTGGCAGATAGCGCTGAAGAGCAAGGCGTAGAGATTCGCTATCAGCATGAACTGCTCAATCTAGTGTTTGAAGGGAAAAAGTCTCGATTAGAAGTGCTCGACTCAAATAAGAAGGCTTATCAAATCGAAGCAGATTTTGTGTTGGATGCCAGTGGCTTTGGGCGTGTTTTGCCACGCTTGTTGGAGCTAGAAGAACCTTCTTGTCTTCCGCCTAGAAAAGCGATCTTTACCCATATCGAAGATCATATCTCTCCCCAAGAGCCGGAATACGATCGCAACAAAATTTTAATTTCAGTTCATCCTGAAAATCACGATGTATGGTACTGGCTAATCCCATTCTCTAATGGTACCTGTTCGTTTGGTGTGGTGGGTGAGCCAGAATTTTTCGAACAATACCCAGAAGATAAGATTGCAGCGTTGCAGCAGTTAGCCAATGAAGAGCCGGGTTTGGCTGCTTTATTGCGAAACGCGAATTACCCGAATCCAGCAGGCGAGTTGGGTGGCTATTCTGCTAACGTCAAACGTTTAGCGACAGAGCACTACGCGTTGCTTGGTAATGCTGGTGAGTTTCTTGATCCTGTATTTTCATCGGGTGTCACTATCGCCATGAAATCGGCAGAGTTTGCAGCGGACTGCTTGGTTCGTCAGCTGAATGGTGAAAAGGTTGATTGGCAAGAAGAGTACTCGCAACGCTTAATGGTGGGAGTGAACACATTCCGCACTTATGTGGAAGGCTGGTACAACGGCACGTTGCAAGATGTGATTTTCTATCAAAACCCGAACCCACGTATTAAACAGATGATTAGTGCGATTTTGGCTGGATATGCTTGGGATACGAATAATCCTTACGTTAAACAAAGTGAGCAGCGTTTGTCGACGCTTGCAGAACTGGTTCGGGAAGCTGAACTGTAAGAATATACATTCGCTTATCCGAGAATCAGTAAACTTAGGTCTTACCAAAAAATTGGTAAGACCTTTTTAATGCCTCTTTACTTTTACTTCTAGCGTGTTGGAGACACATTGACCACTTACATCGGCGTGTATCGAATTTGAGAATTTTTATGGTGACATTGATCACATCCAGGATTCCTGTTGCTGATATTTATATTAAATTTGTAGGAAATGGATTACATTCTGGGAGTGTTCCCTACATCCGGCTTCGTTGTGAAAACGGTTTATAAGCAACTGTATAAGTTAGTAAAGTTCCAAAAACTACATCAAAAAAAAGACAAGTTTCTTACCAAATCAATTCGCTTGGTGAGTTCGAGCCATCGACTACGCCAAACGCTTCCTCTACTTTCTAAAATTGTCGAAGAACATGACGCATCAACGGTCTCTTCGATTGCAGATCCCGAGAACGCGGTCGCGTGGGGAGGTAAAGTTTCTCCAGAGTTCAAATCTAAAGTCATTCGTATTAGTAAAGAGCTAAAGATCAATCCTAATCATCTTATGGCGTGCATGGCATTTGAAACTGCTGAAACTTTCAGTCCAAGCATCAAAAATGGTTCCGGAAGCGGGGCTACAGGGTTAATTCAATTTATGCCCTCTACCGCAGAGTCATTAGGAGTGAACACAAAGACTCTTGCGAGAATGAGCGCGCTTGAACAACTTGACTATGTGAAAGCGTACTATTGGCCCTATCGAAATAAAATTAATAGCTTAGAAGATGCTTACATGGCCATTCTCTACCCTGCTGCGATTGGTAAACCGCCGTCTTTCGTTTTGTTCAGACAAGGCTCAATTGCCTATCGACAGAATGCAGGTATCGATCGCCACAACACGGGGAAAATCACGCTTAATGATGTTTCCTACAAAGTGAGGAAAAAATTAGAAAAAGGTTTGCAGCCCAATTTCATGGGCTAAGATTGTGTCATGTTCCTAGTTTTTCGCGCATGAATCCTTCTGTTACTTCACGGGGATTCTGATACACTACGCGCCCATTTCCTCTGTTGAGACCTTTCTATGCCATTTTCTAAGCTTGGTTTAAGCGCATCGATTGCTGATGCAGTAAAAGCGCTAGGTTATGAAAAACCCACTTCTATCCAACAAAAAGCCATTCCAATCGTATTGCGTGGCCGCAATTTAATTGCAGCAGCGCAAACGGGCACAGGTAAAACGGCCAGTTTTGTTCTGCCAATCTTAGAAAAGCTTAGTCGAGGCGAAACGCAACGTAAAAAACGCGCTCGTGCGATTATCCTAACGCCAACACGCGAACTTGCGCTTCAGGTTCATCAAAGTATTGAAGCTTATGGTAAAAACTTACCATTACGCTCAATGGCGATGTTTGGTGGTGTGGATTATGCACCACAAAAACAAGCCTTGATCGAGGGTGTCGATATTGTGGTAAGCACGCCTGGGCGCTTGATTGATCTGTACGGTCAACGCGCGATTCACTTTGATGAAGTGGAAACGCTAGTGCTTGATGAAGCCGACAAAATGTTGGATATGGGATTCATCGATGCGATCGACAAAATCGTCGACTGTATGCCAGAACATGTGCAAAGTTTGCTGTTCTCAGCGACGTTATCTAACCCTGTTCGTGACTTGGCGAAAAATGCGATTATTGATCCTGAAGAGATCACGATTGCAAAGCACAGCGCCTCAAAATCAAATATTAAACAGTGGATCACGACCGTCGATAAAGACATGAAGTCGTCGCTGTTAAGTCACTTGCTTAAAGAAAATGACTGGTCGCAAGTACTGGTATTTATTGAAACTAAACACGGCGCAGCCAAACTGGTAAGCCAACTTGAGAAACGTGGCATTGTGGCAGAAGCATTCCACAGTGGCCGTAATCAGCGTGTTCGCCAGGAATTAATAGAAAAGTTTAAAGCGGGTGAAATCCAGTACTTAGTCGCAACCGGCGTTGCTGCGCGCGGTATTGATATTGATAATCTGCCAGTTGTCATCAACTACGATTTACCTTACCCAGCGGATGAGTATGTACATCGTATTGGTCGTACAGGTCGTGCTGGCGCGAAAGGTGAGGCGATATCACTGGTTTCAAAAGACGACTTTAAGAACCTCTGCATGATTGAAAGTCGTTTAGGGCACTTGCTAGAGCGAGTGGAAATTGAAGGTTTTGCGCCAAGAAAGCCAGTACCAATTTCAATTTTAAATTACGTGCCTAAGAATAAACGTAAACCGCACGATAAGCGCGAATCAAAATAGCCAGTTTATCCCATGATCTAAAAGCCGCATTCTTGCGGCTTTTTGCGTTTTTAGGCATCCAATTATGTAGCCATCGCGACGGTTTCTATTCGGTAATGAGGAAAAAAGTTAATCAGTGTCATACGCTTAACACGTAAAGTGAATCAAGGTGCGTTAAGCTTTTGTCAATTATCTGTCCGCAGGTTTGCACAAGGTAAGGAATGGGCGCAAACTTTTTTGCTTGCTAATGAATGCATAAGATGGGGCACAAATGAAAACAGGTGATAAGCAATTCGCCGTTATTGGTCTTGGCCGATTTGGTTTGGCAGTGTGTAAAGAGTTACAAGATTCAGGTGCTCAAGTTTTAGCCGTTGACATAAACGAAGACAGAGTTAAAGAAGCCGCCAGTTTTGTTAGTCAGGCGGTTGTGGCTAACTGTACTCACGAAGAGACGGTTGCTGAGCTCAAACTTGATGATTACGACATGGTGATGATTGCCATCGGAGCGGATGTCAATGCCAGTATTCTTGCGACATTGATTGCTAAAGAGGCGGGAGTAAAGTCAGTATGGGTTAAAGCCAACGACCGGTTCCAAGCTCGTGTTCTGCAAAAAATTGGCGCAGACCACATTATCATGCCGGAGCGTGACATGGGGATACGTGTCGCGCGTAAAATGCTCGATAAACGGGTTCTTGAGTTCCACCCATTAGGCAGTGGCTTAGCTATGACGGAGTTTGTGATTGGCTCTCGTTGGATGGGTAAGACACTAAGTGATTTGGCCCTGTGCAAAGTCGATGGCGTGCAAGTGCTAGGGTTTAAACGGGGCCCAGAAATTACCAAGGCACCTGACCTTAATACCACACTAGAAATTGGTGACCTAATTATTGTGGTCGGCCCTCAAGATGCGCTCGCAAATAAATTAAAATCGCTATGACGTATTTTCATCAGAAAGGTGTTTTTTACGCACCAGATGGTAAACAAGAGAAAGCGAAAGGCAATGAACCGCGAATTATATTGCTCAGTTTTCTCGGTGTTTTACTGCCTTCTGCGGTATTGCTAACCTTGCCAGTTTTTTCTGTTACGGGCCTGTCGATAACGGATGCTTTGTTTACCGCAACGTCCGCTATTAGTGTGACAGGGCTTGGTGTTGTCGATACTGGGCAACACTTTACGCTTGCGGGTAAAATCTTGCTGATGTTTTTAATGCAAATCGGTGGATTGGGGCAGATGACTTTGTCGGCGGTCTTACTCTATATGTTCGGCGTGCGTTTGAGTTTGCGTCAACAAGCGCTGGCGAAAGAAGCATTAGGGCAAGATCGGCAAGTCAATCTAAACCGACTAGTAAAGCGGATTGTTGTTTTCGCGCTTGTTGCAGAAACGGTCGGGTTTATTTTTCTCTCTATCCGCTGGGTCCCTGAAATGGGCTGGCAGACTGGTATGTTTTACGCCTTGTTTCATGCAATTTCTGCATTTAACAACGCTGGGTTCGCGCTGTTTTCTGACAGTATGATGAGCTTTGTGAATGATCCGTTGGTTATCTTTACACTGGCGGGGCTATTCATTTTTGGCGGGCTTGGCTTTACTGTTGTGGGTGACATCTGGCTAAACTGGCGCAAAGGTTTCCACTTTTTGCATCTTCACACCAAAATCATGCTGATTGCGACACCGATATTGCTCTTAGTCGGAACGATGATGTTTTGGTTACTTGAGCGAAGCAACCCAAACACAATGGCGTCTTTACCTGCAACAGGGCAATGGTTGGCGGCATTCTTTCAATCTGCGAGTGCTCGAACGGCAGGGTTTAATAGTGTTGACTTGGCGTTGTTTACCCAGCCAGCCTTACTGGTCATGATTGTTCTGATGTTAATTGGAGCGGGTTCCACCTCAACGGGGGGCGGTATTAAAGTTTCCACATTTGCTGTTGCGTTTATGGCTACGTGGACCTTTTTACGCCAAAAGAAACATGTGGTTATGTTTAAGCGAACCATAAATTGGCAAACTGTGACTAAGTCATTGGCAATTATCGTTGTGAGCGGAGCCATCCTGACAAGTGCAATGTTTTTATTGATGCTTACCGAGAAGGCCAGCTTTGATAAAGTTATGTTTGAAACCATTTCCGCATTTGCCACAGTGGGGCTCACCGCAGGTTTGACTGCGGAACTTTCTGAACCTGGTAAATACATTATGATCGTGGTGATGATCATTGGTCGTATTGGGCCGCTCACGCTTGCCTACATGTTGGCACGTCCTGAACCTACCTTGGTCAAATACCCAGAAGACGCCGTTCTTACAGGTTAATATAGCGTTAAACAATGGCCGCGCGACCACTACGAGCATTGATTAATAGCAGTGCTCGTACATTTATAGAATATGTGGAATGTTGCCCAGTTTTACCTATAAATTCGTAGAAGTTCATTTCTTCTTCCTTTCGTTTCGATACTATTCATTCACTCAATTTATATTCTCAGAAGCTACGCTCATAACAGCGTTTTGGAATCCGACGCTTTTGTAGTGTGACACCAAACTACGTCGTGTTATCTGAGCGAATTGATACCAGCCTTCGTCAATAGTCACTCAGTCTTACTCTATGCCCATAGGGTTACTTTGTGTTTGTTGTGCTTGGTATGAATGAACGAATCGAAAAGATGGAGTCGTACTTTGAAATTCAACACACTCGCCATGGCTATGCTAACTGCGCTTCTTGCAGGGAAGAGCATGGCAACTACTCCGCCATCGCCGGTTTGGCATACTATTGCGTTGAGCGATGGTAGCTCCAGTGAGGCAATTCTACGTGGAACGGCAGATTTCCACTGGTTTGAAGATAAGCAGGGCAATGCCTTACTTCAGGAAGACGGCGTTTGGTTTTTCGCGCAGATTCAGCGCGAGTCAGACACGCCAATATTGATCTCGACAGGTGTGGTGAAAACGCAGTCGAGTGAGCCACCTGAGTCGGCGAAGTTTCGCCCGGATTTACAAGTTAAACCGCAATTATCTTCTCTAAAAACCATTGAGCCGATGGCACGAAAAAACCTACTGCGTTCGGCGCAAGGTTACCAGGCGATGAGCAGTTCAACGGTGAAGCAGCAGCCCCTATTGGTTGTGCAAGTTTCGTTTGATGACCAAGCAATGGTGCATGATTTTGAGCAACGCGTATTTAATACCAATGGTCAAAGCGTTGTGGATTACTTTGATAAAAACTCTCAAGGTAAATTCAAAGTTGTTCCTGCACTTGAGAGTTACGGCACCGCCAATGACGGTGTGATAGATGTGACTGTGGCACAAAGCCACCCTAACTGTCACTCTAGTTCGACTGATAAGACATGCACCGCCAAGTTGAATGCGGTTTTCACCGAGGCTTATCAAAAACTGGATCCATACTTTAATCTTTCGGCCTACGACAGCAATCAAAATGGTACCGTAGAACCGTCAGAACTCTCTGTCATGTTTATTTTTGCGGGGGGAGATCGTTCAACAGGGGTTCTCAACCGTCCTGCGATTTGGCCGCACAAATTCTCTCACGATGATGTCACACTAGATGGTAAAAAGATCACAGACTATTGTGTGTTCGCTGACTATCAAGTTGATCATCAAGCGACGTTGGGCGTGATCGTACACGAGCTTGGCCACTTAATGCTTGGCTTACCGGATTTGTACGCAAGGAACAGTGATGCCTCGATCGGCTCTTGGGGCGTGATGGGTGGCGGTTCATGGGCGCAGAAACCGGGAGATTCATACGCTGGTGACACTCCGGTGAACATGAGTGCATGGAGCAAACACGCTGCTGGTTTTGTTGTACCAACGGTAACTCATGAAAGTCCAGCGCCTATTTCTGTGAACAACGACGATGTCAAGCTGGTGTATCTCGACCCGTACTTGAAAGAGTTTGGCCCACGTGTTTACTTGGAAAATCGCACCTTTAGCGGTTACGACCGAGCATTGGCGGCTGAAGGTATCCTGGCGACGTCGGTCAATGTCCAGAACCGCTTTAATGATGTTGGCGCGATGCAGGTTCAAATCATGCAGGCTGATGGTCTGAATGAGTTAGAAAATGATGGTAGGAGTGACGCTGACGATTTATACCCTAATGGTGGCAATGTCATTTCAGATACATCGACCCCGGGTCTGAGAACGATCACAGGGTTTGATACTGGGGTTCGTATTTCCAACATTGCCAGCAACACCAACGGTGGTAGCTTTTCTCTTGAGCATACAAACGAACCAAATAAATCAGCATGGCTGAACTCTCTTCATCAAGGTTATGTGTACGCGAGTGGGAGTAACACTCTGGCGGTGTCACTGGACTTGAATAGTGATACAGAGCTTGATGGCCTTCAACTTTATGCGCAAAGAGATAGCGCTCAAAGTGACATGACTTATCGAGTTTGGCGATTCCCATTTTCTGGAAACATTGGCTATCGATTAATATTGAATCAAAACAACGCTGAGCTTTTACAGCAAGGTAACTTCCAAAAGTCATCTCGAATTTTATTCCCCCAATCAAGCCAATTGAGTGCGGGTCAGCACTTATTGGTCGTTGAATTGGAAGGCGGTCAATTTGATGCAAACTTTGACTTCGGCCGCTTGCTAAAAACTGAAAAAGCCTCCCTACCTGTAATGTGGACTGGTGATTACAGTGAGATTGGCACGTTTGGTCTAGAAAAAGCCGGGTTCTCTTATATTCCGTTTGCAGCATTATTAAATGTGGATGCGAGCAACTTGGTTGAAGCGAAATCTGATTCGTTACAAACCAATAAAAATACGCCAATCAAACTGAACCTGATGGACAATGATTTCATGGCGGTAGGGTATCAGTTCAATGTGGACATTGTGCAGAAGCCTGAGCACGGCACCATCTCTGGCAACCAGTACCAACCTGAAGCTAACTTCGTTGGTCTGGACACTTTCCAATATCGTTTGTTGTCGGTTGATGGTGCGTACTCATCTTCAATCGTGAATGTGCAGGTGGAAGTGCTTGGCAGCAACGAAGCGCCAGTGGCCGTGATTGATGTTGATAATAAAGACATGACGGTTGGGCAGCGAGTCACGTTGTCTGCGTTAAATAGTACGGATGCTGATGGTGATGTGTTGAGTTATAAATGGGAGCAGTTGGCTGGCACTTCAGTTTCTCTTGGCAATGCAACCAGTGTTAGCACAAGCTTTACGGTGCCTCAAGGTGCAAAAGCGGGTGAGGTTCTGACATTCCGTTTAACCGTGACTGATCCTAGTAATGAAACGTCCAGTGCTACCGTCGATTTAACCATGAAAAACGCAGCGCCACTTACGCTTGCAGATACGGCGACCGTTGCCGTTGGTGAAAGTATTCTGATTGATGCAGCGAGCAACGATTCGGATGTGAACGGCGATAAACTGGTTGTAGAAAGCGTACAGAACGTAACGGGTGTGGGAAGTGCGAGTGTAGAGAATGGCAAAATCCGTTTTCAAGCACCGGATAGCCCTACTGACGGCATCAAGCTGCAATATACGGTTTCAGATGGTCATGGTGCCACTGCTACGGGGGAAGTTATCGTGACGGTTGTTGCTTCTTTGAAGACAACGACATTCAAGAACTCTGAAGGTAGCGGCAGTGTTTCTTATTGGGCTTTGATGTTGCTTGCAACATTAGGCTGGCGACGTCGCGTCTAAAACGGTATTAATTGCGGTATAAGCCACTCACATTGAGTGGCTTATTTTTTACCTGATCTATTTTGGTTTCGTTCTCATTGTCTTATGAGATGTGTTTCTCATTATTTTTAAAGCGATTTTTCTACTCTGCGGTTACCCTAGGGGCCGATTTTTATGAACTAAGGATGTTATATGTCTACCGAGGGCTTTTCTGTTTCGGAAATATGCCGAGAAGCGGCAGTGATGGTGAGAAGGAATCTACTCGCAATTGTTATTGCTTGTATTCCGTTGATTATCGTGCACTCAATTTTTGCTTTTATGTATCCTGAAATGACGGGGCAAGATCAAGCGAACGTTCAAGAAGGCAATGTCGCAGGATTTTATTTCGTCACAATTATTTTGTACCCACTTGTTGCCGCTATGGCGGCTGTGCGTGTGCATCGAATTTATTTAGCCGGCGATTACATGCACTCTGCGTTGGATGTATTTCGTTTGTCAGCGCGAGAATTCCGTTTCATAGGCTGGTGGATACTGTTTGGACTGATGATGATGCTCGTTATTGGTATCCCGATCTTTGTGTTGTCGTTTATCTACATTGCAGAAAGTGGTGAAGCCGACTTTGTTGCTATGGCTATTATCACAACGATTGCAAGCATTCCCGGCTATTGGGTAATGGCGCGATGGTCATTTGTGTTGCCAGCGACTGCAATGGATCATCAGCCGCGCAGTTTGCGTCGTTCGTGGAATCAGAGCAGACCATACAACAAACAAGTATTCATTTTGATGGGACTAATTCCATTGGGGGCGGGCTTGCTCAGTCAGCTGATCTTTAGCCACTTTACGAATCTCTTTATGTTGAGCCTCGTCGGTGTGGCCTATGGTATTTTTGGCGCGTACCAGCTGGCATTGTTATCGTTGAGCTATAAAACGGTAGTGGATATCGAACGCGCTCGTTTTGATACGCCATCACAGCCACCAAAAACGGGTGAAGAATTTTCCGCTTAACCCTTTGATCGTTTTTACATGCTACCTCCGTTTAGGAGACGGTCTGCGGCAGGTTGATACCTTCCTGCCGCCTTCACGTTATTCACGCAAAATACCCATGCCCATTTCATGGCTGAATGACAGGGACATTCACACGTATACTCACAACAGTACTTCTTTTTGTTAAGGAACCCTACATGTCCATTTGGCAACGGGTCAATTTCACCCATCGCTTTAGTCAATTACCGTCAGCGTTCTATACGTTGGTCGAGCCACAACCCTTGGACAACACTCGCTGGGTCGCTTGGAATGGTGAGTTTGCACAGCAGTTTGGTTTACCAGCAGAGCAAAACGATGAGTTATTGGCGGTTTTTTCTGGGCTAAGTGAATTCGAACAATTTCGTCCTCTTGCGATGAAATATGCAGGCCATCAGTTTGGCGTTTACAACCCAGATTTGGGCGATGGACGTGGATTACTGTTGGCAGAAATTGAGCATCAGAATGGTACTTGGTTTGATCTTCACCTCAAAGGTGCAGGGCTAACGCCTTACTCGCGAATGGGAGATGGGCGAGCGGTATTACGCTCAACTATCCGTGAGTACCTGTGCAGTGAAGCCATGGCGGGCCTTGGGGTTCCGACGACACGTGCTCTCGGTATGATGGTCAGTGATACACCTGTTTATCGAGAAAAAACGGAATCGGGCGCTTTGTTACTTCGAATGGCTGAAACCCATGTTCGATTTGGTCACTTTGAGCATTTCTTTTACACCAACCAGTTAGCAGAGCAGAAGCTGTTGGCGGATAAGGTGATTGAGTGGCACTTTGCTGATTGTGCATCGGCGGAGAAACCATATGCCGCGATGTTTGACGCCATCGTGACTAAAACAGCCGAGATGATCGCATATTGGCAAGCTTTTGGTTTTGCGCATGGTGTGATGAATACCGATAACATGTCAATTCTTGGGCAAACTTTTGATTATGGTCCGTTTGGCTTTCTTGATGATTATGAGCCGGGATACATTTGTAATCATTCAGACTACCAGGGTCGTTACGCATTTGATCAACAGCCTAGAATTGCGCTTTGGAACTTGTCAGCATTGGCGCATGCGCTATCGCCACTCGTTGAACGAGAAGATTTAGAATCGTCGTTGAGTCAATTTGAAGTTCATTTAAGCCAGCAGTTCAGCCGCCTCATGCGTGAGAAGTTGGGCTTAAAAACTAAGATAGCGGAAGACGGGCGTTTGTTTGAAGCTATGTTTGAGCTTCTTCACCAGAACAAAACGGACTACACTCGCTTCTTCAGAACACTTTCAAACCTTGATAATGCGCCTTCCCAAGCCGTAATCGATTTATTTCTCGACCGAGAAGCTGCGCGAGCTTGGCTTGATCTGTACTTAGCTCGGTGTGAGCTAGAGGTTGATAAACTAGGGGGCCAGATTTCAACCGAACAGCGTTGCAAACAGATGCGTCAAGCCAATCCCAAATACATCTTGCGTAACTACTTGGCTCAGTTGGCGATTGATAAAGCGGAAGAAGGGGACTTTAGCGAATTACACCGATTGGCCGAACTGTTAAAACGCCCATTTGATGAGCAACCCGAGTTTGATGATTATGCGAAATTGCCGCCGGAATGGGGGAAGAAAATGGAGATAAGCTGTTCTTCATAAATGGGTCATTTCCCACCCATTTATATCTTTTTCTTGGGTGGAATTCACTCGTTACACTTCGGATTCATGTTAATGGTCTTTTTTAATTTATTGAAATACATATAAATTTTAACATGGTCCATTAATTGCTCTTTGTTGAACATCCGTACCCATCGCCTAACACCTAGTTACTCATGGACGGGATGGGATGTGATTCAACAAGGAGAATAATAATGTTTAAGCCTCTAACTCTACTATCTGTCTCTGCACTTGCTGTTACCAGTTTTAATGCTGCCGCAAATTGTGACCCAGGTGAAACGGTCATCAAGTTTAGCCATGTAACGAATGCGGACAAACACCCTAAAGGCATCGCGGCTTCGTTACTTGAAAAGCGCGTCAACGAAGAGATGAACGGTAAAGTCTGTATGCAGGTGTTTCCTAACTCAACACTTTATGATGATGACAAAGTGTTGGAAGCGCTACTGAATGGTGATGTTCAACTCGCTGCTCCTTCTCTTTCTAAGTTTGAGAAATTCACCAAGAAGTACCGCCTTTTCGATCTTCCTTTCTTGTTCGATGATGTCGACGCGGTTGACCGTTTCCAAAACTCGGAAGCGGGTGAAAAGCTGAAAAATTCAATGAAACGTCGTGGCCTACAAGGCATTGCGTTTTGGCATAACGGCATGAAGCAAATGTCAGCCAACAAGCCGCTCATTTCTCCAACTGATGCTGAAGGACTTAAGTTCCGTGTTCAAGCCTCTGATGTACTCGTTGCTCAGTTTGAGCAGCTAGGTGCTAACCCACAAAAAATGTCGTTCAAAGAAGTTTACGGCGGCTTGCAAACTAAGGTTATTGATGGTCAAGAAAATACTTGGTCAAACATTTACGGCAAAAAATTCTTCGAAGTTCAAGATGGCATTACGGAAACGAACCACGGAATTCTGGATTACTTAGTTGTGACGTCAAACGACTTCTGGAAAAACCTACCAGATGATCAGCGCGAGCAGTTAAATACCATTATTCAAGAGGTAACTGCGCAGCGTAATGCTGAGTCAACCAAAGTAAACCTTGCGAATAAGAACAATATCATCGAAGCCGGTGGTGTGGTTCGTACTCTAACGCCAGAACAGCGCCAAGAGTGGGTCACTGCACTTCAACCAGTATGGAAGAAGTTCGAAAAAGACATTGGTTCTGACCTAATCGAAGCCGCTTTGGCGTCTAACCAAAAATAATAACAGCTAGCACATTTAGCCCTCTCAAACTGAGGGGGCTCTTTCCCCCTACAGACGACGTGATGTAATTATGGAACAGACTTTTTTTGCCAAGGCTGGACGAATCACCGATGCCATTGAAGAGACTTTGATTGCTTTCTTCTTGGGTGCCATGACCTTGCTGACCTTTGCCAATGTCATCTTTCGTTATGTCTTTAACGACAATATTCTTTGGGCGCTTGAGCTCACCGTTTTCATGTTCGCATGGATGGTGTTGGTTGGCGCATCTTATGGTGTGAAAAAACACTTTCATATTGGTGTCGATGTCATTATTAACATCGTTCCGGAAGGTAAACGAAAAGCCCTGGCGCTTTTTGCAGCAATGTGTTGCTTAGCCTTCTCTATTTTGCTGTTAATTGGCGCTTGGAACTACTGGTATCCGTTCGCTACCGACCGAGCGTGGTATGAAACGGACGATATTCCGATGCCTGAAATACTCCAGTTCATGGCCGACTGGTTAAATGAGGGAGAGCGTTATGAAAAGCTGCCACGTTTTATTCCTTACTTCGCTTTGCCACTTGGAATGGCGCTACTAACGTTTAGATTTGTTCAAGTCACGTGGCAAATCGCTACTGGTAAGCTCGATCGCTTGATTGCAGGACATGAAGCGGAGGAAGAGCTCGAATCTCTTAAAGCTGAGATGAGTGACGCTGAAGACGTAATGGCTCCAAAGGCCTCGCAAGACGCTAAAAACAAGGAGCAATAAGCCATGGATATCTTATTTCTATTTTTGATGGTAATTGGCTTTATGCTGGTTGGCGTGCCAATTGCTATTTCGCTGGGCCTTTCCAGTGTTCTTTTCCTTTTAATGCATTCGGATGCCTCTTTAGCGTCAGTTGCTCAAACGCTGTTTAATGCATTCGCGGGCCACTACACGCTATTGGCTATTCCATTCTTTATATTGGCTTCAAGCTTTATGTCGACGGGTGGCGTAGCAAAGCGGATCATTCGTTTCGCCATTGCCATTGTAGGCTGGTTCCGCGGCGGTTTGGCGATGGCTTCGGTTGTAGCGTGTATGATGTTTGCCGCGTTGTCAGGTTCCTCACCTGCAACGGTTGTTGCCATAGGTAGTATTGTTATCGCAGGTATGATCAAAAACGGTTACTCAAAAGAGTTTGCCTCTGGGGTAATTTGTAACGCAGGTACGCTAGGGATTTTGATCCCACCTTCGATTGTGATGGTGGTGTATGCAGCCGCAACGGATGTGTCAGTTGGACGTATGTTCCTTGGTGGTGTGATTCCCGGTTTGCTGGCGGGTGTCATGTTGATGATCGCGATTTACATTGCCGCGAGAATCAAGAACCTTCCAAAGCAACCTTTTGTCGGTTGGAAAGAAACTTTTGATGCCGCCAAGGATGCAAGCTGGGGCTTGTTGTTGGTCGTCATCATTCTTGGTGGTATCTATGGCGGTATCTTTACGCCGACAGAAGCCGCTGCGGTTGCTGCTGTGTACTCATTCTTTATTGCTAACTTTGTATACAAAGACATGGGGCCATTTGCAGACAAGAAAAACACTAAACCTGCGCTCGTTAAAATCTTCCAAACCTTTGTTCATAAAGACACGAAACACACCCTGTATGAAGCGGGCAAACTCACCATCATGCTGCTGTTCATCATTGCTAATGCCTTAATTTTGAAGCATGTTTTAACGGAAGAACGCATCCCGCAAATGATCACCGAGTCGATGCTCTCGGCTGGTCTCGGACCAATCACTTTTTTGATTGTGGTGAACGTCTTGTTGCTGATTGGTGGTCAGTTCATGGAGCCATCAGGCTTGTTGATCATTGTTGCGCCGCTCGTGTTCCCAATTGCGATTGCATTAGGTATAGACCCAATTCATTTGGGCATAATGATGGTGGTGAATATGGAGATAGGAATGATAACGCCGCCCGTGGGTCTTAACTTATTTGTGACCGCTGGTGTTGCCAAAATGTCGATGATGAACGTAGTGAAGGCAGCATTACCCTGGGTTGGAGTGATGTTCTTGTTCCTAATTATCGTCACATATGTACCATGGGTTTCGACTTGGTTGCCTACTACCTTGATGGGGCCGGAGATCATTACCAAGTAATGGAAGCCAGAAAGTAGAAAGAGGTGTGAGAATTCACACCTCTTCGTCTATTGACTTGTAACAAGTTTTGCGCGGGTCTGAATTAATTCGACGTTCATAGTGTCGCCACCTCTTTTTATTTTTACGACGCTCTTCACCGAATCTTCTCTCTTCTTGATAGCAACCGTCTACGAGCACGGTATCTGTAACAATCGGTATTCTCACTTTTTCGTTCATATCTATAACAACCATGATAAACCCGTTGTTAAAAATTATGATTCAAGTTGAATATAATGCCAGCTATTTGAACGTGTTTTATTTGTAAAGGTCTTTATTTATTTGGTAGCGCTGCATCTTGTCGTAAAGGGTTTTTCTTGGCACATTCAATTGGCACATTGTCTGTTTAATACTACCGTTGTTTTCTAATAAAGCGCCTTCAATGGCTGCTCTCTCAAACTCCGCCACTTGCTCTGCAAGGCTTGAGGAAGACTTAGCGACTGGGTTTGATTCTCCCAACTGAATTAACTTACCCAATAGCACAAAACGCTCTGCAGCATTTCTGAGTTCTCGAACATTGCCAGGCCAGTCATGGCTCATCAGTTGCGCTAGATCTTGGGGTGACAAGCTAGGTGAGCTTTTGCCATAACGTGAAGCTGCTACCAACAGAAAGTGGTGAAAGAGGGCTGGAATGTCTTCTTTTCGTTCGCGTAGTGGCGGGAGATCCAAGGTCACGACATTGAGCCGATAATAGAGATCCTGACGGAAAGTACCTTCTTCAGCTGCGTGTTTTAAATCGACCTTTGTTGCGGCAATCACTCGAATATCTAAAGGCAATAATTCATTTGAACCGACACGCTCAATCACGCGCTCTTGTAATACCCTCAATAAACGAATTTGGGCTTGGATAGGCATCGACTCGATCTCATCCAAGAAAAGTGTGCCGCCTTGTGCAAACTCAAATTTACCGATACGACGGCTTTCGGCGCCAGTGAATGCGCCTTTTTCATGGCCGTAGAGTTCACTCTCAATTAAGTTCTCTGGAACCGCTCCACAATTTACGGCGACAAAGTTTTGGTTCCGGCGAGAGCTTTGCTCATGTAAAGAACGAGCGATTAACTCTTTCCCTGTACCGGTTTCACCAAACAATAAAATATCGGCGTCGGTATCGGCGATTTGGGTGATGGTCTCTCGTAATATTTGGATGCTAGAGGTTTCACCAATAACTCGTGGACCAAGGGTTTTACTGGCTTTAAGTGACAGGCGCAGTTTTTCATTTTCATTGGTTAGTTTGCGCTTCTCAATCGCCCGCTTAACCGTTTCAACCAAATGCTCTGGCGCAAAAGGTTTCTCAATAAAGTCGTAAGCGCCTTGATGAAGGGCTTGCACTGCCATGGAAATATCACCGTGTCCAGTGATCATGATGACGGGTAAGTTTGCATCGCGTTGAGTCAAAGTTGTTAGCATATCCATACCAGAAATGCCCGGTAAACAGATATCAGTGACCACGACGCCAGCTTCTTCTCCTTGCTGCATCGCTATTAAAGCCGATTCTGCATCCACAAAAAACTTGGCGTCGATATCCGCAAGTTCAAAGGTCTGTTCTATAGCGAGTCTGAGATCGGCCTCATCATCAATAAAAAACACCTGACACATGATCTTATCCTTTTGATGGTTCAGTGTTGTAAGAAGTGATAGGTAAACACAATGAGAATCGAGCGCCGCCTTGTTCTCGATTATGGGCACATAATTTTCCATTCATACTGGCTAAGATTTGTTGCGAGATAGAGAGACCCAAACCTAAACCGTTCAGTTTAGTGGTTAGAAACGGCTCACATAAATCAGAAAGTGAGAAAGAGCCAAGTCCTGGGCCATTATCATCAACATGAATCCAAACTAAATCAGTGTGCTCATCGTGTTCTACAGATAATTCTACCTGTTTGTCTTGTTGTTCTTTGAGTGCTTCTATCGCATTAGTCAGTAAATTGACCAACACTTGCTCCAGTTGAATAATATTGATCTGCACTTCAACATCATGCTCTGGCAAATTTGTTTCTAACGTGACGCGCCCTGATTTAAATGCGGGCTTCATCAGTTCTTTTACAGAGGCTATCACAGGGAACAATCGAGATTGAGCCAACTCGTCACCACTGGTTTTTTTGGCGAAAGAGCGAAGTTGCTGACTGATATTTGCCATACGGTCAGTGAGAGCAGAAATGCGAGTGAGATTATCTTCCACTCGCTCATATTTTTCTTTTTTTAGAAACAGCTTGCCGTTCTCCGCAAAGCTACGAATTGCTGCAAGTGGATTATTCAGTTCATGGCTGATACTGGCCGACATTTGTCCTAACACCGCGAGTTTCGCTGCTTGCACCAATTCATCTTGAGTAACGCGTAAAGTTTGCTCGGTATCGATACGCTGTGCGATCTCCGCTTGCAACTCGGCAGTCCGTGCCATGACTTGATATTCCAACTTTTGATTTGCTTCTTGTTGAATTCGTTCAAGTTGCAAGTGACGCTGTTGACGGTGATAGATAAGCTGACCAATTAAAAACAAAACCATGAATGCTAGAGTGAGTACAAAGATGTAACCCATGGTGAACCAAACGATCGACTGTTTAGGAGACAGCACACGAATTGTCAGTTTGAGTTCGGGAAGGGGCAGCGAAGAGACCACCAAGGTTCCTTTATTGTATGGGTAACCCTGTTTAAGCTCAGAATGCACCTCGTCCAAACTACCCACTAATCCAAGCGTTTCAATTGGCGCATCAAGATATTGTTGGCTTGCCCAAACTTGCTTTTTCTCTTTTTTTGTCAGTGGTTGTAAGCTTTTGAGCAGCCATTCACTTCGGCTACTCATGAAAACAATTCCGTATGGGTCGCTGGCGACAAAAACACTGTTTGGTTGCTGCCAGTTGTCCTCTATCTTACTTAGGTCCATCTTCACCACGACGACACCAAGTACACCGCCAGCGTATATGATGGGATAAGAATAGTAGTAGCCACGTTTACCAGATGTTGAGCCCAGTGCGTAGTATTGGCTTCTTTTGCCTACAATGGCTTGTTTGAAATAAGGGCGAAATGCAAAATTTCGCCCGATAAAGGAGCGCTGTTTACGCCAGTTGCTGGCCGCGATCGTTGTACCCCATTGATCGATTAAGTACGTATCCGCTGCTTCAATCACGCCATTAACGGATTCTAAATACCGATTAGTGATTTCCAGTTGCGCACTGTTGTTGGGGTGCAGAAGCGCTTGATAAAGAGGATCATCTTTAGCGAGAAGATTTGGGATATGGGCGTACTTATCGAGTTTATTTTTTATATGGCCAGAAAATTGCTCAAGCTGTGATTGGTGTTTATCAAGTAGAGATTGATAACTGGTCTGCCAAACCCAATGGCCACCGATAATTGCGCACAGGAAATAGAAAGCAAAAAATGTCAGCAGAATCCGTTTTTTTTGCGACATCCTTACACTCCTTACAACTTCCTTTGGTCACGTAAGAAAATGTTAATAGTTTGTAGGAAGGATTAGGGATTTAGTTTTCAACTCTGTGGAGTAAAACAAGAGCAAGATCTCTTTTTAGGCTTTTCGATAAAAAAACCGGTCGATTCTCTTGAAAAAGTCGCTATTGTCCCCATTCTAGATATGCTGGCGATGCTTAGACGGTGTCTGAATCGCATTTTTGAAGAAAAAATGGGTCAGCATTCGAGAATTTAGCGCAGACAATGTCCACATAGTGGCTATTGGCTCGACAGGGTTGCGACAGATCGCTAGAATGTCGCGTCTAAAAATTCTGTCCTGAGGCTAATAGGAGATACCTTTGGTTATTTTATCGAAGATATCACTGATTAGTCCGGTACTGACAACCAGTATCGATACTCGATTTTAAATTAGGTGTTCGGACAGAACACTACACAAGGATGAAGCGTAAGCTCCTCTGAGTTTCGCTCATACGCTCGGAAAACCGAGCCACTTTAGAGGTTTATATATAATGCAAGTTACTGTTGAAACGCTAGAGGGCCTAGAGCGCCGTCTAAACATTACTGTTCCAGCTGCAAACATCGAAGACGCTGTAACAGCTGAACTACGCAACATCGCTAAAAACCGTCGTTTCGATGGTTTCCGTAAGGGTAAAGTGCCTCTAAAAATGGTTGCTAAGATGTACGGCAAAGCAGTACGTCAAGACGTTCTTGGTGAAGTAATGCAACGCCACTTCATCGAAGCTATCGTTAAAGAGAAAATCAACCCAGCTGGCGCTCCAACTTTCGCTCCTGTAGAGAACAAAGAAGGTTCAGACCTAGTTTTCACTGCAACTTTTGAAGTTTACCCAGAAGTTGAGCTTAAAGGCCTAGAGAGCATCACTGTTGAAAAACCACTAACAGAAGTTAAAGATGCAGACGTAGAAGAGATGATCGATACTCTACGTAAGCAACAAGCAACTTGGGTTGAAGTTGAAGAAGCAGCAGAAGATGGCAAACGCGTAAGCATCGACTTCGTTGGTTCTATCGACGGTGAAGAGTTCGAAGGCGGTAAAGCTGAGAACTTCCCTCTAGAAATGGGTGCTGGTCGCATGATCCCTGGTTTCGAAGACGGTATCGCAGGTAAAACTGCTGGTATGGAATTCGACATCGACGTGACTTTCCCAGAAGATTACCACGCTGAAAACCTAAAAGGTAAAGCAGCTAAGTTCGCAATCAAAGTGAACAAAGTTGAAGCTCGTGAACTTCCAGAACTAAACGACGAGTTCGTTGCTAAGTTCGGTGTTGTTGAAGGTGGTGTTGAAGCACTTAAAGCTGAAGTTCGTAAGAACATGGAACGCGAACTTAAGCAAGCTGTTAAGAACCGCATCAAAGAGCAAGCGATTGACGGTCTAGTTGAGCAAAACGACATCAACGTACCATCAGCGCTTATCGAGCAAGAAATCCAAGTTCTACGTCAACAAGCTGCACAACGCTTCGGTGGTAACCCAGAAGCTGCTGCTCAGCTTCCACGTGAACTGTTCGAAGAACAAGCTAAACGTCGCGTAGTTGTTGGTCTTCTACTAGGTGAAGTAATCAAATCTGAAGAGCTAAAAGCGGACGACGAGAAAGTTAAAGCTCTAATCGAAGAAATGGCTACTGCATACGAAGATCCATCAGAAGTTATTGCTTACTACGAGCAAAACGAAGAAATGATGAACAACATGCGCAACGTAGCTCTAGAAGAGCAAGCAATCGACGCGATCATCGCTAAAGCACAGGTTTCTGAGAAAGAAGTAGGCTTCAACGAGCTACTTAACCAACAACAACCTGCTGCTTAATAAGCAATATCTTGCGTAGAAGGTTGACTTAACGTTAACTATTCTGCTAACAATGGTCCGTATGATAGTCATCATCCGGGCCATTTATTTTAGGGACATAAGAATATGAGCTACCAAGAAAAAAATGCAATGTCGCCAATTATGGACGCGCTAGTACCAATGGTGGTTGAACAAACTTCCCGAGGCGAACGCTCTTACGACATCTACTCACGTCTGCTGAAAGAGCGCGTGATTTTTTTAACGGGTCAAGTGGAAGACCACATGGCAAACCTTGTCGTGGCTCAGCTACTTTTCCTAGAATCTGAAAATCCAGATAAAGATATTTTCCTATACATCAACTCGCCAGGCGGCAGCGTAACAGCTGGTATGTCTATTTACGATACCATGCAGTTCATTAAGCCAAATGTCAGCACTGTGTGTATGGGTCAAGCATGTTCAATGGGTGCCTTCCTGCTTGCAGGTGGTGCGCCAGGTAAGCGTTACGTACTGCCTAACTCTCGTGTAATGATCCACCAACCATTGGGTGGTTTCCAGGGTCAAGCTTCTGATATCCAAATCCATGCTCAGGAAATCCTGACGATTAAACAGAAGCTAAACAAGTTGTTAGCAGAACATACAGGCCAACCTCTTGAAGTCATTGAGCGCGATACTGATCGTGATAACTTCATGTCATCAGAGCAGGCTGTGGAATACGGTATCGTGGATGCAGTGTTAAGCCACCGTGGCGAGTAATTAGCCAGCGCATTTTGGCAAAAATTGATATACACTCATTCATGAAGAGTAAAGGCTAAGAGGTTAGCGAATGACAGATAAAAGCAAAGAAAGTGGCAGCGGTAAATTGCTGTACTGTTCTTTCTGCGGCAAAAGTCAGCACGAAGTTCGCAAGCTAATCGCAGGTCCGTCAGTGTACATTTGCGACGAGTGTGTCGACTTATGTAACGATATTATTCGCGAAGAAATCAAGGATGTTCTCCCTAAGAAAGAATCTGAAGCGTTACCAACGCCAAAACAGATCCGTGAACACCTTGATGACTATGTGATCGGGCAAGATTACGCGAAAAAAGTGCTCGCAGTTGCGGTATATAACCACTACAAGCGTTTACGCAATGGTGATACAACGAGCGAAGGTGTGGAGCTTGGTAAGAGTAACATCCTTCTAATTGGTCCTACAGGTAGTGGTAAAACACTACTTGCGGAGACATTAGCTCGATTCTTGGATGTGCCATTTACAATGGCAGACGCGACGACACTAACCGAAGCCGGTTACGTAGGTGAAGACGTTGAAAACATCATCCAAAAGCTTCTGCAAAAATGTGATTACGATGTAGCTAAAGCGGAACGCGGCATCGTTTACATTGATGAAATTGATAAGATTTCACGCAAAGCTGAAAACCCATCTATTACGCGTGACGTATCTGGTGAAGGTGTTCAGCAGGCGCTACTAAAACTTATCGAAGGTACGGTTGCATCGGTTCCACCTCAAGGTGGTCGTAAGCATCCTCAGCAAGAATTCCTACAAGTGGACACATCTAAGATCCTGTTCATTTGTGGTGGTGCTTTTGCTGGCTTAGACAAGGTGATTGAGCAGCGTGTTGCAACAGGTACAGGTATTGGCTTTGGTGCTGAAGTTCGTTCGAAGAATGAATCGAAGACGGTAGGTGAGCTATTTACTCAAGTTGAACCTGAAGACTTAGTGAAGTACGGCCTCATTCCAGAATTCATTGGTCGTCTACCTGTAACAACAACACTGACTGAGCTTGACGAAGAAGCGTTGATTCAGATCCTATGTGAACCGAAGAACGCACTGACCAAGCAATATGCAGCATTGTTTGAGCTAGAAAACGCCGAACTTGAATTCCGTGAAGATGCGCTGCGCGCTATCGCGAAAAAAGCAATGGAGCGTAAAACAGGTGCTCGTGGCTTACGCTCGATTCTTGAAGGCGTGCTACTTGAAACCATGTACGAATTACCATCTGCAACAGACGTTAGTAAAGTCGTGATTGATGAGTCCGTCATTAATGGCGAGTCAGAGCCACTGCTTATTTACAGTAACGCAGACAATCAGGCAGCTGGAGCAGAGTAAATTCAGCCATAATGAAAAAGGAGGTAAGTAATTACCTCCTTTTTTTATTTCTCTTATTGAATCCAAACAATTAGCCCCCATATACTGCCTTAAGTAATACGTTAAACGTGAAAGCGGAAGAGAGAATTATATGAACTTGGAACGTTCCGAGCGTATCGAGATCCCGGTACTACCTCTACGTGACGTAGTGGTCTACCCACACATGGTTATTCCATTGTTTGTTGGTCGTGAGAAATCGATTAGCTGTCTAGAAACGGCGATGGAAACCAACAAACAAGTTCTTCTTGTGGCACAAAAGCAAGCGGATACTGACGAGCCTACGGTTGACGACCTATTTGACGTAGGTACGGTAGCCACCATTCTCCAGCTCTTGAAGCTTCCGGATGGCACAGTAAAAGTATTGGTCGAAGGCCAGCAGCGAGCAAAAATCAATCACTTTAAAGAGAGTGACTTCTTCCTAGCGGAAGCTGAATTTGTTGTTACGCCAGAATTGGATGAGCGTGAGCAAGAAGTGATTGTGCGCAGCGCGATTAATCAGTTTGAAGGGTTCATTAAGCTAAACAAGAAGATTCCACCAGAAGTGCTAACGTCACTTAATGGTATCGACGAAGCCGCACGCTTAGCGGATACCATTGCGGCTCATATGCCGTTAAAGTTGGTGGATAAGCAGCAAGTGCTTGAAATTGTTGACGTCACTGAGCGTCTGGAATTCCTGATGGGCCAGATGGAATCAGAGATCGACTTGCTGCAAGTTGAAAAACGAATTCGTGGTCGCGTTAAAAAGCAAATGGAAAAATCTCAGCGTGAGTATTATCTGAATGAGCAAATGAAAGCGATTCAGAAAGAACTTGGTGAGATGGAAGACGCACCAGACGAGTTCGAAACGCTACAGAAGAAGATTGACGAATCAAAAATGCCTCAAGAGGCACGTGAAAAGACAGAGCAAGAGCTGCAAAAGCTTAAGATGATGTCTCCAATGTCTGCTGAAGCAACAGTGGTTCGTAGCTACATCGATTGGATGGTCAGCGTTCCTTGGGCTAAGCGCTCAAAAGTTAAGAAAAACTTAGCGAAAGCAGAAGAGGTTCTTAATGAAGATCACTACGGTCTAGAACGCGTCAAAGAACGTATCCTTGAATACCTGGCTGTTCAAAACCGTATCAACAAGCTAAAAGGTCCTATCCTTTGTCTTGTTGGTCCTCCTGGTGTAGGTAAAACGTCTCTTGGTCGTTCAATTGCTTCAGCTACAGGCCGTAAGTATGTTCGTATGGCGTTGGGTGGTGTGCGTGATGAAGCGGAAATTCGTGGTCACCGTCGTACTTATATCGGCTCATTACCAGGCAAATTGATCCAGAAGATGTCGAAGGTTGGTGTGAAGAACCCGCTGTTCTTATTGGACGAAATCGACAAAATGTCTTCCGATATGCGTGGTGATCCGGCATCGGCTCTACTAGAAGTACTTGATCCTGAACAGAATAACTCGTTCAACGATCACTACCTAGAAGTGGATTACGATCTCTCTGACGTTATGTTTGTTGCGACATCGAACTCGATGAACATCCCGGGTCCATTGTTAGACCGTATGGAAGTTATTCGTTTATCTGGTTACACCGAAGACGAGAAGCTGAACATTGCAAAACGTCACCTTGTTGATAAACAAGTGAAGCGTAATGGCTTGAAAGCGGATGAGATCGTCATTGAAGATTCTGCGATTATTGGCATCATTCGTTACTACACGCGTGAAGCGGGTGTCCGTAACTTAGAGCGTGAGATTTCTAAGATCTGCCGTAAAGCGGTGAAGAACATCTTGCTGGATAAGGACATCAAGTCAGTAACGGTAACGATGGACAACCTAAAAGAGTACTTAGGTGTTCAACGTTTCGATTACGGTAAAGCGGATGAAAGTAACCGAATTGGTCAAGTAACTGGCCTAGCTTGGACCGAAGTGGGTGGCGATCTATTAACGATTGAAACTCAATCAATGCCAGGTAAAGGTAAGCTGACACAAACGGGTTCTCTTGGTGATGTGATGCAAGAGTCTATCCAAGCAGCAATGACAGTGGTTCGCTCTCGTGCAGAAAAGCTAGGTATCAATACTGACTTCTACGAGAAGAAAGATATTCACGTACACGTCCCGGAAGGCGCGACACCAAAAGATGGCCCAAGTGCGGGTACAGCAATGTGTACAGCATTGGTTTCTTCTCTAACAGGCAACCCTGTGAAAGCAGAAGTAGCGATGACGGGTGAAATCACACTGCGTGGTGAGGTTCTACCTATCGGCGGCCTAAAAGAGAAGTTACTTGCGGCACACCGTGGTGGCATTAAGACAGTGCTAATTCCAAAAGATAACGAGCGTGATTTGGAAGAGATTCCTGATAATGTTATCGCGGATCTGGAAGTTATCCCTGTACAGTGGATTGATGAAGTACTGAAAGTCGCACTAGAGCGAGACCCGACGGGCGTTGAGTTTGAGTCTCAAAAATAGTGATGTGTAGCAAAAATAAGTAAAAGTTTACGCTGATAAGCCCAAAAAGGCTTGTCAGCGTTTTTTTTGGGCGCTAAGTTAGTTTCGATAGCTGCTAGCCCTTGATGAATAAGGGGTGGAGCATATTTTCTTAACAATGGAACGAAAGTCATCACAAAAATAATCACAGATGACACAAAGGGGAAATTACAGTGAATAAAACTCAGTTAGTAGAACAAATCGCAGAAAATGCAGATATTTCTAAAGCGTCAGCGGGTCGTGCTCTAGATGCATTCATCGAAGCAGTAAGCGGAACTCTTCAATCTGGTGATCAAGTCGCTCTAGTTGGCTTTGGTACATTCAGCGTTCGTACTCGTGCTGCACGTACTGGTCGTAACCCAAAAACTGGTGAAGAAATCCAAATCGCAGAAGCAAAAGTACCAGCTTTCAAAGCTGGTAAAGCACTGAAAGACGCTTGTAACTAATCACGGCGTTATTTCTGTAACCGGCCATTTGCTTAACTTTTGCTCAAACAATAAGTTTCGAACAAAAATTTACAAACTTCGAGCCGAACTTTCTTAAATTATGCGCATCATACTGATGCGCATTTCTTTTTCTGATATTATTGCGCCATTATTTCTATTAGATAGAAGCAGTAGGCTTCAATTGTGGAGAGCAGTTAAATTATGATGGATCGACTACGCGAAGGCGTGAATAGCATCGCGGTCAAAATTATCCTTGGACTTATCATCCTGTCTTTCGTATTTGCAGGTGTAGGTAGCTACATCGTTGGTGGTAGCAACAACTCTGCAGCGAAAGTCGGTAACACTGAGATTCCTCGTGGTGAGTTCGAGATGGCATACCAAAATGAGCGTAACCGTATGCAAGCTCAGTTGGGTGACTACTTCTCTCAAATGCTGGCTGACCCTGCATATGTTGAATCTTTCCGCAAATCCGTTTTAGATCGAATGATCAATGACGTGTTGCTTGACCAACAAGCTGAAGCTTTGGGTCTGCGAATCAGCGACACTCAAGTGCGTAGCATGATTCTAGACATGCCTCAGTTCCAATCTAATGGTCAGTTTGATCAAGAGATCTATCAAGCTTCTTTGCGTCGTGCAGGCTTTTCGCCAGACTCTTTTGCTGAGTACATGCGTCGTGAATTGGTTCGTGAGCAACTGCTGAATGCGCTACAAAACAGTGAATTTATTCTGCCGGGCGAAGTACAAGCAGAAGGCAAGCTGTTCACTCAAACTCGTGATATTCGCACGATTCAGATCGACTTAGCGGAGTTCGCGAAAAATATTGAATTGACCGACGAAGAAATTCAAGAGTACTACAAAGCAAACCCAGACAACTTTACACGCCCAGAGCAGGTTAAAGTCTCTTACATCGAACTGTCAGCTGAAGCGCTAAAGGAACAAGTTAATGTTTCTGATGCTGAGGTGAAAAAGTACTACGACGAGCACTTAAACAAATACTCTTCAGAAGAGCAACGCCGTGTCGCTCACATTCTTGTAGAAGGGGACGATGAAGCAAAAGCGCAAGCTATCCTAGATGAGCTAAACGCGGGTGCAGATTTTGCGACGCTTGCTCAAGAGAAATCTGACGATTTTGGCAGCGCTGAAAACGGTGGTGACTTAGGTTGGATCGAGCGTGATGTGATGGACCCTGCTTTTGAAGAAGCGGCATTCGCACTGAAGAATCCTGGCGATACGTCGGGTCTAGTAAAGTCGGACTTTGGCTATCACATTATCAAGCTTGAAGAGCTAAAAGATTCTGTGGCGAAGCCATTTGAAGAAGTCGCTGCTGAAATCAAACAAGAGATGGTTGACCAACAAGCTATCGATCAATTCTACGAGTTGCAAAATGAGCTTGAGCGCGTAGCGTTTGAATACCCAGACTCATTGTATGATGCTTCTCAAGCGGTTAACCAAGAAGTGAAGACAACGGACTTTATTTCTCAGGTTGATGCACCTGAAGTGCTTCGTAGCCCTGCTGTAATGCAAGCTATCCTAAGTCCTGAAGTTAAAGAAGATGGCCTAAACTCTGAAGCTATCGAAGTTGCGCCTGAGCATATTATCGTTGTTCGTGTTGAAGATGTGCGTGACGAGACAGTTCTTCCACTAGAAGAAGTGAAAGATCAGGTTGTTGCAGAGCTATCTCGTGTTAAAGGTGAGCAAGAAGCGATGGAGCTTGGAACACAAGTCGTTGCGGCATTGAAAGAAGGTAAGACGAACGTGCTTGCTGAAAATAATCTTGCCTTTGGTGAACAAGAGACAGTAGATCGTCGTTCTCCGTTGGCAACAACGGTATTCGCGATGGCAAAACCAGTCGATGGTAAACCAGTATACGGTCAGTCTAAAGATCTTGAAGGTAACATCATTATCATCGAGCTTGATGCTGTAAACGCAGAGCTAGATAGTGAGTTAGAAGATCAAGTTGCGATGCAAATGCAGCGTGCATCTTCTCAGCAAGACTTATCATCTGTACTAGCCGTACTGCGTGCAAATACTGACATTGAGTACTTTGTTGTGAGCAACTAAGCACAATTAGTGTAATTTGTATGTTGAATAAAACGGACCGCATAAGCGGTCCGTTTTATTTTTGTCTTTATGAACTTCAATCATCAATAGGCATTACTTAAATTAGTGCGCGTTTAAGTGATAGCGGCCGTTGTGAATTCCGGGTCATCTCAGTTTGTTAAATGCATAACCATATTGCTTTCCATTGCAAACTTGATAGTGACTCGCTCTCGATGACTGTTTTTAGCCTACTATTTTGGAGATTGTATGTTCAATATGAAATGGATTTTGACATTGTGCTTATTTGTTTTTGCACCTTTTAGCATGGCTGCGGATTCAGCCACTGACAAATATGAAGGAATTGAAATTACTGTAAATATCAACACGGCCACTGCTGAAGAAATTGCGACCATGTTGAAAGGTATAGGTGAGAAGAAAGCGCAGAGTATAGTGGACTACCGCGAGGAACATGGCCCTTTTAAAACGGCGGCAGATTTGAAGAGCGTAAAAGGTATTGGTGAAGCGACAGTTAAGAAAAACGAAGACCGCATTTTACTGTAGCTTGATGTATTGCAGATATTGAGTCTGAATTCAGAATAATATCTGTTTCCCTATTACTGCTTTCCCGAACCAGTCCCTCTTTCGTGGTTCGGGATTTTTTATCCGAATAAACGACGGCGAAGGCCTTTTTCCATTAAAGCCATCACTAACCCACCGAGTGCGCCAAACATATGAGCATCAATAGCAACGTTTGCACCGATAAGCTCAGCAGTACTGCTGGATGGGCCATAGACCTGCTCCCATGCTACTTTGGCGATTAGCCCTCCGACTAACAACACACTGCTTCTTCTGCTTTCAAAGACTTCTCTGAGCGCCCAAAATCCAAACAATCCGTGTAATACGCCGGATAAACCCACGTATACCGACATGTTGGTAAACAAGTTCAGCGCACCAACACATGCACATAAGATTGAAAAAACGATAAGGAAGTTACGAGTGCTTGGGCGAAAAATAAAAGTAATGATCCACAATCCGGCGAGGTTCATTCCTAAGTGCGCAAAGTTGGTATGTGTGAGATTTCCTGTTACGATTCGCCACCATTCACCATGGCGTATATTGTAGCTGTGCCACTCGGTTAGGTTTGCCATTGGTTCAAATTGAAGTATCAAACAGATCACGCTGATAATACTCAGCAAGGTATAAAGGTTCACTCTATGTCTCGTTATTGTTCTCGTTGTGGAAAATCGCAAAAAGCGTGTATTTGCCAATGGATTGTACCGCTGGCAAGCGAGGTAGAACTTATCATTCTTCAGCACACGAGTGAAGAATATCGTCCGCTTGGTACGGCACGGATTCTCAATTTGAGTTTAGATAACTGTATTTGTTTGATAGGAGAGGACTTTTCTTGTGATGATGTCTTAAATCACTTATTAGCGGATGAGTCATATCAACATTTTGTTCTTTACCCATCAGAAGAGTCACGATGCATTTCTGAAATCACTCAAGCGAGTCATAGTGTATCTAAGAAAATACGTTTGATTTTGCTCGATGGTACGTGGAAAAAAGCGTACAAAATGTGGCAACTCTCAAGCAACTTACATCCACTCCCAACCGTGCAGTTGCCTAAGCAACTACAAGGGCACTACACCATTCGTAAGGCGCCCTCTGAGAATAGCTTATCGACAGTCGAGGCTGGTTATCATTCGCTTCGCTTGCTTGAACCCGAGCGCGACTTTACACCGCTTATGCATGCCTTTGAAAATATGATCGAATTCCAAATCGCCCAGATGCCTCCGGGCGTTTTTGAAAAGAATTACTTGAAAGGTTGAGTGTTACTAAAGAACGATGGAAGAGAAAAGTTGGCGGTGTAGCTTTTGCGCGTGACCATCGGTCATTGCAGAAATATAATCGGCGATGACCCTCATTTTATTGCTTTCGCTCTTCGCCTGACACCACAGCTCTTTTGTATGAACGGGTAGTAAGCGCTCTGGGTCTGCTGTTAACGCTTCAAAAATATCCATAATAATTTGCTGACCCTTATACTCAACGATCTGGACCTGCGGGACTTGGATAACGAAGGTGCTGACAAAGTGCTTGAGTACGTCAAGTGCACGTGCCATCTGTGGTTCTAAACACGCATTCCAAGACAGTAAAGGGTTATTAAACGGCTCATCCACCGCTTTGATTGAAATGCTGGTCAGTAGCGCGTTAACCATACCACCGATGGCATCTTTCCGCTCATGGTGCTTACCGCTAAATAGCATCTGTCCGATGGAATCGATATGAGCTTCAAACCACGGGTCGCCACAGTCCGCTAATTGACTTGCTGCGCCTTCTTGCCATTGCTGACGTGTCACCATACCAAGTACGATTGCATCTTCTAAATCATGAACACCGTAGGCGATATCATCTGCTAGCTCCATGATTGAGCAATCGATTGATTTAAAACGCGTTTTACTGTGCTCAAACTCCGATTCTGGCGTTGAACGCATCAGACTAAGCAATGCCTTGTCGTTGTCAGAAAGCGGTGCAATTACCCAATCAAATAAGTCTTTATCACAATCATAAATGCCTTTAGCTGGGCTCCAATCTTTTGCTTTTAGTTTACGTTGATGCTCGGCTGGTTGAGGCAATTTGACGGAGCGTGTTTGACTAATGAGGGCAGGGTACTTAATCAAACCAAGCAGTGTGCGGCGTGATAAATTCATTCCGAAATGCTCGGTATAAGGCTCTAACTTAGTGACGATACGAAAGGTTTGGGCGTTCCCCTCGAAGCCGCCATGTTCGCGCATTACGTAGTTTAGAGCGACTTCTCCCCCGTGACCGTATGGAGGATGCCCGATGTCGTGCGCCAAACATAATGAATCAATTAAGCTGTCTGACGGCAATAGATCACGGAACTCTGGTTGTTTTTTCTTTAGTTGGGCGACGATACCAGTCCCGAGTTGCGACGCTTCTAAGGAGTGTGTTAACCGGCTGCGGTGAAAGTCTTCCAAGCTATTGCCGTGTACTTGGGTTTTTGCTTGTAGGCGTCGAAATGCAGCCGAGTGAAGAATGCGCGCTCGGTCTCGTTGGTACGGGCTCCGATGGTCGTCTCGACGGATTTTATGCTCATCATCATGGCGCTCTTGCCATTGCGGGTGTAATTCAAACGACACGATTATCTCCGTAAGCTAACTGATTTCATCTAACGATAATTCGAAACTTGGGGCAAAGGTATTGAGAAAGTAATCCATTTCAGGCGTTCTGCGTTCTTGCAAAGTGACGTCTAAGCGTTTTTTTGCCAGAGCGAACTCATGGTTGCCGGCGCTTAGTTCTTCGAGACATTTTAAATAGGCACAGATGGAATCGGCTTGCTTAACGATTTTTGCGTCCTCTTCGTGAGCAGAGTGAGAAAGAAGATAGGGGGCAAAGTCATCTTGGAACTCTTCCGGTAACATTGAGAGTAATTTTTGCTCCGCTGCCGATTCTATCTTCTTATATTCTTTGGCAATTTCAGGGTTGTAATACTTCACTGGAGTCGGAAGATCACCCGTTAATACTTCACTGGAGTCATGGTACATGGCAAGAATCGCGATGCGTTCTGGATTAAGGTTGCCGCCGAACTTTTTGTTTTTAATGAGGGCAAGGGCATGAGCGACAAAAGCAACTTGTAAGCTATGCTCTGAAACGTTTTCTGGTGAGACGGACCGCATTAAAGGCCAGCGTTGGATCAGCTTCATTCGAGCCAGGTGGGCGAAAAAATGGCTTTCTTTCATGGCTTTCTCCGTTTCTGGTGTAAAAAAGGAACTCACTAGGAGTTCCTCTAAGCATATGAGAGATCAGCACTAATTACTACCAGTGATTCATTACTGGCTGTAGGTTGATAGGAATCTTTCAAAACGTCCAATGGCGATTTCTAGATCTTCAACGTGCGGTAGTGTCACGATGCGGAAGTGGTCTGGTTTTGGCCAGTTAAAACCGGAACCTTGCACCAGTAAGACCTTCTCTTGTTTTAAGAAATCTAAAACCATCTGCTGATCGTTCTTGATGTTGTACATTTTAGTGTCGATTTTCGGGAAGAGGTACATCGCACCCTTAGGTTTGACACAAGAAACACCAGGAATCTGATTGATCAATTCATACGCTCGGTTGCGCTGCTCTAATAAGCGTCCGCCAGGTAAAATCAGTTCATTGATACTCTGGTATCCACCTAACGCGGTTTGAATGGCATGTTGCATTGGTACGTTTGCACATAAACGCATTGATGAAAGCAGCTCCAAGCCATTCACGTACCCTTGAGCCAGATGTTTAGGCCCCGTTAGGAACATCCAGCCACCACGGAAACCACAAACACGGTAGGCTTTTGAAAGGCCATTGAATGTCATGACTAGCACGTCTTCAGTGAGTGTGGCGACTGAGGTATGTGTTGCACCGTCGTACAACACTTTGTCGTAGATCTCATCTGCGAAAATGATCAGTTTGTGCTTGCGTGCTATCTCAATCACTTCAAGTAGGAAGTCACGGCTGTATACCGCACCTGTCGGGTTGTTCGGGTTGATCAGAACAATGCCACGTGTCTTTGGTGTGATTTTCTTTTTGATGTCTTCAAGGTCTGGGTACCAGTCAGCCTCTTCATCACATAGATAATGAACCGGCTTACCACCAGATAGTGCAACTGAAGCTGTCCATAACGGATAGTCTGGTGCTGGGATCAGCATTTCGTCGCCATTGTTTAATAGCGCTTGCATGGCCATTACGATCAACTCAGACACGCCGTTACCTACATACACATCTTCGACATCTAGCGAGCGTATACCTTTACGCTGATAGTGTTGGACCACAGCTTTACGAGCAGAGTAAATACCTTTGGAATCACAATAGCCTTGAGAAGTCGGCAGATTACGAATCACGTCGACTAAAATCTCATCAGGGGCGTCAAAACCAAATGGGGCAGGGTTACCAATGTTTAGCTTTAGGATTTTATGCCCTTCTTCCTCCATGCGCTTAGCATGTTTGAGTACAGGACCCCTAATGTCGTAGCAGACATTGTCGAGTTTTGACGACATCCCGATATTTTGCATTGTTTAATTCCTAAAAATTCGTTAATTTCTTTATTAAAATACAATAATTTGTTTTTTATTAGAATATATATCTGTAAATAATCTGTCTGCTGGTTAAGTTTTGCTCGCTTGCTATCACAGGATTTCGCAAAAGATCGCATACGACCTTGATTTGCTTTGGGTCTAAACTTAGAGTAGCCGTCAGTTACCATTTATCCTCACATACAACGAGGTTGATTTGTCACAGTTCCATCAAGCCGTAAAGAGAATTATCGAGCGAGTTCAGCAATCGGAAGGCAATCAAACACGTCTGGTCGAGCCCCTTAGCGAGAAACCTAATTTCTCATTTATTGATTGGCTTGATGCACAACCACTTTTCCCTAAGTTTTATTGGCAGTCCCGCGATACACGTGAAGAGGTCGTTGCACTAGGGCAATTGCACGCTTTTGTTGAGCCAGGTCCTGCTTATACCATTCTAGGTGAAGGGCAAAGAGTCTGGGGCGGGCGCTCTTTTGATGGACAGCATGAGAAGAATCGTCGCTGTATGCCTTCTTTTTTCTTTTTGCCTCAAATTGAGTTAATTCGTTTTGACCAACAGTGGTCTCTCGCAGTTAATATTTCAGAAGACAAAGCGCGAACTCTAGCTGGGTTGAATAAACTGGTTTGTGAGGTCGCGGCCTTAGCTCCAATTTCGTCTCACATCCGCTCTATTGTTCACACGCCAAGTCAGCCTCAATGGAATGAGTTAGTTCATAAGGTTCTGACTGGTATAGAGAATGATGATTTTAAGAAAGTGGTTTTAGCGCGTCGCTCTACCGTGCAGCTTGATAACACATTAAGTGCTGCACAGCTACTTAAAGCAAGTTACTTAAATAACCATCATAGCTTCCATTTCATGCTGAGCTTAGACAGTAAGCACAGTTTTATGGGGTCTACGCCAGAACGTTTGTATTCTCGCGTAGGGCATGAGCTACATACCGAAGCGTTAGCAGGTACGATTGGTCGGGGAGACAATGCCACTCAAGATATGGAGTTGGCGAATTGGTTATCCCAAGACCAAAAGAACCTCAACGAAAACCAGTATGTGGTGGACGACATCATTGATCGTCTATTACCGCATTCTGAAATGGTTGAAGTGGAAGCTGAACCGAGTTTGGTCAGACTACGAAAAGTGCAGCACCTTAAGCGAAATATTCACGCTAGTCTAAGAGCGGGGATAAATGGTGTTCAGTTGTTATCGGCGCTTCAGCCAACAGCGGCGGTTGCTGGCTTACCCCGACAAGAGTCCATGCAGTTTATTCTTGATAATGAGCCCTTTGCACGCGGCTGGTACGCGGGGTCAATGGGTTATATAAGCCATGAACGAGCAGAGTTTTGTGTCGCAATCAGAAGCGCGCTTGTGCTCGGTGATCAAGTACAACTGTTTGCGGGCGCAGGGATTGTGCCTGGTTCTGTGGCAGAACATGAGTGGGCAGAACTTGATAAGAAAATGTCGACGTTACTTACGCTGATTTCTGATCATCCGCCATTGGGAGTCGCATCATGAGTCATGACCAAGCGGTGCTCAATCGAGTTTGGTCAGAAACCATATTGATTGAGCTTCAGCGATTTGGCGTTAAGCATGTTTGTATCGCTCCCGGATCTCGTTCTACGCCTTTAACTTTAGAAGCGGCAGAACAGTCCGACTTTTCCATTCATACTCATTTTGATGAGCGTGGATTGGGCTTTATGGCTCTTGGTTTAGCGAAAGCTACTCAGGAACCCGTGGCAATTATCGTTACCTCTGGTACGGCAGTGGCGAACTTATTACCGTCGGTTGCCGAAGCCAAACTTACTGGTGAAAAACTGGTGCTGCTGACAGCAGATCGTCCAGTAGAACTTGTCGGCTGTGGTGCAAACCAAGCGATAAATCAATTGGGTATTTTTTCACATCATGTTTCGGCCAGTTTGAATTTACCAAGCCCAAATTTAGCAACGTCGCTTAACTGGTTGCTGACCTCTGTTGACGAAGTGATGTTTACTCAGCAATTGCAGGGTAGTGCCGTTCATATTAATTGTGCATTTCCAGAGCCTTTGTATTCCAACGGCGCAAAATCGGATTATCAAACCTACTTAGATTCGGTCGCCGGATGGCGAAAAGGAAGCGGCACTTATACTCAGCGTTTTAGCCATTTGTCACAGGCAAACATCCCGCCTTTTTCGGACAAAAAAGGCTTGGTTGTGATTGGCAGCTTACCGCTTGAACAAGCGAAGTCGGCGCAGGCATTTGCACAAAAGATGGGATGGCCAGTACTTGCAGACCCGCAAAGTGGTCTCAGTTCGGATTGGGCGTATTACGATGTATGGCTTCAACTTCCCGAGTTCGCAAACGAGCTTGAATCTTGTGAACTTATTATCCAATTTGGTAGCCGAATCATCTCCAAACGTTTGAACCAATGGATTGATAAACAAGTATCGAAAAATCAACAAAGTAAAGACGTTCAGTATTGGTATGTCTCACCTTGTATGGACCGGAATAACCAAAATCATCTGGCGCAAATGCACTGGGTTGAGCCTCCTAAAACGTGGGTTTCTCGCATTAGTTTTGAGAAGTCAATATTTGCTGGGTGGGCTGATAGGTTAGCGAATGACGTTAAGCGAGTTCATCAACGTATCGCAGAAGCCTTCCTATCTGATTCAGCGTCTGCCATTGACGAAATTGCGTTGGCAGCAGACATCAACGAGCGCACAAAAAACGTAGATGTTTTCTTGGGTAATAGCTTGTTTGTTCGGCTTGTTGATATGTACGGAAAATTGGATGGTGTAGAGGTTTTCACTAATCGAGGCGCGTCAGGGATTGACGGTTTGTTTGCTGCGGCATCAGGCGTGCAACGGGCAAGAGGTAATCCGTTACTAATGTATATCGGTGACACAGCAGCACTTTATGATCTCAATTCTCTGGCGCTATTTTCTCACAATAAACTGCCGGCGATACTTGTTGTTACTAATAATGACGGCGGTGCGATTTTTGATATGTTGCCAGTACCACCAGAGCGCAGAACGACATATTATCAAATGCCTCATGGTTATCAGTTTGAACACGCGGCAAAGCAGTTTGGTTTGGCGTATTTGCATGTTTCTACACTGGAGCAATTCCAATCATCTGTAAAAGAGCATTTATGTCACGGCCAAGGAACGTTGCTGGTCGAGGTTCAAACCCCATCTAACCAAGCTGCTGAGACACTCAAGGCATTTAATAAGAGTCTGAATGCTTTACTTTGAACGTTTCCCTGTATTAGAAAAACACCAAAGTAGAACGTTGCCCACTTTGGTGTTTTTGCATGGCTTACTCGGTAGCGGTGCCGATTGGCTCGCGTGTTTAAATGCATTACCCGAATATGAACGTGTTACGGTTGACCTCCCTGGTCATGGGCATAGCCAATCTATTTCTTGCAGCGATCTGAATGATTGCTGCAAACTTCTTGGTTCCACACTATCTTTATTATTTCCCTCACAACAACCACTTATTTTGATTGGTTACTCTATGGGCGGCCGCATTGCGATGCATGGTATTGCCCATCAATGCTTTCCAGATCTCAATATTGCAGGCGCGATTATTGAAGGGGGAAACTTCGGGCTTCAAACTGAGTCAGAGAAACAGGTGAGATTAGAGAATGATGCTCGCTGGGCAATGCGTTTCAAAACTGAACCACTTGAACGTGTTTTGAACGATTGGTACCAACAAGCGGTGTTTTCTTCACTAAACCATGAGCAAAGACAAACATTCATTGCGAAGCGAAGTGATAATCTTGGCTCAGCGGTGGCGAATATGTTGATGACGACATCGTTAGCCAAACAGGCATATTTGTTGCCCTCACTGCAAAAGCAGAACATACCAGTGTATTACTTGTGTGGTGAGAAAGACCAAAAATTTAGCCAACTGGCACAACGTAGCGGGTTGGCGTATCGACAAGTTGAAGGCGCTGGTCATAACGTCCATCAAGAGCAGCCCAAACAGTTTGCGAGACATACCAAGCAAATAATTCAGTCTCACTTTGGTGAGAGTAACGAGAACAATGGGAATCACCATGGCTAAAACAGTAGGCATTTCTGAAGAAGAACTTTACGCTCCGGTTCAATGGAAAGATTGCGGCGAGAAATACGAGGACATTCATTACCATAAGTCTGAAGATGGTATCGCGAAAATCACCATTGCGCGTCCTCAAGTGCGTAATGCGTTTCGTCCTCAAACGGTAAAAGAGATGATTGATGCGTTGGCAGATGCGCGTTACGACTCTGGTGTTGGCGTGATCATTCTGACAGGTCTAGGTGAAGACGCATTCTGTTCTGGCGGTGACCAGAAGATCCGTGGCGACTACGGCGGCTACAAAGATGACCAAGGTACGCACCACCTAAACGTATTGGACTTCCAACGTGATATTCGTACTTGTCCAAAACCAGTGATCGCATCGGTAGCTGGTTGGGCTGTTGGCGGTGGTCATGTACTGCATATGATGTGTGATCTAACAATTGCAGCTGACAACGCTCAATTTGGTCAAACAGGCCCTAAAGTGGGTTCATTTGACGGCGGTTGGGGCGCATCTTATATGGCTCGTATCGTAGGCCAAAAGAAAGCTCGCGAAATTTGGTTCCTATGTCGTTTCTACAATGCTCAAGAAGCGGTAGACATGGGCCTAGTAAACACAGTTGTACCACTAGCGGATCTAGAGAAAGAAACCGTTCGTTGGTGTCGTGAAGTACTACAGCACAGCCCAATGGCATTGCGCTGCCTGAAAGCTGCATTAAACGCAGATTGTGATGGTCAAGCGGGTCTGCAAGAGCTAGCGGGTAACGCAACGATGATGTTCTACATGACTGATGAAGGCCAAGAAGGTCGTAATGCCTTTAACGAGAAGCGTCGCCCAGACTTCGATAAATTCCCTCGCAACCCATAATCCGTCTAAATGAGGAGCGTGTTAGCTCCTCTGTTCCTTTTTTCCTGAGCGCCTCGCCCTCTGGGAGGCTGGTGGGATTGCTCGTCAGAACGCTCAAATATACGGCATTACATAGGACTTGAATTATGCGTGAAGCGAAAATTTATCGTTATAGCTTGCCCATGGATAGTGGTGTCATCCTACGTGACAACAAGCTAACCGAACGTGTTGGTTATGTTGTTGCGCTTTCCGAAGATGGTAAAACAGGGCTTGGAGAAGTCGCTCCTCTTCCTGGTTTTAGCTTAGAGAGCACCGAAGATGCGGGTGTTCAGCTACAAGAACAGGCGGAGCGTTGGGTAGCAGAGTTGGATGTGGATTATGCCAAGATGTACCCGTCGGTTGCGTTTGGTTTATCGATGGCACAGCTTGAATTAGCTGGTGGCTTACCACAACAAGGTAAATACCAAACAGCGCCACTATGCACTGGCGACCCAGATGAGCTCATTCCAAAGCTGAACGAAATGGAAGGTAAGAAAGTCGCTAAGGTGAAAGTTGGACTTTATGAGCCAATTCGCGATGGCATGCTTGTGAACCTTTTTCTTGAATCAATCCCTCAATTAACGCTTCGACTCGATGCCAATCGCGCTTGGACACCAGAAAAAGCGCAGCAGTTCGCTAAGTACATTGCTCCGTCTCTGCGTCAACGAATCACGTTTCTAGAAGAGCCGTGCCGCTCTCCTGGCGATAGTCTCTCTTTTGCGATTAATACTGGTATTGCTATCGCTTGGGATGAAACATTGCAAGATGCGGTTCGTCGTGAAGATTTCCGTCTTGAAGATCTAACTGGTGTGAAAACGATCATCATCAAACCCACACTCATTGGTTCAGTGGATTTTTGTATTACACTGATAGAGAAAGCGAAGTCACTGGGGATGAAAGCAGTGATTAGCTCGAGCATTGAATCCAGTCTCGGTTTAACTCAATTAGCGCGCTTTGCCCAATGGCAGCTGCCTGATGAAGTTCCAGGTTTGGATACGATTGGCTTACTCAAAGCTCAGCTAGAGCAGGGCTGGCCTAAGTGTGAACTTCCCGTTCTTCCTCTAAAAGACCAGGAGATTGTGTGGCATTCTGCGTAGACAATATTGCGAAGGCACCATGGAAATATTGGGCTCAAACGAGCCCTTTTTCTATTGCACTCAAGACATCAACAGAAGTATTAAACTGGCAACAACTCTCGAAGCGTATTGACCAATACACTCACTATTTGAATGACTTGGGTGTAACTCGGGGGGATGTGCTGACTTTGGTTGGCAAGAACCAAGTAGAAACACTGTTGTTTTATCTTGCCTCCAAACAGTTAGGTGCGCTCGCTGCGCTGACCATGGAACAACCACTAGATAAGTTGCAGGGTAAGCTTGCTACACTTTACAGGCCTGATCAAACTCGGTTTATCTGGTTTTCTCAGGAGTGCGCTTCGACCTTTTCTGAACATGATATACAAAAACTCAAGGCAACATTGCTTTCATCGCCTGTAGTATCACAGCAAGAGAGTGATTCGTTGACTGAAGATAGCTATCATCATGACCGGCTCGCTTCAGTAGTATTTACTTCTGGCTCTACAGGGGAGCCTAAAGCTGTGGTTCATACACATCGACAGCATCTTGCGTCTGCAGAGGGCTTGTTGCAGGAGTTCATTTTCACTCAGCAAGATGCTTGGCTATTATCGCTTCCGCTGTATCACGTCTCTGGATTGGCGATTGTCTATCGTTGGCTATATGTCGGAGCAACACTAAAAGTCGGTTCAGGGAAACTTGTTGATGATGTTCAGGGCGTATCACACGCTTCTTTGGTTGCGACTCAGCTCAAACGGTTATTGGATGATGATGCACATTTGTCATTGACACATGTGCTACTGGGCGGCAGTCACGTTGATCATGAGTTGGCACTACGAGCATCAGGGCAAGGCATTGAGACGTGGTTAGGTTATGGGATGACGGAGGCGGCCTCTACCGTTACCGCAAAGAGAATTGACAGCACCAGTAATGCTGGACATGTATTGAAGCACCGTAAGATAAAATTAGTTGACCAACGCATTTTTGTTGGCGGTAAGACATTAGCGGCAGGGTATTTCCATCAAGGACATGTTACCCCATTTCTGGATGAGAAAGGCTGGTTTGACAGCAAAGATCTTGGCGAGTGGCAAGGTGATGAATTAAAGATAATCGGCCGTGCCGACAATCAGTTTATCTCTGGTGGTGAGAATATCCATTGTGAAGAGATTGAAGCCGCTTTGAACCAAATTGATGGTGTAGTGCAGAGTATAGTGGTTCCAGTCGAAGACGCGGAGTTTGGTCATAGACCAGTAGCTGTGATTCAGACCAATGGATTGCGCAGCAAGTCGGAGTATGACCAGCACTTGCAATCAAAGTTAGAGAAGTTTAAATGGCCAGTGGAATACCATGTAATGCCAGAAACTCTACTAGAAGGTGGGATCAAAATTTCACGTAAGGCCGTGAAAGAGTGGCTGTTGTCATCACTTCAGCATTAGTCAATTTTGCTATGTATTAGTCATAAAGAGAATTTCGTATCCTTATAACTCTGAATCATAATTATGCTTCTTAGTGGAGAGAAAATGCATAAGGTTCAGGATGGCAAAGCTAGTTTTAATTGCGGCAGTAGCACTACAAATTGGTATCGCGATAAGTAGTGAAGGGCTAGCCCGCTCTCTTGCAGAGCTAACGGCATTTTTGATCGCTATTGCGTTGGTCGTTATATACAAAAATAGCAAACGGGAAATACCGTCCCCTCAACGCGATAAGCAGACCACCAATATCTAAAACAGTAACCAACTTAGAGAAGTGGTAGAAATTAGCACCCACAGAGTCACACCAAACAACAGCGGCTTAGCTCCAGCTGACTTTAGTTTTGAAATTGAAATGCTGCAACCTATCAAGAACAGACATACAACCAACGCTTGCTTTGCTCCAATGAAAATGCCGTGATAGACCATTTCAAATTGAGGAAAGAAGTCGCTAAACGCGATAGCTGCACAGTACCAAAAAATGAAATAAGGGATAGCTAGTTTTTTCTTTCCATTCTCTTTTTGGCCTCTTGAAAAGATGACGGCACTGATCAAAGCAACAGGAATGATCCATAAAGCGCGCGCGAGTTTCAATGTTGTTGCCGTCGTTAGTGCTTCTTCCCCATAGGCCGAGGCAGCCCCGACAACAGAAGATGTGTCATGAATGGCAATCGCAGCCCATGTGCCAAACGTGTGTTGATCTAGCCCTAAAGCATGTCCAATCACAGGAAACACAAAGAGTGCAATGGAGTTCAGGACAAACACTGTTGCCAGTGCTAATCCAATCTGCTCGTCTTTCGCTTTAATCGCCGGTGCCACAGCAGCAATTGCGCTACCACCACAAATTGCAGTACCTGATGAGATTAAGTAAGCGGTTACTCGCTCCAATTTAATTACCCTGGCAATGAGAGTGCCCATGATCAGTGTGCCTGTAATAGTGGCGATGATCAGGCCGATACCATCCGATGTGACTGCAAGTGCTTGCTCAAAGTTGATGCCAAAGCCTAAGCCAATAATCGAGTAAGACAGCAGCTTTTTAGTAAAAGAAGCGATGGGCAGCTCGGAAGGCACAAAACCAAAACTTGCGAGTAGAAAACCGATAACTAGAGCAATGGGAGAGGAGGCAAGAGGGGTTAGACAAAAAAGTAACGCCAATCCAAACAGGAGGTAGTTTCTATTCAAGGTTTTTATTCGCTGTTGTGAATGAAAGGGAGAGTATATCGCACTGGGTGTGGTCAGTTTGTCTTAATGATTTGAACACATGTTCAGTTATCCTAAACATGTGTTCAAGTGTATTTATCGCCAGTCGCCTCTAAGTTGATGCACTTTATCGAACATTGTTTTTGCCGTTGCCTCGTTTGGTGGCACCGGTTGTCCTGCCTCTATTTCTAGCTTTGACCAAAATCGAGTCGGTAAGCCACAGCATGCGCGACCTTTTGCGCGGCTGAAATAGCTTCCCCATAAGCCTTTAAGTGCAACAGGTATGACAGGTACTGGACTACGACGTAGGATTATATCAATACCGCGCATGAATTCATTCATTTCACCATCTGAAGTTAATCTTCCTTCAGGGAAAATACAGACGATATGACCTTCGCTTAGCGCAGCTTCCACATCGTTAAATGCACGTCTGATAGAGCTTCTGTTACTCGCTGAAATTGGAATTACCCCAGTTCGACGTAAAAAGCGCCTTAATGGAGGTAGGTTGGCGTAATCTTCCTCCATCACAAAACGAATCAACCTTGGGCATACGGCACTAAGTAGCAATGCATCCATGTAGCTTACATGATTACATACAATCAATGCCCCACCATGCTCGGGTAGGTTGTGTAGATTCTTATGCTTAACTCGATAGATGGTGTGCGTAAGCATCCACATGACAAAGCGAACTACAAAAATAGGAATTTGCAAAAAGATGTAAGCGGCGACTAAGAAATTTAAAATGGCTAACAATGCAAACAGCTGAGGAATTGTCATCTTGATTACACTTAGGCACACAATACCTAAGACAGCGCTGCCGACCATAAACAGAGAGTTAAAAATGTTGAGCCCTGCGATGACTTGAGCACGTTCGGTTTCCTTTGCTCGATGCTGCATTAATGCGTAAAGAGGCACGATAAACAAACCGCCCGAAGCGCCAATCATCAATAGGTAGAAAAATAATGGCCAAAAAGGCTCATATCTAAAGAAGTCTACAAAGTTATGGAAAGTAGGTAGATCATTGGGAATGGAAGTGGCCATTAGGTACCCAAATACTGTAATGCCAAAGGCACCAATTGGCACAATACCGACTTCGATACGATGGTTTGAGATCCAATTGCAAAGTAGCGACCCTAGCGCGATACCAATGGAAAATAGAGCGAGCAAGAAAGACACCGCACTCTCGGTGCCATTTAGGTAAATCTTAGTGAAATTCGGGAATTGTGTTAGATATGCGGCGCCTAAAAACCAAAACCAGCTTATTGCCATTATGCATTGAAAAACAACTCGATCGGATTTGGCGATAGAGAGCGTGTGTTTGGTTTGCTTGTATGGTTGCCAACGAAAAGAGAGATTGGGCGCGCTGGCTGCAGCAAAGGGGATTGAGCGGCTCGACAAGTAGCCTAACAATGCGAAGATCACGACACAAAATGCGGCGAGGTATTTTGCGTTGTCTGCAGAGGCTATAATCCCAGCGCCTAAGGTGCCAATAAGGATGGCGATAAAGGTACCAGCTTCAACAAGAGCGTTGCCGGGCACTAACTCTTTAGCATTTAACTTTTGAGGCAAAAGGGCATATTTAACTGGGCCAAAAAATGCTGACTGTGTGCCCATTAAAAACAGTAGCAATAAAAGCACACCATAACTTTCGGTTATGAATCCGATGGCACCTAACAGCATGATGGCTATTTCAAATAGTTTGACCTTACGAATAAACCATGACTTTTCATATTTGTCGGCTAATACGCCAGCGGAAGCAGAGAACAGAAAGAACGGTAGAATGAACAAGCCTGCCGCAAGGTTGATGAACAAATTGCTCGAAATAGGTAGTGCACTGGAGCCAGCGAATGCGACAAACAACAGCAAAACGTTTTTAAAAATATTGTCGTTGAAAGCGCCAAAAAACTGAGTAATGAAATAGGGCAGGAACTTTCTCTGCGTAAGTAACGACGGCTGTCTGTCGGATGACATGGATAATCCTTTGTTACCAGTTCGTGAGGTAGTTAGAAAGAAGATTACTGATCAATTCTTTGCCATCAATCGGTTCACTAGAGAAAAACTTATCATCAACACTGAGTAAAGTAATGCCATGTACGCCAGACCAAAGGACTCGACTCGCTTGAATCACTTCGGATTCAGTACGATGTGGTGCGATTTGAGCCAATAGTGACTCTAGCATTCCCGTCATACCATCGATACGTTTGGCATGCCATTCCGGAAGTTCTGCTCCATTCATGTTGTGTTCGAACACTAACTGCCAACGGTATGGGTGTTTTTGAGCAAAATCGTGGTAGCAATAAGCGAGTTCAAAAAGCGCTTGATGGGAGTCTTTGCTGTCATTAGTCGCTTTGCGTGCTTCTTGAGATAACTCATCTAAAGTTTGAGCGACAACATGAAGCAACAACAAATTATAATTACCAAAAACATTTACCAATGTGCTTGGCACGTAACCAATCATGTTAGCGATTTTACGAAGACTGAGTTCGTGGTAAGAATTCTCATCTAAAAAGTTTTTGACCGTTGTTAAGGTCAAATTCACTAACTCTTCTCGGGTGTGATCGTTTCTGCGCGCCATACTCTCAAACTACTTTATTGAACATCGTTCAATATGATAGTCAGCTACCTATTAACCGTCAACAAGGCAATGTGTCCAAGTGCCCTCAAGGTGTAGGATTCTGAGCTGTGTCACTGATTCTAATTCAAGTAAAACAATCTGGAGTATTAGTGAACTTATTCCATACTTTTTTTACATTGATCAAGCGCCTTCAGGTGAATTGTAAGCAGTGTGAGCAGTCTGCATTTTTGGCAATATTCTGATACATGTCAGCTTCTATAAGCTATTTTCATCAATCGGTATACAGAGTATGATGACTTAAAAATCATCTTTGGCGTGCTACTGTTTGAAACAACGATTGTTTCGTCTTGAAAATGGGGCACTATCTTAGATAGCTAACTTTAAGGATAACGATGAAACGTTTATTTTCTATTGTTGCTTTGTTGATGTTTACCGTTGCTGTAACGCCTATCGCGGAAGCGAAGAAGTTTGGTGGCAGTAAGTCTTTCGGTAAGAGCTACAAAACCGCACCAGCACCGAAACAACAGCAACAAAACACCAATACGGTCGGCAAAGATCAGACGACAAAGTCTTCAAGTAAGAAAGGCCTTATGGGTGGTCTGCTAGGCGGACTTCTTGCTGGTGGTCTACTTGCTGCATTCTTTGGCGGTGCTTTTGAAGGTATCCAGTTTATGGATATCCTAATTATTGGTTTGATTGCCTTTGTCATCTTTAAACTAATGCGCGGTATGCTAGGTGCGAAGCAGGGCAGTATGAACCAGCATCGTCAACAGCCTGCATTTGGTGGCAACGCATCTAAGTTTGAGCAACCAAACATGCAAAACTTTGAGCAACAACCAAACACAAATAATGGTGGCTTTGGTGGTTTTGGCGCTCAAACAGACGTACCACATAACTACCCACCGGGTTTTGACCAAGCAGCGTTCATTAATGGTTCTCGTGAACACTATCGAATCCTGCAAGGTGCGTGGAATCACAACCAGCTAGAAACTATTGAAGAATATGTTTCTCCAAGCTTGTTTGAAGACCTAAAAGCAGAGCGCGCGAAGCTCGACGGTGAGCAGCATACTGACGTAATGTACGTTGATGCGGAGATCGTCCGTGCTGATTACGATGCAAATAAAGCACAGCTTAGTCTGCAGTTTAGCGGTCGTTACCGTGACACAGTAGAAGGTGTTGAAGAAGAAATCGAAGATATCTGGCACCTAGAGCGTGACTTGACTGCGCCTAATGCGCCATGGTTAATCGTTGGTATTCAAGGCTAGTCACCTTTAAACCAATTTAGTCACTAGTAAAAATCCCGCATCCCCTGCGGGATTTTTTGTATCTATCATTTATATTTCTTGTACGTGTTTTTATACAAACATCACTAATTGAGTCCGTTTGGTAATTTTGCGAACCCACTTTTTCTAGTAAGTCCTCAAGTGTTTTCCTAGTTATATTGAACATTCATATTAAGGCCATACGAACTAACAAAATCAAAATAGCTAGTACATTGTTTGTAGGGTAAAGATCTGCTCCTCAGCCTTTTGTTTGTGGAGCTTCACATGGGGTTGGTTGCTTTAGTGAGATTGAGTATAGGTTATACCAATCGTAGTAAATAACTGGTCATTCTAGCTTGTTAAAATACTCGATAACTGCGTTGCAATTTTTGATTGCAGAATAACTACTTATCGAAAAATTGCGCCTTGTTCTCAAGCATTTTCCCTACGCTATTTCTGATCACTTATTTACTG
>NZ_JAWOWE010000010.1:0-191425 GCF_033340275.1 Vibrio sp. 1402
ACTCAGAAGTGAAACGAAATAGCGCCGATGGTAGTGTGGGGCTTCCCCATGTGAGAGTAGGACATCGCCAGGCTTTAGTTTTATTTTCACTTTTTCGAAAAGTGAAGACAAAAGCGGACACTTGCTTATTAAAGCGAGTGATACCACTGCGGAGTGGTAGTTCAGTTGGTTAGAATACCGGCCTGTCACGCCGGGGGTCGCGGGTTCGAGTCCCGTCCACTCCGCCACTTATTTGAGCGTCGTCTCAATAAACACGAATCACAGGGGTGTAGCTCCAATTGGCAGAGCAGCGGATTCCAAATCCGCGTGTTGGGAGTTCGAATCTCTCCACCCCTGCCATACTCTAAAGCCTCAGCAGTAATGCTGGGGCTTTTTTGCATCTGAAGAAAAGAGAATCTGACTAGTTGGAGAGTTGTCGATTCCTCTGATACCAAAGTATCGGGGGATTGAAAGTTCATATCTCCGGGATATTGGTCCACTTCACCTATCCCCCATGTTCATAAGCTCTGGCTTAGGTCAGGGGCTCTTTTATTCCTAACGTATAGTTTCGACGTCAGGTGTATGTTTATCCAACGAATATGGCATACCTTTGCTTCAGATAGTTTTATTTTCTAGTAATGTAATTATTAAATGTTGATGTATCGCTTTGCTCTTTCTGTTTTACCTTCGAATTTTCATAACGCTTTTTCTTCGTTATCGAGCACATCTGATTCACAATCTATTGAAAGGTCAGTGGTTACATTGGCTTGGATGATTACTGACTTGGTTCCTGTTATCATCATGCATTGATGCTAATAATTAGGAAGTAAGTTTATGCCACATTTTCGATTCCGTGCTGTAGAGCCACAAGCTGTTCAGGCATTATCAAAACCTCTTACGGATGAACTTCAGCCTCTAATGGACTGTCCGCGTGAGGATTTTACTTTTGAGTATATCTACACTACGTTTTTCAATGAGGGTGAGGTGAGTGCTGCATATCCTTTTGTCGAAGTGCTTTGGTTCGACCGTGGCCAGGAAGTGCAAGATGAAGTTGCCAAGCTTATTACGCAACAAGTGCGCGGTATCGCTGGTGCCGATATTGATGTTGCAGTTATCTTTTCCGCCTTATCTCCTAAAGCTTATTACGATAATGGCGAACACTACTAAAGGTTAAAGGCTATGAGGCTGAGTTTCATTGTAACTTTGGGTTTATGTTTCTCAGCTTCAGTATGTTCTACTCCTTGGGAGTCTGCGGTTAATCCTACCCGAAACTCTTCCTCCTCTATTGGTAGTTATGCTAACGGTTGTTTAGATGGTGCATTACCCTTGCCTCTCGATGGCGTTGGTTATCAAGTCTTACGTAGTAAAACGAAGCGCTACTATGGGCACCCTAAAACGATAGAGTTTATTGAAAATCTGGCGCTTAAAGCTCATCAAAATCTCAACACCACTCTGCTAATTGGTGATTTGTCTTTACCTAGAGGTGGAAGGTTCTCCTCTGGTCATTCTAGTCATCAAACCGGGTTAGATATCGATATCTGGTTAAGACTTGCTGACCAACCGCTTTCTTATAACGAATTACAACTTCCTAAACCCATGAGTGTGGTGGATTTAAAAGGTGATTCCATACTTAATCATCGCTGGGAAGAGCGGCACTTTAAGCTAATTCGGTACGCTTCAAAAAGTAAGGATGTTGCACGAATTTTTGTACATCCTGTTATTAAGGAGCAACTTTGCTTGCAAGAAAACGGCAAAGATCGTTCTTGGTTACGTAAAGTACGTCCATGGTGGGGGCATCATTACCACTTTCACGTCAGGTTATCTTGTCCTGATTCGAGCGACTATTGTGTTGATCAAGCACCACCTCCAGTAGGTGATGGTTGCGGTGCTGAGCTTGCAAGTTGGGCCCCGAAAGCAAAACCTACTGATCCCCCTCAACGGGTAAAAACAACCTCTAAGCCCAAACGAAAAAAAGTCGTTCCACCTCAATGCTTGCCGCTTATCAATCCTAATTAGTGTTACTCTTCAGGTTTATCTGTACTTGGTGATCTCTTTTATGAAACTGGAGAAACATCATACTTTTGTCTACATTGAATAGTACCAATACAAAAACTAACCCAATCAGTTTTGGGGACATATTATAGAAATCTAAATTAAACAAAGAGTTGTAGTATGGGTAAGTTGTAACTTCTCTGTTTAGAAAAAGATCTTTCGTCACGATACTCTGGTTTCTTAGCAATATGTCTGTCAGTTGGCTAAAAAGCGATAACAACGCAGACAAGTGTGTAAGGCAGGGATATCCCCTTTTCCTGTTAGAAGAGTAAATCAAGGACAAAACCATGACTATGATTTGTGCAAAAGAATTTGCAGAGTGGTTAAGACACAGATTTAGCAGTGATACTAAAGGAGTCTCTTTGACTCGAGAGGATGTGAATCACCTGACTGGGCGTCAACGCCTTGATCCGGGTTTTGTTAATGATGTGCATTATGAGCTGATGCAATATGGAATGGCTTTCGTTACTGATACGAGCCGAGAAAACTTTTATTTAATACCTGTTTCTCAAGCGGAGAATTGGCGTGAGAGACTAGAGTATCATTTTGAAAAAGAGCTATTCTGCAATATTATCCCTATTGAAAAATCAGGTTGAGAAAAGGTTCAACTTTGATGTCAAAGTTGAACCTAATTGCTCTTATGCTAACCCTTGAATAATCACGAATTTTTCAAGCAACTGCTCTTCAGTTTCGACATGGTTCGGATCAGTGATTATGCATTTTGTAATTGGACACACTGACTGACAGGTCGGCTTTTCGTAATGCCCCTTACACTCTGTACATAGCGCTGGATCAATTTCGAAAATGCTCTCTCCCATACTGATTGCCCCATTGGGGCATTCGGGATCACACATGTCGCAGTTAATGCATTTATCAGTAATGAGCAAGGCCATGGTTACTTACCAGTCGGGTTACGGGTGTCCTGCCCTGAGTTTAGATTACGCATTAATAGGCCATATTCTAAATCTAGCTCTGCTGGTACTGGAATGAATACAAAGTGACCGTTTCCTTTCGCGTCTTCAATAGACTCTGATTTGCGGTTTTCCATTGCCTCTAGCGTGAAAACAATATTGCCTTTTGGCGTCATTAGTTCAAGGCTATCACCGACAAGAAACTTATTTTTTACTTCTACTTCAGCCATGTCACCACGACGTTTGCCAGTGAATTCACCAACAAACTGTTGAGCATCAGAGACTGAGTAACCGTAATCGTAGTTTTGGTAAGTATCGTGTGTATGACGGCGTAGGAAGCCTTCAGTGTAGCCACGGTGAGCTAGGCTTTCTAGTGTACCCATTAGGCTTTCATCGAATGGTCGACCTGCTACTGCATCATCAATTGCTTTACGATAAACTTGAGCGGTACGTGCGCAGTAGTAGAACGATTTAGTACGACCTTCAATTTTCAATGAGTGAACACCCATCTTAGTTAAGCGTTCAACGTGCTGAACCGCTCGTAGGTCTTTAGAGTTCATGATGTAAGTACCATGCTCATCTTCGTAAGCCGCCATTTTTTCTTCTGGACGGTGCGCTTCAGAAAGCAGAACGACTTCATCTGTTGGTTTGCCGCGACCAATTGTGGTTTCAGGACGCTCGTCTTGTACTTCGACAGGCTGTGCTTCCGTCGGGTCGAATTTCTCTACGATGTCACCAGCGTCGTTTTCTTTACCCTCTTCAACTTTGTATTCCCAGCGGCATGCGTTAGTGCAAGTGCCTTGGTTAGGGTCACGTTTGTTGATATAGCCAGAAAGTAGGCAACGACCAGAGTAAGCCATGCATAATGCACCGTGAACGAATACTTCAAGCTCAGTTTCAGGGCAATGCTCACGAATTTCTTCGATTTCTTCTAGAGACAGCTCGCGAGAAACGATCACACGTTCCACGCCATTCGCTGCCCAGAACTTAACGGTCGCCCAGTTTACAGCGTTTGCTTGTACAGAAAGGTGAATTGGCATTTCTGGGAAAGCTTCACGAACCATCATAATTAGGCCTGGATCTGACATGATCAATGCGTCAGGACCCATCTCTACGATTGGCTTAAGATCACGGATGAAGGTTTTTAGCTTCGAGTTGTGTGGTTGAATGTTACATACCACATAAAGCTTTTTGCCTAGGGCGTGGGCTTCATCGATACCGATTTTTAGGTTCTCGTGGTTAAACTCGTTGTTACGTACGCGAAGGCTGTAGCGAGGTTGGCCAGCGTAAACTGCATCTGCCCCGTAGGCGAATGCGTAACGCATGTTTTTCAGGCTGCCCGCTGGAGATAGTAGCTCAGGCACGAATGCTTTCTCAGTTGTCATTGCTCAATTCTCTTTTATCTGATCACAAGTCAGGCCAATTCCACCTAATGGAAATGGGGCGCAAATTTTACGTCAAAATGTGAACTGTGACTAGGGTAATTGTGCTTCAGATAGAAAAAAAGCCCTCAAAAAAAGTGAGGGCGTTATGGTTAACCTTTATACAAAATTAAGCGTTAGGATTCGGTAAGCCGCCTAGCGCATCGTATAGGTTGGGAAGGAAAGCACTGAACTCTCCACACATTAGAGAGAAGTCTGCATCAAATCGAGCTGCTTGATCTTCACGTGGAATATCATCGTTTTGATCTTTCAATTCATCAGAGAATTTTAGACGTTTGATGCCCGCATCTTCCGTCATAATGAACTCAATACGATCTTGCCAATTAAGCGCAAGTTTCGTCACGACTTTATCCGCAGCGATGTGGTTGCGGATTTCATCAGTGGTTAGCTCTTGCTTCTTACAGCGAATCACACCACCTTCTTCAAGTACGGATTTTAGCTCAGCTTCGTCCATCATGCTGATACCTTGAGGTGTGTCACCGCTTTTCACCCACTCGGTTAGCGTAGTTTCAATCGCCACTTCTGGAATAGCAGGAACAACAGGTAGACTACCCATGGTTTTACGAAGCAATGCTAATACATCTTCTGCTTTTTTATAGCTGCTTGCATCAACAAGGATAAAACCTTCTTTTGGCATGATGAGCACGTGAGTGTGGCTGCTGCGGCTGAATGCGCGCGGCAGTAAATCCATTACGATGTCATCTTTCAGGTTGTCTTTCTCTTTCTTCTTCAGAGGACGACCTTCTTGCGCTTCCATTGCTTCTACTTTTGCATTCAATGATTCTTTGATCACAGAGGCAGGTAGCATTTTCTCTTCTTTCTTGGCGCAAATCAGAATGCGGTTTTCTGACACGTGAGTCATCATATCGCCATGTCTACCCATTGCACTGACCCAGCCAAATTTCTGTTTGTCTTGACTGCCACACGGGGTGAATCGGAATTCAGACAGCTGAGTTTCTAGTTGTTCGGCGTTAAAGGTAACCTCGCGGTTAACGCGGTATACCAGACAGTTTTTAAACCACATAAATCTTCTCTAGGCTTGATGACAAGGGACTAATCATAGGGAATTTTTGTGCTGATGTCTTAATAGAAATGAAAAATATCCGAATGAACCTCAAAAGAAAGTTATATGAAAATTTGTTTTCAAAGGTCACAAAAGTGTCATAATTGGTAGTGATAATGCTTATGCAAAGAGAGGCGCTTTGTCTCTTAAATTCATTAGCTCAACGAACATAAGGTTACTCAATTATGTCTAGAAGGATTCTGGTTGTTGAAGACGAAGCTCCTATTCGCGAAATGCTGTGCTTCGTACTTGAGCAGAAAGGTTACCAAGCGGTAGAAGCGGAAGATTACGATACTGCAGTAACCAAACTGGCTGAACCCTTCCCTGATTTAGTTTTACTGGATTGGATGTTACCAGGCGGTAGTGGCATTAACTTCATCAAACATATGAAGCGAGAGGAATTAACGCGCAACATTCCAGTTGTGATGCTTACCGCTCGTGGTGAAGAAGAAGATAAAGTGCGCGGTTTAGAAGTCGGTGCGGATGACTACATTACTAAGCCATTCTCTCCTAAAGAGTTGGTTGCACGCCTAAAAGCGGTGATTCGTCGCGTTACCCCTACTGCACTAGAAGATGTAATTGATGTACAGGGATTGAAGCTTGACCCTGTATCGCACCGTGTTACGGCTAATGATGCGCCATTAGACATGGGTCCAACAGAATTTAAGATGCTTCATTTTTTCATGACGCATCAAGAACGCGTATACAGCCGTGAGCAGCTATTAAACAATGTTTGGGGCACTAACGTGTATGTCGAAGACCGTACGGTCGATGTTCACATTCGCCGCCTGCGTAAAGCATTGGAAGCTGCAGGGCATGATAAGCTGATCCAAACTGTTCGTGGTGCTGGATACCGCTTCTCGACGAAGGCATAAATGAACACGCAGCTTATCGGTACCATTTCTGGAGTTATGAGTGGTTGAAAGATTAACGTGGAAAAAGCTGGCCTGGGAGCTGGCTTTTTTTTACACCCCATGGGTGATAGTAGGTTGGATATTCGGTTATATGCCGTGGTTGCTTTTGGCTGCTACGGCATTGCAGCTTGTGTGGCATTTGCATAACCAAGTACGTTTATCTTCTTGGTTATGGGATGAAAAACGCCTCACGCCACCATCTGGTAGTGGTAACTGGGAATCTTTGTTCAATGGGTTGTATCGCTTACAACAGCGCCAACGCCGTAAACGAAAAGAGCTTACTAATCTTATTCGTCGATTCCGAAATGGTGCAGAATCGCTACCCGATGCCGTAGTGGTATTCCGTGCTGAAGGTAATATTGTTTGGTGCAACAAGCTGGCTCAGCACTTACTGGGCTTCCATTGGCCAGAAGATTCAGGTCAACCTATCTCCAATCTCATTCGTACACCTGATTTTATCAAGTACCTCAACAAGAAAGACTTCTCAGAGCCATTAGAAATGCGTTCACCACTCAACGTCGAACGCATGCTGGAATTGCGTATCGTACCGTATACCGAGGGTGAGCACTTGATGGTAGTGCGTGATGTGAGCCAATTAAAACAACTTGAGGGAATGCGTCGCAACTTCTTTGCCAACGTATCTCATGAACTGCGTACACCAATGACGGTGCTACAAGGTTATTTGGAGATGACAGAAGACCCTGATATGGTCGTGGGTCCAATGTGGAGCAAAGCTCATGGTGTCATGACGGAGCAGCTCAACCGCATGAACAGTTTGGTGAACCAACTACTGACACTATCTAAAATTGAAGCGGCACCTATGCATGAACTTGAGGAAGTCGTGAATGTGCCTGCGATGCTTGAAGTGTTAGAAAAAGAGGCAGTTAGCCTTAGTGGGGACAATCAACATAAATTGAAATTTGATGTTGATGCTAGCCTACGCGTGTTGGGCGATGATGACCAGTTACGTAGTGCTATCTCTAACCTCGTTTATAATGCCGTCAAATACACGCCGCCTGGTGCAAACATTAATGTTCGCTGGTTCCAGACCTCTCAAGGCGCATGCTTAGAGGTGGAAGATAGTGGTGATGGTATTGAACTTCAGCACCTACACCGACTTACCGAGCGTTTTTATCGAGTGGATAAAGCAAGATCACGTGATACTGGTGGAAGTGGTTTAGGGCTAGCCATTGTAAAACACGCGCTGAGTCACCATGACTCTCATTTAGAAATTCACAGTGAAGTAGGTGTGGGCAGTAAGTTTTCTTTCGTATTGCCTGAGCGTTTGGTGGTGAAATAATGGCTTTACGATTGGCAAAAACATTCAGTTTATTCGCGCTTGTTTGTTCTTTTATTGCTGCCGCTCAAGATAAACCATTGCCGACTTATCATAAAACGACGGGGATTGTCGGGAACTTGCTCTCTGTTGGCTCCGATACACTTGCGGGTATGACAACGCTTTGGGTTGAAGAGTTTAAATCCATTTACCCGAATATTAATGCGCAAGTCCAAGCATCTGGCTCTTCTACTGCCCCCCCAGCATTGACCGAACAAACAGCTCAGTTTGGTCCCATGAGCCGCCCTATGCGTTTAAGAGAGGTTGAAGCGTTTGAACGTGAACATGGCTACAAGCCAACTGCGCTCAGGGTCGCCATCGATGCAATCGGTATTTTTGTTCATCAAGATAATCCAATTCAAGGGCTTAACTTTAGTCAGTTAGATGCTTTGTTTTCTGCCACGCTGCGCTGTGGTGAAAGTCAATTTGTCACAAACTGGCAGCAACTCGGTCTTGAATCACAGTGGGCAAAGCGAAACGTCCAGTTGTTTGGTCGTAACTCCGTTTCTGGAACTTACGGTTACTTCAAAAGCAATGCCTTGTGTGGCGGCGATTTCAAGACCCGAGTTAACGAGCAGCCAGGCTCCGCGTCAGTTGTGCAAGCTGTAGCGTCAACCATCAGTGGAATTGGTTATTCCGGTGTCGGTTATCGAGTGGCAGGCGTGCGCTTAGTCCCTGTGGCTAAAATGGGAAATGACTACGTGACTCCAACGCGAGAACATATTGTTAGTGGTAAGTACCCACTATCACGTTACTTATATGTTTACGTGAATAAGCACCCTGATTACCCATTAACACCAATTGAAGCTGAATTTATTCGCTTTATCTTTTCTGCTCAGGGACAAGCGTTGGTTGAGAAAGATGGTTATGTGCCCATTACGGCAGATTTTGCAGAAGAAGAGTTAAAAAAAGTCGGCCTGTAAGCCGACTTTTTATTTAGGTATGAAGAGTACGAGATCAGAAAGTGAGTGTCCACTTCGCGCTGTCCCAACGTTCTTGTTCTTCCTGTAAATCCGCGTGAAGTAATTTATTGTTTTCTAGCCATGCTTCATCTGTGCATGTGAGAATCCATTCGTCATTTTTGATAGATAAGGTGATATCAGGCAATGGATCTTCATTACGCTGCCCATTTAATACGATAGAAAGTCGTAATATTTTGATGAGGCTTATAACGTCACTCTGTTTATAGAGGTTGAAATCTGGTAGTTCTTGCAATTTGAGCGCTTTACGCTGGAAGCGAGCTAATGTTGCAAGCACTAATTGCTGCTCACGGTTGAAGCCTTGTAGGGTGGAGTGCAACAGAATATAAAAAGAGTGGCGATGGAAACTACGCAAGTTAATACTTAATCCGACTTCATGAAGCAACGCTGCCCACTCTAGTAAGTCAAATAACTCACTCTTTTTCTTAATGCCTAGTTCAGAGCGTACCTGACATAACATCTCACGTGCATGCCCCTTAACACGAGCGGCATGCTCTAAGTCGACCCGGTGCTTGTTGGCTAAATTTTCTGTGGTGCGCATGCGAATATCGGAGCGTGCAAAACGTTCTTCCATTTCGTACAACAGGCCTTCGCGTAGAGCACCATCGGAGAAAAACATCTGCTCAATGCGAAGCGCTTTGAAAATCGCGGACAAAATCGCTACGCCTGCTGCGAATACGGGTTTACGTTCTTCTGTTAGACCCGCCAGCTCAATATCTTCAATGGAATCAAATTTACACAGAGTTTCGATAAGTGTATCCAGTCGACTCGCTGTGATCAGGCCATCTTCAAAACCTAATCCTACTAGCACTTCTTGAATCGCCTTGATGGTTCCTGATGAGCCGAGAGCAATATCCCAGCCCTTTTTACGATATGTTGAAGCGATGGACTCGAGTTTTTGTTCGGCAGCTAACATCGCCTTGCTGAAGTTTTTTCCTGACAGTTTGCCGTTTTTAAAGTATTGCTCTGTAAAACTGACGCATCCCATCTGTTTACTGTTGAGAAGCTCAGGCTCAAATTCTTGTCCAATAATCATCTCGGTACTGCCGCCTCCGATATCGATGACTAGTTTGGAGTTGGATTCTACTTGAGTGTGCGCGACGCCTAAGTAAATCAGGCGGGCTTCTTCTTCTCCAGGGATAATTTCTATTGGGAAAGGCATCACTTCTTTCGCACGCTCGATGAAAAGGTGGGCATTTTTAGCGCGTCTTAGTGTGTGTGTGGCGGCGATACGTACATTTGACTCATCAAGCCCTTGCAGCCTCTCAGCGAACATGGCTAAGCATTCTAGCGCACGCTCCATTGCGGCGTGACTTAAGTTCAATTCACTGTCGAGTCCTGATGCTAAGCGAACACGTTGTTTATGACGACTAACCAGTTGTAGGTCACTGCCGACAACTTTGGCCACCACCATATGGAAACTGTTTGAGCCGAGGTCTATCGCGGCAATGTAGCGAGTATCTTGTTCAAGTATTTGAGGCATCTGAATTTTGTTTTCTAGTTTGCTTTTCTATATTTTTAAGATAGTCATAGATAGCGATTTGAGAGCGAACTTTTTTGCGATTACCTCGTGGTACGTAAGCGTTACTCATTTCTTTATCTATTAAACGAGCCTTTACTGTATCGGTAAAATGGATATTCGTTATATCAATAATTCTCTGTTTCAAACGTGGATCACGGACTGGTACTGCTACCTCGATACGGTGATCAATATTTCTTGTCATCCAGTCTGCGGAGGAGATATAAACTTGCGGATCGCCATCATTGTGGGTGATCACCACGCGAGGGTGCTCAAGAAAGCGGTCAACAATACTGATGATGCGAATATTGTCGCTGATCCCCTCAATGCCCGGTACTAATGAGCACATGCCTCGAATGATCATGTTTATTTTTACACCGGAAGTACTTGCTCCATAAAGCTTATTGACGATGCCTTTATCGACTAGGTTATTGACCTTGATCGTAAGAGCGGCTTTTTTCCCTAGCTTGGCATTCGCAATTTCATTATCGATTAAGCGGTAGATTTGGGTTCGAGAATTACGAGGAGATACCATAAGGTGATTGAACTTCACTGGTCGGTATGGATTCTCAATGTAACCGAAGACATTACGGACTTCATTAGTGATTTCTTGATCTGCCGTAAGCAGGGAGAAGTCGGTATAAATTCGTGCCGTCTTCTCATGGAAGTTGCCTGTGCCGATGTGTGCGTAGCGAATAATTTCTTCACCTTCACGGCGGCTAATCATCAGTAGCTTTGAGTGAATCTTAAGACCAGGCGCACCAAAGATGACGTGCACACCCGCTTCGGTTAATACTTTTGACCATTCGATATTGGCTTCTTCATCAAAGCGAGCTTGCAGTTCGACGACCACAGTGACATTTTTTCCGTTGTGCACCGCATCAATTAAAGAGTTCATCAAGCGAGAATCTTTCGCGACGCGATAAATGTTAATCTTGATACTAAGTACTTTGGGATCGAAGGAGGCTTGGCGCACTAACTCACTAATGTGGTCAAAAGTGTGGTAGGGATAATAGAGCAGAATATCTTTCGCTTTAATCGCGTCAAAGCTGTTGGCATAACCTTCGAAATCGGCACATTTCATTGGCGGGAGAGGTTTATTTTCAAGATATTCTCGTCCAACATTTGGAAAGCCGATGAAGTCTTTAAAGTTGTGATAGCGTCCGCCGGGGATAAGGTTATCGTAGTTAGAGATATTAAGTTTGTTACACAGAAACTCTAACATTTGAGGCGGCATATCGCGTTCGTAGACGAAGCGAACGGGCTTTGCTGTCAGTCGCTGATTGACACCCTCTGACATTTGTTCAAGCAAGCTGTACTCGATTTCATTGCGTAAATCGTATTCAGCGTCACGCGTCATTTTCATCGCATAGCCGCTAAGCTCATCATAATCAAAAAAGCCTTTGAACAGCTCGTCCAAACAGTGGCGGATAATATTATCAAGTAAGATGATGGTTTTTCGGCGCTTTCCTTTCTGTTCTGGTACCATCACAAAGCGGGGAAGGTGATCGGTCGGAATTTCGATCAGAGCGTACTGGTAATGTTCTTGTTTACGCAGTTCTACGGCGATGTAAGCGTACTCGTCTTTGAGAAATTGCAGAACATCGATCTCGTCTTTCATTAGGAGGGGAGTGATATGCGGCATTACCTCTCTACGGAAGTATTTTGCGATCCACTTTTGTTGCGATTCATCCAGTTGTTGTTCGTTGACCAAGAAAATGCGACGTCGTGCCATTTCTCGAATCAATTCGCTGTAAAGCTCATCAAATTGTTCGTTAAGCTTTAGTGCTTTCGACTGCATTTTGGTTAACAGTCGTTTAGGGCTATCACTGCCACCGCGCTCTTGGCTGATTAGGATTCTGCGCTTCACGTCCGCAAAGCGTACTTTGTAAAATTCATCTAAATTGTTGGAAAAGATCCCAAGAAAGCGAATACGTTCGATCAAAGGGACGGTTTTATCGGCAGCTTCTTGTAATACTCGTTCGTTGAAAGACAACCAACTCAGTTCTTTTTCTATATATAGTTTTTCTGCGCTCATAACCTTACCTAGCCAAAAGTGAAGTAATACGTACTCATCTTGGAAAAATGGATGAGTGAGAACATTATGAGATTTTCATTACAGATTTATTTCATACCACGCATTGCATAAGAGTTGTATTCTTTTCAGGTGTTTAATGTGATCTGTAATATAATTGTCATCTTAACGACATATTCTAGTACTAAGTCAAAAAAGGTAGAGATTTAAATGGCACAAGCCGAGTTTTCATTGCAGGAAAAAGATAAGAAACGACTGATAAAAGATCGTTTAGTTCGACTTGCAGTGACATCCGGTGGTGTCGGCGTACTCGCGGCGCTTATTTTGATCTTTGTCTACCTCGCTATGGTGATCATTCCGCTTTTTTCTGATGCGGAGATCAAAACCAACCAAGCCATTCGAGCTACTCATATTGAAACACCACTTGCGATTTCAGTGGATGATTACGCTCAGCTCGCGTTCGTTCTAACCCAAAGTGGTGAGATTCAATATTTGTCGATGGACGATCCTACGAAACCTGCGGTGTATACACAGCAAATCGTCCAGAAACCCGTCGCTTTCTCTCAATCTGCTCCTGGGCTAGGTTGGTATGGATTTGTTGATGGGCAGGGTAAAGCGAACCTTTTCAAGCCAGAATTTAATGCCACATTGAGAGAAAATACACGTCCTCCGGAAGTGATTGAGCTAGACACCAGCATGGATCTGACGCTGAGTATGCCTCAAGAACCTGTGACTCAGTTTGTATTTGCAGCTTCGACGCCCTTACCAACGGTTGTTTGGCAGACGCAAAGCGGTGAAGTGAAAGCTCGCTGGCAAGTGGCTTCGTCTTTGGGTACGTCTCCTACAACGATCGATTTTACGTTCTCTTCAGGCTTTAATACGCCTCAGCAAATGTTGTTGACACCTGACGGTGAAACGCTTTATTTGCGCGATGGCTCTGAGTTGATAGTGTTAAAGAAAACCGCACGTAAATTTGCTGTACGAGAGGTGGTCGATCTCACTCAAGGTGATAAGAAGCATTCCGTTCGTACGATAGACTTATTGGCTGGTGCTTACTCGCTTTTGGTGACGCACAACGATGGTCGGGTGTCGCAATGGTTTGATACGCTGCAAGAAGAAAAACGCACGTTAACGCATATTCGTGATTTTAAATTGGCATCAGAGCTTAAGTATTTGTTGCCGGATTCTCATCGAAAAGGATTTTATAGCTTTTACACCAACGGCACGTTGCAAAGCCATTATACAACCAGTGAAAAACTGGTGTTGTTTAAGCGTGCGTACAATCAAGCGCCCGCAATCGCAGCAATGTCTAACAATGAACGCTACTTAATCACTTGGCAAAATAATGCGTTAAATGTTGCGGAAGTGGACAATGCCTATCCGGAAATTTCATTGTCTTCATTATGGCAAGAAGTGTGGTACGAAGGGTATCCTGAGCCTGAATTTGTGTGGCAATCGACTTCGGCGAGCGATAACTTTGAGGCTAAGTTCAGCCTAGTACCTATTGCGTTTGGAACGATAAAAGCGGCGATGTTTGCGATGCTGTTTTCAGTACCGCTCGCAGTGCTAGGTGCTATTTATACGGCTTACTTTATGTCGCCACGCATGCGTCGTGTAGTAAAACCGTCGATTGAGCTAATGGAAGCACTGCCGACGGTGATCATAGGTTTCCTCGCGGGATTGTGGTTCGCGCCTATTGTCGAAGATCACCTGATTACGATCGTCGTTATGCTGTTTGTTTTGCCCTTGAGCACCATGATTATGGGCGGGCTATGGGCATTAATACCGCAACCTTTGCGGAATCGTCTGCCCAATGGTTGGCATGCTTTAGTGCTCATGCCTGTCATATTGGTACTGATTGTGCTTGGAGTGTGGATTTCGCCTACGATTGAGCAGACGTTCTTTGGTGGCGATATGCGCTTATTCTTAACCGAGCATGGTATTGGTTACGATCAACGCAATGCATTGGTGGTGGGGTTAGCGATGGGGTTTGCTGTTATCCCGACGATTTTTACCATTGCCGAAGATGCCATTTTCTCTGTACCGAAGCATTTATCGGATGGCTCTTTGGCATTAGGGGCCACGCCTTGGCAAACTTTAATCTATGTTGTCTTGCTTACTGCAAGCCCAGGTATTTTTTCTGCCATTATGATGGGCCTGGGACGCGCCGTTGGCGAAACCATGATTGTGTTAATGGCAACGGGCAATACGCCATTAATGGATTGGAATATTTTGGAAGGATTGCGCAGCCTGTCGGCGACCATCGCCGTTGAGTTGCCAGAGTCGGAAGTTGGAAGTTCGCATTATCGCCTGCTATTCCTAGCTGCATTGATTTTGTTTGTGTTTACGTTTGCAGTAAACGCGCTTGCGGAGTGGGTTCGTCAGAGACTGAGAGATAAGTACCGTGCGTTGTAACAATGGTTTGAATAAAGAGCGAGTAATAACGTGTTAAATTGGATTCGTTCTGGCGCACCGTGGATATGGCTAACAGGCGGTGCAGTCAGCATCAGTTTGTTGTCGGTATTAGGGTTGTTACTCCTTATCGGCTGGAAAGGCCTGACTTACTTTTGGCCAGCGCCCTTGTATCAGTGGAATGTTGCAGCGCTGACTCCTGTACAAGGTGAAGTGCTACATGAAAATACTATTCTGATTGGTCAAGTGTATGAGCGCAGCTTTGTACCGAAGAGTTATTTGCCTGAAAGCGCAGCACAACAGTTAGAAGACGATGAAGATTTTGCCACGCGACTCAACATCAAAATCGCTAACCGAGAGTTGTATCCCGCCGATTTTATCTCCGTATTGCAAATGCAGTTGGATGAGCCCACGACGCCAGAAGAGTGGGCGGTGATAGAGCGCAGTAGCGGTGGTTATTTCTTTGGTAAGCTGGTGGCGTTTCAAGATGGTGATAATATATACACCAGTGATATTCAATCGGTACTAAATAAAAAGCTTGATGATGCAGAAACTCTGCACCATGAGATTGATTCTTTGGTGGTCGATCAGCTTAAAGAGCTTGGTTGGAAGCTAGAGCAGTTGCGATTAGAAAAGCGCAAGCATGAATTGAATGACACGCTGACAGAAAGCTTCTTAAACGAAAACCAGACGAAAAAAGAGCAGATAGAAAAAGCGCTTGCGACGTTAGATTTGCAACTTGATGGTTTACGACTTCAGCTCTCTGACTATGCCTTGATTGTCGAGGATATGACGGGGTCACAAGTATCGATTCCGCTCGAAGACATTTTGGACTACTGGTATCCAAACCAAATGTCACTGCCTGATAAAGTCATGCATTGGGGAAAACAGGTTTGGAAGTTTTTATCTGAAGATCCAAGAGAGTCTAACTCCGAAGGAGGCGTGTTCCCTGCGATATTTGGTACGGTTTTCTTAGTACTCATCATGTCGATCATTGTGATGCCACTCGGGGTGATCGCCGCTATCTATCTACATGAATACGCTAAGAATAACGCTCTAACCAGAGTTATTCGTATTGCGGTTATAAACCTAGCGGGTGTTCCATCGATTGTTTATGGCGTGTTTGGTTTAGGTTTCTTCGTTTATACGATTGGTGCCTCTATCGACAACGTATTCTATGCGGAGAAGCTACCGGCACCAACCTTTGGTACGCCGGGTTTGTTATGGTCTGCACTAACTCTTGCCGTGCTGACGCTTCCAGTTGTGATTGTGACTACTGAAGAAGGTTTAACTCGTATTCCGAGCTCAGTACGACATGGTTCTCTGGCGCTTGGTGCAACTCAGTTCGAAACACTATGGCGTGTGGTTTTACCTATGGCGACGCCAGCTATTATCACAGGTTTGATCCTTGCGATTGCACGTGCAGCTGGCGAAGTAGCGCCACTGATGCTGGTGGGGGTCGTGAAATTGGCATCCAGTTTACCGGTTGACGGACAATTCCCTTATGTGCATTTGGATAGAAAGTTCATGCATTTAGGTTTTCACATTTACGATGTTGGCTTTCAAACCTCCAACATCGAAGCGGCGCGACCATTAGTTTATGCTACCTCTTTCTTACTCGTGACAGTGATTGTCGGGCTAAACTTAACAGCAATCAGTATTCGCAATAATTTACGAGAAAAATACAGAACGTTAGGACAAGATTAAGTATGTTTAATTTTGATAGTACATTAGGTTATGAGCCACCATTGGACGTTCATAATTTAACGGATGAACAAACAGCCATCTCAATCGAGAACCTTAATCTGTTCTATGGTCAAACTCAGGCGCTGCATGATATTTCGATGCGAATTCCCAAAGGGCGAGTCACCGCTTTTATCGGTCCTTCAGGGTGTGGAAAGTCGACGTTATTACGTTGCATCAATCGCATGAACGACTTAGTGGAAGGGTGTCGAGTCACAGGCAAAGTGCGTCTCCATGGCAAGAATGTTTATCATCCTAATGTCGATGTTGCGACACTTCGACGCCGAGTGGGGATGGTGTTTCAAAGACCCAATCCATTTCCTAAGTCTATTTATGAAAATGTAGTTTATGGCTTACGCTTACAAGGTGTAAAAAACAGCCGCAGTTTAGATGACGCAGTGGAGCGATCCTTGCGCTCGGCGGCGTTGTGGGATGAGGTAAAAGACCGCTTGCATGAGAACGCATTTGGTTTATCTGGTGGTCAGCAACAGCGCTTGGTCATTGCGCGTGCGGTGGCGATTGAGCCGGAAGTCCTGTTATTGGACGAGCCAACATCAGCGTTGGATCCAATCTCAACTTTAACTATTGAAGAGCTTATCAATGAGCTGAAGACTCAATATACTGTCGTTATCGTTACCCATAACATGCAACAAGCGGCGAGAGTGAGCGATCATACTGCATTCATTCATATGGGTAAGTTAATTGAATACTCTGACGCGGACTCGATCTTCACTTCGCCAATGAAGAAACAGACCGAAGATTACATTACGGGTCGCTACGGTTAAGTCGCGACTCTATACGGAATAAGGAACATCATGCACTTTGGACGTCATATTTCAGGACAATTTAACGTAGAGCTAGAATCGATTCGTACTCATGTATTAACCATGGGAGGCTTGGTAGAGCAGCAGCTTTCGTATGCTATTCAAGCCTTGCATAAAGAAGACATCGAACTGGCGCGTAAGGTTGTGCGTGACGATCATAAAGTGAATGCGATGGAAGTCTCGATCGATGACGCCTGTACACGCATTATTGCTAAGCGTCAGCCAACGGCAAAAGACTTGCGCTTAATCATGGCTATCATCAAAACGATCACGGATTTAGAACGCATCGGTGATGTGGCGACACGCATTGCTTACGTTGCCATTGAAAGCCCATCATCAAAAGAACGACAATTCCAAGTGTCGTTAGAGCCTCTCTGCCGTCAGGCAATTAATATGCTGCATCAGGTTTTAGACGCGTTTGCCCGTATGGATGTAGAAGCGGCAGCAGAGGTGCACAAACAAGATGACAAACTAGACGCCGAGTATGAAGCGGTGATTCGTCAGTTGATGACTTACATGATGGAAGATCCAAAAAATATCCCTAATATTCTGCAAGTGATGTGGTCGGCACGCGCGATTGAACGCGTGGGTGACCGCTGCCAGAACATCTGTGAATACATTATTTACTTCGTGAAAGGGAAAGATGTACGCCATCTAGGTGATCAAAGTATTGATGACGTACTGAAGTAACTGACTTCAATAAATAGACCAGCTTTTAGGCTGGTCTATTTATTAGAGAGAAGGAAAGCACGTCAATATTTATCAGGAACGAAGGTCTGATCATCAATGGGCGCTCTGACGTAACCTTCTTTATTGAGTTCAGGTAATTCGATGGGTGAGTACTCAAGTGCTTTGTAATCAATCTGGCTTAGTAAATGACTGATACAGTTCAAGCGCGCTTTCTTTTTGTCATCAGAAGGGACGACCCACCAAGGGCAGCTTTTCGTGTCTGTATAGGCAAACATCTTATCTTTTGCTTCCGAATACTCCGCCCAGCGATGACGTGACTCCAAATCCATGGGGCTGAATTTCCAACGTTTGATCGGCGTATTAATTCGACCTAGAAAACGTTTTTCCTGCTCTTCGTCTGAAACCGAAAACCAATACTTAATCAGAATAATCCCAGAGCGTTGCAACATTCTCTCGAATTCAGGGCAAGAGCGTAAAAACTCCTCGTATTCGTCTGGAGTACAGAACCCCATGACTTTTTCGACACCTGCTCGGTTATACCAACTTCGGTCAAATAAAACGATTTCACCAGCAGATGGTAAATGAGCGACGTAACGTTGGAAGTACCATTGCGTTTTTTCTTTTTCTGTCGGTGCAGGCAGAGCTACTACGCGACAAACACGCGGGTTTAGCTTTTCTGTAATTCGCTTTATCACTCCGCCTTTGCCCGCAGCATCACGGCCTTCAAACAGAACCACCACTTTTAACCCTTTGTGTTTGACCCACTCTTGAAGTTTTACGAGCTCAACTTGAAGGTTTTTGAGCTCCTTTTCGTATTCCTTTTTCTTCAATTTAGACATACACCTTTCCTCACTCCTTGATAAACAATATGTTAGCACTCAAAAGCTATGCGCGTGAGGTTACGGTCGTCTATTTGAGAGCTGCTACGACATCGGTAATGGCTTGTGTACTTGTGATGGGGATTAAAAAATCATCGACATCGGATGCGCCCATTTTGCTTTGTTCAGCAACAAAGGTCATTTGGCTAGGGCGTGTGGTTTTGCCTGACAGATGGATTTCAGGAACTTGAGTGTCTTCTACTAACGCACGTACGTTACTCGCATTAACGCCAGCACCCGCCATGATTGCTATGCGTCCTTGGGCTTGCTTAACCAAAGCTCTAAGCACATCGATCCCTTGCGGTGCTGAAGGCGCAAGACCGGAGGTTAAAATACGTTCACAACCTAAGCTGATCACTTCTTCCAAAGCTTTTTCAGCGTCACGACACTGGTCAAAGGAACGATGGAAGGTCACGCCTAAGCCAAGCGCTTGAGCAAATTCACACAGCGCAGCCGCGTAAGGCATATGAATATCACCGTCTTGAGTGAGCACGCCGAACACGACACCGCTCAAGCCTGATTGGTGAGCTGCTTCAATATCCCAACGCATCATTTCGATCTCTTCTTCATTGTAGAAGAAGTCACCTTGGCGTGGGCGGATCATGGCATAAACTGGAACACTAGAAAGCTTAGCCGCTTGCTGCATAAAGCCATAACTGGGTGTTAGTCCGCCTAAAGCCAAAGAGGAGCAAAGTTCAATCCGAGTGGCGCCGCCAGCAATGGCGTAGTGCAGAGATTCAATATTATCAATACAGACTTCTAGGTGAGTAACCACGTTCATTTATCCTGCTAACGTTACAAATAAGTGTTGTGGCTAAGATATTAACAGGGCCAGTAAGCAGAATCTGTATGGAGGGGATGATAAATAGAGGTAAAGTTTACGCTAAAGCGTTACCTCATTTTGGCGGTTTATCTGAAGGAAAAAGAAAGCCCAGAGCAGAGGCTCTGGGCTTTGATAGGACTTTACTTAGACTGATTGGCGTTTGCGGTTTTCCGCATTAGCTTATTGCTTTATATACATCCAACCATCACACCCGTTGAGCTAGGGTGAAGGTCTATTATTTTTTGCCTAGGTCAGCTGCGTGCTCAGATAGGAACGCTGCAACACCTTTTGGAGATGCGTCCATACCTGCTTTACCTTCTTCCCATTGTGCAGGACATACTTCGCCGTGCTTCTGGTGGAAGTTAAGAGCGTCAACCATGCGTAGCATTTCGTCGATGTTACGGCCTAGTGGTAGGTCGTTAACTACTTGGTGACGTACAACGCCTTCTTCGTCGATTAGGAAAGAACCACGGAAAGCAACGCCTGCTTCTGGGTGCTCAACGTCGTAAGCTTTACAGATTTCGTGCTTAACGTCAGCAACTAGTGGGTACTTAACTTGACCGATACCGCCATCTTCGATAGCAGTGTTACGCCATGCGTTGTGAGAGAACTGAGAATCGATAGAAACACCGATTACTTCAACACCTTTAGCTTGGAAGTCAGCTAGACGGTTGTCGAATGCGATTAGCTCAGATGGGCAAACGAAAGTGAAATCTAGTGGGTAGAAGAATACTACTGCTTTCTTACCTTTAGTGAACTCTGCAAAGTTGAAGTTTTCAACGATTTCACCGTTACCTAGAACAGCTGCTGCAGTAAAATCAGGGGCTTGACGACCTACTAGTACCATTTTTTTGCTCCTAAAAAGTATGGTTAGCTCCAAACCGAATTCAGTTGTGTCGGTTTGGTTCGTGTTTGTACGAGACAAACTATAGTACAGATTGTAGTATTGAAAAAAGCGAAATAAATAGATTGAGTTAATCGAAAAAAACGATAATAACAAAACTCTTAACTCGATCACTGGAACGGCGGTAGATACAAATACAATTATGAATAAATGGCCCAGTTTGAAGCAGTTACACTATTTAGTCACACTGCATGAAACAAGACATTTTAGTGACGCTGCAGAGCGTTGTTTTGTCAGTCAGTCGACTTTAAGTAAGGGTATTCAAAACTTAGAGGAGTTGATTGGCTGTCCATTATATGAAAAGAAAGACAAGAAAAGTCCACTGGTTTTTACCCAAACAGGAGAAATGGTAGTAAAGCAGGGGCGAGAGCTGTTAGCAAAAGGGCAAGATTTGGTCGAGCTTGGACGTATGTGCCAAGGCGACGATATGCAAGGCCAGCTAAAAGTAGGATGTATACCAACAATTGCTCCGTTTTTACTGTGTGATTTGGTACAAGAGGTGAACTACCGTTTTCCACAACTGAATCTTTTATTAAGAGAAGACACGACGACAAACTTACTTCAAGCGCTCAGACATGGTGAGCTGGATGTGCTTATTTTAGCGTTACCAGTCGAAATTGATGGCATGGAAAGCCGAGTAGTGGGTAAGGATCCGTTTCGAATGGTTATAAGCGCTAATCAAGCCCAATCGGTCCCTGTGCCGATTCGTTACGCGGATTTACCTGACGAATCCGTCTTTCTACTAGAGAAAGAACATTGCTTAACGGAACATGCGGTATCAGCGTGTAAATTAACAGACAAAGAAAAAATCAATCCGTTTACGGCAACCAGCCTCCATACACTGGTGCAAATGGTTGCGAATGGTTTGGGAACAACGTTCATTCCTCAAATGGCTATCGACCATGGCTTGCTGCATAACCAGAATTTAGTCGTGATCGATCCTCCAGGTAAACAAGCTTATCGCGAAATCGGCTTAGTTTGGCGTCCGAGCTCGTCAAGAACGAAAACATTTAATCAACTTGCAGAAGTCGTTTCAGAGCTGCTTTAGCTATTAGTATTAGCCCTTACTTCTCCATTATTTATCTAAAAGCGCACTGGAAACAGTGCGCTTTCTAGTATTTTATTCTGCTGGTAAACTTTGACTTGTAAAATTTTACAGCTCTTCTTTGATGAAGCTTTCATAAAATAGTGAAATTTCACAATGTTAATTTTACACAAAGCCCTGCATGTCTTGTTTGACCCCTGTTTAAATCCATCTCTTCAGCCCTTGTGAATACAAGGTGTTTGTTTACCTGTCAATATTCATACGCTTGTTTGAAATTATAAAGCGACTTTAAATTTAATGTAATTTTATTACGTAATAACTTACAAAATAAGGCGCTTGATAGATGGTTTTTACCTTGCGGAATAAAACTTTGAATTTTCTGTTTTGTTTATATTAGGGGTTTCACTAAACCCTTTGTTGATATAGCTTATTTAAAGGCCGATACGACTTATGTCTAGATTGAAAATACACGTAGCATTACGCAATCTATCGGCATGGCTAGACGAGTTGAACACAAAGTTAAAGGATGTAATTTGTTGTTCATAACTTACAAATGTAGCTTTACGCTGACTGCCCAAGATTGATAAAGCACGTTAAGGATGAATGATTATGCTTGCTCAGACAGAACAAAAAACACAACAACTAAAGCAAACCCAAGGCATGCTTGAGGTGAATGGAGTCGTTGCTCCAGAACATCAAGCAATTTTCCCTGTTGAAGCCCAAACCTTTTTATCTCTACTGTGTGAAAAATTTGCCGGACGTGTTGAACAGTTGCTGGAAGCAAGAGAAGAGAAGCAAGCACGTATTGATGCTGGTGAGCTACCAGATTTTCTACCAGAGACACAAGACATCCGTGAAGGAAGTTGGAAGATCCTAGGAATCCCACAAGATCTGCAAGATCGCCGTGTGGAGATTACCGGACCAACTGACCGCAAGATGGTGATTAACGCACTGAATGCGAATGTAAAAGTGTTCATGGCAGACTTCGAAGATTCAATGTCTCCTGCATGGAGTAAAGTGCTGGATGGTCAAATTAACTTGCGCGATGCTGTTAATGGCACCATCAGTTACACCAATCCTGGCAATGGCAAACATTATCAGCTGGAAGATGACCCAGCGGTGTTGATCTGCCGTGTTCGCGGCCTTCATTTAAAAGAAAAACACGTTACGTGGCACGGTCAGATCATTCCAGGTGCGCTATTCGATTTCGCTCTGTATTTCTATAACAACTACAAAGCGTTACTTCAAAAAGGCAGCGGCCCTTATTTCTACCTTCCAAAACTGCAATCGCATCACGAAGCGAAGTGGTGGAGCGAAGTGTTCCATTTCACGGAAGACTATTTCGGTTTGGATACAGGCACCATCAAAGCGACTGTGCTGATTGAAACCTTACCAGCGGTATTCGAAATGGACGAGATTCTGTTCTCGCTTAAAGAACACATCGTTGGTTTGAACTGTGGTCGCTGGGATTACATCTTTAGCTATATCAAAACATTGAAAAAACACTCAGACCGAGTACTGCCAGATCGCCAAGTGGTAACGATGGACAAGCCATTCTTAAACGCTTACTCGCGATTATTGGTACGTACTTGCCATAAACGAGGTGCTTTCGCGATGGGAGGAATGGCCGCATTTATCCCAGCTAAAGACCCGAAAGAGAATCAAAAAGTATTAGACAAGATCCAGACTGACAAATCGTTAGAAGCTAACAACGGCCACGACGGTACTTGGGTGGCTCATCCAGGTTTGGCTGACACTGCTATGGAAGTCTTTAGTGCTGTGCTGGGTGAACGCACCAACCAGTTGGATGTGAGCCGTGCAGAGGATGCGCCTATTACAGCAGCTGAACTGCTTGAGCCTTGTGAAGGCGAGCGCACTGAAGGCGGAATGCGCCACAATATTCGCGTTGCGCTGCAATACATCGAAGCTTGGATTTCTGGCAATGGTTGTGTGCCGATTTACGGACTGATGGAAGACGCAGCAACGGCAGAAATCTCACGCGCCTCTATCTGGCAATGGATTCAACACGGCAAGTCGCTAGACAACGGATTAAAGGTCACTAAAGAGCTGTTCGAGCTCTATCTCAAAGAGGAGATTGAAGTCGTGAAGCAAGAAATTGGCGTGCAGCGCTACCATGCGGGTCGATTTGAAGAAGCAGCAGACTTAATGGCAAGGCTCACGACGAGCGATGAACTGACCAACTTTTTGACAGTTCCTGGTTATGACTACCTGGATTAATAAAGAATAACTGTAACACCAATAACGTGAAGGATTTTCAAGGCAGATAGGGAAGTACTGCCTGAGAACGGAAACTCAACGCACACGCATAAAGTGCAAATTATAAAGAGGGATAGACCAATGACTAACTTAACTCGCCGCCAACAAATTGAAGCTCTGGAAAAAGACTGGGCAACTAACCCACGCTGGAAAAATGTGAAGCGTACTTACACTGCCGAGGAAGTGGTGGAACTGCGTGGCTCTATGGTGCCTGCAAACACAATTGCACAACGTGGTGCAGACAAACTTTGGTCACTGGTCAACGGTAGTGCGAAAAAAGGTTACGTAAACTGTCTTGGTGCGCTAACGGGTGGTCAAGCCGTTCAACAAGCTAAGGCAGGTATTGAAGCGATCTATCTGTCAGGCTGGCAGGTAGCGGCGGATAACAACACCGCTTCGACGATGTATCCAGACCAATCTCTTTACCCAGTAGATTCTGTACCGTCAGTAGTAAAGCGTATCAACAACTCATTCCGTCGTGCAGACCAAATTCAGTGGGCTGCTGGTAAGACGCCTGAAGATGAAGGTGGTATTGATTACTTCCTACCTATCGTAGCGGATGCGGAAGCGGGCTTTGGTGGTGTGCTTAACGCTTACGAACTAATGAAATCGATGATCGAAGCCGGTGCCGCGGGCGTTCACTTTGAAGACCAGTTAGCATCGGTGAAAAAGTGTGGTCATATGGGTGGTAAGGTATTAGTTCCTACGCAAGAAGCTGTACAAAAGCTCGTTGCAGCTCGTTTGGCTGCTGACGTAGCGGGAACAACAACATTAGTTATTGCTCGTACTGATGCGAATGCGGCGGATCTCATTACTTCAGATTGCGACCCATATGATAAAGACTTTATTGAAGGTGAGCGCACTCAAGAAGGTTTCTACCGCGTTCGCGCGGGTATCGACCAAGCGATTTCTCGCGGTCTGGCTTACGCACCATATGCAGACTTGATTTGGTGTGAAACGGCTACGCCATGTTTGGAAGAAGCACGTAAGTTTGCAGAAGCAATTCACGCTGAATACCCAGATCAATTGTTGGCATACAACTGCTCGCCTTCATTCAACTGGGAGAAAAACCTAGATGCAGAAACCATTGCTAAGTTCCAACAAGAGCTTGCAGACATGGGCTACAAGTACCAATTCATCACGCTAGCAGGCATTCACAACATGTGGTTCAACATGTTTGAACTGGCACACGCTTACGCTCAAGGTGAAGGTATGCGTCATTATGTTGAGAAAGTTCAGCGTCCTGAATTCCAAGCGGCTGAAAAAGGTTATACGTTTGTTGCGCACCAACAAGAAGTAGGTACAGGTTACTTCGATAGAATGACCAATACTATCCAAGGTGGTAACTCTTCAGTGACAGCATTGACAGGTTCGACCGAAGAAGACCAATTCTAATTGGCAGAGAAACACTTCCTTAATCAGCGTCAGTAATGGCATTTTGAGCGGCAACCCTGCCGCTCTTTTTTCGTTTAACCGGTGTAAAAACGAAACTTACAACAAAGAGAATACGCTTGCGTACTATTCTTCCTGCTCGATTTCTTCAGGTTCCACTTCTTCTTGTAGTTCCAATAAGTTAATCGCAATCGTCACGAAGTCACTATCAGTAATAATGCCGACCAATCGACCTTTGGTGACAACAGGTAGACAGCCAACTTTATGCTTTTGCATATAGATAGCGCTCTCTTTGAGCCCCGCGATAGGCTCTGCCGTCATGATATTGGTGTGCATCATTTCGTAGAGCGGTGTGTCAAAAGTAAAAGATTGTTCAGCCTCATCTGGGTGCAAGCTCGATTCTTGAGCAGCAAGAATGTCGCGTTGAGTCACCAAGCCTTGTAAGTGGTTATTGGCATCAACAACCGGAATGTGTCGAATATCAAGCGCATCCATCATGCTTTTTGCATCACGCAAGGTGTGCGTGCGCAGTAAGGTATGAGGATTACGAGTCATCATGTCTTCAACCTTGATCATAGAGACCTCCAGCGGCATTGTCCTTCTCTTAAATATAGAGAATATTTTTCTGTATATCTGGGAGCTAACTCGTTTTTCATCAATTAAATAGCACAATGCTGATGGGCTGCGTAATCTGTGTTTTATTGGTGTTTTATTGGTGTTTTATTGGTGTTTTTATTAATTTGAATAAGTCGGTTTGTGTGCGAGTCAGTTGGCATTTTTAGTTGATATTGAATGTGTCCCCAAGGTAATCCAATGAATTGAATCGCACATTTTTATTCGCTGGATTTTCCAAGATTCTTCTCTCGAAGAAGATACGCCCAGGCTTACCAAATTGAAGACAGCAACCTAGATGAAACGAACAACGTGTAACAAACTTATTGCGCTGGCAGTGGCGGCATTCAGTGTGCCATCAACACAGGCGATTGTGTTAGGAGATGAACAAACCGATCCTGTTGACCGCGTTACTTTGCGAGCAAGTAATATGGCAGAGTTTCCGCTGTGTGGGGGAACGATGCTGACAGAGCAATGGGTACTGACTGCGGCGCACTGTGTGGTGATGGGACAAGGAACCAATGAAGCAACCTACTATGTGACCCCGCCGGGTGAGTTGTCGGTGAATGCGAATGTGTATGAACTTAATTCTGCAGGGCTTGATAACTTCTATCCGGTGTCTCACGTTGTGGTTCATCCGGATTACACCCGGATTTCAAAAGCTGAGGCCGACAGTAATGGCAACGTGAAACCTATCCAAACCGGTTTAGATTCAGACATCGCGTTGCTGTATCTCACGCGCCCAGTGGCAAACGCGAGCTTTGCTGACCTAGCGAGTAAAGTTGACATGGAGAGTATCGAAGCACGTTTGGCGGCGGATTGGAACGATAATTACCTGACCAATCAACGTGTCGAAAATGTGCAAGTGTTTGGATGGGGGGCTACTCAGCCGGATGCTTCTGAACCTTCTAATACGCTCAAAACCACCATTAGCACATTTTTACCCATCGACAAATGTTATGAGCGTTTAGAAATTGGCAGCAGTTTTCCGGGGATCATTGATTCAAGAGACAACCAAACCAAAATTTGTACGCTACCAACACAAAACCATGTATTGGAGCCAGATAGCCATACTCAATATGGCAACTCTGCATGTAAAGGTGACAGTGGTGGCCCGTTGGTCGATGTGGCGACCGGCAAACAAATTGGTATTGTTAGTGGCGGCCCCCTTATTCTACCAACGTGTGGCTCTTTGACGATCCCAAGTTTCTACACCAAGGTGAGCCACTATTACGACTGGGTACAGTCTTACATCACTGCCGATGCGCCACCAAGTCGTTACATCATTGCGCCGAATTTTATCAAAAGTGCTAACAATGAAAGTGGTGACAATAAAGAGTGTCACGATGGCATTGCGACCAATAACTGTGATTTCAAAGGCTCAGATGATGAAGGTGGCAGTCTAGGGTTTTGGTTATTGGGTTTATTCGTGCCGTTATTCTTGTGGCGAAAGCGTGAGGTTTGATAGGGCGATTGGAATGCCAAACTAATAAGCAGCGGTATACGCTGCTTTGCTTTTTTCATGTTCTCTTTGGGGCTCAAATTAAAAATAGTGCCAAGTAATCGAGGCTTTTCACGTTTTATTACACTCTTCACCATGGCTTTTACTGCTATATTCTGGTGATTTGCTTGCTATTGCAGCATGTAAACATATACTAGTCTGCTGCGAAAAACTCGTCGCAATTTTATCGTCGCCTAGACGTGATTTGACCAATAGATAAGACAAGTAACATGCAAGTATCAGATTTCCATTTCGACCTTCCAGATGAACTCATCGCTCGCTACCCTCAACCAGAGCGTACCGCTAGCCGACTGCTGCAAATGGACGGCAATACCGGAGAGCTCATTGATGGCACATTTACTGATGTATTGGGCCAAGTTCAACCCGGTGACTTAGTGGTGTTTAATAATACTCGTGTTATTCCTGCTCGTCTTTTTGGCCGCAAGGAATCGGGCGGTAAATTAGAAGTGCTGGTGGAGCGTATGTTGGATGAGAAAAGCATCCTCGCGCACGTTCGTTGCTCTAAATCACCAAAACCAGGTACAACCATTATTGTTGGCGAGAATGATGAATATTCAGCAGAAATGGTTGCACGCCATGATGCTTTATTTGAACTGAAATTTAGTTCTGATAAGACGGTACTAGAAATTCTGGAAGAAATCGGCCATATGCCGCTTCCTCCTTACATCGACCGTCCAGACGAAGATGCAGATAAAGAGCGTTACCAAACGGTATATAATCAAAAGCCAGGTGCGGTTGCGGCACCGACAGCGGGCCTTCACTTTGATGATGTTCTCTTGGAGAAAATCAAAGCGAAAGGTGCAGAGTTTGCTTACGTTACTTTGCACGTTGGGGCGGGTACATTCCAGCCAGTAAAAGTGGAAAATATCAACGATCACCACATGCATGCCGAGTACGTAGAAGTACCGCAAGAAGTCGTCGAAGCAATTAAAGCGACGAAAGCGCGTGGCGGACGAATTATTGCTGTTGGTACCACATCTGTGCGTTCACTTGAAAGTGCAGCGCAAGACGCATTGCAAAAAGGGACTGAGCTGGCCCCATTCTTTGGCGATACTGAAATCTTTATTTTCCCTGGTTACGAATATCAGCTAGTGGATTGCTTGATCACAAACTTCCACTTGCCTGAATCAACACTGATCATGTTGGTGAGTGCATTTGCTGGATACGAGAACACCATGAATGCTTACAAACATGCGGTGGAAAACAAATACCGTTTCTTCTCGTATGGCGATTCAATGTTCATCAAGAAGAAAACAGCGTAGTTAAAAATAGATTTACGAGTGCTAGCAGTAAGCTAGGAAATAAAGCATCCATTGCTTTGTCTCTCGCAAGGAAAAGCGACCGCTCCTTAAAGTAGGGTAGAGCCCTAAACACTCAGTCAGACTGTTTCTCTGACACCCGGAGGCATCGTGAAATTAAAATTCGATCTTAAGAAGAAAAACGGCAATGCACGTCGTGGTCAACTGACTTTCGAACGCGGCACTGTTCAAACTCCTGCGTTCATGCCAGTAGGTACTTACGGTACCGTTAAAGGTATGACACCAGAAGAAGTAAAAGGTACTGGTGCAGAAATTCTGCTAGGTAATACGTTCCACCTGTGGCTACGTCCTGGTCAAGAAGTGATGAAAATGCACGGTGACCTGCACGATTTTATGAACTGGCACGGTCCTATTCTTACTGATTCAGGCGGCTTTCAAGTATTCAGCCTTGGTAAGATGCGTACGATCACTGAAGAAGGTGTTCACTTTCGTAACCCAGTAAACGGTGACAAGATTTTCATGGACGCAGAAAAGTCGATGGAAATTCAAAAAGACCTGGGCTCTGACATCGTTATGATTTTTGACGAGTGTACGCCTTACCCAGCGACACACGATGAAGCGAAGAAATCGATGGAAATGTCATTACGCTGGGCACAGCGTTCACGTGACCACTTCGAGAAGCTAGAAAACCCGAACAACCTATTTGGTATTGTCCAAGGTGGTGTTTACGAAGATTTACGTGATGTGTCGGTAAAAGGTCTAACGGAAATCGGTTTTGACGGTTACGCGGTTGGTGGTTTGGCAGTAGGTGAGCCTAAAGAAGACATGCACCGTATTCTTGAGCATACTTGTCCTCAACTTCCTGAAGACAAACCTCGCTACTTGATGGGCGTAGGTAAGCCAGAAGACTTGGTTGAAGGTGTTCGTCGTGGTATCGACATGTTTGACTGTGTAATGCCAACGCGTAACGCACGTAATGGTCACTTATTTGTGACTGGTGGTGTGATCAAGATCCGTAATGCGAAACATAAAACGGATACAACACCATTGGATCCGCATTGTGACTGTTACACTTGTCAAAACTACAGCAAGTCGTACCTTCACCATTTAGAGCGTTGTAATGAAATCTTAGGCGCTCGCTTGAATACAATCCATAACCTGCGTTACTACCAGCGTCTGATGGAAAGCATTCGTAAAGCAATTGATGAAGATCGCTTCGATGAATTTGTTACTGAGTTCTATGAGCGTCGTGGCCGTGAAGTGCCACCACTAGCAAAAGAGCAGTAATTGAAAAACTAAAAGAATTAAAGCCTTTGGCATGTCGCCAGAGGCTTTTGCTAATAAAGTAGGCTAACGCACGTTATTTTTGAGAGAGCGATCTCTATTAGTTACTCTCAGACTTGAATCTAAAATGCGAAAGCCCAATTTGTTTGATTATCAATAAAATATAATGAGGATGTTTTAATGTTTATTTCTCAGGCTCACGCAGCAGCAGAAGGCGCGCCAGCAGGCGGTGGTTTTGAAATGCTAATCATGCTTGGCATGTTCGCAGTGATCTTTTACTTCATGATTTACCGCCCACAAGCGAAACGCGTAAAAGAACACAAAAACCTAATGGCTTCTATGGGCAAAGGCGACGAAGTTTTAACTAGCGGTGGCCTAGTGGGTAAAATCACTAAGATTGCTGAAGACAATGACTACATTTCAATTGAGCTTAACGCGAACAATGAAGTAGTAATCAAGAAAGACTTCATCACTGCAGTGCTACCAAAAGGTACGCTTAAGTCTCTATAAAACAGCTAAAGGATCCTCGCTGTGCTAAACCGTTATCCATTATGGAAGTACTTGATGGTGCTTTTTGCCATCATCACCGCTGCGTTATACGCACTTCCAAATATCTACGGTGAAGATCCGGCTATTCAAGTTACAGGGGCGCGTGGCGCCTCTGTAGATATGTCAACGCTGGATGCTGTCACTACTGCTCTTAACAAAGAGCAACTTTCTCATAAATCCATTGCTCTCGAAGATGGATCAATTCTTGTTCGTTTTAACGACACTGACACACAAATCAGTGCTCGTGATGTCATCAGCGAAGCGCTAGGCAAAGACACAATTGTTGCACTTAACCTTGCACCTTCTACACCCGATTGGCTAGAAGCGATTGGCGCGTCACCATTGAAGCTAGGTCTTGACCTTCGCGGTGGTGTTCACTTCTTAATGGAAGTGGATATGGATGCAGCGATGGAAAAGCTTGTTGGTCAACAAGAAGAAGCTTTCCGTAGCGAACTTCGTGACGCCAAGATTCGTTACCGTGCAATCCGCCCTTCTGGAAAAGAAGCGGTAGAAGTGTTGTTGCGTAACGAAGAGCAATTAGCAGAAGCGAAAGCAACGCTAGAAAAGAATCACCCGGACATGATTTTTGTCGATTCTGATTCAAATGGCCGTTACGCTCTTACTGCAACCTTTACTGAGCAACGTTTACAAGAGATCCGTAACTATGCTGTTGAGCAAAACATTACGATTTTACGTAATCGTGTCAACGAACTAGGTGTTGCGGAACCATTGGTTCAACGTCAAGGTGCTAGTCGCATTGTGGTTGAACTGCCTGGTGTTCAAGACACTGCTCGTGCAAAAGAAATTCTCGGAGCTACGGCAACGCTTGAATTCCGTGAAGTTGATGATAAAGCTGACCTATCGGCAGCGGCAAATGGTCGTGCGCCAGCAGGTAGTGAAATCAAGATGGACCGTGATGGTCGCCCAGTTGTGCTTAAGAAGCGCGTTATTCTTGGCGGTCAAAGCATCACAGATGCAAGCTCAAGTGTTGATGAATATGGTCGTCCACAAGTTAACATCTCGCTAGACAGCGAAGGTGGTAATAAGATGTCTGCGTTCTCTAAGAAGAACATTGGTAAGCTAATGGCTACCGTGTTTGCAGAATACAAAGACAGTGGCCGTCGTACGCCTGAAGGCAAAGTTATTCTGGATAAGCATGAAGAAGTCATCAACCAAGCAACGATTCAATCGGCTCTTGGTCGTAACTTCCGTATCACAGGTATCGACTCTGCTGCAGAAGCACACAACCTAGCACTTCTACTACGTGCTGGTGCACTGATTGCACCTATCTCTATCGTTGAAGAACGTACCATTGGTCCATCAATGGGCCAGCAAAACATCGATATGGGTATCCAAGCATGTATCTGGGGTATGGTTGCCGTAATGCTATTTACGCTGCTTTACTACCGCGGCTTTGGTTTGATTGCAAACATCGCTCTAATGGCAAACTTGGTGCTTATCATTGGTGTTATGTCGATGATTCCAGGCGCTACCATGACGCTTCCGGGGATAGCCGGTATCGTGTTAACAGTCGGTATGGCGGTTGATGCGAACGTACTGATCTTCGAGCGTATCCGTGAAGAAATTCGTGATGGACGTAGTCCACAACAAGCGATTCACCAAGGTTACGCGAATGCATTCAGCACGATTGCTGATGCGAACATCACAACACTAATTACTGCAATCATTCTATTTGCGGTCGGTACAGGTGCGGTGAAAGGTTTCGCAGTTACTCTATCTATCGGTATCTTAACTTCAATGTTCACCGCCATTATTGGTACACGTTGTATCGTGAACCTGATCTACGGTGGCAAACGCGTTGATAAATTGTCGATCTAAGGCTGGGAATTAATATGTTTCAAATTCTAAAAGCAGAGAAGACGATCGGCTTTATGCGTTGGTCGAAAGTAGCATTCGTTTTTTCAATTATAATGATTGCTGCTTCTATCTTCACTTTGTCAACCAAGTGGCTTAATTGGGGTCTAGATTTCACTGGCGGTACGCTTATCGAGGTCGGTTTTGAACAGCCAGCAAACCTTGAAGAGATTCGTGCAGCACTAGATTCCAAAGGCTTTAGTGATGCGACAGTACAAAACTTCGGTAGTGCTCGTGAAGTCATGGTCCGTCTTCGTCCACGTGATGACGTTTCTGGTGAAACGCTAGGTAACCAAATCATTGGTGCTATCAAAGATGGTACTGGCGAAAGCGTAGAAATGCGTCGTATTGAGTTCGTAGGTCCCAACGTTGGTGATGAGCTAACAGAAGCTGGTGGTCTAGCGATCTTGGTATCGCTGATCTGTATCCTGCTTTATGTATCGATGCGATTTGAATGGCGTCTAGCGGCTGGTGCGGTAATGGCATTGGCTCACGATATAATTATCACGCTAGGTGTCTTCTCGTTTCTACAAATTGAAGTTGACCTGACTATCGTAGCTGCGCTACTGACGGTTGTGGGCTACTCACTCAACGATACCATCGTTGTATTTGACCGGATTCGTGAAAACTTCCGTAAGATGCGTAAGGGTGAACCTTCAGACATTATGGACGCCTCAATCACTCAAACGTTGAGCCGTACATTGATTACATCTGGTACGACGTTGTTCGTGGTAATTGCACTGTTCATGCAGGGGGGTGCTATGATTCACGGCTTTGCAACCGCACTTTTACTCGGTATCACTGTAGGTACTTACTCTTCTATCTACGTAGCATCAGCACTGGCTCTAAAACTGGGTATCCAGAAAGAGCACTTGATGCCACCTCAAGTAGAAAAAGAGGGTGCAGAGTTCGACGAAATGCCATAAGGCAGATTGAGAACCGAAAACAAAAACCGCTGAACAATCAGCGGTTTTTTTATGCCTGATAGATTTGAAAGTTTCATTTTTTTTTGAGGTACTTCCAGCTTGAATTGTAGTTTTTTGATTGAGTTGAATATCGGAAGTATGTTCAACAATTTCGGGAGGAAATAATGTCAAGGCAAGCTGAAATAAAAGTACAGTTACTGAAGTTTGTAGAGATTTCTTACAAGCACAATAAAGGTGTTACCACCAAGCTAGTTACTGGAGGGAAAAGGTTCAAGTTAGCAGTTGATGAGTCAGGTAAAGTAACTTTATCTGGTGAGCTTGGATTTACTAAGTTTGAAGTTTCAAAAGAAATGGTTGAAGAGCTGGGCATAAAATTAAAAGCCGTTTCTGTTACTTTTAAAACTACTCGTGATGGTGTTTTGACATACAGTGGGAGTGTTTCTCTTTTTGGTGTTGTTTCCTTTGGAGTTACTGGGCAGGTAAATGTCCGTGAGCTTTTAGAGCAGTGCGAGTGGGGGCTTTGTAAGTACAGATTTAAGCCGAGTAAAATTGATCAAGCGCTCCGTGAAGCTGGGGTTTAGTTGGTTATGCTAAATAGAATTCTACCTATTCCGGTTTTACTAAGTGTTTCAACGCCCTGCATCGCAAGTCCACTCCACGATACTTACCTTGATATACGTAATAATTTATACAAGATGCAGTATATAGAGGTGGTAGAAGCTATGGCAGGACCAAATCTATCGATTGAAGAGCTGAACAGTATTAAGTCTCACCCAATAAAATTTGGTCATCAATTTCCATTTTTATCATCTATCCCATCAAGTTTGGTTACAGAGCTGTCTTACTTTGAAGAGTACAGTGAGGATGGAGGAGTTGGATGTCTTTCTGTAAACGGCTTTGGTGATGTATACCAGCCAGTCACGGTTTCGCTGCAGTTTTTAATGAAGGAACAAATATGGAAGGTTAAGCACGTAAAAATAGACCACTTATCTGACTACGACCGTTTCTACAAACAGGCTGATTGTTCGAAATAAAAAAGCCCCGCTCAATGAGCGGGGCTTTCTAAAGTCATCAGCGTGACGGGCTATATATGACTTTCAAATCTTACTTAAGGATCGCGCTGTTACCGTTTTCGCGGATGTGCTTAAGGATAGATTTTACGCCACGAGCGCTTGAAGCAACGATGTTACCAGACTTCATGTAGTCAGTGCCGCCAGCAAAGTCTGTTAGGATTGCGCCAGCTTCACGAGCAATAAGCTCACCTGCTGCCATATCCCAAGGTTTTAGGCCTAGCTCGAAGTAACCATCAACACGGCCAGCAGCCACGTAACAAAGGTCAAGAGCAGCAGAGCCGCTACGACGGAAATCAGCACATTCAGTGAATAGCGCACCAACGATCTTGATGTAAGACTCAGCGTGTTGTTTCTGCTTGAATGGGAAGCCTGTTGCTAGAACAGTACCTTGAAGGTCTTTTAGTTGAGCAACACGAATACGTGCACTGTTTAGTTGAGCGCCGGCACCGCGTTGTGCAGTGAATAGCTCGTTTTGCATTGGATCGTAAACACAAGCAACTTCAGTTTTGCCCTTAATACGAACAGCGATAGAAACCGCGAAAGTTGGGTAACCTTTTACAAAGTTAGTGGTGCCATCCAGTGGGTCGATGATCCATTGTACGTCTTTATCTTTACCTTCGATAAGACCTTGTTCTTCAGCAACGATACAGTGCTCAGGGTAAGACTGCTTGATAGTATCGATGATGATGTATTCTGCTTCTTTGTCTACGTTAGTGACAAAGTCATTAGTGCCTTTAAGAGTAGATTCTACTTTATCAGTGTTTTCTAATGATTTAGCAATATGATTGCCTGCCTTTCGCGCAGCGCGAATAGCAATGTTTAGCATTGGATGCATACGAATTTCCCAACGGATGTTAAAGAACAAATGAAAGCGGCGGCGAGTATACCAGAGATAATCAAAAAGGGAAGTGGTTATTTTTTGCTCTAATTGCGGACGGCTGAGTGTACAGATCATACTGCGGACGACAACAATAACCAAGAATGAGAAGAGAGGTCTGCTTGCCTCTAGGGTGTCTTAAAAAACTATGATAACATTCTGCGGTTTTAATTTAGGTAGCAAACACAGATGTTGGATCAAGTAAAAATTGTACTCGTAGGTACCTCTCATTCAGGCAATATTGGCTCAGCAGCTCGAGCAATGAAAGTGATGGGTTTAAACCAACTAGTATTAGTCGATCCACAATGTGAAGTGGATGAACAAACTCTTGCTTTAGCTGCGGGTGCTGGTGATATTGCTCAAAATGCAAAGATTGTCGGCACATTAGAAGAAGCGGTTGAAGATTGTGGCCTTGTTGTGGGTTCTAGCGCCCGCTCTCGTACATTAGAATGGCCAATGCTCGAGCCACGTGAATGCGGTGAGAAATTTGCAGTTGAAGGCCGAAAGCATCCGGTTGCGCTCGTGTTTGGCCGAGAAAGAACTGGTTTGACAAACGAAGAGCTACAAAAGTGCCACTACCATGTTTGTATTCCCGCTAATCCTGAGTACAGCTCGCTTAACCTAGCGATGGCTGTACAAACTCTCAGTTACGAAGTGCGAGTTGCACACTTGAACTTAGAGCAAAGACAGTTTTCCCCAAATGAATCGGAAGAATACCCGCGTCATCGAGAACTCGAAATGTTCTTCGAGCATCTTGAAAAGGTGATGGTTGAGACCCAGTTTATTAACAAAGAGCAACCTGGACAGGTGATGAATAAGTTGCGCCGTTTGTTCTCTCGTGCTCGACCAGAAACCCAAGAACTTAATATTCTACGAGGCGTTTTGACTTCGATAGAAAAGAAGTTCTGAGTGAATAATAACCACTTTAGGTGTAAGGATGAATACCTGAGTAAAATGGTCAAATAAATACTTGACCAAATTACTCAGGTATGGAAAAATCTTAACCATTACAAACCATGTGGATACGGTGTGGTATGAAACTTACATCTAAAGGAAGATATGCGGTGACAGCCATGCTGGATGTGGCACTGCATTCGCAACAAAACCCTGTACCTCTGGCTGATATTTCAGAGCGTCAAGGGATCTCGCTCTCTTACTTAGAGCAGCTATTTTCAAAATTGCGTAAAGCAGGTCTCGTTGCCAGCGTTCGTGGTCCTGGTGGTGGTTACCGACTTGGTGCCGACGCTCACAGTATCGCTATTGGTACCGTGATTGCTGCCGTTGATGAGTCAGTAGATGCAACCAAATGCCAAGGTAAAGGAGATTGCCAAGGTGGAACACGTTGCCTTACTCACACGCTGTGGCGTGACCTAAGCTCTCGCATTAGTGACTTTTTGAATAACATCACTCTTGGTGAGTTGATGACAGACAATGAAGTACTCGAAATTTCTGATCGTCAGGACATTGATCTGGCGGTAACCCATGGGCTATCAAACAAAAATACAACCGCCGCGCCCATCGGTGTAAACGTCCGCTCTTAGCGGTCAGCTTTTTACATTGGAGTAGAGAATGAAACTGCCGATTTATCTTGATTATTCCGCTACATGTCCAGTTGATCCACGTGTTGCTGAAAAAATGGTTCAGTACATGACAATGGATGGCACATTTGGCAACCCAGCGTCGCGTTCGCACCGTTACGGCTGGCAGGCAGAAGAAGCGGTCGATACTGCTCGTGAGCAAATTGCTGACCTTCTAAATGCAGATCCTCGCGAAATCGTATTTACATCTGGTGCGACAGAATCAGACAACCTTGCTATTAAAGGTGCAGCGCACTTTTACTCGAAGAAAGGCAAGCACGTAATCACTTGTAAAACAGAGCACAAAGCCGTTCTTGACCCATGTCGTCAACTTGAGCGTGAAGGCTTTGAAGTGACTTACCTTGAGCCAGAATCAAATGGCTTGATCGATCTAGAGAAGCTTAAAGCGGCAATGCGTGATGACACAGTGCTTGTGTCTATTATGCACGTAAACAACGAGATTGGTGTGGTTCAAGACATTACAGCGATCGGCGAATTGTGTCGTGAGCGTAAAATTGTTTTCCACGTGGATGCAGCGCAATCTGCAGGTAAATTACCAATCGACGTTCAAGAGATGAAAGTTGACCTAATTTCGCTTTCTGCTCACAAAGTTTATGGCCCTAAAGGCATCGGTGCACTTTACGTTCGTCGTAAGCCTCGTATTCGTCTTGAAGCGCAAATGCACGGTGGCGGCCATGAGCGTGGTTTCCGCTCTGGTACACTACCTACTCACCAAATCGTAGGTATGGGTGAAGCATTCCGTATTGCAAAAGAAGACATGCAAAAAGATTACGATCATGCTTTAGCGCTTCGTAACCGTCTTTTTGATGGCGTGAAAGACTTAGAAGCAGTGACGGTAAACGGTGACTTTGAGCAGCGTGTACCACACAACCTAAACATCAGTTTCGCATTCGTAGAAGGTGAATCACTACTAATGTCGCTTAAAGATCTAGCGGTATCTTCTGGTAGTGCTTGTACGTCTGCAAGCCTTGAGCCTTCTTACGTTCTTCGTGCCCTAGGCATGGATGACGAATTGGCTCACAGCTCGGTTCGTTTCTCGTTTGGTCGTTTCACGACTGAAGAAGAAATTGATTACGCAATTGAACAAATCCGCGTTGCAGTGACTAAGCTACGCGACATGTCTCCTCTATGGGATATGTACAAAGAAGGGATTGATTTGAGCACTGTTGAATGGGCTCACCATTAATCTCAGGGATTGAAATAGAGGATTCGAGGTAATTTATCATGGCATACAGCGAAAAAGTAATTGATCACTACGAGAACCCACGTAACGTTGGTTCATTCGATAAAGAAGATCCATCAGTAGGTAGCGGCATGGTTGGCGCTCCTGCGTGTGGTGACGTAATGAAGCTTCAAATCAAAGTGACACCTGAAGGTATCATCGAAGATGCGAAGTTCAAAACATACGGTTGTGGTAGTGCAATCGCATCAAGCTCACTAGTAACTGAGTGGGTAAAAGGTAAGTCAGTTGATGAAGCGGCAGCAATTAAAAACTCTGAGATTGCTGAAGAGCTAGAGCTTCCACCAGTGAAAGTTCACTGTTCTATTCTTGCTGAAGATGCAATCAAAGCAGCGGTTGCTGACTACAAGAAAAAACACCAAGAATAATTATTCCGTAATATAATGGGAGCTTTGACGCTCCCATTCCAATCGAAATTTAGACAGACTAAGGTGCAGTATGGCCATCACAATGACAGAATCAGCGGCAAGTCGCGTAAGAGCATTCCTAGATAACCGAGGCAAAGGTATCGGTTTACGTCTTGGAGTGAAGACGACTGGTTGTTCCGGCATGGCATACGTACTTGAGTTTGTTGATGAGCTCAATGAAGAAGACGAAGTATTTGAACTCTCTGGAGTGAAAATTATCATCGATCAAAAGAGCTTAGTGTACCTAGATGGTACTGAATTGGATTACGTGAAAGAAGGGTTGAATGAAGGTTTTGAATTCAACAACCCTAACGCGAAAAGTGAATGTGGTTGTGGTGAAAGCTTCAACGTCTAATTGATTGTCCTTCTGGGCAAACGAGTCCGGAAGGCTTTACTAGGACCCGAACTTAATGAATCACTTTGAATTATTTGGGCTACCAAGTCAGTTTAAGCTGGATGGTAGCCTTCTTTCTTCTCAGTTCCGAGAACTACAAAAACGCTTCCACCCGGATAACTTTGCAACGGGCTCAGAACGTGACCGTTTGATGGCGGTGCAAAAGGCGGCGCAAATCAACGATGCCTATCAAGTTCTGAAAAATCCTATTTCTCGCGCCGAGTATATCCTCGCAGAGCAAGGTGTTGAGATCCGAGGTGAACAGCAAACGATGCAAGATCCGATGTTCTTAATGGAGCAAATGGAACTGCGCGAAGAACTGGAAGAGATTGCTGACAGCTCCGATCCTGAATCGGCGCTTTTTGACTTCGACTCTAAGGTCAGCAAAATGTACAAACAGCATCTGGCAAGCGTCGAGCAAGAGCTTGATGATGGTCTATGGGCTGAAGCCGCAGACCGAGTTCGTAAGCTAAAATTCATTGCCAAACTAAAGAACGAAATTGAGCTAGTCGAAGACAAACTCCTCGGCTAGTAAGCGTGACAAGGACCTATCATGGCACTACTTCAAATCGCAGAACCGGGCCAAAGCTCGGCACCTCATGAGCATAAGTTAGCAGCGGGTATCGACTTAGGTACTACCAACTCTTTGGTTGCTTCTGTACGTAGCGGCGATGCAACTCCACTTGCGGACGAGCAGGGCCGTACTATTTTACCTTCAGTCGTTAATTACGCTGAAGAAACGTTAACGGTCGGCCACGAAGCCAAAGCCAAAGCAGAGTTTGAACCAGAGAACACGATTATCTCTGTAAAACGTTTGATCGGTCGTTCATTAAAGGACATTCAGTCCCGTTACTCTTCACTTCCTTATCGTTTTAAAGAGAGTGAAAACGGCCTGCCAATTCTGCAAACACCTCAAGGTGACAAAAACCCGATTGAAGTATCTGCGGACATCCTAAAAGTATTGAGTAAGCGAGCTGAAGATACGTTAGGTGGTGAGTTAGCTGGTGTCGTTATTACCGTTCCTGCTTACTTTGATGACGCGCAACGTGCAGGTACAAAAGATGCGGCGAAATTAGCTGGTCTTCATGTTCTCCGTCTACTTAATGAACCAACCGCTGCGGCAATTGCTTATGGCCTAGACTCTGGTCAAGAAGGTGTGATTGCGGTTTACGATCTAGGTGGCGGTACTTTTGATATCTCTATCCTATGTTTATCGAAAGGCGTATTTGAAGTATTAGCAACAGGTGGCGATTCTGCATTAGGCGGTGACGACTTCGACCATCTATTTGCCGGTTATTTAATGGAGCAAGCGGGTCTAGAAGCGCCGCTTTCTGCAGAAAAGAACCGTACACTGTTGAACATTGCTACTGAAGCTAAGATTGCTTTCTCTGAGCAAGACAGTGTTGACGTTGACGTTTTTGGTTGGAAAGGCACCGTGACTCGCGAGCAGTTCGAAGATCTGATTCGTCCGCTAGTGAAGAAAACCCTGATGTCTTGCCGCCGTGCGCTGAAAGATGCGGATGTAGATGCGGAAGATGTACTTGAAGTAGTCATGGTCGGTGGCTCAACACGCACATTGCTTGTACGAGAAATGGTTGGCGAATTCTTTGGCCGTACACCACTGACAAGCATTAACCCAGATGAAGTTGTTGCAATCGGTGCGGGTATTCAAGCTGATATCCTAGCGGGTAACAAACCTGACTCTGAAATGTTGCTTCTTGATGTGATTCCACTGTCGCTCGGTATTGAAACCATGGGTGGTTTGGTCGAGAAGATCATCCCCCGCAACACTACGATTCCCGTTGCGCGTGCGCAAGAATTTACCACATTCAAAGATGGCCAAACGGCGATGAGTGTTCATGTGGTACAAGGTGAACGTGAAATGGTTGATGACTGTCGTTCACTTGCTCGCTTCTCGTTAAAAGGTATTCCTCCGATGGCAGCGGGTGCGGCACATATTCGCGTGACTTACCAAGTTGACGCAGATGGCCTTCTTTCTGTTACGGCAATGGAGAAGAGCACTGGTGTTCAATCAGAGATTCAAGTAAAACCTTCTTACGGCTTAAGTGACAATGAAGTGGCGGATATGTTGCGTGATTCAATGACGCACGCAAAAGAAGACATGCAAGCTCGTGCCTTAGCTGAGCAGCGTGTTGAAGCCGACCGAGTGATAGAAGGTTTGATTGCAGCGATGCAAGCTGATGGTGATGACTTACTATCAGAACAAGAGAAACAAAACTTGATTAAAGCCATCGAAGCCTTGATTGAGCTGCGTAATGGTGATGATGCAGATGCGATAGAGCAAGGCATTAAAGATACCGATAAAGCGAGCCAAGATTTCGCATCACGCCGTATGGATAAATCGATTCGAGCTGCGTTGTCAGGTCAATCAGTAGACGATATATAAGAGATAAGTAGTTATGCCTAAGATTATTGTATTACCACACGACGATTTGTGCCCAGAAGGTGCAGTGTTGGAAGCAAACTCTGGTGACACCGTTCTAGACGTAGCGCTAAAAAACGGTATCGGTATTGAACATGCGTGTGAGAAGTCATGTGCGTGTACTACCTGCCACGTAATCATCCGTGAAGGTTTTGATTCACTAGAAGAAAGTGAAGAACTAGAAGACGACATGCTAGATAAAGCGTGGGGTCTAGAGCCTGAGTCACGCCTAGGGTGTCAGGCGAGAATCGCTGATGAAGACTTGGTGGTAGAAATTCCTAAATACACACTAAACCACGCTTCAGAAGATCACTAAAACTATCTTCCCAATATAGGGAAGAAGCAAAAGGAAGATGAGCAATGAAATGGACAGATTCTCGCGATATCGCGATTGAACTTTGTGACAAGTTTCCAGATGTCGATCCAAAAACAGTGCGTTTTACCGATCTTCATCAATGGATCATGGAGTTAGATGAGTTTGACGATGAGCCAAACCGTTCTAATGAAAAGATTCTAGAAGCCGTTATCATGTGCTGGATGGACGAAGCAGACTAAGTCTGTAAAACACAGCCTAGTTAACAATTCTTACTAAAAAAAGCGGACCTTTAGGTCCGTTTTTTTATCCAATTGACATTTTTGCCCTACATAATGCTAACATCCGTGAGTTATTAAAAAGAAGCAGCGTAGGCAACGCTGCTATAAGACAAGGAGAAACCATGTCTACACAGATGTCTGTATTTTTAAGTCAAGAGTCGGCAGCACCACATTGGGGTGAAAAAGCACTGCTTTCATTCGCCGAAAACGGCGCAACTATTCACTTAGGTGAAGGTTATGATCTCGGCGCAATTCAACGTGCAGCTCGTCAGCTAGATGGCCAAGGAATTCGTTCTATTTTTCTTTCTGGTGATAACTGGGATCTAGAGAGCGTATGGGCTTTCCACCAAGGGTTCCGTAACCCTAAAAAACATGGCTCAGTTGAGTGGGCTGCATTGTCTGATGAAGATCAAGCAGAGCTTCAAGCTCGTATTACTTCGACTGATTTTACCCGCGATATTATCAACAAAACGGCAGAAGAAGTTGCTCCTCGTCAGCTAGCGACAATGGCTGCTGAATTCATCAAATCTGTTGCGCCGAAAGGCACTGTGACAGCACGTATCGTCAAAGACAAAGACTTGTTGGCAGAAGGTTGGGAAGGTATTTACGCAGTAGGCCGTGGTTCTGAGCGTACTTCTGCGATGCTTCAGTTAGACTACAACCCAACTGGTGACGAAAACGCACCTGTATTCGCATGTCTTGTGGGTAAAGGCATCACCTTTGATTCCGGTGGTTACAGCTTGAAGCCTTCTACCTTCATGAGTGCAATGAAAGCAGATATGGGTGGCTCGGGTACTATAACTGGTGGCCTAGGATTAGCTATCTTGCGCGGTTTAAACAAGCGCGTAAAACTGATCTTGTGTTGTGCTGAGAACATGGTTTCTGGCCGTGCCCTTAAGCTTGGCGACATCATCACTTACAAAAACGGCAAAACCGTTGAGATTATGAATACCGACGCGGAAGGTCGCTTGGTGCTTGCAGACGGTCTTATCTACGCCAGTGAGCAAAAGCCTGAGTTAATCATTGACTGCGCGACACTAACAGGCGCAGCGAAGAATGCGTTAGGTAACGATTACCATGCGCTAATGAGCTTTGATGATGAGCTATCGCATCAAGCGCTTACGGCGGCAAGCCAGGAAAAAGAAGGCTTGTGGCCGCTACCACTTGCTGATTTCCATCGAGAAATGTTGCCATCTAATTTTGCCGATTTATCGAATATCAGCTCTGGTGATTATTCTCCAGGTGCAAGTACTGCAGCTGCGTTCTTGTCTTACTTCGTTGAGGACTACAAAAAAGGCTGGTTACATTTCGACTGTGCGGGTACGTATCGTAAAGCCGCTTCTGATAAATGGGCTGCGGGAGCAACGGGTATGGGTGTCCGTACACTTGCTCGTTTCCTCAATGAGCAAGCTGGAAAATAAGATTGATTGCAGCACTCTCTTGTTTGAGTGCTGCTCTTACCCAGTAAGTCACTTTAAAAGCACAACTATTATTACAAGTACAGAAAGGAAATTTTATGGCTCTAGAAAGAACATTTTCAATCATTAAGCCTGATGCTGTAGAGCGAAACCTAATTGGTGAAATCTACAATCGTATTGAAAAGGCTGGCCTACGTATCATCGCTGCCAAAATGGTTCACCTGACAGAAGATCAGGCAAGCGGCTTTTATGCAGAGCATGAAGGTAAAGAGTTTTTCCCTCCTCTAAAAGAGTTCATGACATCTGGTCCTATTATGGTTCAGGTATTGGAAGGCGAAAATGCGATTGCACGTTACCGCGAGCTAATGGGTAAAACCAACCCAGAGAACGCGGCATGTGGCACTTTGCGTGCTGATTACGCACTCAGCATGCGTCACAATTCAGTTCATGGTTCAGATAGCCCTGAGTCTGCCGCTCGTGAAATTGAGTTTTTCTTCCCTGAATCAGAAGTTTTCTCTCGCTAACTCGTTCATGCATCACTTTTGCGTGATGATCTAGTTCGTAATAACCTCGGAATTGTCCGAGGTTTTTTATTCCGCGTTCTCCATTTCATCGGCTAGTTCATTCGTAAGTACTCGCGAAGACGTTGGCTAATCTGAGCACCTTACAGGGGGGAAAGCTTAGTTACGTGTGTTTCTTCTCACTGCTTTCTCTGCACCACTTCTACGCTTTTGCTGTCGGTTGTCTAATCATTATTCTCACTGTAAAGTCTGATTAAAATTTAATCGTTTTTATTTTAATGCCTTAGCAAACTCAGGGTCTTACACCCCTTGTTGTAGCTGAATAAAGGCTGTACAATTCGCGCCCTTATTCTTGTTTCAGTCATTGAGAGGCAACATGACCACTGAAAAAATCAATCTACTCGACTTTGATCGCAAAGGCATGCGTCAGTTTTTCGCGGAAGAACTTGGCGAGAAAGCGTTTCGTGCCGATCAGGTTATGAAGTGGATCTACCATTTCGGTGTAGATGACTTCGAAAAAATGACAAACATCAACAAGAAGCTGCGCGAAAAGCTTTTACACAAGTGTGAAATTAAAGCACCAACTGTAGCAGAAGCTCAGCATTCTTCAGACGGCACGATCAAGTGGGCAATGAAGGTTGGTGATCAGGATGTAGAAACGGTTTACATTCCAGAAGATGATCGCGCAACGCTTTGTGTATCTTCTCAAGTAGGTTGTGCATTGGAATGTAAGTTCTGCTCAACAGCACAGCAGGGCTTTAACCGTAACTTGAAAGTTTCAGAGATCATCGGTCAGGTGTGGCGTGCTGCACGTGAAATTGGTCTTGAGAAAGAAACAGGCCGTCGCCCAATTACGAACGTCGTGATGATGGGCATGGGTGAGCCGCTTCTTAATATGAAGAACTTGATTCCTGCATTGGAGTTAATGCTGGATGACCTTGGCTTTGGTTTGTCGAAGCGTCGCGTAACCGTATCAACATCAGGTGTCGTTTCTGGTCTTGATCAGATGACGGGCAAAATCGACGTTGCGTTAGCGATCTCTCTTCATGCGCCAAACGATAAGCTGCGTAGTGAAATCATGCCAATTAACGATCGTTGGGATATTCAAGATTTCCTAGCATCCGTTCGTCGTTACATTGCTTCATCGAATGCAAACCGTGGCAAGGTAACAGTCGAGTACGTGTTGCTTGATCATGTGAACGATGACATGGACCATGCACGCGAGCTGGCTGAATTGATGAAAGACACACCATGTAAGATTAACTTGATTCCGTTTAACCCGTACCCAGGTTCACCTTACAAGAAACCAAGTAACTCACGTATTGATCGCTTCCAAAAAACATTGATGCAATACGAGCACACAGTTACGGTTCGTAAAACACGTGGTGATGACATTGATGCCGCATGTGGTCAGTTGGTCGGTGATGTAATTGACCGAACTAAACGTACGGCAATGCTGAAAGCGTCACGCGGTGCCGATACCATTGAAGTGAAAGCTGTATAAACGACCGGAATTCAAAAATAGCCAGAGCCATTCGCTCTGGCTATTTTGTTTATTGTTTAGGACATTTTCGCCAAGATTTGGGACTATCACTCTTCAACCTAAGGTTATTTGGGTATAATTTCGAATTCCTTTGTCAAAGTTTGGACAAAAGCTTGAGCTATCTGTTAGTTTGAGTGTAAAGAGTTTTTGTCTTCGTTGCGCATTCGCTTATCATGATATGTAACACTAACGATGACACCGATAATTCTCAGCACTTTCTCACATACGTTTTGCTGATTTTTGCAAAACGGGTATTCGCACTCAGATCGCTGAGAGTTTCTTAAAATTATTATTTTTGGTTAACGCGTTTTGGCTAGCTATCTTTAAAGAGGCTTAAGAACAATAACGAAAATACATGACCACGTTAGCCACTAAAACAGATTAAATACCGCCATTATGACAGAACACGAAAATACGAATGAAGTGCCACTCTCTATTGAAGCTGGCACATTACTGAAAAACAAACGTGAATCCTTGGGAATGAGCCAAAAGCAAGTTGCCGACCGCCTGAGGCTTCGCATTTCTGTGATTGAAGATATTGAAAATAACCGATGTGAATCTCAACAAGTCGCGACATTTACGCGTGGTTACTTACGCTCTTACGCTAAATTCGTAGGTCTTGATGAGAAGGTGGTTTTGACGGCGTTAGAGCAGACTGCTGATGCTCAGCCTCAAGAGCAAGAAATTGAAATGCAAAGCTTCTCTCGTAAAACAAAAGACGAGAAGCACAATAGCCGTATTATGCTCCTTACTTGGGTTATCGGGCTAGTCATTATTGGCATTTCAGCTGCATGGTGGTGGCAAAACCAACAAGAGAATAGCCTAACTAAGGAAGTAACGGATTCAAGTGTTGAAGCGCCGCAGCCCACTGCTCAAGAATTAGCTGATATCGATTTGATGACGGCTGAAGAGTTAATCGCAAGCACTCCTGAAGAAGTTGCTTCAACTAATGAAGGTGTTGCTGAATTGACTGAAGCACCCGTTGAGCAAGGGGCGGATCCTTTGCTGACTGAAACTGAAAATACAACAAGCGTAGATTCTGAAGAACCTGTTGCCGTGATTGAAGCGGCGGAAGAGGAACAGCCTGCGCCAGTAGTACCTGAAGGCATGACACTTCTTACTATGAAGTTTAAAGCGGACTGTTGGATTCAAGTAAAAGACACCAATGGTAAAACGCTGGTAAGTGGTACTCATAAGCCAGGACAAGATGTAGAACTTACCGGAAAAGCGCCATTTAAAGTGATATTAGGCGCACCGGAAGGGGTTACAATGACATTTGCAAGTGAACCTGTCGACCTTTCTGGGTATACTTCAGGCAAAGTAGCTAGATTCACTCTACCGTTATAAAAAATTATGCAACACGAATCTCCAATTATTCGTCGTAAATCGACGCGTATTTATGTGGGTGATGTGCCAATTGGTGATGGTGCGCCAATTGCAGTACAGTCAATGACTAACACTCGCACGACTGACGTAGAAGCGACAGTCGCTCAAATCCGAGCACTAGAAAAAGTCGGCGCAGATATCGTTCGAGTTTCTGTACCTACGATGGACGCAGCAGAAGCTTTCAAACTGATTAAACAGCAAGTTTCTGTACCATTAGTGGCTGATATTCATTTCGACTATCGTATCGCGCTGAAAGTGGCGGAGTACGGAGTTGACTGTTTACGTATCAACCCAGGTAACATCGGCAATGAAGAGCGCATTCGCGCTGTTGTTGATTGCGCTCGCGATAAAAATATCCCGATCCGTATTGGTGTCAATGGTGGATCTTTGGAAAAAGATCTACAGATGAAATACGGTGAGCCTACGCCAGAAGCCTTGGTTGAATCGGCGATGCGTCACGTAGATCATCTCGATCGTCTTAACTTTGACCAATTTAAAGTTAGCGTGAAAGCTTCAGACGTTTTTCTTGCGGTGGATTCATATCGTCTGCTGGCGAAGAAAATCGATCAGCCTCTTCATTTAGGTATCACAGAGGCGGGTGGTGCTCGAGCTGGCGCTGTTAAGTCATCTGTTGGCTTAGGTATGCTGTTATCTGAAGGGATAGGCGATACGCTGCGTATCTCTTTGGCTGCCGATCCAGTTGAAGAAATCAAAGTCGGTTTCGACATCCTTAAATCTCTGCGCATTCGCTCTCGAGGCATCAACTTTATTGCGTGCCCAAGCTGCTCACGCCAAGAATTCGATGTGATTGGTACGGTGAATGCACTGGAGCAACGTTTAGAAGACATCATCACGCCAATGGATGTGTCTATCATCGGTTGTGTGGTAAACGGCCCTGGTGAAGCAGAAGTTTCTCACTTAGGTCTAGCAGGTAGTAACAAGAAGAGCGCATTCTACGAAGATGGTAAACGCCAGAAAGAGCGCTTTGATAACGATGACCTTGTGAATAAGCTAGAAGCTAAGATCCGTGCGAAAGCAGCTATGATGAATGGCGAAAACCGCATCGAAGTTAAAGTACAAGATTAATCTCAACGAGAATTACGGTAAGTATTGTGGCAAAAACAATTCAAGCAATTCGAGGCATGAACGATTGCCTCCCAACTCAGTCGCCACTGTGGCAAAAACTAGAAAACACAGTGAAAAATGTAATTAGCGCATACGGTTATAACGAAGTGCGCATGCCAATCGTTGAAGAAACAAACCTATTCAGCCGCGCTGTTGGTGAAGAAACAGACGTCGTTTCAAAAGAAATGTACACCTTTGATGACCGTAACGGCGACAGCCTAACACTTCGCCCTGAAGGTACGGCGGGTTGTGTACGTTCATGTATTCAAAACAGCCTTATCAACCGTGATGAACAGCGTCTGTGGTACATGGGGCCTATGTTCCGCCATGAACGTCCGCAGAAAGGTCGTTACCGTCAATTCCACCAGTGTGGTGTTGAGGTGTTTGGTCTAAATGGTCCAGATGTTGATGCAGAGCTTATCATGATGACGGCGCGTCTATGGCGTGAGCTAGGTATCAATGAGCATGTCCGTCTTGAGCTGAACTCTATCGGTTCTCAAGAAGACCGCGCAGACTACCGTACTGCACTGGTTGCATTCCTTGAGCAACATATTGATGTGCTAGATGAAGATTGTAAGCGTCGCATGCACACGAACCCACTGCGTGTTCTGGATACGAAGAACCCAGACGTTCAAGCTATTTTAGGTGATGCGCCTCGCCTTTCAGATTACTTGGGTGAAGAATCTAAAGCACACTTCGCAGGTCTATGTGAACTTTTAGACGCCGCAGGTATCAAATACACAGTTAACGAACGTCTAGTTCGTGGTCTGGATTACTACAATCGCACGGTATTTGAGTGGATCACTGAGAGCCTAGGTGCTCAAGGCACTGTATGTGGCGGTGGTCGTTACGATGGCCTTGTAGAGCAATTAGGTGGTAAACCAACACCAGCGGTTGGCTTTGCAATGGGCCTAGAGCGCCTAGTACTGATGCTAGAAACGTTGGAACTGACAGACGTTCGTCGCAGTGTTGACGTGTACGTAGTCACTGCGGGTGAAGGCACCATGATGGCAGGAATGAAGCTAGCAGAACAGCTTCGCGAGTCTGTTCCAGGCGTTCGTGTGATGAATCACTTCGGTGGCGGTAACTTCAAGAAACAGTTTAAACGCGCAGACAAAGTTGGTGCTGTTGTAGCATTGGTTCTGGGCGAAAACGAAGTTGCGGATAATACCGTAGTACTGAAAGACTTAGCTGGTGGTGAGCAAGAGACTTACAACCAAGCAGAAGTTGCAGAAAAGATCGCAGCACTGATTTAAGTCTTTTAGTAATCTAACAAAATTACATCCTAGTTCGTAAGCTAAGGCTCCCAAATGTGGAGCCTTTAAACGAAATAGGAACAATGGCAGCTAAGCTGCCATTTACATGTTTTAAGAGGACAGGAAGTGGAACTTTACGATACTGAAGAGCAACAAGTTGAAGCCATTAAAGACTGGTGGAAGGAAAACGGCAAAGCCGTCATCATCGGTGCGGTTGTTGGTTTAGGTGGTCTATTTGGCTGGCGTTACTACCAGGATTCTGTGATTCAGGCGAGTGAAGCAGCTTCTCAAAGCTACACGACAGCAATGAATGCTTTGCAAGACAAAGGCACTGATGCTCAAGCTGACGTGAAAGCTTTCATTGAGTCAAATGAAGTAAAAGAATATTCAGTATTGGCTGCGCTACAACTTGCTAAAGCACAAGTTGAAGCTCAAGACCTTTCTGCTGCATTGGAGCAACTGAAGTGGGCGCAAAGCAACACTCAAGATGCTGCGTTGTTACCATTGATTAGTTACCGCATTGCGCGTATTGAGACGGAAATGGGTAACTTCGACGCTGCAACGGCAGAGCTAAGTAACGTCACTGATACAGCATGGACAGGTCGTATTGCTGAACTTCGTGGCGATATTGCGATTCGCCAAGGTGACAAAGATGCTGCGTACGCTGCGTATACTGAAGCTCAGCAAGCGGCAGATGCAAGCCCGACACTACAAATGAAATTGGACGATCTGGCGAAATAAGGACCGCATTGGATGAAAAGAGTCTTTAAGAAAGCCTTGCTAGGGGCGTTAACAATGGGAGTACTTGTCGGTTGTGCAGGTGAGAAAGACACCATTGTAATGGCGCCACTACCTCAGGTAGACAGTCAGTTTACAACCAGTAGTGAGTGGAGCACATCGGTTGGCGATGGTGTTGGTCATTACTTTTCAAAGCTATCCCCTGTATTTGCGAATGATACATTGTTCGTGGCAAGTCGTGATGGCTTAGTAAAAGCGCTGGATCCTGAGAATGGTAAACAACGTTGGCAAACGGACCTAGAAGAAGATGTCATTGCTCGTCTCTCTGGTGGTATCACAGCGGCATACGGAAACCTTTACATTGGCTCTGAGAATGGTGAAGTCATCTCTCTTGACCAAGAAACAGGTGAAATTGTTTGGCGTGTAAAAGTTGGTGGTGAGGTACTGGCGAAGCCAGTTGCAGATTCAGGCCTTATTATCATCAATACTAGCCGAGGCATGTTGATTGCCCTTAATGAGAGTACAGGTGAGCAACGCTGGGCATTGAGTACAGAAGTGCCGAACTTAACTTTACGTGGCGACAGTACTCCGACTGCAATTGGTGGCGGTGTATTTTGGGGAACGGCAAATGGCCGACTCGCAGCTGCTATCGTTGAGCGTGGTCAGTTGATTTGGCAACAGCCTGTTGGTACGCCAAAAGGCGCGACAGAAATTGATCGTTTGGTTGACGTTGATTCATCGCCAATTGTGCTAGGCGGTACTCTTTTCACCATTGGATACAATGGCCAACTTATCGCTATTGACTTGCGTTCAGCGAACCCGATTTGGAAGCGTAATTACTCATCTGCGACAGACATTTCTACAGATGGTAGTCGCATCTTTGTGATAACTGAAAAAGATCATGTTGTTGCCGTTGATTCACGAAGCGGGACTGAGTTGTGGAAAAACAGCTTGCTTGAGCACCGACAACTTACAGCGCCAGTTATTGTTGGCAATTATCTCGTTGTCGGTGACACGCTTGGTTACCTTCACTGGATGGATCGTTCAACGGGCGAATTTGTTGCGCAGCAGTTTGTCGATGATAGCGGCTTGGCTGTTGGCCCGACGTTATTGTCGGATGGTTATGTGATTACAACTCGCAACGGCGATGTAAAGAAACTAACCATTAACGAATAATATCGTGATATAATTCACATTCGGCTCCTGGCTGGTGACAGCTAGGAGCCGTTTTGTTGTTTGAATTTATTAACCCTGACGTGGTTATAGGTAAAAAGCTGGTTTGATTTGGCATCGAGCAAGTCGTTACCTATAACTACAGAAGAAAGATTATTGTAGAGGTTGTTATGGTACCTGTTGTAGCTCTAGTAGGGCGTCCGAACGTAGGTAAATCTACACTATTTAACCGATTGACTCGCACTCGTGACGCGTTGGTTGCGGACTTTCCAGGCCTAACGCGAGACCGTAAATATGGCCAGGCGAGACTTGGTGAAGAGCACGAATTCATTGTGATTGATACTGGTGGTATCGATGGCACAGAAGAAGGCGTGGAAACAAAGATGGCAGAACAGTCATTAGCCGCGATTGATGAGGCTGATGTTGTATTGTTCCTTGTTGACGGTCGTGCTGGTCTGACACCTTCAGATGAAGCAATTGCTGCGCATCTGCGTAAAATTGAAAAGCCAGCGATGCTGGTAGTAAACAAAATCGATGGTATTGATGCCGATGCGGCGTGTGCTGATTTTTGGCAGCTCGGAGTGGATGATATGTACCAGATTGCGGCTGCTCATGGCCGTGGTGTGACCGCTTTGCTTGAGCGTGCTTTATCTCCATTCTTTGATGATCTATTAACAAGTGAATCTGAAGAAGGTGAGATTGAAGACCTGACTGGATTCGAAGACGAAGAGCCTCTTGTTGAAGATTACACTGAAGAAGACGCAGAAGCTGAATTCAAGCGCCTTCAAGAGCAGCCGATTAAGTTGGCGATCATCGGTCGTCCGAATGTAGGTAAATCGACACTGACTAACCGTATTCTGGGTGAAGAACGTGTAGTTGTATACGATATGCCAGGTACAACGCGCGATTCTATCTACATCCCGATGGAACGTGATGGACGCGAATACGTACTAATTGACACCGCAGGTGTTCGTCGTCGTGGTCGTATCAATGAAACGGTTGAAAAGTTCTCTGTTGTTAAGACGCTAAAAGCGGTAGAAGATGCAAACGTTGTTCTACTGGTGATTGATGCACGTGAAAATATTTCAGACCAAGACCTAAGCTTGCTTGGTTTTGCACTGAATGCTGGCCGCTCAATTGTCATCGCCGTTAACAAGTGGGATGGTCTAGACAGTGACGTGAAAGAAAGCGTGAAGAAAGAACTGGACCGCCGTCTAGGATTCGTCGACTTCGCGCGTATCCACTTTATCTCTGCGCTGCACGGTACTGGCGTTGGTCACTTGTTTGAATCTATCCAAGAAGCATATAACTCGGCGACAACGCGCGTGGGTACGTCAGTACTGACGCGTATCATGAAGATGGCAGTGGATGATCACCAGCCGCCAATGGTTCGTGGTCGTCGTATCAAACTCAAATACGCACACGCAGGTGGTTACAACCCACCGATCGTTGTTATCCACGGTAACATGGTTCGTGAATTACCAGATTCGTATAAACGTTATCTGATGAACTACTTCCGTAAGTCTCTGGAAATTATGGGAACACCGATTCGCATTAACTTCCACAACAGTGATAACCCATACGAGAACCGTACGAATAAGCTTACGCTATCACAAGAGCGTAAACGTAAGCGTATGATGTCGATGGTGAAAAACCGCAATAAATAATGAAATTCGAATACCCAAGTTTCTACTTGGGTATTTTTTTATCAAAAGTAATCGTAAAAATGACTATCACAGCAACAAAGACTCGTTTTTGTCATCAAACATGGCAATTAGAAGCACAAATACAGCTCGTTCAATATACGGAAGAAGTGACTTACGTTATTACAGATGTCACGCCGTTCCATCCCGTTAGTCACATATGGCCGGACCACCCTGCAGACAAAGGAACGTTGAAGGTGAATGGGGCTGAATATGACGTGATAGATTGCCAAGTGGGCGCAGTAGAGCAGAAAAGTGGTGCGCTGTATGTGGGTAGTGACATCCCTGTAAAGCGTGATGCTGAAGGTTGGGTGTTTGTCGTCGTGCATGTTTTATCACGTACGGAATCATTTGCAATTAATGACTTGGTAACATTAGCGGTAGATAAAGACTATCAAAATGCTTTGAGTCGAGGCCACACAGCAGGACACTTAGCGTATTTGGCGTTGAATAAAGTACTATCGGAAGACTATTGGCGAAAAGACGCAGACCGCAAAGACCCACATGGTTATTATGACTTTAATAGCTATGCGCAAGTTACTAGTTATGTCACTCCAGACAAGTGCCTCGATACGTACCGTTTAGGCAAAACACTCCGTAAAAGAGGATTAAACAGTGCAGATATGCTGAATGACCTCCAGGCGATTGCAGAAAAAGTGAATGGCCAACTGGTTGAATGGCTTCAAAGAGATGCGATGATCACCATGGAATGCCACGGCGATAGATTAACGGATTCTCGCTATTGGAAGTGCGATTTAGGGGAAGGTCAATTAGCGGTAATCCCTTGTGGTGGAACGCATGCGAGCCATTTAAATGAGTTTGCTTTTATCCAAGTTAAACTCGTTGAGCTCGACGCTCAAACTATCGAAATGCACACCAATGTAAACACTGCTTTCTGAATAAGATCTTTTTATTAAATTCTAATTTTTCGTTTAATTAAATTCCTATAAGGTTTTTTATTCTGCCTTAAATTGGAATGCAGAATATGTAACTTATGCTTTCGGTGTGTGGTTATATAAATATTCTTTTAAGGGGTGATCGCTGATCAGGGAGTAAATATCAGACGATCAGTATAAGATCCTACGTATCAAGTATGGTTATCGCCTCGTGAAACTTGTTAGGGCGGTGATGAAGATCAACATACTTGTTCGTTATTTTGAGTAGCATGCGTTACTCGAAATTGCTTAGTTTAGAGAGAGGAACGGGATATGCAGCAGAACATTTGCCCGACTTGCAATGTCGAACTGGAATGGACAGGACAATACCATTGTGAACAGTGTGAATCGGATTTTAAAAAAGTAGGTTTTTGCCCTGATTGTGAGGCGGAGCTGGAGAAGCTGCAAGCATGCGGTGCTGCGAGTTACTTTTGCAATGTGTGTAATGAACTCAAGTCAAAATCACGTGTCCGATTTGAGTTCCAGAAAATCAGTTAACCAGAGTTTGTATTCAGTTAACGGTAGAGCGAACGTCGCCTTCGGCTAATCGAGTAATCAATACATCTCCCGATTTTACATCTGAAGATTGAGTAATTACTTTACCTTGCTCAGTTTGAGTAATTGAGTAACCTCGTTTCAATGTCGCTAGTGGGCTGACGGTGTCCAACTTTTCTGCAGTAATCGCGAGTTGATGGCGCATAGTCAGTAACTTGCGATCCATTGCATCCATGAGCTTTTGCTCAACACGTTCTAGCTTCGACTTCTGCTCGCTAAGGCGTGTTACAGGAGAATTCAATTGCAGCCGATAATGTTGACGCTCGATTCGCTGTTGACGCAAGGCAATAAAACGACTCATCGCTCGCTGTAAGCGCATGTCCAACTCATCTAACTGTTGCGTCTGACGTTGCAAGCGATAGCTTGGGTGCTGTCTCTCTAGACGGTGCACTAATTGAGCAGATTGCTGCTTTTGTTGTGCTAGGTAGTAACGCATCGCGCTCGCTAACTTATGCTGGCGGGTAACTAAAGCTTGATCTTTGTGGCTGTTATCACGGCTTACTAGCTCAGCGGCTGCTGATGGAGTAGGCGCGCGTACGTCGGCGACAAAATCAGCTATTGTCACGTCAACTTCATGTCCAACGGCGCTAATAATAGGAATTTGGCTTGCTGCAATCGTGCGAGCTAATATCTCGTTGTTAAAGCACCATAAGTCTTCTAATGAACCACCACCTCGGCCCACAATTAGCACATCACATTCATCACGGCTGTTAGCGCGACCAATGGCTTGTGCAATTTGAATGGCTGCGTCCTCACCTTGTACCACTGTCGGATAAATCACAACAGGTAGGGAAGGATCACGACGTTTCAATACGTCTAAGATATCGTAAAGCGCGGCACCAGTTTTCGATGTGATGACGCCAACACGTTTAGGGTGCTCAGGCAAAGATTGCTTATTGATTTGCGCGAACAACCCTTCTGCTGCAAGCTTCATTTTCAGCTCTTCAAACTCTTGTTGAAGACGGCCATCACCTTCCGGTTGCATGCTTTCGATGATCAATTGGTAGTCACCGCGAGGCTCATAAAGAGACAGACGAGCTTTTACTAGGACTTGATTACCGTTAGCGGGCTTGAAAGTAACGCGGCGATTGTTACCACGAAACATGGCACATTTAACTTGAGCGCGAGAGTCTTTAAGAGTGAGGTACCAGTGACCAGAGACAGGAGCTGAAAAGTTGGATATCTCTCCGACGAGCCAAACGATCCCCATTTCGTTTTCAAGGAGTAAACGAACTTCTGCGTTGAGACGAGAAACAGTAAAGATGTTTTGATTGGTCTTGGAGAGCACAGCTAATCTCTTAGACGTGAGTATGGAAATTAGCGGCAATATAATACATAGCAAGGGGGTAATTGCAAGAAAAAAATTAAAAAATTTGTGGTCAAGCGATTGCGTTAACCGTATAATCCCTCCGCAATATCTAATCCAAATGTAGCTAGTTGCTAACGCAGGTTACCCTCATTATGCGAAACGATGAGATTGGATTGTTCTTTTTACTCCTCTAATTGTGAGATATTGCAAATGCTAAGAATTGCCAAAGAAGCGCTGACATTCGATGACGTACTACTTGTGCCAGCACACTCCACCGTTCTCCCAAACACAGCTGATCTTCGCACTCAGCTAACTAAGAACATCACCCTAAACATCCCAATGATTTCAGCGTCTATGGACACTGTTACTGAAGCTCGTCTAGCAATTGCGCTAGCGCAAGAGGGTGGCATTGGCTTTATCCACAAGAACATGTCTATTGAGCAGCAGGCAGCCGAAGTTCGTAAAGTTAAGAAGTTCGAAGCTGGTATGGTCACTGACGCGGTTACTGTAAACCCTGACGCGACCATCGCTGATGTTGTTGCACTCACTGAAAAGCATGGTTTTGCAGGTTTCCCTGTTGTCACTGAGAGCAATGAGCTTGTTGGTATTATCACTGGTCGTGACGTTCGTTTTGTGACGGATCTTTCTAAGAAAGTATCTTCAGTAATGACGCCAAAAGAGAAGTTGGCAGCAGTTAAAGAAGGTGCAACACGAGAAGAAGTGCAAGAGAAAATGCACGAAGCTCGCGTAGAGAAAGTATTGGTTGTGAATGATGAGTTCCAACTAACCGGTATGATTACTGCGAAAGACTTCCACAAAGCAGAACGTAAACCAAACGCATGTAAAGATGAGCGTGGTCGCCTACGTGTTGGCGCAGCCGTTGGTGCTGGCGCTGGTAACGAAGAGCGTGTTGCTGCTCTAGTTGAAGCAGGCGTTGACGTTCTACTTATCGACTCTTCACACGGACATTCTGAAGGTGTTCTAAACCGCATTCGCGAAACACGTGCAGCTTACCCAGATCTAGACATCATCGGTGGTAACATAGCAACAGGTGCTGGTGCTAAAGCACTAATCGAAGCTGGCGTAAGCGCAGTGAAAGTTGGTATCGGCCCTGGTTCTATCTGTACAACTCGTATTGTAACGGGTGTGGGAGTTCCACAAATCACTGCAATCGCAGATGCGGCAGAAGTGGCTAATGATTATGGTATTCCGGTTATTGCTGATGGTGGTATCCGTTTCTCAGGTGATATCTGTAAAGCAATCGTAGCTGGCGCATCATGTGTGATGGTTGGTTCTATGTTTGCTGGTACTGAAGAAGCGCCGGGTGAAGTGATTCTATACAATGGCCGTTCTTACAAGTCTTACCGCGGCATGGGTTCTCTTGGTGCTATGTCTCAAGGTTCTTCTGACCGTTACTTCCAGTCTGACAACGCAGCGGACAAGCTAGTACCAGAAGGCATTGAAGGTCGTATCGCATACAAAGGCCGTCTAAAAGAGATCGTACACCAACAAATGGGTGGTCTACGTTCAAGCATGGGTCTAACTGGTTCTGCAACTATCGAAGATATGCGTACGAAAGCTGAATTTGTACGTATCTCTGGTGCAGGTATGCAAGAGTCTCATGTACACGATGTTCAAATTACTAAGGAAGCGCCGAACTACCGTCTAGGGAACTAATTACCCAACGGAAACGTTTGCTTTTTCCTTGAAGCATTAAGAAGAGGCGAGTACACTCGCCTCGGTTTTAATCACTTAGCCTTAAAAAGACTGCTCAAAATGACTAAAAATATCCATGACCAACGTATTCTGATCTTGGACTTCGGTTCTCAGTACACTCAATTAGTAGCACGCCGCGTACGTGAAATCGGCGTTTACTGTGAACTATGGAGCTGGGATGTAGAAGAAGCGGATATTCGCGAATTCAACCCAGATGGCATTATCCTATCTGGCGGTCCAGAAAGCGTAACGGAAGAGAACTCTCCACGCGCGCCTCAATATGTGTTTGATTCTGGTGTTCCTTTGCTTGGCGTATGTTACGGCATGCAAACCATGGCGGAACAGCTAGGAGGCAAAGTAGCGGGTTCTAACGAACGTGAGTTTGGCTACGCTCAGGTTAAAGTTTCTGGTGAATGTGCTCTATTTAAAGACCTTGAAGCAACTCAAGACGTTTGGATGAGCCATGGCGACAAAGTAGTAGAGATCCCAGCCGATTTCGTAAAAGTTGGTGAGACAGACACTTGTCCTTACGCTGCGATGGCGAATGAAGAGAAGAAATACTACGGTGTTCAGTTCCACCCAGAAGTGACACACACAAAAGGTGGCCTACAAATGCTTGAGAACTTTGTTCTTGGCGTATGTGGCTGTGAGCGTTTATGGACATCGGAATCTATCATCGAAGATGCGGTTGCTCGTATTAAAGAGCAAGTGGGTGACGACGAAGTTATCCTAGGTCTATCTGGTGGTGTTGATTCATCGGTAGTTGCGATGCTGGTTCACCGCGCAATCGGCGACAAGCTAACGTGTGTATTTGTTGATAACGGTCTACTTCGTCTAAACGAAGGTCAACAAGTTATGGATATGTTCGGCGACCAATTTGGTTTGAACATTATCAAAGTTGACGCTGAAGAACGCTTCCTCAAAGCACTTGAAGGCAAGTCTGACCCAGAAGAGAAGCGTAAGACTATCGGTCACGTATTCGTAGATGTATTCGATGAAGAGTCTAAGAAGCTGAAAAACGCGAAATGGCTAGCTCAAGGTACGATTTACCCTGATGTAATCGAGTCAGCTGCATCTAAGACTGGTAAAGCGCACGTGATCAAATCGCACCACAACGTGGGCGGTCTTCCAGATGACATGGAAATGGGTCTTGTTGAGCCACTACGTGAGCTGTTCAAAGATGAAGTACGTAAGATTGGTCTAGAGCTAGGCCTGCCTTATAACATGCTTTACCGCCACCCATTCCCAGGTCCAGGTCTAGGTGTTCGTGTTCTTGGTGAAATCAAGAAAGAATACTGTGACTTGCTACGTCGTGCTGATGCTATCTTTATTGAAGAGCTTCACGCTGCAGACCTATATGACAAAGTATCTCAAGCGTTCACGGTATTCCTACCAGTTCGTTCTGTTGGTGTAATGGGCGATGGCCGTAAGTACGATTGGGTTGTGTCTCTACGTGCGGTAGAAACTATCGACTTCATGACTGCTCATTGGGCACACCTACCATACGACTTCCTAGGTAAGGTTTCTAACCGTATTATCAACGAAGTTGATGGCATTTCTCGTGTTGTTTACGACATTTCTGGTAAGCCACCTGCGACAATCGAGTGGGAATAATTTTCCTCTAGACAGTTGAGTTTATAAGAACCAGCCTTCGGGCTGGTTTTTTTGTACTTCAAGTTTGTGAAGAGGTGGCTCAACTTTTTTGTGAGAGATATATACATGCGGTTAAATTAAATATATATTCATTTTAATTGTTTAATTATCATAAATGGTATTGCTATGGAACAGGCTGACGTTACCTCTCTCATTCCCATCCTTATTACTCTTTTCCTCGCGCTGACCACAAGAAATGTCGTTGTTGGTTTATTCGCGGGTGTGGTGAGTGGTGTCGCTATGCTCGAAGGGACATTTGTCGAAAAAGGGCCACTAGACTCGTTTAGTGCACTGATGAAAAGCTATCTACTGCCGCAATTAACTGACAGCTACAATGCGGGTGTCATTTTGCTCTTGGTCTTTATTGGTGGCTTTGTTGCCTTGATGGAGAAATCTGGCGGTGGTGTGGTTATTTTCTTCTCAGACCTTGGTACACCACTGATTGTTGGCCCTGTTTTTCGCCCTTTATTTGATAAGTTAAAAGTATCACGCCAAAAATTAGCTTTTATTATCGACTCTACTTCCTCTCCCGTCGCAATCTTGATCCCTTTTATCGGATGGGGCGTTTACATCATGGGATTGATTCAAAAAGAGTTTACTGCCCTGAATGTCAGTATGAGTGATTGGGATGCTTTCATTGGTGCGATCCCGTATCAGTTTTACGCCTTTCTTGCGATCGCGATTGTGCCGATTGTCTCTTTCTTCAAATTAGATTTCGGACCGATGGCGAAGGCTGAACAACTAGCAGAGCAGGGCTCCGACTTTGGGAAAGTGCAGGAGTCCATGAATGTGTTTACGCATAAAAATGCAAAATCTAGTTTTGTATGGGCACCTTTGCTCGTTATGCTGGTGGTTCTATGTACCATCCTCGTGCCACACGGTTTTCCATTTCAAAAAGTGGCAGGATCAACGTTTAGGGCTGCACTTTCTTCTGCATATTTCTTCGCGGCCTTCACTTTAATTGCGCTGATGGCGTTTTATGGCGTAAGAAAGCTTTCGGATGGTATTCAGGTTTATCTGAAAGGGATGTCAAACATGATGTCAGTGGCGGTGATTCTGGTATTGGCTTGGGCGCTTAGCTCGGTTGGGAAAGAATTAGGTGCAGCTGCATACATTGCTGAACAAGCTCAAGCCGGTTTCCCTTACTGGTTATTGCCAGCGGTTGCGTTTTTACTGGCCGGTATTATCTCGTTCGCTACGGGATCATCTTGGGGGACGTTTGCCATCATGATGCCATTAGTGATCCCAACTGCCGTCGCGATTGATGCACCACTGTTGGTTTGTATTGGTGCGGTATTATCTGGTGGCTTGTTTGGCGATCACTGTTCTCCCATCTCTGAAACTACGATTTTGTCGTCGACAGGAGCGGGGTGTGAACAGTATGAGCACTTCCGTACACAATTACCTTACGCATTACTCAATGGAATGATCGCATTGGGGTGTTTTCTTTTAGCTGGAATCAACGCCTCACCAGTGATTGTGCTTGCCGCAATTATTTCTCAGTGTGTGGTTTATTTTGTGCTGTCTAAACAAAAGTCAACCGCGAAGCTAGAGGTGGTTTCGGCAGAACAATAAAGAGAGAAACATCACAAAGCGGAGGCTCACAGGGTCTCCGCTTTTCTTTTGAGTCAAGGTAACATTTTTCTTGTGACAAAATGTGTGTGAGGACCTATTTATTCATTTTGTCTCGCAGAATCAACGTACTTGGCTCGGTGTTTCGTATATATGATCCACTATATGTCTAGTTATTCCTCGTATATTGTATTGTTGAAATCCGGAGACTAGACATGTTTGCACTCAAACATCTTCCTCTTGCATTGAGTTGTGTCTTAGCAGCACAAGTGAATGCGAGTATGAATATTCAGCCCGATCCGCAAAATCCGAATGGTTATGTTATTGCTCGTGGTGACGTTCAAGCCGTAGAGCAAAGCAAAACTTCTGATCCTATGTATGCCATTTGGTCACAAGCATTAGAGACACGCCCGAACTCAGTGGTTGAAGCGATTGTTCCAGGGGCGACAACCAACCCAGAAAACGTGAAGCGTGTAGAGCGTGTATTCCCCGAAAGTGAGTGGGACTTCCTGACTCAAATGGCGGCACCTGAATACACTTACACGCGTTTCCTACGTGCAATTGGTAAGTTCCCTGCATTCTGTGGTGAGTACACAGACGGTCGTGATTCGGATGCAATTTGTAAAAAATCGATCGTGACAGCGTTTGCTCACTTTGCACAAGAAACCGGTGGCCATATTTCGATTGATAACGTATCGGATAATCCGCTAGGGTTGGAAGAGTGGCAGCAAGCTTTGGTTCATGTGCGAGAAATGGGATGGTCTGAAGGGCAAGAAGGTTACACAACAGGTTGTGGTCAAAATGACTGGCAAAACAAACGCTGGCCATGTGAACCTGGACAAGGTTACTTTGGACGTGGTGCAAAACAGCTTTCTTACCATTTTAACTATGGCGCGTTCTCTGAAGTGATGTTTGATGGCGATGCATCTGTATTGCTGAAAAATCCAGGCTTGGTTGCGGATTCGTGGCTGAACTTAGCATCGGCTATCTGGTTCTTCCTAACCCCACAAGCACCGAAACCTGCAATGCTACATGTGATTGACCGTACTTGGGGGCCTTCACAGCGTGAGCTTGATGCTGGCATTGGTTACGGCTTTGGTACCACCATCAACGTGATCAATGGTGGTATTGAGTGTGGGGAGCAAAACAAAGATAAAGGTCAACCTGTTAACCGTATTCGTTATTGGGAAGGTCTTGCCGCCCATTATCAAATTCCAATTGAAGCCGATGAGACCAATACCTGTTGGCAGCAGACGCCTTACGGCAGTCTGAACCTAAATGGTGCGACAGACGTGCTTTACACCAACTGGGATGGTAACTGGAAATACTACTCAGATCGTCCTGGAGGTCACTCATTTGAATGTGAGCTTGTTGGTTTCCAAACGGCTTACTCTGCGCTAGTTGCGGGTGATTATGAGAAATGTGTAACTAACTTCTACCAATCTCATGCGGGTTGGCCAGAAGTTCGTGTAGTTGACAAGTTAGATCCAGTGGATCCGGTCGATCCGCCTGTAGGTGGTGTGGCAGCGTGGGATTCTGGCAAAGTATATAACACGGGGAAACAAGTCTCTTACCAAGGTGCTGTTTACGAAGCGAAATGGTGGTCACAAGGTAATGAGCCAACGAAAGGAGACCCGTGGAAGCTGGTTTCAGGCACTCCTACGGAGCCGCCTACAACGGAACCTGAACCACCGGTGACTGAGCCAGAGCCGCCCGTCACAGAACCTGAGCCGCCAGTAACCGAGCCAGAACCACCAGTGACAGGCAATTTTATTCAGTGGGAGCCGGGTGTAACGCAAGTCGCTAACGGCGATAAAGTGACGTACCAAAACAAATGTTTTGTTGCGAAAAATGGCCCAGGAGTGTGGGAAAGCCCAACGCAAAGCAACTGGTTCTGGGACGAGATTTCTTGTCAGTGATCGAGTAAAAAACAACCTAACCATCTATAAAGACTCTGCTTTTTTGCAGGGTCTTTTTTTATATATGTAGTGGTTTATTTATGGAATCTAAGTTTTCAATAACAGCTTTTCTCTTTTGTTCTGGAGCCCATTAAAATTCGCGCGCATTTTTTATCAACATTTTTGAAAAAAGGTATTTGTACATGTCGACAAAACTGGCTAACCCAGCACCGCTAGGTCTAATGGGTTTCGGTATGACCACTATTCTGCTCAATATTCATAATGCAGGATTTTTCCCAATTGACTCTATGATTCTAGCGATGGGCATCTTTTACGGTGGCCTTAGCCAAGTAATCGTTGGCATCATGTGTTTTAAACGCGGTGATACGTTCGGCACAACTGCGTTTACTTCTTACGGTCTATTTTGGCTAACATTGGTTGGTCTAATCGTAATGCCTCACATGGGTCTTCCTGCAAGCCCTGCAAGCTTTATGGGTTGGTACCTAGCGCTTTGGGGCATCTTCACTGGTTTCATGTTCATTGGTTCTCTATGTTACCCAACAGCGAAGCAAGTGGTATTTGGTTCTCTAACTATCCTGTTCTTCTTGCTTGCTGCTCGTGATTTCACTGGTAGCGAAGTGATCGGTGCTATCGCTGGCTTCGAGGGTATCTTCTGTGGCGCAAGTGCAATTTACTTTGCAATGGCGCAAGTACTGAACAACGAATTTGGTCGTGAAGTATTACCTGTCGGTAAAGCAAAAATCGCTCGTAAAGTTGAAGCGGTTATCGCCTAAGCTGTTACTCATAATGAAGAAAGGGGGATTAACCATTGGTTAATCCCCCTTTTTTATGTCCTCAATCGGACCACTGCTTTTTCTTATTTATGTGATAACGCTATGTTGATGGTTGCTCAACAGTTTCTGCGCTATTGCTGTCTGCCGTTGGTGCTTTACCCGTTTTACGTCGGTACTTATCTTCCCAGTAATCTGCGCCTTTAATGCCCAGTGCAACAGGGTTAAATGTAAAATCGGTCACACCACGTTTTTGTTGCTCTTCGTAGTCGTTCAATGCTTTGAGTGCAGGCTTCGACATAAAGAAGATGATCAAAATACCGATGATGTTTAGCCACGCCATCAGTCCTACGCCTACATCACCCATCGCCCATGCTAAGTTGGCGGTTTTCACGGTTCCGTAGAACACGGATGAAATAATGATGACTTTCAGAATAAACATCAGTCCATTTACTTTGAACGTACGACGAATGTAAGCAATGTTCGTTTCTGCAATGTAGTAGTAAGCCAGAATGGTCGTAAACGCGAAGAAGAATAGAGCGATTGCGATGAATGGCTTACCCACGCCAGGTAGTGCGCTTTCGATCGCCATCTGTGTAAACACAGGGCCATTTGCACCAATATCCGCTGGTAGGTTTTGAACCAGGAATGTACCCTCAATCGCACCATTTACGTTGTACGCGCCAGTGATAAGAATCATGAACGCGGTTGCTGAACACACAAGTAATGTATCGATGTAAATAGAGAAAGATTGAACAAGACCTTGCTGAGCTGGGTGATCAACACTCGCTGCTGCTGCTGCGTGAGGACCAGTACCTTGACCTGCTTCGTTGGAGTAGACACCACGTTTTACACCCCAGCCGATTGCTGCACCAACGCCTGCCATTGGTGTGAACGCGTCACCAATGATCATGCCGAAAATGCGTGGAACCTCACCAATGTTTAGAAGGATGATGACAAACGCAGTAATGATGTAAGCTAACGCCATAAATGGCACAACGACTTGGGTAAAGTTCGCGATACGCTTTACGCCACCAAAAATGATGAAAGCCAAAATGACACAAACAACCGTACCAGTGAAAATTTTAGCAAAACTGAAGGTACCAATAGCGGTTTCAATCATGTCACCTGAGCCAAATGCGGCTTCTACTGCGTTACCGATACTGTTCGATTGAACGCCAGGAAGTAGAACACCACAAGCAAAGATGGTCGCGATAGCAAAGATCCAAGCGTACCATTTTTGTCCCATTGCTTTCTCAATATAGTAAGCAGGGCCACCACGGAACTCGCCTTCGTCTTCTTCTTTATAAATTTGTGCAAGTGTTGATTCTGCGTATGCGGTTGCAGCGCCAAAGAAGGCTACGACCCACATCCAGAATACGGCGCCTGGGCCACCGAAACCGATAGCAGCAGCAACACCAGCAATGTTACCTGTACCTACACGGCCAGACAGTGAAACGGCAAGTGCCTGAAATGATGATATCCCTTTTGTTGAACTCTTCCCTGAAAGTAATAAGCGCCACATCTCAAAGAAGTGACGAATTTGTACAAAACGCGTCATGATTGAATAGAACAAACCTGCGCCAAGGCACAAATAGATCAGTACCGGGCTCCAAATAATTCCATTCAGAAAATCAACTAATGACTGCATGAGTATTTTCCCTGTTAGTTGTGTTTGTGGTTGTTTTTCACACAATACATTACCCTTTATGTAATGCAATTGTTAACTTTTTTAGCTACAAATCCTTTGTAGCGTGATGATGAACACAGAATGGAGAGCAGTTGTTAAAATTTGGTTCTTATTGCTTATTTGCTCCTTTTAGGTAGAAGATTTGTCTGATGATTAATTATGCAGCACATTGTCATTTAAATGTGCTGCGATTTTGATGAGTTAAAAATGCCAGTGGTTATGCATTTTGTGGAGTAAGTGTCTGCCTGTTTTTTGTTCAGTCATGTCCTCAGGAGTAACGACAAAGGTTAAGCTCCGCATTATCCATCACTTTTGCTTTTTCACCTTTCATTACGCTTGCTAGCAATTGACCTGAACCACAAGCCATCGTCCAGCCCAGAGTTCCGTGTCCGGTGTTAGTAAAAAGGTTATCGTATTTAGTCGCGCCGATAATTGGTGTGCCATCAGGCGTCATTGGCCTAAAGCCGCTCCAAAACTCAGCTTGGCTGAAGTCACCACAACGAGGAAAAAGATCACGGATGACCATTTCGATGGTGTTTTTGCGCTTTTGTGGAAGGGAAGTATCAAACCCTGCTAATTCTGCGGTGCCAGCTACGCGAATTCTGTCATCAAATCGAGTCATAGCGACTTTATAGGTTTCATCCATCACAGTAGATCGAGGAGAGAAGTGTTCATCTTCCATCGGGATGGTGAGTGAATAGCCTTTGACAGGGTAGACCGGAATATCAATATCGAGTTGCTTGAGTAGCGCTGTAGAGTAGCTGCCAGAGGCCACCACATATTGGTCTGCTTTAAATTGTCCTCGGTTCGTTTGGACACCTATGATCTTTTTGCCTACTGTAACCCAATTGCTTACTTCAGTATCGAACTCAAATCGGACACCGTGTGCCTTAGCAAGCTCCGTTAGTTGTTGGCAAAATTGATGGCAATCGCCCGTTTCGTCATCCGGTAGATGCAAGCCACCAACCAGTTTGTCTTTCACAAGTGCAAGCCCTGGCTCTTGTTCAATACATTGTTCGACGTCCATTAGCTTAAATCGGGTTCCGCTTTGTTCAAGGAGCTGCATGTCCTTTTCAATGGCTTGCAGCTGTTGATGTGTTCGGAATACTTGCAAGGTCCCAAACTGACGTCCTTGATACTCAATGGCGTGTTCTTGGCGTAACTGTTCTAAGCAAATACGGCTGTGGTTGGCGATCGAAAGCATGCGAGCCTTGTTAACTTGATAGCGAGGTAGGGTGCAGTTCGCGACCATTTTACTTGCCCAGCGGATCATGTCGGCATTCAGAGTGGGTTTGATTTTAAGTGGAGCATGCTCCTCCATTAACCACTTAATGGCTTTAACAGGAACACCAGGCGCAGCCCAAGGCGAAGAATAGCCATATGAGATCTGCCCGGCATTGGCGAAGCTCGTTTCCATGGCACTGCTTGCTTGGCGGTCAATGACGGTAACTTGATAGCCTGCTTGAGATAAATACCAAGCAGAGGTTAAGCCGATAACGCCGCTGCCTAATACGATGACTTCCATTGATGCACTCCACACATTTATCAGAGTGCTCAGTTTCTTTTCTTTACCTTTTGTTAACAATCGATATAAATTACACACAGCGTTTAGAAAAACTATAGGCTCAAGGATGAAAAGTAATCTGATAAGTGGCTTGTGTCTATTTAGCCAAGTCGCGGAGTACAACAGCTTTACTTGTGCTGCAAGACATTTACACCTCACCACTGGTGCCATAAGCCAACAAATTATTCATTTGGAAGCGTTATTAGGTTTTACTTTATTTGAACGCCACTCTCGCGGTATTCGTTTAACCGTAAAAGGCACTCAGTTACACCAAGCGACGCAGTTTCACTTTTCGGAACTGAGCAAATTGCTTGATGAGCTCAAAGTAGAAAAGCAAACCAATGAAATTCGTTTGAAGTTGACGCCTTCTTTTGCTTTCAAATGGTTAGTCCCAAAGCTCGAAAGCTTCCATCATGATAATCCGGATATCCAAGTACAAATCTTTGCGGAAGGTGCGCTGGTAAATAGTGAGATAAAAGACTATGACGTCGCAATTGACTATGGTCTTCATCCTTGTAGAAATGCTAACGCGGAGCTGATTTTGGATGAGCATCTGCTACCGGTGATGAGTCCAAAATACCTTGAGGATCATGGCTGGCTAAAAACGTTGTTTGGTGAGCAAAAAAACTCAATGCCAGTGAAGCAATGGCAAGAGGCGACGCTACTACACGATGCGATGCCATGGGAAAACGCGACGCGTGACTATGAGTGGCTATATTGGGCGTCAGCGATGGGGTTGGATTTTAAAACCGATATCGGACACTTTTTTAATCGAACGGATATGGCGATGTCTGCAGCCGAAGCAGGCGTTGGGATTGCGATGGCACGAATGGCACTGATTGAGGATGAATTGACGACAGAGCGTTTGGTTTCTCCATTCAAACCGATTCCTGCCAATGCAGGGTATTACTTGATCATGAACACACGTACGAATGCGACAGAAACGTTTCGTCACTGGTTACTTGGACAGTTGAATTAGCGTTTTATCTCTGTGATTCATCCCTACGTTATTTGTTGAAAAATTGGGCAATATAAGTTTTAAGCAAGGTAAGTGCTTTGCTTGCCGCTATTTGAGTGATGAAAGACAGGGAAGAACATGAAAGACGAAACGCTATCCATCCATTTTGGTTACGAAACTGATCCTACCACTAAATCTGTCGCGACGCCGATTTATCAAACAGTCGCGTACGAGTTTGACAACGCGCAGCACGGCGCTGATCTGTTTAACTTGGAAGTGCCGGGGAATATCTACACTCGCATCATGAATCCGACTAACGATGTTCTGGAAAAACGCATGGCGGCGTTAGAAGGCGGCATTGCTGGATTGGTCGTGAGTGCGGGGAGTGCAGCGATTAACTATGCAATTCTGACCTTAGCGCAAGCGGGCGATAACATCGTTTCTACGCCGCAACTTTATGGCGGTACTTATACCTTGTTTGCGCACATGCTCCCAAATCAAGGTATTCAGGTGAAGTTTGCTAAAGATGACAAGCCAGAAAGTTTGGCCGAATTAATTGATGAAAATACCAAAGCGGTGTACTGCGAGAGCATTGGTAACCCTGCGGGTAATATCATCGATTTAGAACGTGTGGCGGAGCTTGCTCATGCACAAGGCGTACCTGTGATTGTGGATAACACCGTTGCGACGCCAGTGCTTTGCAAACCCATCGAATTTGGTGCGGATATCGTAGTTTACTCTCTCACTAAATACGTTGGTGGGCATGGCACCACATTAGGTGGCGTGATTGTGGATTCAGGTAAATTCCCTTGGGCGCAGCACAAAGACCGCTTTCCTGTTTTCAACCAACCAGAACCTTCTTACCACGGCGTGGTGTATACCGAAGCGTTTGGTGAAGCGGCATTTATCGGGCGTGCGCGTACCGTACCACTGCGTAATACCGGAGCCGCATTATCACCGATGAATGCATTTATGCTTATGCAAGGGCTAGAAACGTTACCGCTGCGCATGGAGCGCCATACCGAGAACACACTCAAAGTGGCTGAATTCTTGGAACAGAATGACAAAGTCAGTTGGGTAAGTTATGCCGGATTGCCAAGTTCTGAACACTTCCATCTCGCCGAAAAATACATGAAAGGTAAGCCTTCTGCGATTTTGTCGTTTGGTTTAAAAGATGGTTATGACGCTGGTGTGCGTTTTTATGATGCTTTGAAAATCTTTAAGCGTTTGGTGAACATTGGCGATGCAAAATCATTGGCTTGCCATCCTGCATCGACGACTCATCGTCAATTGAGCGAAGCAGAACAAAAACAAGCTGGTGTGTCTCCAGAGATGATTCGTTTATCGGTGGGTATTGAACATATTGACGATATTCTAGCCGATTTAGAACAGGCACTAAACGCGTAAAACGATTCTGTTTTTAGCTTTGGGTTACCCATAGGCCAGCCTTTAAAAAAGCTGGCCTATTTTTATTTTATTGTTTAAATATCAAGGGTTTTAGTGTTTTTGGGTTGTGGTATTCCAAAAGCTCATGGTGGGTGAAATTTATTCCCTTGTCGCATTTGGGGTTGTTCCTGATGATGTGTGCAAATCTTACACATTGGAAGGGACTCAAATGTCTTACGTATTTCACCGTCATTGCCATGCCACGTTGCCAATCATCGATAAAGGTGAAGGTGTTTATCTATTCGATAAACAAGGGAAACAGTATCTCGATGCTTGTGGTGGTGCTGCGGTATCAAACCTTGGCCACAGTCATCAAGCCGTTAAAAAAGCTATGTTGGAACAGCTCGAGCGAGTGCCGTTTGCTCATACTGGATTTTTTACTAGTGACAGCAGTGAGCGACTAGCGGAATTGATTTGTCAGCATATGCCTGAGCAGTTCAACCATGTGTATTTAGTCAGTGGCGGGTCAGAAGCGGTGGAGTCGGCACTAAAAATGGCGCGGCAGTATTTCGTGGAATCAGGTAAGCCAGAGAAAAAGCAATTCATCGCGCGTCAGCAAAGTTATCACGGCAATACCTTGGGGGCTTTGGCTGTCGGAGGTAATGAATGGCGACGTGAACCGTTCAAACCCATCTTACACCCGAGCCATCATATCGCCCCGTGCTATGCTTATCGTTATCAGCAGAGTCATGAGTCGGAATTGGATTACTCATTGCGAGCGGCGAATGAGCTAGAGGCAAAAATTCTTGAGTTGGGGGCTGATAATGTCATGGCTTTTGTCGCCGAGCCCATTGTGGGTGCCACCGCTGGAGCTGTGCCTGCAACGCAAGGCTATTTCAAGCGTATTCGCGAAATATGCGACCAATACGATGTGTTATTGATCTTGGATGAAGTCATGTGTGGCGTTGGACGCAGTGGCAGTTTTTTTGCGTTTGAGCAAGAAGAGGCAGAGCCCGATCTGGTTTGTATGGCTAAAGGGCTTGGTGCGGGTTATCAACCTATTGGCGCGGTGGTTGCGAATGATCGAGTCTACCAAGCTATTGCCGGTGGAAGCGGTTTTTTCCAACATGGTCATACTTTTATGGCGCACCCTGTGGCGTGCGCTGCTGCCGTGGCGACCATTCAAACCATCTTCCAAGATGATTTGTTAACGGCGGTGAATCGGCAAAGTGCTTTGGTGCGTAATGAGCTTACTTCTGCATTGGCCCATTTACCGTACATTGGCGACATTCGTGGTAAAGGTTTGTTTTTTGGCATTGAGCTGGTGGCCGATCAAGAAAGCAAGGCGCCTCTGAGTAAAGCCACATTGGCAGACAAACGCATCAAACAGCGAGCAATGGAAAATGGCTTAATGTGCTATCCAATGGGCGGAACGATTGATGGCGTTAATGGGCACCATATCTTGCTTGCGCCGCCATTCATTATTCAGCCTCACCATATTGATGAGCTAGTTGGCAAACTCTCATTAACGCTAAAAGAGGTAGCGAAGGAATGGAATTAGAAAATCGATGTATACGAGAGCCTATCGCTATTATCGTGGCCCCAAACGGTGCAAGAAAAACTAAGCACGATCACGCCAGCTTACCCATGACAACAGACGAACTGGTTGCAGAGGCTATCGCTTGTCAAACGGTAGGGGCTGCCATGATCCATTTGCATGCTAGAGACGCCAACGGACGTCATTCATTAGACATCGACGACAACATGGCAATTTACCATGCCGTGAAAGAAGCGGTGGGACAAAACATGATGGTACAGCTCACCACAGAGGCGGTGGGCTTGTATTCTCCGCCACAACAGATGGCGTTAGTTAAAGCTGTGAAACCAGAAGCGGCTTCTTTTGCATTGAGGGAGTTAATCCCTGATCGCGCAAGTGAGAAAGAAGGGCATGCCTTTTTCCATTGGGTGGCAGAACACAACATCGTGAGCCAAATTATTCTCTACGATGCAACCGACATTGAACGTTATTTCCAACTGCGTGATGCGGGCGTGTTACCTAAAACGCATCAGCATGCATTAGTGGTGTTAGGGCGTTATCACCAAGCTCAACAGTCTTCGCCATGGGATTTACGAGGTTTGAATTTGGCGCGTTTTGTCGAGGAAGAAATTCGATGTGCCATTTGTGCTTTTGGCGCGCGAGAGCAAGACTGTTTAGCGAGTGCGATGTTACTTGGATTCGATGTGAGAGTGGGGTTTGAGAATAACCACGTCGATGTGGCAGGCGAATTAGCAATCAGTAACGCGGCTCAGGTGGAAGCTCTACGCGATGTGGCGCATCGCTTTGCGATTCCTTTACACAGTGCGCAAAGTTTGCGTTCAGCTTTGAAGTAAATCTGCTCGCGGAAAAGAAAAAAAGAAGAAAGGAAAGTAAAAAGGCTCCATCGGAGCCTTTTCGGTATTTGTCGTTAGTTCTCAGTTTGCGCTACAGGTTGACGAGCGGGATGTTTGATAAACACCGCGACAACAGCCGCTATCGCTAATGCAAAACAGTAGTAAGAATTGGCAACTACTTCAAGTGGCGATAGGTTGAATACGGAACCTAGCAGTAGTACTTGAGCACCGTAAGGCAACACGCCTTGCACCACGCATGAGAAAATGTCTAACAAGCTTGCTGAGCGGCGAGGAGAGACATTATTCTCTTCCGCCAGTTGGCGAGCAACGCTGCCCGATACAATGATGGCTACGGTGTTGTTTGCCGTACAGCCATTGACCATTGATACCAAACCTGCAATACCTAGCTCGCTTGCACGACTGTTCGCATGCTTAGAGTGACTAGAGCCAAACGCGTGGATAAGGCTACTAACGAAATTTGTTAGAAAAGCAAGACCACCTTGGCGACGCATCAGTTCACTCAAACCACCAATCAGCATGGATAACAAGAAGATCTCTTGCATGTTACCAAAGCCTTTGTATACGTCTTGGGCTAGATTAGTTAGTCCGTAATTGTCAATCGATGCCAAGCTCACGCCGCCAGCCAAAAGAATGCCAATCGACAGAACCACAAACACATTCACACCAGATACCGCTAGGATCAAAATAGTGATGTACGGCAAGACTTTTAGCCACTCAATATCGCCAGTTTCAGGCACTTGAGTCGCGGTACTGTTGAAAGCGAACACTGCAATCGCGATCAACGCCGCAGGTAAAGCAATACGAATGTTCTCTTTAAACTTGTCTTTCATCTCACAACCTTGAGAGCGTGTCGCCGCGATGGTGGTGTCAGAGATGATAGAAAGGTTATCACCAAACATAGCACCGCTCAGCACAACACCAGCGGTTAACGGTAAGCTCATTCCTGCTGATTCAGCAATCCCCAACGCTACGGGGGCAACGGCTGCGATGGTACCCATCGAAGTCCCCATTGCTGTTGCGATAAAAGCAGAAATCAGAAAAATGCCCGGTAAAATCATGCTGGTTGGAATAGCGGATAAACCAAGGTTCACTGTTGCATCAACACCACCAGAGGCTTTTGCTACCGCAGCAAAGGCACCTGCAAGCAGATAGATCATACACATTGCGATGATGTCTGGGTGGCCAACACCACGCATGAAGTGTTCGATTGAGCGGTTAAGTTTCTCTTTACTTAAAAGAAACGCAATGATGATGGCTGGTAATACCGCGATGGGTGCAGGCAGCTGGTAGAAGGCAAATTCCACGCCTTGCAAAGATAAGTAAGTGCCTACGCCAATAAATAGCGCAAGGAATACAATTAATGGGATCAGTGCGACCGCAGACGGTGCAACTGTTTTAGTAGTTTGTTGGGAACCGGACATGTAAACGACAATGTTAATGATAAGAGAGAAGAGCAGACTAATATCACATTTCTACATTGTCAACGTCTAGACGTCTAAATGGCTGTTTAAATTTTACACGTAAAGAAAAAGATAAAAGCTCGTGTTGCGTATCTCACTGATACCACGAGCTTTAGTTATGCGCTAATGAAGAGACTGTCGTTATTGCATTGATTTGGCTTTTTTGCGTTTAACAATACCTAAAACCATCCACGTAAATAAGACAGCAGCAAATGCCCATACCAGATATTTGTATTCGGTGTACAGGTTGCTCAACACGCTTAAATGTTCAAATGTAAAGTGAGTTAACAAGCTGAATACCAATACCCAAACCGTCGCCGCGAGGGCGTTACCGAGCAAAAACGCTCTACGTGGCATTTTCGCGATACCGCATGCAAGAGGCATAAATTGCTTCATTCCTTCAATAAAGCGGCTGACCACCAAGCACGTAGGGCCGTATTTCTGGATAGTCAATTGAAGCGTTTGCATCTTCGGGCCGGAAATGTAGCCTTTTTTATCTAACCACCCCTCAAAGTAATAACCGATTAAGTAGCCACAGGTATTACCAAAAAAGCAGCTCAGCCACGATACCATCATTACCATACTTAGGTTCATGACTTGTTCTGACGAGAGCAAAGATGCCGCGATCATCAGTGATTGACCAGGCATCGGGATACCTATCCCTTCTAGAAATATACTGACAATCAGCGCAACGTAGCCGTATTGCTCAAGCAAAGGCTTCATTGACATGAGAAGTTCGTTAATATGTTCCAAAAGCTTTCCCCTAATAAAAGCGGAACGAAGTTGGAGTGATACTCCGAATGTCCTATTGGGTCAATTCTTGTTTCTCACCATTGAGAAAAACTGACATGCCTCTGATAATTGCGCAGAATCAACCTGCAGCTGGCTTTACTCGCCGCCACGCTCTTTGGTAGCGGCGAATTAGGGAGATCCTTATGACTCTTTGGCTTTGGTGAATGCGCCATACAAATCAAGGCGTCGGTGACGTAAGTTGGTTACTGAACCCTCGGTATTAAGTTGCTTCAACTTAGTCAAATCAACATCGGCGAAGATCATCATTTCGGTGTTGGCGCTTGCTTCTGTCAAGGTCGCATCGTGCGGGAAGTAGATATCCGACGGTGAGAATACGGCAGATTGTGCGTACTGGATGTCCACGTTATCAACACGAGGTAAGTTACCAACACTGCCACCAATTGCAACATAGCATTCGTTTTCAATGGCACGCGATTGGGAACAAATTCGTACTCGTTGATAGCCATTTTTTGTGTCCGTCCAGAAAGGAACGAATACAATTTGTGCGCCTTGTTCTGCTAACATTCTTCCCAATTCAGGGAATTCGCTGTCATAACAAATCAGTATGCCGACTTTGCCCGCATCGGTTTCGAACACTTGAACATTGTCACCACCGTCGATCACCCAGTCTTTTTGCTCATGGGGCGTGATGTGAATCTTATATTGAGCGTTTATTTCACCATCTCGTTGCAGTAAGTAGGCCACATTATACAACTTGCCATCTTCGATGACGGGCATACTGCCAGCAATAATGTTGATGTTGTAGGTGACTGCCATCTGCGAGAAGCGGTTTTTGATCTCTTCTGTAAAGCTAGCCAAAAAGCGAATTGCTTCGACGGAGTTTTGGTCGTTTTGCAAGCCCATCAGCGGCGCGTTAAAGAATTCAGGGAATAGGGCGAAATCGGCTTTGTAGTTCGCAAGAGAAGAAATGAAGAACTCAGCCTGATCGAGCAAGTCCTCTAAGTCATTCATGGCGCGCATTTGCCACTGCACAACACCAATACGAATCAGCGTTTTTTCTACATCATGTACGGATTGAATATCCTCTTCGTAGAAGAAGTTATCCCACTCCAGTAGAGTTGCGTAGCCTTTAGAAGCACTATCCTCTGGCAAGTAACCACGCATAATACGCTTTACATCGAAGTCATTTGCAAGCTGAAAAGACAAAATAGGATCGTGAAGCTCACGGCGTTTTATCTTGTCGATGTATTCAGCCACGCTCAATTCGTCAGCATATTTGTGGTAATTCGGGATGCGGCCACCGGCTAAAATTGCTTTGAAATTCTTACTCCGGCAAAGTTCTTTACGCGCATCATACAGACGGCGACCTAAACGCAGCCCACGGTAGTCCGGGTGAACAAATACATCGAGACCATACATGGCGTCACCGGTCACTTGGTTTTGGATGACGTTGTTCTCGGTGATGATGTCGGTGTACAGGTGAGGAAGTGAAAATCGGTTGTAGTCCACTTTGATTGTTAGCGCTGCGCCGACAATTTTTCCGTTATCCTCAATACAGATTTGTCCATCAGGAAACTGATGAATGAGATCCATGATGGTCAGGCGTGGCCATGAGCCACCAACATCAGGAAAAACAAGGTCCATTAATTCCGCGAGCTCTGGGTAATCGGTCGGCTCAATGGTGCGTAAAGAGAGTCTTGGCGTGTTGCTGTCCATATCCTACTATCCATTTATCCTTTTTAAATAGTATGGATGAGAATGCCATAAATTTGAGCAGACAGATACCGAAGTCTTTGAGTTGTTTTGGTTTACCTAAACGAGTTTAAAGAAACAACATTAACTTAGCTTGCTCTTCAGCCATTCGTGAAATGCCACTACTTTTTTAGCTGAAAGTCGATAATTTGGAATCATCACGTAATAACCATAACCGCTCTGTAAAGAGAGGTTGAGAACATGCTGAATGTCCCCTCTTAAAATCGAATACTGCGCCATAAAATCGGGAAGCAAGGCGAGCCCTTTTCCCATTCTGACAGCTTCGCAAGCTAGGTAAAAATGTTCGACGCCTACAGGTTGATAGGTAACGGGAGATTCTACAGTGTAGACAGCTTTAAATTGCTCCCATAGCTGAGGGCGAGTGATTTGAGGTATAAAAGGATAATTGCTAACAGCGTGCACACTCTCAATTGCAGGAGCATTTGTGCAACCGACTAATAACAATGTTTCTTCGCACAGTAAGTTGCTGTATTCATAATGTGTGGATAATGGAAGGCAGCGAATATGTAAGTCACTTTCGTTGCTCGAATCTTTGACGTTCCCATCCCCGGTACAGACTCTTACTCGGATGTTAGGATGTTGCTGGTGGAAGTCATCAATATTAGGTATCAACCAAAGGCTGGCAAAAGAAGGGGTTACGTCCACGGTGAGTAATTCTTGCTTTGAATCTGACTGGATTAAGTTGGCAGTTGCATGCTGAATAAGCTCCAAAGCTTCTGTGACTTGCGGCAGATAACGCTTGCCTTCTTCGGTTAACTCAATACCACTCGTCCCTCTTTGTATTAAAGGTAAACCCACCAATTGCTCCAGCGATGCGATTTGTTTGCTTACTGCGCTTTGCGTAATACATAGTGCATCCGCTGCTTTAGAGAAACTGAGGTAATTAGAGACCGCGACAAACGTCCTTAATGCTCGAATAGAAGGGTATTCACTGCCTTTTAACATACTTCAGTTCCATTAAACTCTGCTTAGGCAAAGAGTAGAATATTCATGGCTTGAAGCAAAGTAAGATGCAACGTATGTGTGATTAGCTTCCTTTCTTATAAAAACTAGCTAAGCGTTTTTTGACGGATTAATCTACAAGAGTAATTTAGATGTTTATTTAATTTCTTTGAAAAATCTACAAATTAACAAGAATCTTTTTCACATCATCGATTAACCTCAATTTAGTATTGTTTATATAAAGTAAACAGACAGATCTTTTTTTCTGTTTTTGTTCGGAGTTCTTTAGAGGATTGTCAGTATTCTATAAAATTAAATATATTTTTCATTAATTTAAAGTTGGCATTGCATTTGCTCTTTACTATTCGAACCTTCAATGGAACTTATATTAGGAGAACGAAATGAAAAGCAATGTTGTTACTTTGATTAGCCTTTTTTCTTTAGCAACGTTTAGTACTTTATCACATGCTGCGGACTCCAACGATCATGGTGTATATGTTGGCGCCAACTACGGTTACTTAAAAGTTGATGGACAAGATGACTTTGATGATGACAGCGATGTTATTCAAGGTTTAGTTGGTTACCGTTTTAATCCTTACTTAGCGTTGGAGGGGGGGTACATTGATTTCGGTAGCTATGGTAATAACCTAGCAAATGCCGAAACGGACGGCTATACCGCGGCTCTAAAAGTTACCGCTCCCATTGCTGATCGTGTCGACCTTTACGCAAAAGGCGGTCAAATGTGGTACTCGACGGATTACAACGTTGCGGGCTTCCAAGGCAACAAAGATGATGAAGGTGTATTCGCTGGTGCCGGTGTTGGTTTTAAAGTTACTGATAACTTCTTAGTTAACGCAGAATATATGTGGTACGACGTAGAACTCAATGCGGAGAATGTCGCGAACGGTGCAAACACGGAAACAGACTTTAACCAAGCATCACTAGGTGTGGAATATAGATTTTAATATTGTTAACAACTCTAAGCCCTAATAAAAAGCGAAGCCTAAATAGCTTCGCTTTTTCTGAACTCAATCTAGTTGAGGATAATAGAGCGTTTTTTAGAATAATTGTTCGTGCCTTTTACTGTCACTCTACTATATTTAGAGCATTTCTAACATGACTATCTAACCTTCTTACTAGTCTCGAAAAACAAAGTTTTATCACTCTATAAGTAATACTCGATAGGTCGATCGCTGCGCTACCTGACATTACATTCATGTGACCTAAAATACCGCGAACGTGTTCTGTATACTCGTTTTTTAGTTTTGAGATGTACGCCATAGCTTTAGCTAGTTGATCCCAAGCAGTAAGGCCTACAGTTGCTATTTGTTGTATTATATGACCCAAACCTGAAATTCTTAATAAGGTCAAAATTGAAGAGACTATTTTACTTACCCAACCATCAGTCATCCGAGCATTATATCTATTGTTGAAGTCAAGAAATACGTTGCGTTCTAGATAAGTTTAAGGCTTAGATTGTAGTGCCGATCACTCATTACTTGTAGCGTTATTGACATAACCCGGAACAGGTTTTTTCCTAGTCCATGAGCGTGGAAGTCGATACCAGAACCTCCTGCTAACCGATACTCAATATCCCCCGTAAATAAATGGCCAAAGAGGAGACATAGGAACTGGAGTTGTATCATGAGTGCATTGTTTAATTTCCATATAAGTCAGAGTCTATATAACCAAATAAATTACATTGGCTGTTTACGTAGTAGTCATCGTTTTCTTCATCATCAATTGAAAAAGCAAAGTACTTAAGAGGGTTCTCAGTGTCACAAGCAAGGTTAGCCATGTTATTTTTTACGTAATCCTCTATTTTATAACCATCAAAGCTTCCTTCCCAAATAATAGTACTTTCATCATTGCTGAGTTCTGCGACTAAAACAATAGTTACATAGTGTTCAATAAGAGGAGTGCTTATGATGTTTTTATTTTCATAGACTGGAGAAAACTCAAAGCGACCAGTACTGTCTGTGAATGTTGATAAGTCTATTGATTTCCCTGACGTGCTTAAACCAATACTAAGGCTAACCTTCAGGCTACTAAGGGGTTTTCCTTTCTTTGTTAACACACCATTGATTTGCGGTGTGTATTGATTAACGTGTTCGTCATTCAATTTGCTTTCTTCAAAATTCATTACAATGCTCACTAATATGACTGTAATAATTCCAGTAACTTAATTTTTCACAACAATACTTTCATTTTGAAATTTAAAAATCTATATATGTTGTGTTTCTATTCAATATCTAAGGTTAACTTTGTGATTAGAATTACATTATTTTTTGGTAACTACTATTTGTAGTCATTACATCGATAGAGTTGTAATGAAACAAGCGAGTAGGGACTAACAATGAATGCATCAAGCAATTCATCGAGGGAGATGAGTATAGACTTTAGACTTAGATCTAGTTATCTCTTAGAAAGGATAGGTAAGCAGAAGACTTTTAAGTTGCAGGGCTTTTAGTACCATGCTCTCTGCCTTTTTGATTAGTACTTATGAACTTCTTGTTTACTGATTAATACTCAACGAGTTTGTAAACCTACATGGGCCAAAGGTATGCGGTAATCCATGTAGTAAGATTTCAGAAAGCATGAATGTTTGAAAAAAGAGACTATTTTAGTTGATACAAAAAAGGCCACCCGAAGGTGGCCTTTTCCAAACGTTTGGTGGAGCTGGCGGGAGTTGAACCCGCGTCCGAAAACCGTTCATCATTGGTACTACATGCTTAGTCGATCTTTAATTTCGCCACCCACCTGCGAACCGACACGCTAATGAATGACTAGCCTGAATTAAAATTCGCCGTTCATCTCTCAGGCGGGAGAATCCGGGCTAGCGCGTTTGGGTTTGATCCCTCGTTGATCCCCGTCTTACGTGCGGAAGCTAGGGCGAGAGAGCTCTTAGCAGGTTATTAAGCTGCTAGTGCGTAGTTTTCGTCGTTTGCGACTATTTTTTTGCGGTTTGTTAACGAGGCCTACCGCACCTCGGCATGCACCTCAGACTTCTGAATTCCCGTCGAATCCTAAATCAGCCCCAGGTAATATTCGCATAGTAACAGAAAAGCATTGGCTGTCCAGTACTATGCGTTTAAGTGGTCAAGATTAACGCAGCGCGCTCTTCATTACGCGTGCTTTTTCTCTTGCCCAGTCTTTTTCTTTTAGATCCGTACGTTTATCGTGCAGCTTTTTACCTTTTGCTACGCCAATTTTTAGTTTCACCCAAGAGCGAGACCAGTACAGTGAGAGGGCCGTTAATGTCATACCTTCACGGTTTACACGTCCGAATAGATTATCCAGCTCACGACGACTCATTAGTAGTTTACGCACACGTGTAGGATTCGCCACAACGTGTGTCGATGCCTGATTTAAAGGAGTGATTGTCATGCCACTCACAAAGGCTTCACCGTCACGCATAAATACGTAACTTTCAGAAATATTGGCTTTACCTTGGCGAAGGGCTTTCACTTCCCAACCTTGGAGCTCCAAGCCAGCTTCGATTTCATCATCGATGAAATACTCGTGGCGAGCTTTTTTATTCAGCGCGATAGTATTGCTACCCGCTTTTTGTTTCGTTTTTTTCTTTGCCATAATAGCGTCATTATACGGGTTGGATATCGGATAGGAAATCCTTTTATTTGCGCAATCGTGGAATAAAAGTAAAATTGGCGAGTAGCTTTAAATCTGTACATGTATCGATAGGAGTATGTATGAAGCAAGTCAGCCGTTCTGCGCTTGTGTCTTTTAGCGCCGAACAGATGTTCAATCTGGTTAATGATGTTGCTAAATACCCTGAATTTCTGCCTGGTTGCTCGGGCTCTAGAATCATTGAGTCTTCGGGGAATGGTATGGTGGCTTCTGTCGATGTGGCGAAGGCTGGAATCAGCAAAACGTTTACGACTTCAAATGAGTTGATCCCCGGTCAGGCAATTATGATGAACTTGGTGGATGGCCCGTTTAAGACGTTGCGTGGTGGTTGGATTTTTACCGCGCTAGATGAGCAAGCTTGCAAGGTTGAACTAAAGCTTGAGTTTGAATTCTCAAGTAAAATGATTGAGATGGCCTTCGGTAAGATTTTTAACGAGCTTACTAGTAATATGGTAAATGCATTTACTAAACGCGCAAAACAGGTCTACGAGTGTTATGAGTATTGAGTCAGATATGATTCACGTTGAGGTTGTCTATGCTCTTCCTCATGAACAGCGTGTATTTAACTTAGTGGTAAATAATCACGCAACGGTAGAAGAGATCATTCGACAATCCGGTGTATTGGAGTTGTACCCTGAAATTGATTTGTCCAAGAACAAAGTGGGTGTGTTTAGTCGTAACGTGAAGTTGGATGCGACCGTTCGAGATCGAGACCGAATAGAGATTTATCGTCCGTTACTCGCCGATCCGAAAGAGATTCGCCGTAAAAGGGCGGAGCAGGCTAAAGCCGAGGGAAGTGCAGACCCAGTCACCGGTGGCAAGCCTAGTACTGTACGTAAAAATAAGCAGGATTAATATAAACCCAATAGCTCATGTGAGTTACTCAAAGTTTGACTAACGTGATTTCTATATAATAAAAAACCTCCCAAACGGGAGGTTTTTTTGCAAAAGTCAGTTTACTGAATTTGCTCGTAAAATGCGTCACTTTTTGGAAAGTCACCACTGATGTCTGCGAGTGTGCCTTGGTCATTAAAGTTTACAATCAGATCTTTCTGTACTGGTTCGCCATGGCCAGGAGTATGATGATAGATGTAATACCAAGTGTTTGGATAGCCGTTTTCAATAAGCATTGGCGACCCTAATACGAAGCGAACCTGTGCTTTAGTCATCCCAAACTTTAATTTATCAACCGCACTTTGTTCTACATAGTTGCCTTGGTTGATATCAATACGATAAACCAGTCTTTCCAATACCGAACATCCTGTCAGCAATGTCATTGCTAATGGTACGGCAACTAACCACTTCTTTAATTGCATAATAATTTCTTAGTAACCTTTAAAATACTGCGCTGATAATAAACAAGCTCGACGCAGATGTAAAAAGCTATGCGTCGTATGGTAGACAATCTGACAACGAATTTTGAGTTGAGTTGCATTTATTCACCGATATTAGGCGGTAAATGTCACCACATGACGTATTAGTTAGGTGACGAAGAGCAAATTTCAATCGGAAGTAGGGTGATGGACGCTTTCAGCGGTGAGCAAAGCCTAGTGACTCGTTAGTCGGTTTTGGCGAATTCGCGTAATGCATCACCTGAAAAACGATAATACTCTTTTTCATGAATTAGTGTTGCACCAATTGAGCGGTAAAACTGACCTGCGGTAGGGTTACTACTTTCAGCTGTCCAGTCCAACCTTTGGCATCTACACTTGATCGCCAAAGATGCCAGATACTTCATTAACTTGAGACCAACCCCTTTTCCTCGAACCTTCGAAGATACGAACAGATCTTTTAAGTACATCTGCCCTGAGAGTTTTGGGGCAGGGAACATGACGGTATAAGATGCAAAGCCTACGACGTCATCATTATCGTAAACCGCAATGATATTAACACCAGAATGTTCAGAGAAGACTTGGCTCTTTAGATAATGGACCAGATCGTGTTTTGATGAAGCTTTTTCTTTGAAGTAGTAATGTTCTAACTCAATAAAAATAGGGATGAGATCTAAGCAGTTGGTTTTGTGTATTGCTCTGATATCCATATCTCATCCCTTGTCGATCTATTAAGCGGCGATAAGCAGTTCTTTTGCGTTTGCCAACGTTGAGTCGGTTATTTGACTACCACCAAGTAAGCGAGCTAATTCTGCCACACGTTGTTGTTCATCTAATGCGTGCATTTGGGTTTCGGTTTGGCCTGCTTTGGTTTGCTTAGCAACAAACATTTGTTGATGGCCGCATCCGGCAACTTGAGGGAGGTGAGTGACACACAATACTTGAGTAGATTCGCCAAGCTTGCGTAGCATTTTGCCCACTACGGCAGCTGTTGGGCCACTAATACCTACATCCACTTCATCGAAGATTAAACTTGGTGTATCTACTTTCTGAGCGGTGATCACTTGGATAGCTAGAGATATACGTGATAGCTCACCGCCTGACGCAACTTTTGCTATAGGTTGCAATGGTTGTCCCGGGTTGGTCGATACTAAGAAGCACACGCTGTCCATGCCAAGCGGCGATGGGTGCGTGTTGTCATTGCTAACTTCGATACTGAATACTGCTTTCTCCATGCTCAATTCGTGCATGCTTTGTGTGATCAGTTTGTTCAGTTCTTTTGCGTAACGGCTGCGTGATTTGTGCAGTTTTTCTGCTTGTGTTAGAAAGCTTTGGTACTTGTGTTCTACTTCTTGAGCAAGCTCATCTAAACGTTCATCGGAGCAATCTAACGCTTCTACTTGGGCCAGAAGATCTTGATGATGTTGGTATAGTTCTTCTGGCATTACGTGGTGTTTACGAGCTACAGACATCACTTTAGAAAAACGTTCTTCTACATAAGCCATACGAGCAGGATCAACATCGATGCCATCTAAGTAGCTGCGTAATTCATTCTTCGTTTCTTCAAGTTGAATCATCGCTTCTGACAGCATGTTAGGTAGCTCAGATAGCTTTTCATCTAATTCGGCTAATTGAATTAGGGAGTGATTGGCCGATTGCAAAATACCAAGCGCATTGACTTCTTCACCTTCGTAAATAAGTTCGATGGCTTGCTGACAGGTAGTGGCGAGTTCACCACTGTTGGATAGTCGTTTGTGCTCTTGCTCGAGCTCTGCAAATTCTTCTTCACCTAGCGATAACTCATTCAGTTCTTTGATTTGGTATTCAAGCAACTGTTTTTGCGCCTGGTTTTGCTGGCTATTTTCTTTTAGCTGCTTGAGGTTATTATCCGCCTGACGCCAATGCTGGTAAGCACTTCGTGTGCTTTTTAGTAGGTTTAAATGCCCAGCATATTGGTCGAGCATGGCCATTTGGTGCTCACTTTTCATCAATTGATGATGAGCGTGCTGCCCATGGATATTGATAAGTAGCTGCCCTAGAGATTTGAGTTGTGATAGTGGAACAGGGCTGCCATTAATGAAGGCTCTTGAGCGGCCTTCTTTTGTGATAATACGACGCAAAATACACTCACTGCCATCTAGCAGATCGTTATCTTCTAACCAACGTGTTGCATGTAAGTTGTTGTCCAATAAAAAAGCGGCGCTAACTTCGGTTTTCTCTTCACCTTGTCGCACCATGCCGGCATCGGCTCGTCCGCCTAAGCAGAGCCCTAAAGCATCGATAGCAATGGATTTACCCGCGCCTGTTTCACCTGTAATGGTGGTCATGCCCTTAGAAAGCTCGAGTTGTAAAGACTTAACAATCGCAAAATTATTAACACTTAGATGAGCCAGCATTTTATTTACCTGTATAACTGAACAATACTGTATAAGAGAACAGTATATACTGTTTCTTTATACAGTAAAGTCAGGTAGGGAAAATTTTCTTTGTAGGCTGTTTTTTTGTGATGAAGTGGGAAAAATGAGCCGATGTGATTACAACGACTCATTAAAATTGAACAGGTTACGGACGAGTTGGGTTAATCGTTAGTGGTTCTAGTGTGACGACTGCATTCACACCTGCACCTGGGTGATCTACGTATGAAGTGTCTTGCATTAGAGTGTAGTAAACGTCGACGAAGTCATCATCATTCGTGAGTACACCATCGGGGATAGTGTCGATGATCTTGTTCGTGATTTGCGGAATAATCGCGTAAGCCTGAACTTCTGGATCTGGAATCGCTTTCAATACTTCTTCGGCAACTTGAACAAGGAGTTTTGCCAATTGTTTATAGTCTGTGCCGTCATCTTGCTCCATGAGCACAATGTCTGCCGCACCCCAGCGGTAACGAGACCAGTGAATAATGATCTGATTTGGATAGTAATCTTGGTTATCGTAGTCTAAGTATGGAAGCTCCACCAAATCGAGAGTAGGTTCATCACGACTTGGATTGACGCCCGTTACGATAGCGTAGATTTCTGCCTTGCCAGAGATCCAAGGTTCTTTGTCATCGGCTAGACGGATCTTTTTCAACTGCGTGGTTTGAATTGGAGCCGCTTCGCCCACTGCGCTACTTGACAATAGCGGTGTATTTTGGCGTTGTTCATCAGCAATATATGGTTGAACTAAAGCTGGTTGACCGAGTTTTTTCATCTCAGCTTGCATAGCTTGCAAGCCTGCTTTTAGCTCTGCAGAGCTATTGTTATCAACGACAAGTACAGGTACCTCAGGGAGCTGGTAAACATCGAGTTGATGGATGTTGCCATAAACATCAAATGCTTCGATGTATTGCCAATTCTCATCATCACCACTTGGTTCAAACGCAAATAATGGCTCGACCTCGCCACTTTGCCATGCTGTTATCATGGCTTCATTTGCCAAGCGAACTTCTAACAACTGATCTGAGTATTCAGAAATACCTTTCCAGCTACGAATTTGAGTGTCAGCTTGTACAAGCTGGCGGCTGAACTCTGAGTTAGGGTTTTGCTTAACAAATGCTGATACAGACACGTTAGTCTGTTGTGGAGTAATATCTCTTCTCAACATGGGTTCAATGGCAGCATAGTTCTCACTCAATTGTTGAGCTAGGGCACGCTTCGTCTTAGTGATATCTTCCGCTTTTGCGTTGGATACACTGTTGACTTGCGTTTCCTCTGATTGGCAGCCAATAAGTGCTAATGTACTGAGAACAGACAGAATGATGGTTTTCTTCATAATATGTCCTTTATTGATTGTATGAAATAGAGTTAATACTCTATTCATGGTGAGAATATCACCGGACATAGATCATTGAATTTGCTTTTCTATCTTTTGTGTAAAGTTTGCCCACAGGATCAAAATTTATAAGCTTCTCTTTAATGATGACAAATATCGTGTCGCCTCACTACTTTGTGTCTATTTCTTGTCTAAGAAAGCCAAAAGCCAGTAGCAATTAAGCTGCTGGCTTTTTTATTGAAGTTATTGCCCTGAGTAACAAGTGTTAGAACAATTTACTAGACCAGCCAAGCTTATTCCGTAAGACGTGATAGTAGCTGTAGTCTTTTGGATGGATGAGCTTTAGTACATTTGGACTTTGATAGATGTGAATTTCGTCGCCAGGGGTAACTGGAAGTGAGACTTGTCCATCACAGCTAACTTCTTGTGTTCCACGGTTTTCTGGTGATACCACCAATTTAATTCGACGTTTTCCATCAACCACCAAAGGTCGACTCGACAATGTATGAGGGAACATTGGCACGAGTGAAATGGCATTCAAGCTAGGAGAAAGAATTGGGCCGCCGCCAGAAAGTGAATATGCCGTCGAGCCAGTCGGAGTGGAGACAATCAAACCGTCGGCCCGTAAAGAGAAGGCGAAGCTTTCATCAATATACACTTCAAATTCAATCATATGAGCAATTTGCCCTGGGTGAAGTACGGCTTCGTTTAGCGCAGCGTTATGGCTCTTTATTTGTCCGTGGCGGTGTACTTCCGCCTCTAAAAGAAAACGTTCCTCTTCAATATACTCACCGTCGAGTACCGCTTGCAGAGACGCTTGGAAGTCGTCTGGGTTCAAGTCAGTTAAGAAGCCCAAATTTCCACGGTTCACGCCTATAACTGGCACATCAAATCGGGATAAAATTCTTGCCGCACCTAACATGTTGCCATCGCCACCAACCACAATGGCTAGATCGGCATTTTTTCCTAGTTCAACTAAGCTAGCAAACTGACTCTGTGGGATATCATCCAGTATTGCGGCAAGGCGATCGTCAATGAATACTTTATAGCCCTCAGAGGTCAACCATTGGTACAACTCTTTATGAGTTTGAATTGCTTGTTGATCTCTTGGTTTTCCGATAATCGCGATCACGTTACATGGATTTTTCATAGCATTTCCGCATTAAAGAGGCTTGAATCAGGAATCTTCATCCCCATAATAATGGCAAGTCACCTAAATATGCGAATTTTTATGTGGTTAAAGCCCGCAAAAACGCGCATGGCTTTAAGGGCATTATGTTGAATTCTGGAGATATCATGAGCAACGAAGAAAACAAAGTTACAGAAGAAGAGCTTGATCAAATCATCGAAGAGGCTGAAAAAGTAGAAGCTGAAGCACAAGAAGTTGAAGCTGAGCTTGAAGAGCTTGGTGATGAGACAGACGCTAAGATTGCTCAACTAGAAGCGGCACTATTGTCTAGCGAGGCAAAAGTAAAAGAGCAACAAGATGCGGTGTTGCGTTCTAAAGCTGAAGTAGAAAACATGCGTCGTCGCACTGAGCAAGAGATCGATAAAGCACGTAAGTTTGCGTTGAACAAGTTTGCAGAAGAGCTGCTTCCTGTTATTGATAACCTAGAGCGTGCAATTCAAGCGGCAGATACAGAGAATGAAACTGTGAAGCCGTTCCTAGAAGGCGTTGAACTAACCCATAAAACGTTTGTAGACGTTGTAGCGAAATTTGGCTTGAAAGCAATCAACCCTGAAGGTGAAGCATTCAATCCAGAGTTCCATCAAGCGATGTCGATTCAGGAGAGCCCTGATCATGAATCAAACACTGTTATGTTTGTTATGCAAAAAGGTTACGAACTAAACGGCCGTGTGATTCGTCCGGCAATGGTAATGGTTGCTAAGTAACTTTAACTCCCTGTTTTTTAAATATAAAAGCGCCCATCATTTTTGATGGGCGCTTTTTTGTTTTAAACATAAATGACTGCATCGAACTTCGTTGTATATCGATAAATGAAAATTTGATCCCCTTCATATTTTTTCCTATTGGTTAATTATTTTCCTATAGGAGATTTTCTCTCATCTCGCTGCGTGTTTATTAACGGGAAGGGCTATAAGTGATTGTAATCATTCGCTGCGTGAATGTTTGTTCTGCATAGGAATGTAAATATAGTCATTTTTTCTAAAACAATTTCGTTAACAAAAATGTAAATTATCACTTTATTTTGTAACTTTGGTGTGTATGATTTGCGACTAATGCTTTAAAAGTAAGCATATATAACTACAAAAATGTAAATAGCAAACACAACATATCGGAGATTTATAATGGATAAATCGCTTTCTAGTAAGATTTTTATAGGCTTGTTTGCCGGCCTTGTGCTGGGGACAGCAATTCAGTACTTATTTAGCGGTATTGCGATTTTTGATACATACCTACTTGGAGCTGCAGAAGGTGTTGGCGGCATGTTCGTCTCACTGATCAAATTGCTTGTTGTTCCTTTAGTTTACGTTTCAATCGTATGCGGCATTGTTGACTTGAAAGACATCAGTGCATTTGGTCGTCTTGGTGGAAAAACTTTTACCCTTTACATTCTTAACACCATCATTGCGATTACGGCGGCTTTGACTGTCGGCTTGATCTTCCAGCCAGGAGCGGGCGCTAATCTAGCAGGAACGGTATCTGAGGCTGTACAGCTGACAACGACAGAGACGCCGGACATTTTCTCTTTAGTTGTTAACATTGTTCCTAGCAATCCTGTACAAGCGTTTGCTAGCGGCGACATGCTGCAAATCATCTTTATGGCAATTTTGACGGGGCTTGCAATTCAAGCTTTGGATTCTCGTGGTGGCCCAGCTATTCGCACATTCAAAATGGCAAATGAAATCATGATGAAATTGGTTGGATTAGTGATGAGTCTTGCACCATATGGTGTGTTCGCACTAATGATTCAACTAGGTGCAACGCTAAACGCCAATACATTAATGTCCGTTGCCGGTTACGTGGCTTTGGTGGTTGCGATGTTGGTGTTCTGGATCTTCTTCTTCTACCCAATGGCAGTGAGTATTGCGACAGGAACTTCTCCAAAGACTTTCCTACGTGCAACTCGTGAGCAGATTCTTTTCTCTCTATCTACCGCGAGCTCAAACGCGACTATCCCGGTAACGATGCGCACACTGACAGAAAAGCTTCAGGTCTCTAAATCGGTTGCTGGCTTCGGTGTACCACTGGGCGCAACGATGAATATGTCTGGTGTGTCTATCTATATTGCTCTAGCAACGATGTTTGTTGCGAACGCTTTTGGCCAGCCAATTAACACCGCAGACATCTTCACACTTGGCTTAACTATTCTTCTGTTATCTATTGGTGCTGGCGGCGTTCCTGGGGGCGGCGTGGTAATGGTAGGTGTTTTGCTTCACCAGCTAGGCTTACCACCTGAAGGTTTGGCAATCATTGCAGCGGTCGACCGTATTAATGATATGTTCTGTACATCATCTAACGTTGTCGGCGACACGGCAGTGAACACCATTGTTGCAAAAACAGAAGGTGAGATAGGTAAAGAAGAAGGTGTTGATGCTGAGCCTGCTCAAGCGAACGCCTAATACCTTGAATCATTTATTTTAACCCTAATATTGAAGCGAGCTCTTATGAGCTCGTTTTTTATTTAGGAAGAGTCGGGCATAAATAAATTTATCTGGGAAATGACGTTTTGTTGCGCTACAGCAGTGTGACGAGTTCCCAACTAATCAGAAAGAAACACATAAATTTCGAAAAAAGACGCTTTTTTTTAATTCTGCCCTTGAAAAGCATTTTGCCGCCCTTATCTATGTGGCATAGAGAAGCAAACATTGATTATTTTTGTTTGTGAGCAAGGGTTGAAACCCGATTCTCCTCCCCCCACATTGGGGTTATAACCAAACGAAAATAGAATTTATTCGGAGATAGCCAGATGGGTAAAATCATTGGTATTGACTTAGGTACTACTAACTCATGTGTTGCTGTATTAGACGGCGACAAACCACGTGTAATTGAAAACGCAGAGGGCGAACGTACTACTGCATCGGTTATTGCTTACACTGACGGTGAGACGCTAGTAGGTCAACCAGCGAAACGTCAAGCAGTAACTAACCCAGAAAACACGCTATTTGCAATTAAGCGTCTAATCGGTCGTCGTTTTGAAGACGAAGAAGTTCAGCGTGACATCGAAATCATGCCTTACAAAATCGTTAAGGCTGACAACGGTGATGCTTGGGTAGAAGCGAAAGGCCAAAAAATGGCAGCTCCTCAGGTTTCTGCTGAAGTTCTTAAGAAAATGAAGAAAACTGCTGAAGATTTCCTTGGTGAGGAAGTAACTGGCGCAGTTATCACAGTACCTGCTTACTTTAACGATGCTCAGCGTCAAGCGACAAAAGATGCTGGCCGTATCGCAGGTCTAGAAGTTAAACGTATCATCAACGAACCAACAGCAGCTGCGCTAGCTTACGGTCTTGATAAGAAAGGCGGCGATCGCACTATCGCGGTATACGACCTTGGTGGTGGTACATTCGATATTTCAATCATCGAAATCGATGAAGTTGAAGGCGAGAAAACATTCGAAGTTCTAGCAACTAACGGTGATACTCACCTAGGTGGTGAAGACTTTGATAACCGTCTAATCAACTACTTGGTTGATGAGTTCAACAAAGAGCAAGGCATCAACCTTAAGAACGACCCACTAGCAATGCAGCGTGTTAAAGAAGCAGCAGAGAAAGCGAAAATCGAGCTTTCTTCTACTTCTCAAACAGACGTAAACCTACCTTACGTTACTGCAGATGCAACTGGTCCTAAGCACATGAACATTAAAGTGACTCGTGCAAAACTAGAATCTCTAGTTGAAGACCTAGTACAACGCTCTCTTGAGCCATTAAAAGTAGCTCTAGCTGACGCTGACCTATCAGTAAACGACATCACTGACGTAATCCTAGTTGGTGGTCAGACTCGTATGCCAATGGTTCAAGCGAAAGTTGCTGAGTTCTTTGGTAAAGAAGCGCGCCGTGACGTAAACCCTGACGAAGCAGTAGCAATGGGTGCTGCAGTTCAAGGTGGTGTACTTGCTGGTGACGTTAAAGACGTACTACTACTAGACGTAACTCCACTGTCTCTAGGTATCGAGACAATGGGTGGCGTGATGACTAAGTTAGTTGAGAAGAACACAACTATCCCAACTAAAGCGAACCAAGTTTTCTCTACAGCGGAAGACAACCAGAGCGCGGTAACTATCCACGTTCTACAAGGTGAGCGTAAGCAAGCGATGTACAACAAGTCTCTAGGCCAATTTAACCTAGAAGGCATCCAGCCTGCACCACGTGGTATGCCACAAATCGAGGTTACTTTTGACCTTGATGCGGATGGTATCCTACACGTGTCTGCGAAAGACAAGCAGACTGGTAAAGAGCAGAAGATCACTATCCAAGCTTCTGGCGGTCTAAGCGATGAAGACATCGAGAAAATGGTTCAAGAAGCAGAAGCTAACAAAGAAGCGGACAAGAAGTTCGAAGAGCTAGCGACTGCACGTAACCAAGCTGACCAAATGATTCACGGTACTCGTAAGCAAGTAGAAGAAGCTGGTGAAGCGCTACCTGCAGAAGAGAAAGAGAAGATTGAAGCAGCAATTTCTGAGCTAGAAACAGCACGTAAAGGCGAAGACAAAGAAGCTATCGATGCTAAAGTTCAAGCACTAATGACTGCTTCTCAAAAGCTGATGGAAATCGCTCAACAACAAGCTCAAGCGCAGCAAGCACAAGGTGCTGACGCAGGTGCACAGTCTAAAGAAGACGACGTTGTAGATGCTGAGTTCGAAGAAGTTAAAGACGACAAGAAATAATATTTCTTAACCAGATGGCTGCTTAGCCATCTGGGGTCGATAAGACTTCGTGTGCGGGCGTTTGGGGCAACTCTTACGCCCGTCTGTTTGTAAACGCTGTCTTTCTAGTTAAGTATGTTGCAGACAAGTGCACTTACCTAGAACGATACAAACACCAAGCGGTGAATCGATGCCGTTTGTAGTAATTAACTGGTGACGAAGAACATGTCAAAACGTGATTTTTACGAAGTATTAGGCGTAAGCCGTGATGCCTCAGAGCGCGATATCAAAAAGGCGTATAAGCGTCTAGCGATGAAATTCCACCCAGACCGAAACCAGGGTGATGATTCTGCGGCGGACAAGTTTAAAGAAGTAAAAGAAGCGTACGAAGTTCTGACCGACCCTCAAAAGAAAGCGGCGTACGACCAATACGGTCATGCTGCTTTTGAACAAGGCGGCGGTGGTTTCGGTGGCGGCGGCTTTGGCGGCGGCGGTGCTGATTTCGGCGACATCTTTGGCGATGTATTCGGTGACATCTTTGGTGGTGGTCGTCGTGGCGGTGGTGGCCACCGTGCCCAGCGAGGTGCTGACCTACGTTACAACATGGAATTGACGCTAGAAGAAGCGGTTCGTGGTGTAACGAAGGAGATCGAAGTACCGACACTAGTACACTGTGATACTTGTGATGGTAGTGGCGCGAAGAAAGGTTCATCTGCTGAAACATGTGGTACCTGTCATGGTCATGGTCAAGTACAGATGCGCCAAGGCTTCTTCGCAGTGCAGCAAACCTGTCCTACCTGTCACGGTAAAGGTAAAATCATTAAAGACCCTTGTAATGAGTGTCATGGTCAAGGTCGTAAGCAGAAAACAAAAACACTTAATGTTAAGATCCCTGCAGGTGTTGATACTGGCGACCGTATTCGTCTATCTGGCGAAGGTGAAGCGGGAGAAATGGGAGCACCTGCTGGCGACTTGTATGTACAAGTGCACGTGAAAGAGCACCATATCTTCGAGCGTGATGGCAACAACCTATACTGTGAAGTGCCAGTAAGCTTTGCGATGGCAGCTCTAGGTGGTGAAGTTGAAGTACCAACCCTAGATGGTCGCGTAAGCCTAAAAGTGCCTTCAGAAACGCAAACAGGTCGTATGTTCCGTATGCGTGGTAAAGGTGTGAAAGGCGTTCGCGGTGGCGGTGTTGGTGATCTTATTGTTAAGTTGGTTGTTGAAACACCAGTAAACCTAAGCTCACGCCAAAAAGAACTGCTCAAAGAGTTTGAAGAGTCTTGTGGTGGTGAAGCGGCGACAAAGCACAAGCCTAAATCAGAAGGCTTTTTCAACGGTGTGAAAAAGTTCTTTGATGATTTAACCAGCTAAGACGTTAGTGAAAAGCACAAATACAAAGGCCTGCTAAAATGCAGGCCTTTTTGCATCTCGGTGTTCTTCCTAATTCCAGCAATCACTTGGTTCTTCGACATTTGTTGACGTTAAAGTAATCGTTTTAGAACCAGTCAAGCACTCGTCGTCGTCTTGTCCCAGAGACGATTTTGCTGTTGCTGTAATGGTATAGGCCGTACTTGCAGAGCTCGCAATATCGAAAGAAAATCTATTTGTGTCTGAGTCACATAGAGTGCATGTTCCTCCAGAGAGAATATGACTCCAGTCGTACCCACCATCATAAGATGTCTCTAGCTCTAGCTGAATTCGATTAAGATCGCTCAAGGCAACCGTCCTATGAGACTTGATTACATGATTAGTGTAAGAAGGGTAGGCGATCGCAGCAATGATCCCGACAATCACGACAGCTATCAGTAATTCGATCAATGTCATCCCTCTCAATCCTTTTTTGTAGCCGTTACAACGAGAAATTCGAATCATCACGAGTAGTTTCCTTTTCACTTTTCCGCCTATTTTTGGCAGGTGATAGCATCTGTGCAAGATGAATTACGGCCCTTTTGCCGTTTACATAGGAATTTGGGAAATGCCTCGCGGGTTTACGTTGTTGGAGCTTCTTATTACTGTTGCTGTACTGAGTATTATATTGGCGTTTGCAGCTCCAAGCTTTAGCCGTGTTTCACAAACTGTGCAAATGCAGCGATTAGCAACTGAATTAGCTGGTTTTCTAAGCCAAAGTAAGTCCGAGGCGGTAATGAGAAATCAAAAGTTATATATACATTTCTCTATGGCTAAAAACGTCGTTGTCAGTCAAGGTGCATGGTCTCTACAGTTAACTAACTCGTCTAGCGGCTCTGGGGGCGTAATTTTAAGCCTTTCCGGCTCTGCCTACCCTGAATTATCTTTGAAGCACAGCTACGATAATCAAAAAATAAGCTTCGATGAGGTCCGTGGACGACCCCAAGGAGGAAATATAGAGTTTTTCCCAACCAATGCTCAAAACACAAAACTACAAGCAAAGCTCTCTAACCCTCCCGGAAGGATTAAAATTTGTAGTAACTCTGGAGCTAAGTTATATGATTACCGTCAGTGCTAACAAACGTTATCAAATAGGTAGCTCTTTAATCGAATTGATGATTAGTTCTTTAATTGGATTAATTGTCCTTAGTGTAGTGGGCTCTATATTCTTGAGTTTACAAAAAACAGCAAAGGAAAAAAGCTTAGAGCTAAATTTATTGCAAGGTCTGAATATCACTTTATCTGTTATGAAAGAAGATATTCAAAGGGCAGGTTATGATGGTGGGAACGGTAGTTCACTCAAATTATCCGGAGCTACAGGAACCATAATGCTGAGCGGCGCCTCTTCTGTAGGGCTTGTGTATTTTAAAGAGGACTCAGCTGCCAATGAAGACTATCGAAATATTAAGTATGAGAAGAGAGATACTCGGTTTTTTATATGTGAAAAAGGCGTTGTGTCTCAAACACAAATATTATCTTTTGATGGTATAGATTTTTGTCGTTCTCTATTTGATGATGATATTTTCCAAGTTACCCAATTCACCGTTAGTTCAGAAACAGTGACTAATGGAGGAAATGTAAGTTCGGTCACGAGCGTTAAGTTAGGTTTGAAAACGATTGATGGAGTCTTTAGTGAAGTTGCGGAGTTTTCTATCAAACAAAGGAATTGGCAATGACATCTAAATATAGCTATTCCGGTTATACCACTTTGCTTGTGACTTCTATACTTTTATTACTTGCTTTAATTGCATCATTAGCATCATCCAAAGGTGTATTTTTTCAAATAAAAGTTGCGCAAAACGAAATAAAATCTCGACAAGCACATTGGTTAGCGGAAGGAGGTGTTGAATGTGCATGGGCGCAATTTAGAGTTAATAATATTGTACCTGCCGTAATAACAGATTGTGGCTCAGGGCTTTGGACGATTCCGAATTTTACGAGTACTTCCAAGGGGTATTTGGTTACTTCTAATGTTGGATTTACAAGCATTAGTAAGGAGATTATTTTGGGAGGTAACTTGAGTTATGGTGCAATGCAGTCTAGTGCCGACATTTATTTTCATTCTAGTGCAACGTTCTCTACTCCAGACCCAGGGGAATTGAGCAGCGATGGGTGGGAGTGTATTGCGTTAAGGTATAAAAAGCGCTTTTACTCCTCTTCAGTTGATAATAAAGGCGTAATTTATGGAGAGTCTCCCTATGCCGATTTTAACAACCCTACAAATAAAGATTGTGCAAACACGACGGCAAACCGTCATCTCTCATCTAGTGTTGGCGGGGTTGGTGCTGGTGATGATTTTACTCAAGATACAGATTTAAAGCCATTTGAATCCTTCTTTGGAGTAAAGGCTGAAGAGCATAACGATGTCCGAGATAATGGTGTATTTCATGTTATGACGGGCTCAGTGGCTGATGGTATACCTAATTGTGGTGCTGCTTTAACAGCAGAAATTCAGTCAGGGAAGCATCATTTATGGGTGGAAGGGAGCTGTGAAATCAAGCAATCGGAATACAATGATTTAGTGAATGCTACATCATCGACCAATGGCGTAACAGTGCTCATTCATGATGGTCTTTTCTCCGTGATGGGACCACCGAGCTCCGGCGCTACATCAAATAAGTTTAAAGGGGTCTTGTTTCATTTCAATCATGATTATACCCCGACAACAGCGGATTGGGTTGGGTTCGAAGCCAATGCTCACCTAAATCATGTGCCAAGTGTTGTAGAAGACTCATACAGGACAATAGCTTCTTATTATCAGCATGGTTCTTTTACGGTATCTGGTGGTCAATATTTTGATAGTGAAGATCAGGCAGCGGTTTTCTTCGATTCTTTGGACTTTAGATACAATAAAGATGTGATAGACAATTCAAGGAATGCGCATGCAATTCCTAGATGGAAAAAAGGCTCCTGGAATGATCTCTAAACAAAAAGGTTTTAACCTTCTTGAAGTTCTAATTTCTTTTCTACTTATCGGTGTTGGGGCTCTAGGTTTAACGAAGCTAAACGTGTATCTAGAACGCGAATCCGAATATGCCATAAAAAGTATTGAAGCACTTCGTCTAGCAGAAAACCAGCTCGAATGGTTCCGGACGCGTGGTGCTTCTGCGGCGATGTCTACCATCACACCTGCAAATTTTGCTTCTATTGCAACAGGCTCTTCTGTTACTGGATCTTATGTCGTCGAGTGGGAAGTTCCAGCTGCCACGGTTTCAGGAACACTGAAAACTATCACCATTACCTCTAGCTGGAAGGATAGAATCGGCGAGACGCGATCAGTTCAGCTTAAAACGATGATCTCACAATACAGTGAATTCGAAAACTAAGTTCAATTGCATACATGGGCAGGGACAAATGCGGGTGTAATTCCTGTTTAATACCGGACTTGTCACGGTTAATAAATAGTTTTTGAACTGTTAATTGAGTTGATGTGCTACTGTTTTTATTATGTTTAATTGAAGTGGTGTTTTTGCAAAATATGTCTCCAATTATGAAAAAAAATCTAGAACCTTGTGCTTTCTCCATTAGTGTTTACTAGAATACTCGTTGGATAGTAGGTCGTTATAATTATTCAAATAGGCCTTGGCACCAACATCATTCACTATGGAGTTACCATGAGTAACCAAGCTGTAAATAAGGCACCATCATCGAAGCCGAGCGGGATGGAGCGCTTTTTAAACTTTATCGAGAGGACAGGTAACAAAATTCCTGATCCTGCGATTTTGTTCTTCTGGGCATTGATCATTACTTGGGCGGCGTCAGCACTTTTGTCGAATGTATCATTCGATCTTCCAAACCCTCGAACGGGCGAAGCTCTTACTATCACCAACTTACTTACGGGCGAAGCGCTAGCAAGTTTCCTTGCTAATATGGTGACGACGTTTACTGGCTTTGCGCCACTGGGTATCGTACTTGTCGCAATGCTAGGTGTGGGTGTTGCAGATTCTTCGGGTTTTATTACGACGGGTCTTAAGAAGATGCTGAACTTCACGCCAGCTAAGCTTCTTACTCCAATGCTTATTTTGGTTGCCATTGTATCGCATACTGCGGCAGATGCAGGCTATGTTCTGGTTATTCCTCTTGGCGGTATTATCTTCCATGCGGCAGGTCGTCACCCTCTAGCAGGTATTGCGGCAGCATTTGCAGGTGTATCTGGTGGCTTCTCTGCAAACTTTATCCCTTCAGGTATAGATCCACTACTAGCAGGCTTTACGCAAACTGCGGCGCAGGTTCTTGATCCTGAATACGTGGTTAACCCATTAGCGAACATCTTCTTTACTGGCCTATCTTCCATCATTATTGTAGCGATTGGTTGGTACGTGACAGAAAAAATCATTGAGCCTCGTTTGTCAAAAATGCCAATTGATGACGATGCGGAAACTGCGCCAAACCTAGGTTCATTTACTGAACTGGAATCAAAAGCATTCCGTTATGCAGGTTGGGCAATGATGGCGGGTATTGCTTTACTTGTTGCAGCGTTAATTCCAGAAACATCAGCACTACGCTCGCCTGAAGGTGAAATTACGGCCTTCTCAGCACCGATCATGAAGTCTATCGTTCCGCTGATCTTTATTCTGTTTATCATTCCTGGTTACGTTTACGGTAAAGTGTCTGGAACGTTCAAGACCAGCAACGACATTATCAAAGCGATGGCTGACACCATGTCAACCATGGGCGCATACATTGTAATGTCGTTCTTCTGTGCTCAGTTCTTATCTGCATTTGCTCAGTCAAACATCGGTACGATGCTAGCGTTGTATGGCGCAGAAGGCTTAAAAGCGATGAACCTACCAGGTGAAGTGACCATCATCGGTATGATCCTTCTAACCGCGTCTGTAAACCTACTTATTGGCTCGGCATCGGCAAAATGGGCTTTAATTGGTCCAATCTTAGTGCCAATGCTAATGGCGGTTGGTATCTCGCCTGAGCTGTCTCAAGCGGCTTACCGTGTGGGTGACTCTGTATCGAACATCATTTCGCCTCTAATGGTATTTTTCCCTCTTGTAGTGGTTTACTGTCAGCGTTATGTGAAGTCGGCTGGTATCGGTACGCTTGCGTCACTAATGATGCCATTCTCGATCGCAATGCTGATCGGTTGGTCTATCTTCCTAGTTGCTTATTGGATGGTAGGTATCCCGCTAGGCATTCAAGCTCCTTACACTTACACCATGTAAAAACGTGTAGGGTGTGAAAGCCGCTAATTGGCAGCCAAAAAGCGCAGGTCTTCGATCTGCGCTTTTTTGTTCTCGCAAAACGAACATCGATAGGTCTTGTAACTAGGTTTTTTGGAGTTGCAAACTTTGTCTCGTGATGTGTTGCTGTAGTGAAACCGAGTTGGTGATAAAATTCCTGACTTCAATCGTTTTTTGTTTCTTTGGAGCCTCCTTTGTCTAACCATCCGTTTACCCCTCAAGATGAATTGTTTATGCGCAGAGCGATGGAGCTTGCTGAGCAAGCAGAAGCTGAGGGGGAAGTACCTGTCGGCGCAGTGCTTGTCAAAGATGGTGAAATTATCGCTGAGGGCTGGAACCGCTCTATTGGCACCCATGACGCTACCGCACATGCTGAGATCCAAACACTGCGTAAAGCAGGCCAAAAGCTAGAAAATTACCGTCTTCTGGATACGACGTTATATGTAACACTTGAGCCATGCCCAATGTGTGCCGGAGCCTTATTGCATAGCCGCGTTAAGCGGGTTGTTTTTGGAGCGCCAGATTTAAAAGCTGGAGCTGCAGGAACAGTGCTTAATTTGTTTGAAAGCCAAGCAGCTTACCATTACGCCTTAGTTGAAAAGGGGCTGCTAGAAGATGAGTGCCGCACTCAGCTACAAGCGTTTTTTAAGCGCCGCCGAAAGGAAATTAAAGCGAAGAAGCAAGCACAAAAAGCATTAGAAAATGGAGAGAGCGAACAAGGTAGTAGGAGTAGTGAGGGCTAGCAAACACCTACAACGTGGTAGATGTTTGCTTGGACGCACTAGTGATTGACTAAATGTACAAAAACACGATTACGTGAACTTACTTTCTTTTTCATACATGTCAGTTTACGTTTACGTCGGATAGCAGCTACTGTGTTATTTAAACGCTTTGACTGCACTCTACGTCTTCTCATATTCAAAACCTCCTGCAGACAAGACTTATACCAGTAAAGCGCGGCTCATCGATGCTTGGCAATAGGCTCGATAATCGCACTAAACATTGTATGGTTTAAACGTTCTTCATTTGACTTCTGCATTGCACAGAGCCAGCAAACAATTTCAATACGATGCTTAATAATAGGAGTGACGTTATTTCGGCAGAGTGTAGCCGAAAGCGCCGCTTCATCAAGTGAGCTAAACCATGTGGTTGTAAAGTAATCTGTTACAAAGCAATCAGTTTTACTAACGATGAAGAAAAGGCGACCAACCAAAGGAATGGTTGAGTGTGGTTGGTGTCACTCAGAATATTGGAGTCTAGATAAGTTTTCGTTAGGACTCAACAAAAATGACGAGCTTCATAGGCTCGTCATTTTTTAGTTTACCGCGGGTTTATTCTTCAATGCTTTCTTGTTCGGTGTCTTCTTCAACCGTGACGTCAGAAGCGCCAGAGACTTGTTCTACGACGGTCTCTACTGCGCCCGATATCAAAATGTCGGGGTTGAGCGGCGGAATCACTTGCAAGTCATCGCTATTCTCATCAATCGCTGGCTGTTGGCTGACATGACCAATGATGGATTGGTAGTAACGTCGAATATTTTCTACGTAATTACGCGCTTCATCGCCTCTGGCGTACCCATAGCGAGTTTGACTGTAATAGCGCTTCTGACGCAGTAAAGGCAGCCTGTCTTTTACATCAGCCCAAGCGTTCGGATCGCCACCTTGTGCTTTGGTGAGTCGTCGTGCGTCCATCATGTGGCCGTAACCAATATTGTATGAAGCTAACGCAAACCATATTTTTTCATGCTCGTTAATGCTATCAGGCACGCGACTTACAATACGACGTAAGTACTCGACACCACCACGAACAGATTGCTCAGGGTCCAAACGGTCAGTCACCCCGACGCTTTTCGCCGTTGGCAGAGTCAGCATCATCATCCCCCTAACACCCGTTGGCGATTTTGCTGTTGGTTTCCAGTGTGACTCTTGATAAGCCAATGCTGCAATTAATCGCCAGTCGAACTCTTCGCTGTATTTTTGGAATAAAGGTGCCCATTTAGGCAATTTGTCATCCAGAGCTCGAATGAATGCGCGAGTATCAACGTAGTCAAATGCTTCAATATGACCAATGTACTTTTCTTCGAGGGTGGACAGTTCTCCTGATTGTTTGATGTTACCGAAAAACTCTATCAGCATTGCATACAAGCTTTCGTCTTCAGAACGTCGAGTAAACCAAGACACAGGTTGATCTTCTGTAAGTTCGAACGCGAGCGCAAGATCGGGGTAAAGGCGTTGAGCTAGGGAAAGTTCCACCGAATCAGTCACAGTAAAACGTAACTCACCCTTCGATACGTATTTGAGTAAGTCTCTCGTGTCAGCATCACCAACAATTTCAAACTGAAGTTCTGGATACTGCTTCTTTAACGCTGTTAGGGTCGGAACATATTGCGATTGTTCAACGATCTTTAATGTTTGAGCGCCTGCATTTGTATCTTCGTCGGACTCGTCGTCTTTCGAGGCTTGGTATTCAATGAGTTGTTCGATATCACGTGGTCGAAGTTGCCCTTTTTTATATACCACTTGTTGGCTTACATAATAATAGGCAGGGCCTGGTCTAAATCGTTTGACTGCTTGTGACGTTTGATTTAAACCCGTAGCGATGATATCGATATCTCCTTTCTTAAGAGCAGGAAAAAGCTCAGCCTGGCGAAAGGCTGGTTTAATCTCGAGTTTGACGCCGAGCTGCTCCGCAAACTGACGCGCCAATTCGTAATCCAACCCTGCGGGACCATCGGGACCTATGTAGTAGGAAAGCTGATTGTTTAGCGTGCCAACACGAAGCACACCACGTTCTTGAATTTTTTCAAATTCACTTTTGGGCTCCGACTCAATCTGGCAAGCAGAGAGTAAAAGAACAGAAACTAAAATTAGAGCACTGCGCTTGAGCCGGTTGAAGTGACTTATTTGCATTAATAGGTACATCTTGGAAAATTTCTATTTGCCTTTATATCAAAGCGAGCTCATGGGGCAAAGTGAATCACACACTTATAACGTGACATTGTGTGTTTTATCGACATTTTAGTTGTAATTCAAATTTGACAAAAAAAATGACGCAAACGGTTGCTTTTGATGTTACATCACAAAAACAATTACTATATAATGCGCTCGCAATGACGAGGTGGAATCGGCATAGGTTCGACAGGGCTTATTTTAAGTGTCTGAATTTATTCCAATATCACCTTAATCAATTGCATAAGAGACCTAAGCACATGAGAATTTTGCGTGGCTCCCCAGCTCTTTCTGAGTTTCGTGTTAATAAACTACTGGAACTTTGTCGTGAACAAGATCTGCCTGTAACTAGCATTTATGCCGAGTTTATGCACTTTGCCGATCTAAAGTCAGACCTTGATGACCAAGAGTTAGAAAAACTTGAAAAGTTACTAACTTACGGCCCAACCATCGAAGAGCATGAGCATGAGCATGAGCCTGAAGGTCTTCTACTTCTTGTCACGCCTCGTCCTGGCACTATCTCGCCTTGGTCTTCTAAATCTACCGATATCGCTGTTAACTGTGGTCTGGATAAAGTGAAACGTCTAGAGCGTGGTACGGCTTATTATGTCGAATCTTCAGTTGTTCTATCAGAAGCTCAAGCTGACGCTGTTAAAGCGTTAATTCACGACCGCATGATGGAAACAGTATTCACAGAATTTGAAGCCGCATCAGCATTATTTACTGTTGCAGAGCCTAAGCCTGTAGCACATGTTGATATCTTAGCTGGCGGTCGTCTGGCGCTTGAAGAGGCAAACGTTTCCCTTGGCTTGGCACTCGCAGAAGATGAAATTGATTACTTGGTAGAGAACTTTACTAAGCTTGGGCGTAACCCAAACGACATTGAATTGATGATGTTTGCTCAGGCGAACTCAGAGCATTGTCGCCACAAAATTTTTAACGCAGATTGGACTATCGACGGGGTAGATCAACCTAAGTCTTTGTTCAAAATGATCAAAAACACTTTTGAAACGACACCTGACTATGTGCTGTCTGCATACAAAGACAACGCAGCCGTTATGACAGGTTCTAAAGCGGGGCGTTTCTTCCCTGACCCTAAATCTCGTCAATACACGTACCACCATGAAGATACGCACATCTTGATGAAGGTAGAAACGCACAACCACCCAACGGCAATCTCTCCGTGGCCGGGCGCATCGACTGGCTCAGGCGGTGAAATTCGTGACGAAGGCGCGACGGGTATCGGCGGTAAGCCAAAAGCGGGTCTGGTTGGTTTTACAACTTCTAACTTACGTATTCCTGGTTTTGAACAGCCATGGGAAACCGACTTCGGCAAGCCGGGTCGTATTGTGAATGCGTTAGACATCATGCTTGAAGGCCCTCTTGGCGGCGCGGCATTCAACAACGAATTTGGTCGTCCAAATCTATTGGGTTACTTCCGTACTTACGAAGAAAAAGTCACTTCTCATGCGGGTGAAGAAATTCGTGGTTACCACAAACCAATCATGATTGCTGGTGGTATGGGTAACATCCGCGATGAACACGTACAGAAGAAAGAGATCCCTGTAGGTGCGAGCCTAATCGTACTTGGTGGTCCGGCAATGAACATCGGTCTTGGTGGTGGTGCGGCATCTTCCATGGCATCTGGTCAGTCAGCAGAAGATCTGGACTTCGCTTCGGTACAGCGTGAAAACCCAGAGATGGAACGTCGCTGTCAGGAAGTGATCGACCGTTGTTGGCAGTTAGGCGACGATAACCCAATCGCATTTATCCACGATGTGGGTGCAGGCGGTATCTCTAACGCATTGCCTGAACTTGTCGACGACGGTGAGCGTGGCGGTAAGTTCCAATTACGCGATGTACCAAACGATGAGCCGGGCATGAGCCCACTGGAAATCTGGTGTAACGAATCACAGGAACGTTACGTTCTAGCGGTAGCGCCAGAAAACATGGAAGCATTCGACGCCATCTGTAAGCGTGAACGCGCACCGTATGCAGTGGTGGGTGTGGCGACAGAAGAGCGTCATCTAACGCTAGAAGATTCTCACTTCGACAATACGCCAATCGATATGCCAATGGATATCCTGCTTGGTAAGCCACCGAAGATGCACCGTGACGCAACCACACTAAAAGTGGAAAGCCCTGCCATTGTTCGTGATGGTATTGAGCTTAATGAAGCGGTGGATCGCGTACTTCGTCTTCCTGCTGTTGCAGAAAAAACATTCCTAATTACTATCGGTGACCGAACAGTTACGGGTCTGGTTGCTCGTGATCAAATGGTTGGTCCTTGGCAGGTACCAGTAGCAAACTGCGCAGTAACAGCGGCAAGCTACGACACTTACTATGGCGAAGCAATGTCGATGGGTGAGCGCACGCCAGTGGCATTACTAGACTTTGGAGCATCGGCTCGCCTAGCCGTTGGTGAGTCACTAACGAACATTGCGGCAACAGACATCGGTGATATTAAACACATTAAACTGTCTGCGAACTGGATGTCTCCAGCGGGTCACCCAGGTGAAGATGCGGGTCTTTACGAAGCAGTGAAAGCGGTTGGTGAAGAATTGTGTCCTGCTTTAGGTTTGACTATCCCAGTTGGTAAAGACTCCATGTCGATGAAAACCAAGTGGGAAGAAAACGGCGAGAGCAAAGAAGTCACTTCTCCACTGTCGCTAGTTATCACGGCATTTGGTCGTGTGGAAGACGTACGTAAGACCGTGACTCCACAACTACGCACTGACAAAGGAGATACCTCTCTAGTTCTTGTTGACTTGGGTAACGGAAAAAACCGCTTAGGTGCGACAGCATTGGCACAAGTATACAAACAGCTGGGTGACAAACCTGCTGACGTAGATAATGCAGAGCAGCTAAAAGGCTTCTTTGATGCAATGCAAGCGTTAGTACGTGATGACAAGCTAGTGGCTTACCACGATAAAGGCGACGGCGGTCTTTTTGTTACACTGGCTGAGATGGCGTTCGCGGGTCACTGTGGCGTAAAAGCGAACATCGCAAAGCTGGGTGACGATGCGCTAGCCGTTCTATTTAACGAAGAGCTAGGTGCGGTTGTTCAAGTTAAGAATGATGATCTAGATTCAGTTCTATCTACTCTGGCGGCAAACGGCTTAGAGGCATGCTCACATGTGATTGGTTCTGTTGAAGCTTCAGACGACTTTGTTATCACTTCTGGTGATGCAGTTGTGCTTGAACGTTCACGTACCGAACTACGCGTTATCTGGGCTGAAACAACGCATAAGATGCAAAGTCTACGTGATAACCCATCGTGTGCAGACCAAGAGCATGAAGCTAAGAAAGACAACTCTGACCCGGGTCTAAACGTTAAGCTCAGCTTCGACGTAAATGAAGACGTTGCAGCACCGTACATTGCGAAAGGTGCTAAACCTAAGATGGCAATCCTACGTGAGCAGGGCGTTAACTCCCACGTCGAAATGGCAGCAGCGTTTGACAGAGCAGGCTTTGAAGCAACCGACATCCATATGAGCGATATCCTAACGGGCCAAGCGGTACTGGATGAATACCATGGCCTAGTAGCTTGTGGTGGCTTCTCTTACGGCGACGTACTAGGTGCGGGTGAAGGTTGGGCTAAGTCTATCCTGTTTAACGCACAAGCTCGTGAACAGTTCCAAGCCTTCTTCAACCGTGAAGAGACGTTCTCTTTAGGTGTATGTAACGGTTGTCAGATGCTATCAAACCTGAAAGAGCTGATCCCAGGTGCAGACTTGTGGCCACGTTTTGTGCGCAACGAATCTGAGCGTTTTGAAGCGCGCTTTAGTCTAGTTGAAGTTCAGAAATCTGATTCTGTATTCTTCGACGGCATGGCTGGTTCGCGTATGCCAATCGCGGTTTCCCACGGAGAAGGGCGTGTAGAAGTACGTGATGCAGAGCACCTAGCAGCGATTGAAGCATCAGGTACGGTTGCGGTTCGTTACGTGGATAACCTCGGTAACCCAACACAACAATACCCGAACAACCCGAATGGTTCGCCAAACGCGATTACCGGTTTAACAACAGCAGACGGTCGCGTAACTATCATGATGCCTCACCCAGAGCGCGTATTCCGCACAGTTGCAAATTCTTGGGCTCCGGAAGGTTGGGGTGAAAATGGCGCTTGGATGCGTATGTTCCAAAATGCCCGTAAGAATATCGGTTAATTAACCAAAGGTTAATCTAGCTTAAGTAAAGCGTTGGTTGAGAGACCAGCGCTTTCTTTTTTCTTCGTCGCTCTTTCTAGTGACTTGGCGAAACGTTGCTTTGTTCTGTCTCTTCTTTGTCATCTATTATCTAGCGTAAAAAACTTGCAGCGTTTAGATTACTTTTATGCTCTAATACCGCGCTTACCAAGGGATGGTGTTAAACAGCTCAGCTTAGATGGAGTTATCAAGTTGACCGAATCCCTGATTGATCCCTAAATCCCTTAGGAAATGAAAGAAATGTCTAAGAATCCAAAATTTGCTATCCGCGTCACTGAAAAACGTAACGGCTGGAGCGCAGAAATCACTCGCCAAGTGACATCTCGTAAGACTGTAGTATCAAAGCGTGAAACAGGCTTTGACAGCGAAGAGAAAGCACAAGCTTGGGCTGAACAAGAACTGGCTGGGTTTATCCAAAACCAAGTGGTTCGTAACGAGCGTAAAGCAGCGCAACGTCAAGAGCGTGAAGCAGAACAACTAGCGGCAAAAGTTCGTAAAGAAGAAGCCCGCAAAGCACGTGAAACCGAAGTAGACACTGACGAAGAATAAGTTTAAATCGGTGAGATGGTGACGTTACCCATCAAACAAATAGTGAAAATGCCCTGAGTTTTGTCTCAGGGCATTTTTTATTTATATCGGCTAAAAACAATCCGACGATACGGACAGGCTAAACGTGCCGTCTTCAGGGGCGGCAAATTGTTTATTGCCAGGAAGAAGGTGAGGGTTATTAGCATAAGTGCGATGTGTCGATTTGACCTTTGCAGAATGTCTCTCTGGTAAATCAAAGTGTTGTAAGCCGTCAGATAGATCGTTTGCTTCACCGTAGTCGAAATGTGTTGCGACGTCTTTGGGCTGCTTGGCGTAACGACAGTGATCCGGCTTACCATCTTCGTGCCAAGTTAAAGAGTTAGTTTTTGCATCTAGATTCAGGTTATTTGCTGCTGGCTGTGCGTAAAAATCTTCTGAAACTTGGTGCTTGCTTTGTTCTTGTAAGTAGTCTGCAATGTTCTCAGAAGCTTGCGCTAGGCTACCTACAGGGAAGAAGCAAATCAGAAGAAGCCGTGTTTTTAGATTGTTCATAATGTGTATGCAAGCAAAAGGAAATGATAATACTGATAAATAAAACAGCGTGCAATTATGGCCATTGGATACGATATAACAGGGCAGTTAATGTCTGCCCTGCATCTTTTAGGTATGGTTAGTATTGATAAGTGAGGTGCAGTTTGACTTCGCGACCAGGCGAAGGCACGCCATTAGATAGGTATGCTTCGTAGTAACGATCGGTTAAGTTTTTCACAACCGCGCCAATGCTCAAGCCTTCGACTTGTTGTATTTCCCAAACCACGTAAGCGTTTTGTAGCGTGTATTGCTCACTTGGCGATTTCACTTTTAAATTGTTACCGCTTGCCTTGGTTTTGGTTTGCGCATCATACCAACGGACTTCCCAGCCCGTACGTAAACCAGGAATCCATTCGTAACCTAAACCCAGATTAATGTTTAATGGCGGTACATCAGGATGATCATCATCTGAACCTGTAGAGTCAGATAGGCTACCTTTGTTTTTGCCGCGAATGTAACTTGCTGAGAAATTACTGTAGAAATCTTCAATCCGGTATTGTGAAATTAGCTCAAAGCCATAGTTTTTAAAGCCATCTAGGTTTGTATTCCAGCTTTGTAACTCAGTAGTATTTTTGTCGAGGTTTTCGCCCGTTCGTATATCAACTGTGTCGCTAACATCGTTATAGAACATAGTTAACTCTGTTGCGAGGTTATCGCGAGAGTTCACCAGCCCTTCCGTTAAGTTGATAACGCTTGCTTGATAAGCATGGATACGAGACACGTCCAGATTCAAAGCAGTAGCCGTAGCGGTAGCGCGCGCATATTGCACTGAGTAGATGTTATCAACGGTTGGTGCTTTTAGAGCGTAGGCGTAGGAGGCGTTTAAACGCGTATTATTGCTCGCATCAAAGTCGATATCCAAACGTGGGCTAAAGCCTTTATGCGTCGTTTCACCATAGTCATGTCCGGCAGCTGGATCATTATAATCCGGCGCTGCGTTCCCTTTTCCTTCACTCTTGATGTATTCGTAACGCAGAGAAGGTGTGATTGTTAGGCGGTCTGTTGCTTGATAGTGATCAGCAATGTAAGCGGCATAAATTGACTGCGTGCCAGATGGTTCGTAGTAAGGGGTGTACCAACCGTAGTTTTTCGCTTCATTACTGTCGTATGATGCGTTGAATACTAACGAGTCTCTATCGGTTTTTTGATATTGAAGCCCAGTGACTAGAGTGTGGTCTCCGAATTGTGCTTGGTTAAACACATCAACGTAGTCACGCTCGTAACTCAGCCATGACTCATGACCGTAACTGCCAACAGAAACGAACATTTTCTCGAATGCTACGTCAGGGCGAACCCAATGACGATCGTTTTCGGAACGTGCCATTTTGATATTGAAATCAATATACGGGTTAGTCGGCATGTAGTGGTAAGAGATGGTTGTGGTGTTGTCCGTGTATTTGTTATCGACGGTGTAAGCGTATTGGGCTTTTTCTAATGAGCCGTATTTCTTGATATTGTATTCGGTGATGTTAGGCATTTTTCCGCGACGGTTAGCCCAAGGTTTACGACCTTCATCTTTGTAGCGAGTATGGCTAATTTCAAACTCGTGATCGTTATTTTCATAACCGACCTTTACGAGCATGTTTTCTTGCTCATAACCTGAGTAATCTAGCGTTTCACCACCTCCGACTTTAATGTCATCAGAATCTTTTACCGAGCCATTCGCTAGAAAATAAAAACCAGTATCGTTTTTACCATAGAGTGTTAGCGTGTAGGCGTTCTCATCGCCGTTGGTGTTGTATGCACTTGAGATGCGAGCACCAAAGTTTCTTTCGCCGTACAGGAGATCATCGACACTTTTGGTTTTAATGCGAATCGAGCCACCAAACTTCCCGTTGAGTGCTCGATAGTCGTGCGCGCCCTTGATAATTTCTGCTTCGCCAATTAAGAACGGATCAAAAAAGAAGGTACCGTAGCGGTATTGTTGAAAGCCAATTGGAGCGCCATCGACAAAGACGGCGATATCGCTTGGATCATCAAAACCACGAATGTTAATACGTTCGCCACCAGAACGACCGCCACCATCTATTGATGCACCGGGAACGGCATCGATCATTGAGGCAAAATTAGAGTACTGTTGCTCTTCAATCTCTGACCAATTAATGGTGGTTTGCGCAGGCTCAGCAATGGTAATAGGTTTGGCATAACGAACGCCTATGACTTCAAGCTCTTCATTTGGCGCTGTCTCGGCATATGAATAAAGAGGGAAGAGCAAAGCCAGTGAAATGAGATTTACTTTGAATGGATGACTTTTTAATCGTTTCATATTGATGATTTATAGTGTTTTTATGAAGCTGGGATTATAAGAACATTATTACGATTAATAAATGATAATGAGATTAATTATCAAATGTGTTTTTGCGACGGATTGTAAAGTTTTTTATCCATTCGTGGAAACTACGATAAGTATCGTTAGCGTACATAAAACAAAAAGCCCAGCATCATGGACGCTGAGCTTATTGGCTTTAAACAAGATAGTGCGAGCACTGTTGCTCCTTTTGAGCTAATCAGGCGCCTATTTGATAGGAATTACTGAGTTTCTAACGGTATCTGTCCGGTTGTCAGCGGCTCGGCATCGAATTCAGTGAGGCCTTCAATATAGCTTTCGACTGCTTGCTCTAAAGCATTATCACCTTGGTTAAAATAGGCAAGGTGGAAAATTGCATCGCCTTCGTTCACCAATGGTAATGTTTGTTGACCGATAACCAAACCACGCTTCGGGGCTTTTAGTTCTATCTCATCATGACCAAGAGGAGAGCTAATATAAGCGAGCGTTTCCCCCTGTTCTACTTTGTCTCCCAGATTAACGACAGTACGCAAAATGCCGTTACCTGACGCGCGAACCCAGCTGGTGGACTTCGCTATGATAGGCTCAGGCAGCTTTTTCCTGCTCGCACGCAACATACCAATGGCTTGCATTACGCGCCGAACCCCGAGTACACCAGCGCTTATCGAAAGTGGATCAAAACGCAATGCTTCGCCAGCTTCGTAGGTGAGCACTGGAATATCGCATTTTTCTGCTTCACTGCGTAAAGAGCCATCACGCAATGCTGAATCAACAATCACTGGCGTCGCAAATGCTTGAGCAATACGTAGAGTTTCTGGGTTGCTTAAGTTTGCGCGAATCTGTGGCAAGTTCGTGCGGTGAATGGCTCCTGTGTGTAGATCCAAAATGTAGTCACAACGCTTGGCAATGTTGTTAAAGAACCCGTGTGCCATACGAGATGCAAGTGCGCCTTTTTCACTGCCAGGAAAGCAACGGTTGAGATCTCGTCGGTCGGGCAAGTAACGAGATTTATGGATGAAACCAAAAACGTTAACGATAGGTACTGCAATGACAGTGCCTTTCAGTTTTTGTGGATCCAGTTGGTTAATGATCTGACGAACGATTTCTACGCCATTAAGCTCATCACCATGGATAGCAGCATTCACCATTAACACTGGTCCTTCTTGTTTCCCATGGATGATTTCCACAGGAATAGATAAAGGCGAATGTGTATATAGCTTCGCTGCTTCAAATTCGATCTCTAATCGTTGTCCTGGTTGTATTTGATGTCCTAAGAGCTCAAACACTTTGCTTTTTTTACTTCTGGCCATAAACCATCTCTGTCAAATGCGTCATCAGCAATGTAACAATTGCTGCAAAATCGCACTAATCATTCTCATTAAGGACACGACAAATTACTTTAATCGTCATGCGTGAAATTTTGGTATGTGTGAAGTTTTTGTTTTCAATATGATCTTTTCTATCAGTTTAATACATAACAAGACATAGAGAAGAGTGCGCAATAATAGCCTTAAAAAATGTGACTGTATTAAAAATAATACTGTTCATGGAGGACAAAAAAACGGACTTTTAACCCTACTTTTTATCCGATAATATCCGCGCCGAATTTGAGGTTTCACACTTTCTAACTAGAGGTTTTGATGAAAAAGGCAATTGCTAAAATTGGTGCATTGACTGCGGTAGCAGTTTCACTTTCAGGTTGCGTAGGTAGTAATGCCGTGACAGGTTATGTTATGGGGTTTAACTTGAAAGCTGTTGACAACCGTTACGCTCGAGGTGGTCTAAATATGCTTTTAGCGCCTGTTTATGGTGTCGCGATCGCAGCGGATTATATCGTGTTTAACTCTCTAGAATTTTGGACGGGTAAGAACCCGTTAAATGGTAAGCCACATATCTTCGATACAAAGGTAGATACTTACATTGATGTCAATCACCAGTTAGATAAGTCGTTAACGACTGCACCAATCGCACCATTAGCGGATAACCGTGTCATTGAGCAGGGGCGAATGCAGCAAATCGATGAGAACACCGTTCAAATGGATATTACTTACAGTAACGGTGAAAAGGCGACACTCATGGGTGTACGCGATGGTGAGTTTGTTACTTACTACATTGATGGTGAAGTTGCTGCACAAACCTCAATGGATGAGTTAGCCGCTTACGCGCAAAACCGTGTGTAGTTGGGTTCAACTAAACCAAAAAAAGGGTGCAGCGCTAAGTATACAGTAAAAACCATGTCTATTTATGAAAGAGTGAGTGGTAGCCCTTTGCTGGCAATGCTTCTTTTCAATATGAAAGGCGTACATACTATGTATATTGGTGTGTACGCTTTTTTATCCCTGAAGGCTTAGCAAGGTGATGGCCTCACTGCGTGAAACCATCACCTTGCCAAAAGGGTATTTAAGGGGAATGGTAGTAAAATAATAAAGCCACTCCTTATGCTCGCACTGCTCACTAGGCATTTATAATTTTTCTTGCTCACTCGATGAAACACGTTTCTGGACAAAACTGAGTCAGGGGCTTTACTAAATTAGTTGACCATGAATTACCATTTCTATGGGTAACCTCCTTTCTCATGGCCAATTTTGCCATTTCAATACAGTAATTTTGAAATGTATCTGCTAATTCACACAATTTATTGCCATATATCTTCACCTTTTCGTTAACTTATTGGATATTAGTTATGTATTGTTATTCATAAGGTTCGGCATGACTAAGTTACCAATTGGATTTAGATGCTCTACAGATAGATTCAAAAAATCTAAGCAGGCTGAAGAAAGGGTTGAAGAGATTGATGAGAAGATAAGGCAAGTAATCAATAATCTTCGAAAATCAGAGCTGGGTTCAAAAGAGCATAAAGATTTAACTAATACTTTAAATCAATTAGAGAAAGCACACAGAGAGAAAACAAAAGAGATAGCTCAACTTGCTGAAGATAAGCCACAGTTCTTCTATGCAGAGGGCGACTTTAAAAAAAATAATAAAAAAAATAAGCGCAAATCTATACAGAAAATCTTTTCTGAAGAACAGCAAAAAGCCAAGTTAAGAGAGTGGAATAGCATTCAGGCTGATGCTAGAAGAAGACGTGAAACTGCTCTTGATAACAAAAAGCGCTCTCAGTTAGAAAAGCAGAAAATTATTGATAACAGGAAATTTGTTGGAGAATTGAGAAAAGAATCTGAAACTCTTAGGCAATTTTCAGGAATGGACATAAGCGGAGATACTATGAAACGTGATGGTGTAGATGTATTCATTAGCCATGCATCAGAAGACAAAGGTTCAATTGTTAGAGATTTAGCTGATTCATTGATAAGTGAAGGTGTTAGTGTTTGGTATGATGAATACTCATTGTCTATTGGTGATAGTCTTAGCTCTTCAATCAACAAAGGCCTGAGTGAATGCACCTTTGGTATTGTTGTTCTTTCGCCAGATTTTGTTAAAAAGAAATGGCCAGAGATTGAGCTGCAAAGCCTTTACGCAAAGGAAGTACACAACGGTAAATCAATCTTACCAATCTGGCATAGGATCACCTTTGATGAAGTAATTGAGTTTAATCTTCACATGGCAGACAAATTTGCGCTGAACACTTCTACTCACTCCGTTGAAATGATTACCAAGCTAATCATCAAAGAGTTAGATAAAAAATTGATTGAATCCTAATGTACGTCGATAGGGAAGTAAACCAAAAATGCGATAATTGAAAGCTCTGCCCTTAAGAGTATAACGTGCCACTTTTCGTAGTTTTGTTAAGAGGCACGTTACTAGTATTTTGGTTTGAAACTCTATCTAGCCAAGAGCAATAATTGAAGCCTTGAACTCTCATCTGAAGTCAAATCACGTGTAACTGATTTTACATATCTTGAAATATCAGTTATGTAACGAGTAGCATTAACTAGAATATCCTTACCGGTATCTTCACCAAGCCGACTAGACTCCACTTTTACTATGAACTCAACCCCTAACTTGCTGTCTTGAACTTTTACGTCAATAGTTTCTTTTTCTGTGCTTTCTAGAACCAAGTGTAGGTCTTTTTCACAAACAGCATCAGCAATAAATGTTGTAAATAAAAACTGACAATACCAATCTAAGCCAAGGCTCATATACTGTCGATAACGTTGTGTCGCTTGCCTGTTGCACTTAATAGAAATCTGAGACAGAACGGTAAAGGGGGCACCTGTAGATTGCTCAATAATTGTAAAATTAGCGTTTAGTAAACCTTGTTGAAAACCCCATGTCATAGACCAATCGACATGGCCATTCGAGCTAGCAATTCGGCTTTGCTGTTGGTTGGATATTCGAGCTAGTGAATCTACGACTGAGGTAAGTCCTGCGTCAAAAGATGAACGAAAGTCAGCATACATTTTTTCCCTCAAAAACAACGGTATATTGCAATCCTCGAGTAAAATTGGCAGTACAATAACTCTTTTTTCGTCCAACTCTCTCATTAGTGCTGAATTTAATTCCTTTTTACACCACTCAGACTCAACAGATTGTTTTGAGAGAACGAGGATGAGGGCACTAGATTCTTCGATAGCCTCTTGAACCTTACTTAGAATAGAATCACCTATGCTTAAGTTCCATGTATCAACCCATACATGAGTATTGTGCTTTACCAAGTGCGCAGCGAACTTGTTTACAAATTCTTCATCGCTGTGCGAATAACTTATAAAAACAGGCATTACTCCCCCTACTTTTTAATGACTTACAGGCATGATTGATAACTGATATTTCGACTCCAGTACGTACCTTACATACATGAGAAAAAGTAGGTCAATGACTAGTTGGCTAAATGAGATGTCAAGCTACCCAAACTCAGAAAGGGGCAGAACTGAGCTAGCCAGATGTAGCTAGCTCGAAGTTGGACATAAATGCGTTACTAAAAATCGAACATTAGCAATTCATGAATAACTTTTTATAAGGCAACTATTGTCAGTTATTACTCCTTCGTACAGTGCGCACTTTGTCTGCTTATGTTTAATGTGGTTGCACATGCGTCGTATAGTATATGTTCCTCTTTTTGGGAACATAGCAATGAAGTATCACGAAATGACTAAAAACTATATTTTTCGTGAATTTGAATGTGGTCTAACCGTAGATCAGACAGCTGAACTTTGTTTAAAATCTGTGAGGACTGTCAAAGAATGGGATAAGGGGAAAAATATACCTTCCGAGTGTAAAAGGTTAATGCGTATGACAAGAGGTCGAATACTGAGACCCTCATCTGATTGGGACAGTTTTAAAATGCACTATGACCGACTCGAGCTTCCAACAGGACAATTAGTGACAGCACAACAAGTGATTACAGGTATAGCATTGTTAGAGATTGGAGCGATGACTGATCTTGAAGTTGCTAGAAAGATATTAAGATATGCTAGGGCGTTGAGGGACAAGATGTAAAATGAGGCTCCTCTGGGAGCCTGATATTAAAAAGGTAAAAGCCATATCTTTAGACGAGTCCAGCGGCCAATAGGAACTTGATGTGTACTGTTCTCCCCTAAGTCAACTCTAGCTTGTTCGTTATGGCAGTATGTCATCAAGCTTTTTATTAGAGGGGGTTCTTCTAACTCTATAGATGCTTTCGTTTGATTAAATGTATGAGCACCTTCTTTTGTTAACTGATCATGCTCTTGTAATAAGACTTCAAGCTGTAAATATTTCTGCCTTAAAGTGGAGTGGAGAGTCGCTTTTGACTTTGTATCTACCACCAAATCGACTATCTGCAAAAATGCCGCAATTAATGTAAATGTAAGCGCAAGGGTTTCATTTTTATTCAATACAACAGTAAATGCAGCAGAGCTTGCCGCTAACGTAAAGATAGTGATAAATTTTGCAACCTTTTGATAGACTGATTGAGCGTACAAGTGGTACCTGATGCCAAGTCGAGTATTCCACATCAAGTTCCACCATCGACTTTCGTCGGTAACCTCTGGTTTAGCTTGCATGACAACCTCTATTTATCTTTCCCACTATCTGAGCCTGGTTTAGGCGGAGTAGAGTGAAGTTGCGTAATCTCTGTTTCAGAAGGTTTTTTCGAACTAGGACATGATATATCACTATTCGAAAAAGCATCTTTTTTCTTACGGTTGACAATTAAGCTAACACCTTGTCCCTTTGAGTTCGTTGGCTTTCGTGGCTTATTATTGTCTGTATTCTTTTTATTACTCATAAAGCATCTCCAATTGAGTTTTCGTGATAAAAATCTGACTTCTCAAGAAACTGGCCAAGTAACCTATCAAAGTAGGCCTCGATTGTGTTCGAAGAAAAATAATTGAGGTTACGTTCCGGCACGAGCAGGTCAATGGCACTAATGTTTCCAAAGTAGTTAATCAAAACATCAAAATGAAATACTGACTCTGAGAACACTTGAGTTTCAAAACGCACCTTAAGTACAAGTTCACCTTCAAAAATGACGGCATGAAATTTTGATTGAAAACTATACGATAAATAGTCAAAAGAAATAACTTGGTTTTCGTATTCAGCAAAATTTGACTCTTGGAGTAAAGTTCCTAGAATTTCCAGATTTGTTAATAATTTTTCATATTGGTCGTTCATTTGCCAACCGTACTCTCTGTGGTCCATAGCTACTCCCTAACATTTAGTTGAATAAGTTATCGTCAATTCAATATGCATTCAAGCTCAAACGATCAGGTGTGAGATATACCACCTAGATAAACAGATTGTTTCTCATATCAAAGGCTAGCAATTAGTTGGAATTTACCCCCGTAATACATCACGGGGATTAACAGCCAACAGCAGGAGAAGAATGGATAACTTTTAATATTGCAAAAACCGTGAACAGGGTTTGAATGAGTAAAAAGTCTAGCCAATAATGGGGCATAAATGAGCCAGCACAGATCTAGCTGGCTCGAAGATGGACAAAACCTTGTCAGTGCCTTCTCTAATTTAGAAAGCTACGAATAATCACAGGTATTGCAAAGTTGTTGTGAAGGGCTAGTGCGATGAGCAACATCGCACCAGAAAAGTATTGGCTGGGTTCGGATTTAGTGCCGTTAAGTTCAATCATCGAGCTTTAACGTACATCAAGTGCACTCCTGTTGGAGTGACTTTTGTTAAATCTCGGCTGTATACGTACCCATATTTTTCTAACAAGTCGATAGAGTGATATGTCCAGCCAGCAGCAAATGCCACGCCTGCCAATGCAAAATAAATACTAATTTTGTTAGCTAACTGCATAGCTCTTTGAGAATAAAGTTCATTAATCTTCTTCCCATATAGCAATGCTTTAGGTGTCATAAAAAGCACACACACTAAAGCCCCAAAAACACCAACAGGAACCCACAAGGTAATAACGGAAACTTGCACAGTATCGGCTCGATTCAATAGCTCAAGGTAATCCAAATAAACGCCATAAGAAGGATAAAACCAACACAACAGCATTAGTGAAACAAAAAATAAGCCAGCCACACGGATTTTAGTTTTATATCGCACTTTCTAACCTTTCAACTATCGTTTGAGAAATTTTGTATTCGCCCCAAGCCCATTCAATTAGAAGATATGTCGCTGTTACAGCAATTGCACCGATAATTATCGGTTGACCTAAGACAGCAGCAGCAAACAATGCGGCTTCACCAACTGCGCTTTGGAGCATAAATTTGAACATGTCAGAGCCAACATTCCCAAACCAATCCACTAGGTGGTAATCATCTTTGAACACTAGGTCACTAGTAGCAATACTCGCCGATACAACAAACGTTAAAACTCCTGCACCTTTAAAGTTTGCAACCCTAGATTTCGGGCTAAAACCAGTTTGCATTGCTTTAAATGAATTAAGCGGGTATTTTTTTCCGTTCATGTTGATACGAGAGCCATTCACTAACGCATGTTTGAGTACTTTCCCGTTCTGATCTGTCCCATTGAATGCGACAAAGATTTGTCCTCTGCTCTCAACAAGATCCGCCTTAATGTTCATATCCCCGAATTGCTTAGCAATAGACGCGGCGTCAAACATCGGCTCTGTGTGGTTGAACCATGATTTTGCTGTATTAATACTCGCTGCAAGAGCTGCAACGTCTTTACCAGAATCTAGCCAAACGTTATGCAATATCTTGTGCGCATCTTCTAAATCAGTAATAAGTACATGCTGATGATTCTTCGCCATTTCATCGTCAAGTGAACACTGTAGCCCGATAGAATCGCTTAGAATTTGAGGCGTTTTTAAACCTTGAGAGATTTGACCTAATCCAGCCTCTTGTCTATCTCTAAGAACCCTCTCTCTAATTTCTGCCCATCGCTTTTCATCGCTCGCGGTATACCTCAACTCTTCCTGACGCTCTCTACGTTGGCGAGCTGCTCGCTGTCTAGTTGTTTCTTGTCTTTCTTTTGGGGCTACAGGAGCGGATTCATATCTCATGGAAGTCGGTTTTACTGATAAATAAAAACGATAATAACAATATTTTCAAGTATTTATCATCCACAAGAAGACAATCTGATGATTTAACCAATCAAATAGGCAATCTGACAGGCTAAATAAGTATAATGTAGACTCAATCGTGTTGAGTTGCATTCTATCGAATAACTTTTTGTAGGATAAAATGAACGAAACAGATCTTGTAGAGTGTTTGGTCTAGCGAGTTTTGGGGCATTTTCGTGTTTCATGCCCCGTCAGCACACTGTTGGACAAAAGCACGTTAGAGTATGGGTTCTAATGTGCGAGACTTGGATTAGAAAAAGTATCTTGAAGCCTTAGACGTTTGTTATGCGTGTAGTTACATTTTTACGGAGCCAATAATGAACTGTAATAGTTGCTGTAGCTGCCAAACAATGGCTTGTACTGTTCAACAATAACCACCTTGCCCTCAATACAGATCGACTTGCAAATAACCTGAACAACCTCCCCATGCTCTAACTTTACGGCTGCTCTATAAATGTGGATGCTTCGGCTTTTATCAGGAGCATTAGTGTTATCCCACGAAGGTAGAACCACGCCGTGATGAGTCTCTATAAGCTTTCCTCGAAAGAACAGCTGATCAAAGCCAACAGCTATAACAATTCCAATACCAAGGAAAAATAATATGTATTTTGCAATTTGCTTCTTTTGCATATTATTTCCTCCAAGCACATAACGCCGCGTTGCGAATCCCTCTTGAGAAGTTTGTTAGTTTGTTCTCAGCTGTACCCAAGGGGTTTATTTATCGCTTAATTTTCTTCTTTTTTTCTGGGAATAAAAAAAGCAAACCCACCTGGCAAAGACGGATGTTCATCGCCATACCAACTTGAGCGGGCCCGTATTACTTCTGAATTACTTTCTTGTAGTTTGGAGAATACTAGATTGAATCCAAACCTTAACAACGAGATAAACTGCTCTGTACTGAATTGTGAAGTAATAAAATCTTCCCCACACTCAGCAGTTGAGATCGATATCTCTTCGTCAAGGCCAATACAGCTAATGATTATTTCTCGCACCTCAAAGTTGAAAGTTTGGCTAAACTCAACTTGCTCACCTTGTGACTGCTGTAAATCAAAAGCAGCATCAGATGTAAAGCCGTCGCATGTTAATAGAGAGATATTGTAAAGTCGTTTATCCCCTTTTAGACTTATTTGTGAAATGCGATGTTTAGATAAGTCTCGACTGTTTGGCTCAATGAACTCTTCTAAAATTATGTCGCTAAACTTTTGGCTAACACAATAATGAGGGTCTGTGTCATACATAATATTTTCTCTCTCACCACACTGAAATATGCAAACTAACACCCTGTTAAGGTGTGAGCAACGCAATACCGAAGTTGCAACATACCACCTTAAACACTAAAACCAACGCATAGTAAAAATGCCACACGTTGAGGGGCTGCTTAAATTGCTTGTTATGTAATTGCATGTTCGGACTTTATTGTTGCCACCAGACTACTAAAAACGCCCTTGTACTCAATGTTTTTTTGATGGATTTGAGTGCGAAAGCCAAATTCGAAGTGGGGGGGGACAACGATTTCAAGACCGTGAAATTCAGCGAGAGACTTTGCTTCTTGAGCCTGAGATACAAGCCGAAATGAACTAACTAAGTGAGTTCATTTCGGCTGCCCACTTGCCATTAGTCATCTACCTCACCCAGTAGCTTGCGCAGCCCTGTGACAAAGCCCCTAGGGAATACTTCGCTGTTGTATTCCATGTCTTTTACTTGCCCCGCCTGAGTATATTGCCAGTCGTTTTTTTCCATACATTCATCAGAAATGGCATACGCTAAGGCTTTTTTCTCTGATTCGGTGAGTGCGCCTGATAGAGATGGCAGCACTTCCACGCTCACTTCTGCGGTAGTATCAAACTGGCGTACAGGGCGTTTGTCGATGGTAATATTGGCGTGTTGCTTGAGTAAATTGACCTCTTTGCGGTAGCGGTTACGTTCGGCAATGATTTGACCGAACAAGGCGCGAACCGCAGGGTCTGGGATGCGCTCTAACAGTTTATTGTCCGCAGGGATTGATTTAGAGCGTGAGGTGTTGGATAGCGGTTTTTTGGTATTGGTATTGCACTTCGCTGCCCATGCTTCGATGAGTGTTCGGTAGTGCTTGTTACGGGTGGCACGCAAAGCCTCATACGCCAATCCGCCATTTTCGGCTGACACCCGTCCAATTTGCGTGATGGAGAAGTCACGCTGACCTGATTCCGCATAGGCTTTCAGTGTGTCGTTGAGCTTATCGAGGTTGTGCTGCGTGCGAGGCAGCTTGCCTTCTTTTAAGTCAGCCAGAATAACATCAATATCGAGTTCCATTAGCCCTCCAATAAGTTCGGTAGTGCGATGCCATCTAGGTGAATGGTTTTATCAGTCAATGCATGAATACCCTGAGATAACAGTTTGTTATCGTTCAGGTATTCTCCCGCTTCGATGTAGTTCGCCACCTTGCGGTAGCCTTCAAGTTTGTCATCAGGGTCAGCAATTTTCGCCATTTGACGCAACATGGCATTGGCAGCGATGAGTTGCTGTTTGTCGTCCATTTCCATAAAAATCGGCTCAAAGCCTTTTTTCATCAGCACACGGCTAAGTTGACGAGAGCGCTTTTCTATCGCGGGGGTTTTACGCAGCTCGTCCTGTAAGTCAGGGTAAAACTCCGCGTTATCACACAGCAGTGATAAGTGCAGTAACTCTGAGTCGGTTTCGATAAACCTCAGGGCATGACTTACATCTTGCTCAGAGCCAACCGCAATCAGCTTATCTTTGGCGTCATCTTCATTTCTGGTTTCTTCGACACGAATTACTTTATTGATAAGCTCAAAGCACGCAATCCAGTCTTTGGCGTATTCATCAGCTTCGACTTGCTGTTTTTCATAGCGGCGCTGTAGGGCTTGCAGTTCATCGTACTTGATAAACAACTTGCCTTGCTCCTCACAAAAGAACTGTTCGTCTTTGAGAGCTTCCAGTTTACCTTCAATCTCAACAGATAGGCTCGCGGCCTGATGCGCTTTGTAGCTCAGTTGATTGAAGCAGGCATTGAGTGCTGGAAGGTAACGTGCTTCGGTAATAAACCAGCGGCAGCGAGAGCAGTTTTCAGGGCCGTGAGGTACGCTAGAATAAATGCGATGTGTGGCAGATTTGGCATCTCTTATCAATTCGCCACCGTTCCAACAACCTCCAAGAGTACTGGCTTCATTTGATTTAACGGTGTTGCCACCAACCAGACACACCCCACACGAGCGCTCCTCCCAACCTATCGGGTTACGGTTAACCAGCGCCGCCTGAATGCTATCATCGTTGTGATACACCATCTTGCATTGTATTTGCTCCATCGAGGCATCTTTGAGGAAATTGCGTACCGATTGCTTGGATTTTTCGTCTAGCTCTCCATGCGCTTCATCCATTTTTTCTGCCATCACCGATGGGGTGATTTTGTTATAGTAGATAGTCATCAACAGGCGCGTATGCCCTGCCAATAGCTTAGAAATCACGGGCAATGGCAGTTGTGAATCCATCGTATAAGCCGTGATGAGTGAGACACGCAAACTGTGCAAAGGAAAGAGTGTGGCACTCATATCCCCTTTACTCTTACCTTCCGGGTAATCCACAACCAGTTTTAAACGTTTGCCATTTTCAAGTGTATTACCTTGCTCTGCAAGTTGGTTTTCTAACTCAAGGAGAAGTTGATACCAAAAAGGAGCTGTTGCGGTGGCACTGATAGGTTTGTGCTTATCCTCACCCTTTGCTGAAGCATCACGAAACAAAAAAGCAATTTCACCCATGCTCTCTAGTTGTTTGTCCGATTTTTTATTGACAGTGTGCTTTTTCAATAATGCAGTGCAGTCGGTAGGCTTTACAATCGGGTTGTATTTTTCTTGCCAGTTACGCAGTTTTTCCAGCCAGTACAGCATCTCTTCGTTCTGCCAAGGGATGATGTAACCACGTTCCAGTTCATCTTTGTTCTGGTCAGCGGTCTTGTTGGTGTTGATATACAACCCTGTTGAATACAGCCCTGTCATGGTGTCATGTATGCGGCGGAAAACACCTTTCCCAAAAGGGCGCTTTTCACTTCCAAGAACAAAATCATGTTGGGTATTCACTACCCATTGACCATTTTCGTATCGCCACGTATCGGCCTCTCCACTGTCTAGCATACGTACCTGATAGGTACGTAGAGGGAGATGGAGCTTCATAAAAATCACCATCGCTTTTACAGGCGACCAGATTTGGTGAATAACGGTAGGCACTGCTGCTTTGTCTCCCTTGGGTTTGCGTAAAACCTCTTTGCTACGCCACACACAGTCAGGGTCGGATTTATCAATCAGTTCAGGCTCGACTTCAAACCAGTCACCGCCTAGAGAACCATGTCCTGTCTGATGCTGCGCCCAAGTCCAGTGCTTAAAATGGCGATAGTAATAAGCTGAGAGAAAGGAATCATCGTCCTTGAGATTTTTCTCAATGACCGCAAGTTCGGTTTTATCAGGTAACGGACAAAGGATTTGGCGCAAGTCCTGAATATAGCGATACGGCAAAGGGTTACGTACGGTTTCCGCAGTATTAAATTGTACTTTAATTTTATTGAGCGGGTTTTGAACTAAGAAAGTAAGGTTGCCATTATCATCTTCTTCGGAGAACACTTTTTCAATAACAAAGTCGATGAATTCATAAGGATAGTTCACGCCTTTATAGATGAAAGCGGGGCTGTTTTGCGTTTTTTTAACCAGTTTTTCCAACTCTTCGCTAGAGCACTTATGTCCATGGTAGCCCTTAAAAAACAAATCTATATTGCCGATGGCATAGGGTGCATATTCAGCAATATAAGACTCAAAGAAGCGGCTTAACGCCTTCCGCTTGTCATCGACACCAGATGTTTGTGATGCCATCCACTCAGCCGCCAGTTCCTGCCATTGTTGCCATTCGGCACCAAGTGTGGTCAACATCCAAGAGAAGGTTAAATCCGATGCGCGTCCGTCATGTTTTTTGCCTCTACTCGACATTATTTACCTCTCAATTTTGGATGCTTGCCAGTGAAGTAGCCCTGCGGGTCGACGTCATCAAAACCATTCTCAATCAGAGTTTTCCAGTCGAGCGCTTTGACTTTGGATTCAGGGTTTGCCAGTTGCAACGTCGCTTGGGTCAGTTCGTCAGAGATTTCCTGCTGACCTTTTCCTGTGTAGGGGATTTGTGAGTCCAAAGACTTGTGGTGCATACAGCGGCGAATCACCAAAGGGTTCAGACCTGAACGCTCTAACCGTCTGCCGTAATTATGTCGGTGCCCATGTGGATCTAAGCCTTCTGCCTTGCTCGGCTCTAAACCAATGCGCTTTAAGCCGTTGGCGTAGTTATCATGGAAAGCGTTTATGGTGTAAGGATTGCCTAACGCGCTGTGATGAAACGCAATAAACGCATAAGGGTGATGGCATTCGATGCTAGCACGGTACTTTTGATAGGTTTTCCACAGTGACATAAACACTCTGCCATAGTCGGTGGGAAACCATTGAACCTGTATGTACTTATCTTTATGGTCAGGCAAACGCCATTTCCTACCAAGATGAGCAGTACCTTTCATTCGTATTCGAGGGATACGCGCATACTTTTCTTTTAAGTATGTTTCTCTATTCTGATTTTTAGAACGCACTTCAAGATCACTTGGCGCTTTACCGTCGATTTCATCGTAAATTCGAACGATAGCGCTATCCGGTTTATAGGGGGCTTCAAACACATCTGTGACCCAGAGCGTTAAAGCCTCACTTTCGCGTAGCCCGCCACCGTGCATAAGCATGAGTATTAACTTATCCCTGAGAGCCACTCGTGGGTCGCTCGCGCCACCAATGCCATTTATATAAAAGTCTTCCCAATGCTTTTCAGGAAAGGCGATAGCATCATCTTCGGTTTTGGTGAGTGGTATGCGTCCCTTAATGGTTCGCGCCTTACGGATGGTTTTATTGACGGTTTTATCTTCGATATGGCCGAGGAAATCATTTTGGTTTTTTCTATACCATGCAGCGTAATTTAATCGCTGCTCATGAGGTGTGGCATCGCGCAAAGGATTCATAGGTGCCGAGCCTTGCTTGTCTGACAGCCAATCAGTGAATGCCGTCAGTCGGTGAATGTGCTTATTCACGTTACTGGTTGAACTTGGCACCCAATACAAACTTGATGGGTCAAGTCCATCTTCACCAATCGTTCCTGTGTATAGCCGCTTAGAAAAGGTCTGAAAGAGCAACTCCGGATCGTCAAACAATCCTCTATTTGCTTCCATATAATCCAGCAACAAGGATACAGCTTGAATAAATCCATCCATGACAGAGTTACTCACCCCGTCCGCTTCTAGCTTGAGTAGGTAGTCTGTGACTGTACTTAACTCTCCTTGCTCTGTTACCAAGATAGACAGTTGGCTTTTGATGCCCGTATTGTCTTCTACAATCGTCGCTCTGACTTTTACTGATGACAAATTATGCTTTTTCCATACACAGTATACATATAATTTACTGTATTCCTATAATTTAGATTGTGCAATAAAAAGGCAGATTTCTCTGCCTTAATACACAATATACACCCTTTAAGTTACTATATATAACGTATGGCACCCTTTGTCGTTTTTCGTGATTGAATTATGCTTTCTCTGGAATCGCTTCTAAAAGCGCGACCATCTGTTCCCAGTACAACTGAACAGTATCAATCTTCACTTTCTCATCTGGAGAGTGAGGGAATTTTATTGTTGGACCGAAAGAAACCATATCCATGTGTGGGTATGGTTCTTTAAATAGGCCACACTCAAGACCAGCATGGATGACCATGATGTTCGGCTTATGACCGTAAATGCCTTCATACATATCACGGAAAATTGCCATGATCTCGGAATCTGCATCTGGCTTCCAGCCAGGGTAAGCGCCTGAGAACTGAATTTGTGCGCCTGCTAGCTCAGTAATCGAGCGCAGCATGCTTTCCACTTGGCTACGGCCAGAGTCAATGAGAGAACGAATCAAGCAAAGCACGGTGACTTTATTTTCTTCTGTGCTGATCACACCAACGTTTAGAGAAGTTTCAACAACGCCTTCCACCTCATCACTCATACGGATTACGCCGTTTGGACAAGCGTTAAGTGCCGCAATGAATCGTTGCTGATCGGCGATTGAAAATACTTGGGCGTCAGTCGTGATCACTTCATTAAAGGTTACGATACCTGTTTCGATTTTACCCAATTCAGTTTTAAGCAGCTCAGTGTAGTGGTTGAACAGCTCAGCAAGCTTGTCTTGGTTTTCGACAGGAAGCGCGACAGTAACAAACGCTTCGCGAGGGATTGCATTACGTAAGCTACCACCACGGAATTCGACTAAACGTAAATCAAGCTCTTGAGCATGACCGGCAAGGAAACGACCAAGTAATTTGTTGGCATTACCGCGACCTGTGTGAATGTCACAACCTGAGTGACCACCTTTTAGGCCTTTCAGCGTCAGTTGGCGTGTTACAAAACCTGCAGGCGTTGATTCTCGAGAAATATCGAAAGTCATGGTGCCATCAACGCCACCTGCACAACCCATGTAGACTTCGCCTTCTTGCTCAGAGTCTGTATTTAGAAGAATCTCACCCTCTAACCAACCAGCTTCAAGGCCAAATGCGCCAGTCATGCCTGCTTCTTCATCAATCGTCAGCAGAACTTCGAGTGGACCGTGCTTAATATCTTTAGATGCCAATACAGCAAGGCAAGAAGCCATACCAATACCGTTATCTGCACCAAGCGTCGTGCCTTTCGCAGTTACCCATTCGCCATCGATGTAAGGTTGGATTGGATCTTTGGTGAAGTCGTGTTCAGTGTCTTCGTTTTTCTGCGGCACCATGTCGATGTGTGCTTGAAGTACAACAGCCTTCTTATTTTCCATTCCTGGTGTCGCGGGCTTTTTGATGAACACGTTACCGGTTGGATCACGGCGAACGTCAAAGCCTTGCTCTGTTGCCCAGTTGATAATGTACTGTGCTAATGCTTCTTCATGTTTCGATGGATGAGGGATTGAACAAATCTTATCGAAAAACTGCCAAAGTGGAGCAGGTGATAAGGTACTGATCTCAGAATGGAACTCAGACACGGAGGACTCCTTTTGATGTGCTTTGCCAAATATATACCGTAAAAATATTGTCAAGGTAGCATTAAATGCTAGACGATTTGGCCTTCAAATTGCCGTTAGCATACCACCAGATAAGGAGTACGAGTAGTCGCGATCACAAGGATTTCTCTCAGAACTGTCACAGTTTGTGAATACAATAACAAGCACTATGTGTTCTCTATCATACATTCTGAAAGTGGCTTTATTTTTTAATTCATAAAATTGTAATTTAATTACACATAAACTTTGATAAAGGTCAATTTATGCATTTTTTGTGATTTCAATCACTAAAATGCTTGTAATTAAATTTCTTGGTGGTATATTTGTAACCAGCTTCTGAGAGAAGAATGAAATGCTCAAAGGATGAGTCCGTTTTATCGCCTCCAAGGAACCGAGAAATCAACGAATGTTTAATTGATTTAAAAGGTGATAGTTATGAAAGGTTTACCAAGTACAATGTTCTGGAATAGCAAGTCTGTTTACACCGGTAACTTTGTATACCCAACAAGCTTTGGCTACTAAGTGAAGTCAACGCATGTGACTCGAACAGTTTGTTCACCCCTATAAATTGGAATTTTTTTTCAGTGATAGTGCTGACATGATTCACCGCCACCCAAATTGGGTGGCGTTTTTTTATCTCTATTTTCTCTTCCTGACTCACTTATTGCCATCAAAGCCTTCTTCTATTCCCCATTCTTCGGTTTTATCGACTTTTCCATCAAATCTGTTAGATACCATGTTTAAAATGGGCCTTTTTCATCTGAAAGTTTAGTACATTGCTCAGTTTTTATTCTCTTTTAGAGAACTGTGTTATCTGGGTTACCTATTGTTTTATAAGAATATATTTCTTTGCTTGCTTTGATAGATTAGAGAATGTGTTTCATATCCAAAGAAAAAAAACGCATTAGAGTGAAGATTCTATCTAGAATTTGCTATTTGATAACTTTATAATTCCCGCCAATCGATTACGCAACCGTTTACTTTTTACCTTTACAGGATTCGATCATGCTCGAGAGGCTTTTTAAACTCAGTGAAAATGGCACAAATGTGCGCACTGAGATCATTGCAGGTGTTACGACCTTCCTAACTATGGCTTACATTATTTTTGTAAACCCAGCGATCCTGTCGGATACCGGTATGGACCGTGGCGCCATTTTTGTTGCGACTTGTCTTGCTGCCGCAATCGGCTGTTTTATTATGGGATTTGTTGCCAATTACCCAATCGCACAGGCACCAGGAATGGGCCTGAACGCATTTTTCACTTACTCTGTTGTATTGGGAATGGGTTATACGTGGCAAGTTGCGTTAGCGGCTGTATTTGTTTCTGGCCTTCTGTTCATTCTTTTAAGCGTATTTAAGATCCGTGAGTGGATTATTAACTCGATCCCGCATTCTCTACGAACAGGTATTTCAGCTGGTATTGGTCTTTTCTTAGCGTTTATCGCATTAAAAAATGCAGGTATCGTCGTTGATAACCCAGCGACATTAGTTTCTATGGGAGAGATCACATCATTGCCATCTGTATTGGCCGCGATTGGTTTCTTTCTTACGATTGCATTGGTTCACCGTGGTGTGAAAGGTGCGGTGATGATCGCCATTCTTGGCGTTACAGCGCTTGGTCTTCTATTTGGTGATGTGCAGTGGGGCGGTATTATGTCAACGCCACCAAGCATTGCGCCAACTTTCATGCAACTGGATTTCTCTGGTTTGTTTGAAGTAGGCATGATTTCCGTCGTATTTGCTTTCCTATTTGTCGATTTATTTGACACCGCAGGTACGCTCGTTGGCGTTTCTCAAAAAGCAGGCCTAACTGATGAGAATGGCAACATCCCTCGTTTAAACAAAGCGTTACTTGCAGACTCAACAGCAACGTCAGTAGGTGCATTACTTGGTACCTCCAACACGACATCTTATATTGAAAGCGTTTCTGGTGTAGCTGCGGGTGGGCGTACTGGTCTAACAGCCGTGGTTGTTGGTGTACTCTTCCTACTTGCTCTATTGTTCTCACCACTTGCGGGTATGATCCCTGCTTATGCAACGTCAGGTGCGCTATTCTATGTGGCGATCTTGATGCTGTCTGGGCTAGTAAGCATTGATTGGCGTGACCTAACTGAAGCGTCCCCAGTTGTTGTGACTTGTTTAGTTATGCCGCTAACATTCTCGATTGCAGAAGGTATCACGTTAGGCTTTATCGCATACGCGGCGATCAAGTTATTCAGCGGTAAGGGCCGTGAAGTGTCGATGAGTGTATGGGTGATGTCAGCCATCTTCATCGTTAAATACCTCGTCGGTTAATTTCTCGAGCAAAAAGCCAGTGTGGATTTATTCACGCTGGCTTTTTCTTTTTTTACGTTGTTCACAGAAGACGGTTTTTCTGCGGAATAGGCAGAGAATTTTGATATCACCGTTGGTATTAGCGGTGTGTTTCGGTAGAATAATCGTTTGCGCAGCTTGAAATCCTCGTCTCCAAACATTTTGGAGAAGTTAGTGAGCATTCCGCTTTTGAGTGACTTCGCTAGATTTTGAGGATGCATATTTTCAAATTATTAGGTTATTACAATGAGTAAAAAATTCATTATCACTTGGGATGCAATGCAGACTTACTGCCGTGAACTGGCTGAGAAACAAATGCCAGCTGAGCAATGGAAAGGAATTTGGGCGGTAAGCCGCGGCGGTTTGGTTCCAGGCGCTATTTTGGCTCGTGAACTGGGTATTCGTTACGTTGATACAATCTGTATTTCAAGCTACGACCATGATCATCAGCGCGATATGACGGTACTAAAAGCACCTGAAGGTGATGGCGAAGGTTACCTAATCGTTGAAGACCTAGTAGACAGTGGTGATACAGCGCGCAAACTACGTGAGATGTATCCAAAAGCGAAAATGATCGCTGTGTGTGCGAAACCATCAGGCAAAGAGCTGCTGGATGATTACGTTGTAGATATTGCTCAAGACACTTGGATCGAGCAGCCTTGGGATATGTCAATCCAGTATGCTGAGCCAGTAAACCGCAAGCAAAAATAAACGCGGTTAAAGAATATTGAGAAATGCCCCTTTATAGGGGCATTTTTTTTATTATGATATTAAATCATGCTAATAGCCTAGGGTTCTTCCTATGTCTGAAGACGTCAGTAAAAATCTTTCCGAAACTTTGTTCGTGAAACATAAGCAAGCAAAAGAAACCTCCGCGCTTACCCAGTACATGCCGACCAGTAAAAAAATACTTGATGAACGAGAAGCGCAGGGTGATCGTGCTTGGTATCGTCATTTGCGTCGCTTGCAATGGGCTTGGCAAGGATTGTCTCCGATCGAAATGGAAAGCGTACTGTCCAAAATTGCTTCATCTTCTCACTCGCGAACCAATGATGATTGGTTGGACACTGTAATGGGTTATCACAGTGGTAACTGGACATTTGAGTGGATCAAGCTTGGTATGGCTCATCAGAAGCGAGCAAATGAAATGCAAGGAGAAGAGGCAGCGGATGAACTCTTCACTGCTTCTTTGTGTTTTAGTATTGCAGGCTACCCACATTTAAAAAATGACAACTTGGCATCGCAGGCTCAAGTACTGGCAAACAAAGCGTATTCTGACGGCGCAGAAAAAACTAAGTACACCATCAAGCAAATTGAAGTGCCTTACCAAAATCGCAAAATCATCGCGAACCTCCATTTACCAAGAACGGATAAACAGTTGCCTGTGGTCATGGTGAGCGCTGGTTTGGATACTCTACAAACCGACATGTGGCGTTTGTTCCGTAATCGTCTTGCACCGCGAGATATTGCGATGTTAACCGTAGACATGCCTTCAGTAGGGCATAGCTCTCATTGGCCCTTGACCGAGAATTCAAGTTGCCTACATCAAGCGGTATTGAATGAGCTTTACTCGCTACCTTGGGTTGATCATCACAAAGTGGGGTTAGTTGGGTTTCGTTTTGGTGGTAATGCCATGATCAGACTCTCTTTTGTTGAGCAAGAAAAGATCAAAGCTTGTGTCGCTCTAGGCGCACCCGTACATGATATTTTTACTTCCCCTCAGAAGTTACAAAAAATGCCGAAGATGTACCTAGATCTTTTGGCTTCCCGTTTGGGGAAAAATGCGGTTGATATTAATAGCATGGCTGGTCAGATGATGGCGTGGTCATTGAAGGTTCAGGGCTTCCTGAGCAGTCGAAAAACCAAAGTGCCTATTTTGGCTTTGAGTCTTGAGGGCGATCCAGTGTCGCCACACAGTGATAATCAACTTGTTGCTCTATTTAGCCAGTATGGTAGAGCGAAAAAAATCAGTTCCAAAACAATTACAAAAGGATATGAGCAATCCCTCGATTTAGCCATAAAGTGGCTAGAAGATGAATTATTAGGGTGACAATTCTCCTAAATTAGTTAAGAGTGATATATCTGAGCAAAAAATAAGCTCATGATAATTAAAAATAATAATCATTCTTGGGTGTTTACTTTTAACTATGAAAACGGAGATTCATATGTCAGAGACGACTCAGGGCCCGACTCACTTTCGCTTGATGTCAAAGTTGAAGGCGATAGGGCCTTACCTGCGCGAACCACAATCGCAAGAAGGGCGCTATTATTTTGATTGTTTATCTGTATGTGTAGACGACAAAAAATCGCCTGAGAAGCGTGAATTTTGGGGCTGGTGGATGGATTTGGAATCCATCGAGGGAGGCTTTACTGCTAAATATCATATTGGCAAGTACAACAAAGAAGGGCAATGGGTATCTGAAGCCCTTCCCAAAAAAGTGGTAGAGGAAGTGTATCTCACGCAGAGCACATTCCATCAAAAGCTGGTTGATACTTTAGAAGAACACTTCAAATTAGAAGTCGAATATCACACGGAGTCTTTCGATTTCGCTTAATTTGGTTGTTTTCATTTAATACCAAACAAAAAGGTGCGAAAACGCACCTTTTCTCTTGTTAATTCCCTATTTGATTGTTAAAACATCCTCTCTTTATTTGTTTTTCACTTCAGAAGACATCATGACAACGAATCAACAAAATGCAGTTGTTTCACAACCACAAACTGTCGTTGTGAAACTGGGTACAAGTGTGCTGACAGGCGGCACTCTGGCACTCGACCGTGCACACATGGTTGAGTTAGCACGCCAGTGTGCTGAGCTTAAAAAACAAGGCCATTCAATCGTAATGGTTTCGTCTGGTGCGATTGCAGCAGGCCGTGAGCATCTTGGTTACCCCGCATTGCCCAACGAGATGGCGAGTAAGCAGTTACTTGCCGCGGTGGGGCAGAGCCGCTTGATTCAAACATGGGAGTCTTTGTTTGGTATTTATGGTATCAAGATCGGCCAAATGTTACTAACCCGTGCCGATTTAGAAGATCGTGAGCGATTCCTTAACGCGCGTGACACTATTAATGCGCTCGTCGCGAACGATATTGTTCCTATCGTAAACGAAAATGATGCCGTTGCGACTAGCGAGATTAAAGTTGGCGATAACGACAACCTTTCCGCTTTGGTAGGCATTTTATGTGGTGCAGATAAGCTCTTGCTTTTAACGGACCAAAAAGGTCTGTTTACTGCTGACCCTCGTAAAGATCCGAACGCAGAGCTTATCAAGGAAGTAAAAACCATCGACGACACGCTGCGTAAAATCGCAGGTGGAAGCGGTACAACATTGGGTACTGGTGGTATGGCAACGAAGCTGCAAGCCGCAGACATCGCTCGCCGCGCAGGTATCGAGGTTATTATTGCTGCTGGTAGTGCGCCGAATGTTATCTTTGACTCTTTAAGTGCTGAACCTCAGGGCACGCGCTTCCTACCTTGCTCTGAAGCCTTAGAGAACCGTAAACGCTGGATTCTAGCGGGACCTGCGGCATCGGGCGACATCGTTATTGATGATGGTGCAGTCAATGCTGTGGTTGGCAAGGGCAGTAGCCTACTTGCTAAAGGGGTCATCAAAGTTAGTGGTGACTTCGCACGAGGCGAAGTGGCGCGTGTAACAAACACTCACGGTAAGTTGGTGGCTCGTGGCATCAGCGCCTACTCAAGTGATGACCTAACTAAAATTACGGGTAAGCACAGTAAAGATATCATCTCTATTTTGGGTCATGATTATGGCTCTGAGGTGATTCACCGCGATGATTTGGTCGTCATTCAGGAATAGAATTAGAGGGAAGCAAAGTGGATTTAACGAATATGGGTAAAGCTGCTAAAGATGCAGCTTTCGAATTAGCGACAGCGTCAACTGCGCAAAAGAACCAAGCATTAGCCATCATTGCTGATGAGCTAGAAGCAAGCTCTGCTGCTATTTTGGCGGCAAACGCTAAAGACATCGAACTTGGCCGTGAAGCGGGTTTAACCGATGCGCTGCTCGATCGCCTTTTGCTTAATGAAGAACGATTGACTGCAATTGCGAATGATGTTCGCAACGTCATTAGCTTGAACGATCCTGTAGGCAGCGAAATAGACAGTAAGGTACTGGAAAATGGGATGTCACTGTCTCGTCGTCGTGTGCCGCTTGGTGTCGTGGGCGTAATTTATGAAGCGCGTCCAAACGTAACCATTGATATTGCAGCGTTGTGCTTGAAAACCGGCAACGCAAGTATTTTACGTGGTGGCAAAGAGACCTTTTTCTCGAATATGGAATTAGTGAAGGTTATTCAGTCTGCGCTCGCAAAGACGAACCTTCCAGCCGCTTCTGTGCAGTACATTGAAAAACCAGATCGTGAGCTTGTTTCTCAATTGCTTAAGTTGGACGATTACGTCGACATGATCATTCCACGCGGTGGTGCTGGCCTACACAAAATGTGTAAAGAAAACAGCACGATTCCGGTGATTATTGGTGGCTTTGGTATCAGCCATATCTTTGTCGACGAATCCGCTGATCTAGAGAAATCCCTGAATGTGGTTGAGAACTCTAAAGTTCAACGTCCATCTGCGTGTAACTCATTAGATACGCTGCTCGTGCATGAAAAAATTGCAGCGCAATTCCTACCAATGATCGTAGAGCGCATGAACGATAAAGTGACCTTCGTGACAGAGCCTAAGGCAAAAGCACTGATGGCTCAAGCAACACAAATTCGCGATGCTGTTGAAGGTGACTTTGATACGGAATGGTTGAGCTACACTCTTGGTGTAAAAGTTGTGTCTGATGTGAAAGATGCCATTGATCATATGCGTGTCCATAACGCGAGCCACTCAGATGCGATCATGACCAATAGTTTGGAAAACTCAGAACTGTTCATCAATTCTGTCGGTTCGGCGGCGGTTTATGTGAATGCTTCAACGCGCTTTACAGACGGTGCGCAATTTGGCCTTGGCGCAGAAGTCGCAGTATCTACGCAAAAGCTACATGCACGCGGTCCGATGGGCTTAGAAGAGCTAACTAGCTACAAGTGGGTTGGTAAAGCGAACTACTTAGCACGCAGTTAACACATTCGACGAGATCTTGAGTGAAAAAGGGGCCTTTGCGCCCCTTTTTGTTTTGTCTAACATACCAATTCCGCTACACTACATGAGCTTTTATTTCGGTTTGAAAGCGTTATACCCAAATAGCTTTAATAGAGTCCGTATAACCATGAACGCGTGGTTATCCGTGATTGCTCATGAGGTTATTTTGGTATAGATATGGAGGTGATATGCATTGTCCTTTTTGTTCCGAGAACGATACCAAAGTTATTGATTCCCGCTTAGTGGCTGATGGCCATCAAGTTCGACGTCGCCGTCAGTGCTTGGCGTGTAGCGAGCGTTTCACTACGTTTGAAAGCGCAGAGTTAGTGATGCCTAAAGTGATCAAATCGAATGGCAACCGTGAACCATTTGATGAAGATAAAATGGTTGGCGGTATTCAACGCGCTTTAGAGAAACGCCCAGTGAGTGCCGATTCTATAGAGTTAGCGATCAGTATGATCAAATCACAACTGCGTGCGACGGGTGAGCGAGAGGTTCCGAGTGAAATGATTGGTAATTTAGTCATGGACCAGCTCAAAGAGCTCGATAAGGTGGCTTACATTCGTTTCGCTTCCGTTTACCGCAGCTTTGAAGATATTCGCGAGTTTGGCGAAGAGATTGCCCGCCTAGAAGACTGAGTAGCTCATGACTCAACACACTCTTGAAAGAGCGTTTTCTGATTTAGATTTCGCCATGATGTCACGAGCTATTAAGTTAGCGAAACGTGGCATTTATACCACCGCCCCTAATCCAAATGTAGGGTGTGTCATCGTTCGTGATGAAGAAATTGTCGGTGAAGGCTATCACCATCGTGCTGGTGAGCCGCATGCCGAAGTGCACGCGATGCGCATGGCGGGTGAAAAAGCAGTTGGTGCAACCGCTTATGTGACGCTAGAACCTTGCTCTCATTACGGCCGTACACCGCCATGTGCCGAAGGGCTGATTAAAGCCAAAGTGGCACGTGTGGTTTGCGCCATGGTAGACCCAAACCCGAAAGTTGCAGGTCGCGGCATCCAGATGTTACGTGATGCAGGAATTGAAGTACAAATCGGCTTGTTAGAGCAAGATGCCCTTGCCCTTAACCCTGGTTTTATAAAGTACATGCGTACAGGCATGCCGTTTGTTCAATTAAAAATGGCAGCCAGTTTGGATGGGCAAAGCGCACTCAGTAATGGTCAGAGCCAATGGATCACCTCCCCTGCGGCCCGCCAAGATGTGCAGCGTTATCGAGCGATGAGTGGTGGTATTCTCTCTACCAGCAAAACGGTGATTGATGATAATGCGTCACTCAATGTGCGTTGGGATGACTTACCTACCAGTGTTCAAGCGCAGTATTTACGAGAAGAACTTCGTCAACCAGTACGTGTAATCTTAGACCGTCAGAACCATTTAACGGGTGCGCTCAAGCTGTTCCACACCGATGGAGAGCGAGTTATTATTCGCTCTGATGGAGACTGTATCCCTCTATTGGACAGCGCTGACCAAATTGACTTATCAACGACATTAAAACGTATCTCGGATGAGCACCACATCAATCACTTATGGGTTGAAGCTGGAGCTACGCTAGCGAGTGCGATGATAAAGGCTAATCTTGTAGATGAGCTCATTGTTTACCTTGCGCCAAAACTCATGGGCAGCGATGGTCGGGGGCTTATCGGTGCTTTAGGGTTAAGCGCTATGGCTGACGTCATAGATTTAAACATTACAGACGTTCGTATGGTTGGGGTAGACATTCGCATCACCGCCACCATAAAACGTAATGAAATTAGATAAGAAATAGTATGTTTACAGGAATAGTAGAAGCAGTTGGCAAGTTAGCTGCGATTACGCCGAAGGGCGAAGACATCACCGTCACGGTTGAAACGGGTACGCTTGATATGTCAGACGTTAAGTTAGGCGATAGCATTGCGACCAATGGTGTTTGCTTAACGGTAGTTGACTTCGGAAGCCACTATTACAGTGCTGATCTGTCATTAGAAACCTTGAAGAAAACTGGGTTTGCTGATTACCAAGTAGGCGATAAGGTGAATCTAGAAAAAGCCATGTTGCCAACAACGCGATTGGGTGGACATATCGTTTCTGGCCATGTCGATGGGGTTGGTGAAATTGTCGAACGCAATTCAGTTGGCCGTGCGATAGAGTTTTGGGTTGCAATGCCTGCGGAAATTAGCAAGTACGTTGCAGAGAAAGGCTCGATTACTGTTGATGGTATTAGCCTAACCGTCAACGACTTACGTAAAAATGCTTTTAAGCTGACGATCGTTCCTCATACGAGTGAAGAAACTACGATTGACCAGTTTCAAGTGGGGCGCAAAGTCAACTTAGAAGTTGATGTACTTGCGCGTTATATGGAGCGTTTACTGCAAGGACAACAAGAAGATAAGGCCGAGTCTCGTATCACGATGGACTTTTTACAGCAAAACGGTTTTGCATAAGTCTTGGGAGTGGCTGCGTGAGGCATGCGATAAAGAGCAGACTCACAGAACACCGCGAGATTCATTGACTTGCTTAATGCAAAGCTCAAACTATTGACCTAACTAGCATTCACTGCAACGTAATTTTTCATTGCTGTCGCAATAACAAATTTAGAATAACGGGATAACAGACTATGCCAATCAGTACGCCACAAGAAATTATTGATGATATTCGCGCAGGCAAAATGGTCATCCTAATGGATGATGAAGACCGCGAGAATGAAGGTGACTTGATCATGGCTGCCGAGCATATTACGCCGGAAGCCATTAACTTTATGGCAACCTATGGCCGTGGCCTGATTTGTTTAACCATGACCAAAGATCGTTGCGAAAGTCTAGGTCTGCCACCAATGGTGCAAGACAATAATGCGCAATACACCACCAACTTTACTGTTTCGATTGAGGCAGCAGAAGGGGTAACGACGGGTATTTCAGCCGCAGATCGCGCACGTACCGTTCAAGCAGCAGTCGCGCCAAACGCTAAAGCTGCGGATTTGGTGCAGCCTGGTCACATCTTCCCTCTCGCAGCTCAAGACGGCGGTGTACTGACTCGCGCAGGTCACACTGAAGCTGGCTGTGATTTGGCTCGTCTTGCTGGTTTAGAGCCAGCATCGGTGATTGTTGAGATCTTAAATGACGACGGCACGATGGCTCGTCGCCCAGATCTAGAGATCTTTGCAGAGAAGCACGGTATTAAATTGGGCACTATTGCCGACCTAATTGAGTACCGCAATAACACTGAGACAACGATTGAACGTGTGGCTGAGTGCAAGTTACCGACAGAGTTTGGCGAGTTCACGTTAGTCACGTACAAAGACACCATTGATAACCAAGTGCACTACGCAATGTGCAAGGGCGATTTGAAAGAAAAAGCGCCACTGGTTCGCGTACATCTTCAAGACGTTTTTACCGACTTACTACGTAGCGATCGTAATGCAGAGCGCAGTTGGACACTAGATAAGGCAATGAAACGCATTGGTGAAGAGGGCGGTGTGTTGGTTGTTCTTGGCCATGAAGAATCGACTGATCTACTTATTCATCGCGTGAAGATGTTCGAAGCGCAAGACAAAGGTGAAGCCCCAACGCTTGCTAAAAAACAAGGCACGTCTCGCCGTGTTGGCGTTGGTTCACAGATTCTTGCGGATCTCGGTGTACATGATATGCGCCTTCTGTCATCGACCAACAAAAAGTACCACGCGTTAGGTGGTTTTGGTCTGAATGTTGTTGAGTACGTCTGCGAGTAACAACCGAACAATAAGTTCCTAGTCTTTGACGTGCTTAACTCGTCAATGGCTAGGAACCGGTGATTTGCCTCCAATTTCCATTAGATATTGCTCACAAATTTGTGCTAGAATCCGGCGATTCTCACTTGATGAACATATTTCACTTATAAATAGAGTTAAAGGAAAGCTTATGAAAGTGATCGAGGGTGGCTTCCCAGCGCCAAATGCAAAAATTGCTATCGTTATTTCTCGTTTCAACAGTTTTATTAACGAAAGCCTACTTTCTGGTGCGATCGATACACTAAAGCGTCACGGACAAGTAAGCGAAGACAACATCACGGTTGTGCGTTGTCCAGGTGCCGTAGAACTACCTCTAGTAGCTCAGCGTGTTGCTAAAACTGGCAAATTCGACGCTATTGTTTCTCTAGGGTCTGTTATTCGCGGTGGAACGCCTCACTTTGACTATGTTTGTAGTGAAATGAACAAAGGTCTAGCACAAGTGTCTATGGAATTCAGCATTCCAGTAGCATTTGGTGTTTTGACTGTTGATACGATCGATCAAGCGATTGAACGCGCAGGAACCAAGGCTGGTAATAAAGGTGCAGAGGCTGCACTAAGCGCACTTGAAATGATTAATGTACTATCTGAAATTGATTCCTAATGGGGGCCAGTGTGAAACCAGCCGCACGTCGTAACGCACGTCAATTCGCTCTACAGGCGATCTACTCATGGCAAATTACTAAAGAGAATGTTGCCAAGATTGAAGAACAGTTTTTGTCTGGCGACAAATACGATGAAGAAGAACTTCATGCATCTGAGCCAGCGCTTGCTGCTCCAGAGACAGACGTAGCTTACTTCCGTGAACTATTAAGCGGTGTTGTACTTAGCCACGCTGAGCTAGATAGCAAAATTCGTCCATACATCTCTCGTCCTATGCAGGATTTAGATATGATGGAACTTGCTCTTCTTCGCCTTGCTATGTACGAGATGACTCGTCGCGAAGATGTTCCTTACAAAGTTGTTATCAATGAAGCGATTGAACTTGCAAAAGTTTTCGCAGCAGAAGATAGCCACAAGTTTGTGAATGGTGTACTTGATAAAGCAGCACCTCACATTCGTAAGAAATAACGATTTCTTCAATGAAAAGGTCAGCACATGCTGACCTTTTTTGTATCAAAAGCTTTTACATCAAAAAGTAAGTGAATTATGTCTGGTGAATTTAATCTGATAGACAAGTACTTCGTCGGTCGTCAGAGCCAACGTAAAGATGTCCATCTAGCCGCTGGTGATGATTGTGCTTTGGTCAAAGCGCCAGCTAATGTTCAGATTGCGATTAGCACGGATACATTGGTAGCTGGAACGCATTTCTTAGCCGACGCGAACCCAGCATGGGTCGCACACAAAGCATTGGCTTCTAACATAAGTGATTTGGCGGCGATGGGCGCAACGCCTGCATGGGTGAGCTTTGCATTAACGATGCCTGAGCCAGATGAAGAATGGCTTGCTCCTTTCTGTGATGCATTTTTCGAACTGGCTGATTACTATGGTATTCAGTTAATAGGCGGTGATACCACCAAAGGTCCATTGTGTCTGACACTCACGGTGCAAGGTTTTGTACCTGAAGACAAAGCGCTCACGCGATCCGGCGCAAGGCCTGGGGATTGGGTATATGTAACGGGAAACCTTGGCGATGCAAAAGCTGGCTTGGATGTGATTCTAGATGACTCTCTGCGCAGCAGAGCCGGCGCGGAAGCACTAGAGCGAGCTCATTACCTTAGTTCTCCGCGTGTGCTTGCTGGACAAGCTCTTGTTGGCTTAGCCTCTTCTGCGATAGATATTTCAGATGGTTTAATCTCTGATATTAAGCACATTTTACAGCGATCTCAGGTTGGGGTGAGTATTGATGTCTCTCAGCTACCGATCTCTTCAGAATTAGTCCAGTTTTTAGATGATAAGATCAGCGCGCAGCAGTATGCTTTAGCAAGTGGCGAAGAATACGAGTTGTGTTTTACCGTGCCGGAGCAAAATCGAGGCTCGTTACAAAGCGCTTTATCTCATACTGGCTGTAAGGTCACATGTATTGGTCAAATCCGACCAAATGGAACCTTCGAGCTGCATGATAACAATCAACCACTTGATTGGGACTTAAGTGGCTTCGACCACTTTAAATGATCTGAGCTAAGCTCTAGCCAAGAGCCTGTTACTATTGAGCAACTCACAGGCATGACGATTGAAACCAAACTAGCAGTATAGGTTTAAGGATATGACCAACCCTCTTTCTCTTATTTCATTAAAGAACCCGTGGCATCTATTGGCGACGGGTTTTGGCAGTGGATTATCCCCGTTTATCCCTGGAACAATGGGCACACTGGCGGCCGTGCCTTTCTTTTTGTTGTTGGCACAATTACCATTTACGGCGTATGTCATTGTTGTTCTGATTTCGTGTGTGATCGGCATTCAAATATGCCAAGTGACCTCTGCAGACATGAAAGTACATGATCATGGTTCAATCGTATGGGATGAGTTTGCAGGCTTTTGGATTACGATGAGCATTGTACCTGCACTGAATATTCCACTCACTGAATGGAAGTGGTTGATCACTGGCTTCATCTTATTTCGTTTTTTCGATATGGTAAAACCTTGGCCAATTGGGTGGCTAGATAAGCGAGTTCACGGTGGGCTGGGTATTATGGTTGATGATATCGTGGCGGGAGTTATGGCCGGTGTTGCCCTGTTTCTAGTCGCAAAATATGCGGGCTGGATGAATTAAACGTTGACCGTAAAAAAAGGGATGCTATGAGCATCCCTTTTTACATTCTATTTTGCTAAATAATCCAAGATGGATTTTTCAATTCCTTTTGCATCGAGACCAAGCTCTTCATGCAGTTCATCTTGTGTTCCCTGATGAATAAACTCATCTGGTAAACCTAGGTTCAACACAGGTTTAATGATTTTATCTTTCATCATGAACTCAACGACACCAGCACCAGCACCACCCGCGATAACATTTTCTTCTAACGTCACGAGCACGTCATGATCTGTGGCTAATTGACGAATTAATGCTTCATCGAGCGGCTTCACAAAGCGCATATCAGCAACAGTGGCGTTAAGGTATTCTGCCGCTTCTAGCGCGTTACCCAAGAAAGTACCAAAGTTCAGAATAGCAACTTTTTCACCTTGGCGAACCATGCGCCCTTTACCGATTTCTAACGCCGTAAACTCAGTTTCGATTTCTACGCCCATGCCGCTACCACGAGGGTATCGAACCGCACTCGGGCCAGAATGCTTATGGCCAGTGTAAAGCATTTGTCGGCACTCGTTTTCGTCGCTTGGCGCCATGATCACCATGTTCGGAATACAGCGCATAAAGCTTAGATCGAACGCACCTTGGTGAGTTTGACCATCTGCGCCAACGAGACCTGCGCGGTCGATCGCAAACATCACTGGTAAGTCCATGATCGCGATGTCGTGGATCAATTGGTCATAACCACGTTGCAAGAAAGTCGAATAGATAGCAACGATTGGATGATCGCCCGCAATTGCCATGCCTGTTGCCAGTGTCACTGCGTGCTGCTCAGCAATCGCCACATCAAAGTATTGGTCTGGGTACTCTTTTGAGAAACGCACCATACCTGATCCTTCGCGCATTGCTGGCGTAATTGCCATTAGCTTAGGATCTTGGGCCGCCATGTCACATAAAAAGTCACCGAAGATCTTTGAGTAAGTTGGCTTACCGCCACTGCTCTTCGGCAGACAATTATGCGTTGGATCGAATTTAGGAACACCATGGTAGCCGATAGGATCTTTCTCGGCAGGCTCATAACCTTTGCCTTTCTTGGTCATGATGTGTAGGAATTGAGGACCTTTGAGCTCACGCATATTTTTCAGCGTTTTGACGAGTTCATTGACGTCGTGCCCATCAATCGGGCCAATGTAATTAAAGCCGAACTCTTCGAACAGAGTACCAGGCACTACCATGCCTTTTAGGTGCTCTTCCGTACGGCGAACCAACTCTTTAATAGGTGGAACACCAGACAGCACTTTCTTACCGCCTTCACGGATAGAAGTGTACAAGCTACCAGAAAGTACTTTTGCAAGGTGGTTATTCAGGGCGCCGACGTTTTCTGAAATCGACATTTCGTTGTCGTTCAAAATCACCAACATATCAGGATGAACGTCGCCAGCGTGGTTCATGGCTTCGAATGCCATGCCTGCTGTAATTGCGCCATCACCAATCACACTGACGATTTTACGGCCTTTGCCTTCTTTTTGTGCGCTGATGGCCATGCCAAGGCCTGCACTGATAGATGTCGAAGAGTGGCCGACAGATAAGGTGTCATATTCACTTTCTTCACGCCAAGGGAAAGGGTGTAGACCATCCTTTTGGCGAATTGTTGGCATTTTATCGCGACGTCCGGTGAGGATTTTGTGCGGGTAAGCCTGATGACCAACATCCCAGATCAATTTGTCGATAGGGGTGTTGTAAACATAATGCAGAGCGACAGTTAGCTCTACGGTGCCTAAGCCAGACGCTAAGTGTCCGCTAGATTGGCTCACTGAATTTAGCAGATACGTTCGCAGTTCATCACACAGATTTGGTAATGTTTCTTTCGGAAGAAGACGTAGTTCTTCCGGTGTATTTGCTAACGCCAGTGTTGGGTACTTTGAAATATCAAGAGTCATATAAATGCGCGCTTATAGTGTTAATTTTTGCGCTCGATGACATATCGGGCGAACTCTTCGAGTAACTGGGTATTGTATGGGATAGCTTCCAATGCTTGAAGTGCTTCCTGTAACAGAGTGTGAGCTTTCTCTATGGCTCCCTCTAAACCCAGCAGGGAAGGATAAGTGCTCTTATTCAGACCTTGGTCGGAACCTTGAGGCTTACCCAGTGTTTCTGTGTCACTGATGATATCAAGAATATCGTCTTGAACCTGAAACGCCAAACCAATTGCTTTTGAGTAGCGCTCCAAGTGAGGTAGAACCTCGATACCTTTCTCACCAGCAGCTAATGCACCTAATTTTACCGCACAATCAATCAGAGCTCCGGTTTTTTTACGGTGTATCTCTTCCATTTCTTCAAGAGAAACTTGGCGATTTTCCGCGCCTAAATCTAAGGCTTGCCCTACACACATGCCGCTGGCACCAGAGGAATGCGCTAAGGCTTTGATCATGTTGATGCGTTGAGCTTCTGCCGCCGGGCTTAATTGACCATCAGCAATAATAGTGAAGGCAAGGGTTTGTAGTGCATCACCTGTCAGTATTGCGGTTGCTTCATCAAACTTAATATGACAAGTTGGTTGACCTCGACGCAGTTCATCATCGTCCATGGCTGGCAGATCATCATGAATGAGTGAGTAGGCATGTATACATTCGATAGCAGCGGCGGGGGTGTCTAAGTCTTCAGGTTTACAGCCGAGCATTTGACCTGTGATGTAAACAAGAAAAGGGCGAACGCGTTTCCCACCTAGCAAAAGGCCGTATTTCATTGCTTGAATCAATGGCTGCTCTTGATATGGAAGCTGATCGAGCCACAAATTCAATTGCTGATTGTTTCTTTGTTGAAAAGACGTCAATGTCTGTTGCATCACATTGCTCACTACTGATTGTTATTCTGAATCTGGTTTGAAGTCACTCAGTGGTGCTTCATCATCTTCACTAAGAAGAATGCTCACGCGCTGTTCGGCGTCGCTTAATTTAGTTTGGCCTGCACGAGCTAAGGCAATGCCTCGTTCAAACTTACGCAGGGCATCATCTAGAGCAAGATCGCCATTTTCTAATTGATCAACCAAGCTATCAAGCTCTTCAATGGTTGCTTCAAAGGTCATGTTTTCTGGTTTCTTGACCGCCATCTTTTTTCTGCCTTAATCAAGCCTCGGGTAAGATGCACGAAAGTTACCTTAGCCTAGTAACTTGGTCAAATTTAACCTTATATAATTGTCACAAAATTAGCGTTCAACGAGTCTAAGCGGTGAAACCCCATATTTTGGTTGAGGTTGTTAAGTGTAATTTGTGATCCATTAGCTAAGATTTTTCTAAAAATTCTGCGCGAGTTGTCGATACAGGTAATAATCCGCCCAATGGCAGTATTTGAGTATAGCGTGAGGAGTGCTTTGTGGATTTAGCAACCCTATTAGGTTTGATTGGTGGTTTTGCATTCGTCATTATGGCGATGGTGCTTGGTGGCAGCATCGGCATGTTTGTCGATGTCACGTCGATCCTTATTGTCGTTGGTGGCTCAATATTCGTCGTGTTGATGAAGTTCACAATGGGACAGTTTTTTGGTGCGACAAAGATTGCTGGCAAAGCCTTCATGTTTAAAGCGGATGAACCCGAAGACCTGATCGCAAAAATTGTGGAAATGGCCGACGCGGCACGTAAAGGTGGTTTTCTTGCTCTTGAAGAGATGGAAATAAACAACACATTCATGCAGAAAGGCATTGATCTACTGGTTGATGGCCATGATGCCGACGTTGTGAGAGCGGCACTCAAAAAAGACATCGCGCTTACGGATGAACGACATACGCAAGGTACTGGTGTATTTCGCGCCTTTGGCGACGTTGCTCCTGCGATGGGAATGATTGGCACCTTGGTTGGTCTTGTTGCGATGCTTTCAAACATGGATGATCCAAAAGCGATTGGACCAGCAATGGCCGTTGCACTCTTGACCACATTGTATGGCGCGATCCTGTCCAATATGGTGTTTTTCCCTATTGCGGATAAGCTTTCTCTTCGTCGTGACCAAGAAACGCTAAATCGCCGTTTGATCATGGATGGCGTATTAGCGATTCAAGATGGCCAAAACCCGCGAGTGATCGATAGTTACTTGAAGAACTACCTCAATGAAGGTAAACGTGCCCTTGAGATTGACGAGTAACTTGGAGAGTCGTGATGGATGATGAAGATAACAAATGCGATTGTCCGCCACCTGGCCTCCCGTTATGGATGGGGACATTCGCAGATTTGATGTCGCTACTGATGTGTTTCTTTGTTCTTCTGCTCTCGTTTTCTGAGATGGATGTACTGAAGTTCAAACAAATTGCAGGATCAATGAAATTTGCTTTCGGTGTGCAAAATCAGCTTGAAGTGAAAGACATTCCCAAAGGTACTAGCATTATTGCCCAAGAGTTTCGACCGGGTCGGCCGGAACCAACTCCGATTGATGTCATCATGCAGCAAACCATGGACATCACTCAGCAGACGCTCGAATTTCATGAAGGGGAGTCTGATCGAGCTGGTGGCACAAAACGTGATGAAGGCAAGTTAACGGGTGGGCAATCGGCAGAAACGTCAACTCAAAACAATGAGTCTGCCGAAGCGGACATGCAACAACAGCAATCTAAAGAGATGTCGCAAGAGATGGAAACCTTGATGGAAAGCATCAAGAAAGCCTTAGAACGAGAGATTGAACAAGGCGCCATTGAAGTTGAAAATCTCGGTCAGCAGATTGTTATACGTATGCGTGAAAAAGGTGCATTCCCAGAAGGTTCGGCTTTCTTGCAGCCTAAGTTTCGTCCTTTAGTTCGTCAGATTGCAGAGCTAGTAAAAGACGTGCCAGGCATTGTTCGAGTATCTGGCCATACAGACAATCGACCGCTAGACTCGGAACTTTATCGTTCTAACTGGGATCTCTCTTCTCAGCGTGCAGTATCAGTCGCGCAAGAGATGGAGAAAGTGAGAGGCTTCTCTCATCAACGTTTGAGAGTGCGGGGTATGGCGGATACGGAGCCCTTGTTACCGAATGATTCTGATGAAAATCGTGCGCTTAACCGACGGGTTGAAATCAGCATTATGCAAGGCGAGCCTCTCTACAGTGAAGAAGTGCCAGTAATTCAATAACTAGGCTTTAGTTTTAAGTCAGTAAAGAGGTAAGAAAGCGAGCAGATTGCTCGCTTTTTTTGTTTTTCCAATCCGCTTGGGTGTATAATCTTGCGCCTTAAAAGTGAGCTCAGACTACTTTTTGTGACTGAAACGCGGTTTTACTGCGTATGAAGTATTGAAGTTGAGTGTCACTCTTTGTTGATTGCGAAACTAACCTGCGAATTAGACTATGAAATTTATTGTAAAGCCCCATCCAGAAATTTTTGTAAAAAGTGAATCTGTGCGTAAGCGCTTCACAAAGATTTTAGAGTGCAACATTCGTAACATCATTAAGAGCCGCACGGAGTCTGTCGCGGTATTTAACCGTCGTGATCACATTGAAGTGACCTCTGAGAGTAACGAATTCCACGCTGAAGTTCTTGAGGTTTTGACTCATACACCAGGCATTCACCACGTACTGGAAGTGAAGCAAACTGAATTTAAAGACTTGCACGATATCTTCGAGCAAGTGCTAGAACTCAACCGTGCTGCACTCGAAAATAAAACCTTTGTTGTACGTGCGAAGCGTCGTGGCAAGCATGACTTTACCTCTATTGAACTAGAGCGTTATGTAGGCGGTGGTTTAAATCAAGCGATTGAAAGCGCTAGTGTTAAGCTACGAAACCCAGACGTGACGATCAAGGTAGAAGTCTCGAACGACAAGCTAAACCAAGTATTGTCTCGTCATAAAGGCCTAGGTGGTTTCCCACTGGGTACGCAAGAAGACGTGTTAAGCCTGATCTCGGGTGGTTTCGATTCTGGTGTTTCAAGCTATCTTCATATCAAGCGTGGTTCAAAAGTACATTACTGCTTCTTTAACTTAGGTGGTCCAGCACACGAAATCGGCGTTAAGCAGGTTTCTCACTACCTATGGAACAAATACGGTTCTTCAGCAAAAGTACGTTTTATCTCAGTTGATTTCGAGCCTGTGGTTGCGGAAATCCTAGAGAAAGTCGATGACGGCCAAATGGGCGTGATCTTGAAGCGTATGTTTATGCGTGCAGCAGGCATGATCGCCCAGAAGATGAAGATCGAAGCATTGGTAACAGGTGAAGCGCTAGGTCAAGTATCGAGCCAAACGCTAACCAATCTACGCCACATCGATAACGTAACAGACACGCTGATTCTGCGTCCGCTTATCAACTGGGATAAAGAAGACATCATCAATCTAGCACGTGAAATCGGCACAGAAGATTTCGCAAAGACAATGCCAGAATACTGTGGTGTTATCTCTAAGAAGCCAACCGTGAAAGCGGTGAAAGGCAAGCTAGAAGCTGAAGAAGAGAAATTCGACTTTAGTATCCTTGAGCAAGTGGTTCAAGAAGCTCGCATGATGGACATTCGTGATATCGCGAAAGAGTCTGAGCAAGCCGCACCAGAAGTAGAGCAAGTTCAAGCGGTAGAAGAGCACGCGGTTGTGCTAGATATTCGTAGTCCTGAAGAGGAAGACGATAACCCACTTGAAATCGAAGGTGTGGATGTGAAACATATCCCTTTCTACAAGCTGGGTACACAGTTTGGTGACTTAGACCAGTCTAAGACATACCTACTTTACTGTGACCGCGGTGTGATGAGCCGTCTGCAAGCGCTTTACTTGCAAGAGCAAGGCTTCAGCAACGTAAAAGTTTACCGTCCATAGCTGACTGTTAAAATACGTTAAAAGGCGCAAATTGAGACATCAATTTGCGCCTTTTTTGTTTTTGATCGCGTTACAGACAACCATTACTTAGCATAATGTTGAGGCTCATCGCAAAGCCATACACTTTGTGTTGATATAACGATAATTAATCCGAAAGAAGAGTAATAAAGTGATATTGCTGCCAGATATGCGGATGAGATTTTTGATAGATAAAAAAACACCGCCTAATTTAGGCGGTGTAACAAATTTGACAGACAGGTCAAAAATAAATACAGGAAGTATATGTTTTGTCACAGGGAGTGTGGACAAAACATTATGGTAGAAATCTACCTAACTCGAAATACGAGTTTGCAAACACAACATCGCAACAACGAAGCCAATTGATTTCCAAAGAAATCAAGCCGTTCAGGCCCGTGTTGCGGGGTGAAATATAGAATTTATCTGGCTGTTCGACAACGGACATTTTATAATGTTTCAGATTAAAAAAACTAATCCTATTAGAGGTCCCATATGTCTCGCAGATTGCCTCCATTAAATTCGCTTCGAGTCTTCGAAGCGGCTGCTCGTCATCTCAGTTTTACACGAGCAGCAGAAGAGTTATTTGTTACTCAAGCCGCGGTCAGTCACCAGATTAAAGCGCTTGAAGAGTTCTTATCATTGAAGCTCTTCCGTCGACGTAATCGTTCTTTGTTGTTAACAGAAGAAGGCCAAAGTTACTTTCTCGATATCAAAGATATTTTCACCTCGATTGCGGAAGCGACAGATAAGGTGTTGGAACGTAGCGAAAAAGGGGCATTGACGATTAGCCTACCGCCGAGTTTTGCTATCCAATGGCTTGTACCTCGTTTGGCCGATTTTAATGCTCAAGAGCCCGATATCGATGTACGTATTAAAGCCGTAGATATGGATGAAGGCTCACTGACTGATGATGTTGATGTGGCGATCTACTATGGCCGTGGGAACTGGCCAGGTTTGCGAGCAGATAAATTGTACCAAGAGTTTTTGATCCCACTTTGTTCACCTTCATTACTTTTGGGTAACAAACCATTAGAATCTTTAAGTGACCTCAAATTACATACTTTGTTACACGATACTTCGCGTAAAGACTGGAAGCAGTTTGCTCGTCATTACAACATTGAAGGCATCAACGTAAACCACGGTCCTATTTTTAGTCACTCAACGATGGTGCTACAGGCTGCTGCGCACGGTCAGGGGGTCGCGCTCGGTAACAACGTACTCGCCAAACCTGAAATGGAAGCCGGACGACTCATTGCACCATTCGACGAGGTGTTGATATCTAAGAATGCATTCTATGTGGTGTGTCATGAACAGCAGGCAGATATGGGCCGAATCGCAACGTTTAGAGACTGGATGTTAGCAACCGCGAGAAAAGAACAAGAGGAAGTATTGGATGAATCACTGGATAGCTGAGGGGTCTGAAAACGGACCGCTGTTTATTTTTGCTCACGGCGCAGGTGCGGGGATGGAGCATGACTTCATGACAGCTGTCGCCAAAGGATTAGTGGAGCAAGGTATTCGTGTAGTGCGTTTTAATTTCCCTTACATGGTGAAACGTTCGGAAGATGGCAAAAAGCGTCCGCCCGATCGCGCGCCAAAGTTGCTCGAAGCATACAGCGAAGTGATCGCTCACTTTACTTCTTCTCCCGTGGTTATTGGTGGTAAGTCAATGGGCGGTCGTATGTCGAGCTTGTTGGCTGAAAATGAGCTGGTGGCGGGCATTGCCTGTTTAGGGTTTCCATTTCACCCGCCAGGAAAGCCAGAGAAATACAAAGGCGAGCACTTAGCAACCATTGAGAAACCTACGCTGATTCTGCAAGGGGAACGAGACACCTTTGGTAAGCGTGAGGAATTCGATGATTTCGTCCTTTCGTCACAAGTAACGGTGAGCTTTTTACCTGATGGTGACCACAGCTTCAAACCGCGCAAGATCTCAGGTCATACTGAAGTGGGTAACATTGCACTCGCGATAGAGCAGTTAGCGGCGTTTATAAAAGAGGTGTACAGTGAAAAGTAAGTGGTTACTCTCATTCTCTGCTCTGTCTGGGCTGATTTCGGTCGCTCTTGGAGCATTTGCTGCTCATGGGCTAAAAGCGACACTGGCCCCTTATTTGCTCGGTGTATTTGAGACCGGAGTTCTGTATCAATTTATTCACACGTTGGCGATTGTGTTTTGTGCCATTCTGCTTCTGCTCCATTTGGGACAAAAAGCACAAAAATATTTTTTCATTGCGGCGATTTGCTTTATTATCGGCATCTTTTGTTTTAGCGGCAGTCTTTACGCGCTGGCGCTGACGGGCATTAAGTGGTTTGGGCCAATTACTCCTGTGGGAGGATTACTGTTCATGATTGGTTGGTGTCTGTTCTTTTTTGCTGCGTTCAATATCAAAGAGGTCTCCAAGTGAAACAACTAATGCTCTATTGCCGTTCTGGCTTTGAGAAAGAGTGTGCTGGTGAAATTCAGGACAAAGCGACACAGTTGGAAGTGTATGGCTTCCCTCGTGTGAAGAGAAACTCAGGTTATGTTGTCTTCGAGTGTTACCAAGATGGAGATGCCGACAAACTTGCGAGAGGTTTAGACTTTAAGTCTTTAATTTTTGCTCGACAAATGTTTGCGGTAGCAGCTGAGTTTCAATCGTTGCCAAGTGATGACCGCATTAGTCCAATTTTGAATGAACTAGCAGACATTGAAGCATTCCCTCGTTGTGGTGATTTGAGAATTGAAACGCCAGATACAAATGAAGCGAAAGAGCTACTGAAATTCTGCCGTAAGTTTACCGTCCCAATGCGTCAAGCGTTGCGCGGCAAAGGCTTAATGCTGAACAAAGATAACGCGAAAAAACCAGTACTGCACATTTGCTTTGTTGAGCCTGGCCACTGTTACGTTGGTTACTCTTACACTGACAACAACTCACAGTTCTTCATGGGTATCCCTCGCCTTAAATTCCCAGCAGACGCTCCAAGTCGTTCAACACTTAAACTGGAAGAAGCATTTCATGTCTTTATTCCACGTGAAGAGTGGGATGAGCGTTTGGCACCAGGTATGTGGGGTGTGGATTTAGGTGCATGTCCAGGCGGTTGGACGTACCAATTAGTGAAGCGCTCAATGTTCGTTCACTGCGTTGATAACGGCATGATGGCAGACAGTTTGATGGAAACTGGCCAGATCAAACACCATATGGTGGATGGCTTTAAGTTCGAACCAGACCGCAAGAACGTAACATGGATTGTTTGTGACATGGTGGAAAAGCCAGCTCGTGTTGCTCACCTGATGGGACAGTGGCTGTTAAAAGGTTGGGCAAAAGAGGCCATCTTTAACCTTAAGCTGCCAATGAAAGGGCGTTATGACGAAGTGCTGCAAGACCTTGAAAATCTGAAGCAGTTCCTCATTGATAATAAGGTAAAGTTCAAGCTACAAGCTAAACATTTGTATCATGATCGTGAAGAGATCACGATTCATATCCAATGTCTGTCGAATATTTCACCTTACTAACTTTATTCCCTGAGTCTTTTAGGGATAGTGATTAGAATAGAAAAAGCGCCTTCAAATGGCGCTTTTTTAATATCTGAGGGTTTCATGGTGTGAAACTACCATCGGGCACTACTCCGCTTTGTTTGGCCCTAAAAAGCGAATATCTTGCAAGTTAAAGCCTAGTTCTATATCGCACTTTAAAGCGGCGACGCGTTTACATAAACGAGCAGACTCAATGTGCTCATCCAATTTTTTACGGTATTTCGGTACGAGATCTTCACTAGCGTAGGCAGCTTCAATACTCTCAAACTGAGTGAGAATCTCTTTCGCTGCTTTCGGGCCAATTCCAGGTACGCCCGGAACCTGGCTAGAGCTTATCCCTGTCAATCCCCAGTAATCCGCTAGTTGACTTGGTTTTACGCCGAACTCTTTTTCGATAAATGGTTCATCTAACCAACGATGTTGGAAATAATCACGGATTTGTAGGGTAGGGGAAAGTAGCTGGCAGTAACCTTTGTCAGTCGAAACGATGGTGACTTTTTCACCATGGCTGGCCACTTTCGTTGCGAGTGTAGCAACCAAATCATCTGCTTCATCGCCTTCAGACAGCAATGAATCAATACCTTGCTCCCACCACGCTTGTTGAATCGCATCTAACCCTTGCAGTAGTGGCAGAGGCATTGGTTTTCGGTTTTGCTTATAGTCAGGGAGAATTTCAGCGCGCCAACCTCTATCTTGTTCGTGGTGATCAAAAACTGCGATGATGTGTGTCGGGTTGGCCTCTGACAGAATGCGAGTGAGGGTTCTTTGCGTTGTGGTTATGGTTCTTGCTATGTCGGTTGGATCTGGTTGTGCTGAGTGCACTCGGCGGATCAGGTTTAGGGCATCAATGATAACAAGATGAATAGACATAATGACTTAGCAATAAAAAAGGGGCGTAATGCCCCTAGTGTAACGAATGCTAGCCTGACTATCGACCACCAATTTCCGGGTGAGCGATTCGATAACACGGTTCGTAGTCTGAACCGCCAGGTAATTTCATTCGGTGCTGTTCGACAAAGTCTTTTAGCAACTTATCGAGTTTTTTCATGAGGACTGCGTCGCCATGAATGGTGAAAGGCCCTCTACGTTCTATTTCTCGAATGCCTTCAGCCTTTACGTTACCTGCCACTATGCCAGAGAAGGCTTGACGCAAGTTGGCCGCTAAAACTTGCGGTTCTTGATCTAGGCTTAAATCCAATTGTTCCATCGACTCATGAGTAGGCTCGAATGGCAGTTGGAAGTTTGGCTCAATTTTCAATGACCAGTTAAAGCTGTACGCATCGCCTTTCTCTTTTCGGTGAAGGCGTACCGAGTCCATGGAGCGTTTCATAATACGAGCGACTTCTGCCGGGTCGTCAATGATGATCTCGTAGTGCTTTTGCCCTTCCTCACCAAGTGTGTCGCGAATGAACTCATCAATAGAGCGGAAGTACTCTTCACTCTCTTTTGGTCCTGTTAATACGATAGGCATTGGTTGATTGGCGTTATCCGGGTGCATCATGATGCCAAGAATGTACAGTAGCTCTTCCGCTGTGCCCGGGCCTCCTGGGAAAATAACGATACCATGAGCCATACGGACGAAAGCTTCCAAGCGCTTTTCGATGTCGGGCATGATGACCAGTTCATTTACTATTGGGTTTGGTGGCTCGGCCGCAATAATCGAGGGTTCGGTTAAACCAAGATAACGTTGCTGAGTATAACGTTGCTTTGCGTGCCCAATTGCTGCACCTTTCATCGGCCCTTCCATTGCGCCAGGGCCGCAACCTGTACAGATGTTAAGTTCACGCAGGCCCAGTTCGTTACCCACTTCACGTGTGTACTGATACTCCACTCCATTGATAGAGTGACCACCCCAACATACGACAAGATTCGGTGCGATACCTGGAGTTAATGCTCTGGCATTACGAAGAATGCCGAACACGAGGTTCGTAATGTGAATTGGGTTAGTAAGGTTGAGCCGTTGGGCGTCTGCCAAATGCATGTTTACGTAAACGATATCACGCAATACGGAGAACAGATGCTCTTGGATACCTTTAATTATTTCGCCGTCAACAAAAGCGTGCTCTGGCGGATTAGTCAGCTCAAGCTTAATACCACGCTCACGACGCACGACGTTGACATCAAACGATTGGTATTTATCGAGCAGTTCTTTCGAGTTATCGGTATGGCTACCGGAGTTCAACACCGCTAATGTGCAATTACGGTACAGCTGATAAAGTTCACTCGAGGCTGTGTTCTTTAAGCGCTCTACTTCTAGTTGAGATAGCAAGTCCATGCTACCAGCGGGGCTTATATGGGTAATCATAACGCCTCCTTGTGTTGCATTAATTTGAGGGAAAGTACCAACTTACCTTTTTGGTGTTATACGTATGGTTTGATGAAAGGTAGTTGGCCGATTTGGTTTTATGGTTATCAACTCCCAAGCAACCTCAAGATGATACATTTGCCTTTTATAAATACATCATCTTGAAGTGACTTGGGTTTTTACAGCTTAGCAGACTAAAAGGGAAGAAATGTGATAACTCGTTGAAAATGGGTGGTTATAAAGCGCAGATTGCACCAAACTTGGTTTGTTTGCTCGCTTTTTGTACGAATCTTAGCTCCAGTTAAGCTGGTTTGTTCCACGTTTTTTAGCGTCCGCAAGCATCTTGCCAAGACGATCGAGCACATACTCTGGCGTATCGGACTCTTTGAAAGACGTCGATACAGCAGCTAAGGTAATCATGATATTTTGCTCACGGAACTTAAAGGGTAATTGGCTAATATCACGCTGGATATGCTTAATCAGATCCAGTGTGTATTCTTCAGATTGTTCCGGGACGAGTAGAATGAACTCCTCGCCACCAAAGCGAGCCACTGTTTCCGTTTCTGATACGCGCTTGTTAATAGTACGAGCGATAATCTTCAGCGCTTTATCGCCAGCCGTATAACCATAGCTATCATTCACCGCTTTGAAATTGTCTACATCAAACAGCACAACACGAAGGTTTTGCTGAGAGCGAATCCAACGGCGATACTCTAGCTCTAGTCGATCGTTAAATGCAGTGCGGTTATAAACTTTAGTCAGCGGGTCGAGCAACATACGCTGAGCTTGGTCATCTAAGCGTCGACGATAATCTTGCGTAGTTTCAAATACCGCTTCGAGTTGGTTCTTACTGTAACTTAACCGTTCTTGCAGCGCTTGCTCTCGCTCTTCCGTCATTTTCAGTCGCTCTGTCAGCGACGCCATTTTTTCGAGAAGAGGCGTGATTTCTTTTTTCACAACCGCGATATCTTGAGCTTGATTAAGTGACTTTTGGCTTAATTCAACCAAGCTGTTCATTTCTGTGTTGAGCTCTTGGCGGTGTTCAAAGTAGGTATGATGCTGGTCGACGTTCTGATGAACGGTTTTTAGGTTACTTGCGAGAGAAGTGTTCAGCTGATCAAGGAATTGGCTAGACGCCTCGCGCTCGAACTTTGTTGCTTCGACAACCAATTTCAGCGTTGAGAGCGTAAGCTCAATGAGAGACTCGGCACTCACGCCAAGGAGCAACTTAGCGCGAATATCCAGCAATCTATCGCCTGATTCTCCCTCGAAATCCAGCTCTGTAATAGTATGTTGGAGGTCGCTGGCTAAGCACTCAAGCTGAGATCTGTCGGGATTGTTTTCAAATTCACTAAGATGTAGACGTGAATTAGACGTGATGATTTTCAGAGCGCGTTCGTAAATACTCAGTAGCTTAGTGGCTTGATCAGCTTTATTGCTGGCGTGAACTTCAGAGAAACTCATCAGGTTCCGTAGTTCACGTTTTAACTGCGCAGGTAAGCCCGTGACACGTTGCAGTGTTTCACCACTGTGCTTGATTTGTTCGTTAAGGTAACCGTTCTGTTTATCCATCGTCTTCGACTGCTGTTTGAGCATCCTCTCTAATACCGCTAAACGCGGGATAAGAGTGCTGATATCTTTTTGATGTTGCAGCTCTTGTTGGATTTCAAATAGGTAGTTGGATACCTGAGTATTCGAACCCTGGCAAGCTGAAGACAATGATGCCACAACGCGTTTAAGAACTTGTTGTTCACGTTTGAATTTGAGTGAAGTATCACGATGAGTCAGTCTGAGTTGGTCAAGTTGACAACTCAGCTGATGCAGCTGCGACTGAATATCGGATTCCAAGATTCCCATGAAGTGACTACGGTTAAGTCCATGTACTACTGACAATTATCTGATAATAACAAAAAACTTTATAGCGTCATTAGTTATTACGTTCAACAGGCGTTTAATTATCCATTTTTTAATATTTTCTTGATGTCGTCCTCATTCTTGTAGGACGAATGGATCTTGATCAGGCCTTGGCTAATGGCATGTTGACAAGCAGTTCTTATGTTACCTGTTGCAAAGCTAGCAGCAGGCGCATTATCGATGGCTTTTAAGAACACCCAGTGGCTTTGCTTATCCTTCAAGCTGACTTCTCGTGCGATGTGAGTAGCAAGCAATAACAGATCGAGTAATTCCTCATCGTTAATTGCAGTGTAGGCTCGGGGTAAGAACGGATAATCGCTGATGCCCATACGAATAATACGATTGACGTTGTGCTGCTGTGCGAACTCATCCACCCAAGTCTGGAATTTTTCGAACATGACTTCGGCAGAAGCATCACGGTCAGCGTTCGGTTCTATGTAGAGTAAGTTCGCATCTGAGAAATGATAAAGACGCGACGGTTTTTCTATTTTTTCCGCAAGGAAGTCGCCAAATGCACGTTCTAGTTCTAGACCTGCCTTATAGCCGTTATGGACGTACATGCTTCGTAAGAATGGCAAATCGATCATAACAAAGCGTAGGCGATCATTAAGTGGTTCGTGGATCAATTCACCCATTTGCCATTGCTCGAAAGTTTCGCTCGACTTTTTCAATGAGCGAGACAGCTTAACGTTCAGCATACGCAAGTTACGTAAACGAGAGCGAGAGTGGGTGAAGAGGTCGTTACGCAGTTTTTCGATTTCACTTGCTTGGCGCTGCATAATGACACCGCGGCGCATAATGAACAAAAACATGACCAATACAGTAATAAACAATGCAAATGAGATTTTTTGGAATTTACGATGCTCTCTTTCCACTTGCTCTAAGCGTTCTGATTGACCGATGTAATGGATGGTTTGTTCGGCAAATTCTTTTTGCTGACGGAACGCATCTTCACTGATTTGGTTAAGCTGCTTTTGTTCTAGACGAACGAGGTTGGTGTATTTTTTATAAGCTTGCAGAGAAAGTTTGTATTCGCCTGCCTGCTCGTAACCTAACCCAAGTAAACGGTATGATTGCTGCTTAATGAAGTTGTTATTTTCAGGTGACTTTTCAGCAAGCGCTAACGCCAGCTTTGCATTAGTAATGACGTCTTTACTGTCATTTTGATGATAAGCCAGACCTGACTGAAGCAGGGCAGCCTTTGCTTCAAGCTTAGGAATATTAGTGTATTCTAAAAGCTCTTTAGAGCGGTCTAAGTACTGCTCTGCTAGCGCGTAGTTATAGAGTTGTAGGTAGGTAGCCGCCAAGCTTAAGCGAATTTTAATGATTCTATTGATGTTCTTACTGGTACTTTCATGGTCAAGTACGTTGAAGTAATGCACTAATGCAAGGTTAAACTTACCCTGATAAAAGTAGATGTCGCCCATTTGCTCTAGGACGTCCGCTAGGATCGGAGAGCTAGGGTAAGAGTCATAAAAATCTGCGGCTTGAGATAAGTATTCGATCGCTTTGTCGTACACTCGTCGCTCCTGGAAGAGCCTAGCCAAAAGGCGATTCACTTTTGCTAATCTTGCACCACTGTTACTTTCAATAGATTGCCAATAACCGTATAGCAGTTCTGACAAAGCCAAATTGTATTTCTTGCTATTGAGGTAAAACTCGCCGACGGCTGTGTAGTAGTCGATCAAGGCTAACTCAGAGCGGCTATCGTCAAGCATGGTCTTTGCTTCAGAGTACAAGTTTTCCGCTTTAATGATATCGCCACTATGTGAAGCGAGGAGTGCTCTTTGCATCACTAGTCGGTAGCGAACACTGTCGGTGCGTTGTAATACGGCATCGGCTTCATCGAGCTGTTGTTCAATTTGGTTAAGCGTATCTTCCGCTTTTGAGTAGTTTTCGTCGTACATCCAAATCATTTGGTTGCGCATCAGCTGGAGATCTAAGTCCATGTACGGCAATTGATATTCTTGCGCTAAGCGTTCCGCTTTATTTAGGTGCTCGATAGCCGAACGAACATTACCCATGGCGTAATCTGCCTGAGCGATAATCTTGTGCGCTTCGATGGTGCTGCTTGGTGTGCGAACGCTACGATCTGTTTCGTCGCGAGACATGGCTGAAGGGCTGTCACTTTCTTTGCGTTCTGTTAGTTCACGCTGTGACAAATAGTTGGTTGCCGCTTGTTTTGCTTGTGATGGCTCTATTTCCGCCAATTGTTGTGCTTCGTTGAGTAACGCGGACGATAAAATGGTTGCATGAAGTGGCTGTACAAACAGCAAGCAAAGAAAGCCAATCAATTTGAATAGACGCGAACTGTCCCAAAACATCCTTTCGTTCCCTCGAACTGTTTTTAGATATGGCGATAACGGCGAAAAGCCTCAGTTAGCCGTTTAAATGCGGGTTGAAGCCATTTGATATAGTAACATGCTTGGACAATAAAAACGTCCGGCAACCCTTTAGATTGCCGAACTTATTTCTGTTGCCTATGCGTTTACTGACGAGCCATACGGTGATTGTGAGCTGGCTTATCTTGTTCCGTTGAGCGGTAAGGGTTGATATCCAAGCCTCCACGGCGCGTATAGCGGGCAAATACGGTCAGTTTGCTTGGTTGGCAGTATTTCATTAGATCCGTAAAAATACGCTCTACACACTGCTCGTGGAACTCATTGTGCTCGCGGAAAGACACTAAGTAACGTAACAGCTTCTCACGATCTATTTTTGCGCCTTGGTAGCGAATTTCTACACTGCCCCAGTCGGGTTGGTTAGTGATCAAACAGTTTGATTTCAATAGGTGGCTATGTAGCACCTCTTCAACTTGTGCTTCACCTGCCGCACCTCCAAGCAAATCGGCATCAAAATCGTAACTGGTGATGTCAATGTCTTGGTCATCTATACATTCACCGTCCATTGTTACGATAGGTTGATTGGTATAGTGGGTCACTGGATTCACCTCAACCAGCACCTTTTCACCTGCGCATTCAGACAGGTCTTGTGTTAAACGCTCAGTCACTTCTTCCCAGCTTGCAAAGCGGGTTTGGTTATAGCTGTTTAAGTACAGTTTGAAAGACTTCGATTCAATCAAGTTTGCGCTGGTGGCTGGAATGTATACTTCGCCAACGGCCACTTGTGGTAAACCTTTACTATTTAACCAAGACAGTTCATACAGCGTCCAAATGTCGTTCCCCATGAAAGGCAGAGTATCGCCTAACTGAAGGTCATCTCGGTTCAGGCTGCGAGGGACTGGTTGCAGCAAGCTTGGGTCATACTGGTTCGCATACTCGGTCGTTTTACCTAGTGTTAGGCCAGCAAGCTCTTTAGCGTCAGAATATTTGCTCATACTTTGTGGTCGTTTTCGATTAGAATGGCGAGAATTTTACTGAATCCGCTGGTCAATTGCCATCCGGCAAGTACGGCTATCTGATAAATAAGGAATGAGGAGATCTTCATGACCCAAAACGTTACTCAGGCGCTACAAGAGTTCAGCCTGCGCTACCAACAAGCTTGGCAAGCTAAGCACAATGAGTTGCCAAGCAGTGAAGAGCTTGCAGAGCTTGTTTCTCCTTGTGTCGAAGAGAAGCGTGATGGAAAGGTGCTTTGGAAAGCGGTCGCACGTGATGAAATGGCCGATTTCACCAATGTGGAAAATGCGATTGAGTTGTCACTGCAAGATGATGTTAAAGCCTTTTATGGTTCTCAATACTGCGCCGATATGGAGGCAACTTGGCAAGGTAATTCGTTGACGCTGCTGCAAGTGTGGAGCGATGACGATTTCGTGCGCCTACAAGAAAATATTCTTGGTCATTTGGTGACGCAGCGCCGCTTGAAACTTAAACCAACGGTATTTATCGCAGCGACAGATGAGGAAATGGATGTGATTTCTATTTGTAACCTAACTGGCAATGTGATTCTAGAGCGTTTGGGCACCTCTAAACGTGATGTATTGGCAGATTCATTGGTTGAGTTCTTGAATAAGTTAGAGGCTGCCGTCTAAGTATGTATGTTGTTGAGTTGCAGTTTGAGTGTTTTGATAACACCACCGTCAGCGCGGTAGACAAAGCCATTAATGGCTTGATGGATGCTCTGCGTTACAACGGCCAAGTATTAGGTCGTGAATTCCCGATAGTGATGGGAGAAGGTGAATTTTTCGTTCGTGTTGTTTGCCCAGAACAAGACAGCTTACATCCACGTTATCACTCAGATTTCGTCAAAGTGTGCATGAACCGTTTGTCGGATGCGTCTTTGCTTGCTCCGAAAATGCGTATGCTGGGGCGTGATTTGAATTCAGAACAAGCAGCCGAAGAAGAGACACCTAGCTGGCAAGTGTTGTACACGACTTATGTTCATACGTGTTCGCCTTTGCGAAGTGGTGAAACCCTGTTGCCAATTCCTTTGTATCGTAATGAGCCAACACTTAATGGAGACCATAAAGCCGTCATTAAGTGGCAGACTGAGTGGCAAGCGTGTGATGAAATCCAAATGGCAGGGGGCTGCCGAGCGGAACATGCGGCGCTGCACGAAATTTGCGATGTGGATAGTGTGCTGTTTCGCCGAGGTTGGGACTTACGTGGCCGTATCGAATACATCACGAAGATCCCTACGTACTATTACCAGTATCGTGTCGGTGGTCAGTCGCTGGAGAGCGAGAAAGCGCGCAAGTGTCCAAAATGCGATGGCGAGTGGCTACTCGATGAGCCACTACATGACATATTTCATTTTAAGTGTGATGACTGCCGAATCGTGTCGAATATCTCTTGGGATCACCTTAAGTAGCGAATTGAAGCTACTTAAATGGGTAGATAGACAAATAGAAAGGGCTGATGTTTTTACATCAGCCCTTTTAGGTTTAGAACGTTTACGTTTGGAACGTTGTTTTCGGTCATGTTTTGAAAAGTGGGATTACCAACCTTTCACAACACCACCTTTGAACAGCTCTTTTGCCGCTTCGTAAACTTCTTCCGTTTGGTAAGCTTTTACGAAGTTTTGTACGTTTTGCGCATTAACATTTTCTTCGCGAGCGACAATTAGGTTTACGTATGGTGAGTCTTTATCTTCAACGAACACGCCGTCACGCTCTGGCGATAGGTCGATAGAGCTTGCGTAAGTGGTGTTGATGATAGATAGCGTTACGTCATCCAGTGAACGCGGAAGCTGTGGGGCTTCTAGTTCAATGATTTCGATATTTTTAGGGTTGCCTACGATGTCACGTACTGTAGCGAGTAGACCAACGCCATCACGTAGCGTAATCAAACCTTGTTGCTCAAGAAGCAGTAGTGAGCGACCTAGGTTCGTTGGGTCGTTTGGTACTGCGATGCGTGCGCCATCTTGAATTTCATCAATTGATTTTACTTGCTTTGAGTAACCAGCAATAGGGTAAACGAATGAGTTACCCGCGATAGCCAGTTTGTAGCCGCGGTCTTTCACTTGTTGGTCTAGGTATGGTTTGTGTTGGAACGCATTCGCGTCTACTGAACCATCATCCAGAGCGGCGTTTGGTGTTACGTAATCGGTAAATGTTACTAGCTCAACGTCTAGGTTGTATTTCTCTTTTGCTACTTTAGCGGCAACTTCGGCTACTTGTGCTTCAGCACCAGCAATAACGCCAACTTTTACTTTGTTTACGTCTACTTCTTTGTCGCCGCAACCCGCTAGAGCAAGAGCAGAGGCGGCCGTTGCTACAGTCAAAAGACCTTTAAGGCTAAATTTCATCTTTATCTCCTTATAATTTGTATTTTTGATGCTTATCTGTGGTCTACACGGCGCACCACTGCGTCGCCGATAGACTGAATAATCTGTACTAGAACAATCAACATCACGACAGTCACGGCCATGATAGTTACATCGTAGCGGTGGAAACCGTAACGAATGGCTACGTCGCCTAGGCCGCCGCCGCCTACCGTACCCGCCATAGCTGAGTAGCTAACGAGAGTGACCAAGGTAATCGTTACTGAGTTAACAATAGTCGGCATTGCTTCAGGTAGTAGAACTTTTGTGATGATCTGTGTTGGAGTCGCCCCCATTGACTGCGCTGCTTCCACCAAGCCTGTCGGTACTTCTAATAAAGCGCCTTCAATAAGACGAGCGACAAAAGGAATGGCGCCAATAGTCAGTGGGACGATTGCTGCGGTTGTACCGATAAAGGTTCCAACCAGCATTTTTGTCACTGGAATAATCGCAACCATCAGTACGAGGAATGGCACTGAGCGACCAATGTTAACGATAGCGCCTAAGCCGCTATTTAGTTTGGTGTTTTCAAGTAGGCCGCCTTTCTTAGTAATATGGAGGATTACGCCTAATGGAATACCCACAGCAAAGCCGACTAATCCGGCAACCGCAACCATGTAAAGCGTTTCCCACGTTGCACCTAAAAGTAGTTTGCTGTTTAAACTCAGCCATTCAGAAATCGTATTAAAGGACATAACCAAGTACCTCTACTTTTACGTTGTGCTTACGCAGGTATTCAAGAGCTGCGTTGTCATCTTCTTCGTTACCAAATAGCTCTGCGACCATCATGCCGAATTTCACGCCACCAGCGTAATCAAGGTCGGAACTCAAAATACTCACATCAATATTGTATTTACGAGAAATTTGCGACATTAACGGTGCATCGACGGTTGCGCCAGTAAACTCTAAGCGAACCAACGGGTAGCTGCCATCAACACGCTCTGCTTGCAGACGTGCTTGGTAATCTTCAGGAATGGAAAGATCCAGCGTTGAGCGAATGAATTGGTGCGCTAGCTCTGTCTTAGGGTGCGCAAAAATATCGCCAACGGTGCCTTTTTCCACCAGCTCACCACCACCAATGATTGCTACTTCGTGACAGATACTTTTTACGACTTCCATTTCGTGAGTGATAAGTAAAATCGTGATGTTGAGTTTGCGGTTGATCTCTTTCAATAACTCAAGGATAGATTGAGTTGTTGCCGGATCTAGTGCGCTAGTGGCCTCATCACAAAGCAGCACGCTAGGATCGGATGCCAATGCACGAGCAATTGCCACACGCTGTTTTTGTCCGCCACTTAAGTTAGATGGGTAGCTCTCGTGTTTGTCGGCTAAGCCTACAAGCTTTAGCAACTCAGTTACTTTTGTTGTGACTTGCGATTTGTCTTTACCTGCCAGTTCTAGGGGTAATGCCACATTATCAAACACAGTACGAGACGAAAGCAGGTTAAAGTGCTGGAAGATCATACCAATGTTACGGCGTGTTTCGACTAGTTGTTTTTTGCTGAGTTTGGTTAGATCTACACCATCAACGATGATGGAACCAGAGGTCGGCGCTTCTAACATGTTGACACAGCGGATCAGCGTACTTTTACCAGCACCTGATGAACCGATAACACCAAAGATAGTGCCTTTGTCGATGTGTAGGTTAATGTCTTTCAGGGCAAGGATTTCCTTACTGCCTTGGTAGAACACTTTATTGACGTTTTTTATTTCTATCATGTTTCAACCTGCCCAAAGATACGGGGAACTTCGCTGTCAAAAACGGCCTTTGACAGAACTTAATGTTGAGCTTTATCTCAATTTTCAGTTGATGCTATGGGTTAAGCAGAATGAAGTCAATAGATATTTTTACGTCTAGACGTCTAAATGTATGGGTGTTCTGTTTTGAAACCAAGATGTATAGATAACAAGCAGGAGGTAGACGGCGGGGCACCCTCAGATTTACCGATTCTTGCCCAACAAATCAACCGTTTTGTCGAGGCCTAGAATGAATTAGATAGTGTTGAAGTTTATAAGGTATGTAATAATCTGATTAAACCGAGTTAATAGAGAAATACGTTTTGGCAAAACCTGCTGTTTTTATCGATCGTGATGGCGTGATAAACGTTGACCACGGCTACGTTCATGACGAACACGATTTTGAGTACATTGATGGTGTATTTGAAGCGACGAAAGCGCTAAAAGATAAAGGCTACCTTCTAGTGTTAGTGACGAATCAATCGGGCATCGCACGCGGTAAATTCAGTGAAGACCGTTTCTTGTCTCTGACTCAATGGATGGATTGGAACTTTGCTGATAATGGTGTTGAGTTCGATGGTATCTATTACTGTCCACATCATCCAGAACATGGCATTGGCGAGTACAAGCAAGATTGTGAGTGCCGTAAGCCAAAACCAGGCATGTTCATTTCTGCGCGTGACTTCTTGAAGATCGACATGGAGAAATCTGTGATGATCGGCGATAAAGCTGAAGACATGATGGCAGCAGAAGCGGCAGGCGTTGGCACTAAGATTTTGGTTCGCACTGGTAAGCCAGTAACGGAACAGGGCGAAGCCATTGCAACGGTAGTATTAGATAGCATTGCAGATGTGCCTGCGTACTTAAACAAGTAATCTTCATTACTGACTGAGATAAGGGAAGCCACTGCTTCCCTTTTGTTTGATTCCTTCTTTTAGTCTGAACACTTATGAGCAAAAAACTCACCATTCTTGATATCGCGAAATTGGCTGGCGTGGGCAAATCGACGGTCAGCCGTGTGCTTACCAATGATCCCAAGGTAAAACCGCAAACGCGTGAGAAGGTAGAGCAAATCATTCGTGAATCAGGCTACGTCCCATCAAAGTCGGCGCAGTCGATGCGTGGTGGCAGCCAAAAAGTTATTGGGGTTATCATCTCCCGTTTAGATTCACCATCAGAAAATCGCGCCGTTGGTACAATGCTCAATGCTTTGTATTCCGCTGGTTATGATGCGGTGATCATGGAGAGCCAATTCGATCGCGATAAAACCAATGAACATTTGGATGTGCTTAAACGTCGCAACGTCGATGGGGTGATCGTGTTTGGCTTTACTGGATGTGATGAGCGAGCATTGGCGGAGTGGGGGAATCGTATCGTCGTGATCGCGATGGACACGCAAATGGTTTCCTCGATCAACTACGATAACCAAGGTGTGATAGACATGGCTTTGTCTCACCTTGAGCAGCAATCTTTATCTCGCATTGCTTATATTGGTGTTGATCCTGAAGACAAAACCACTGGCTTAGCTCGTCTAAATGCTTATAAAGCTTGGTGTCAACGCAAGCAAATTACACCTTGTTTCCAAACGGGTAAGTTGAGCCATGAAAGTGCTTATCAGTTGGTAGACAAAGTCCTTCAATCTGATACTCAGGCCATCGTGTGCGCCAGTGACACTATCGCGTTGGGCGTGATTAAGCGTCTTCAAGAGTTAGGACGTGAAGACGTGGTTGTGACAGGTGTTGGTGGTAATGAATTGCTCTCTTTCCTTTTCCCTAAAGTATTTAGTGTCGACCCAGGTTACACCCTTGCAGGTGAGAAGTCCGCTAACATGCTGATCAATCAATTAAATGGCGATGAGGAAGTGGTTCACTTTACTCAACAGCCTATCGTTTATTGACCCACACTAAAACGATCTGCTCTAAAATTATACTGTGATCACTCTCAATTAATGGGACTGTTCCCATTTTGTTTTTTGCCTTCGGATGGCAATATTAAAATTAAGAAATGGGAATGTTCCCATTTATAAAAACAAAATGATGAATCGAATGTATCCAATACAGGGTGGACAAAGTTATGAGTAAGATTGCGCGTAAAGACGTGGAGCGTCTTATTGAGCTGGTCGGGGGGCCGGACAATATTGCCAGTGTAAGTCACTGTTTAACTCGCTTGCGTTTTGTTCTAAATGATACGGACAAAGCAGATACGAAACAGTTAGAAGCATTACCGATGGTGAAGGGCTGTTTTACCAACGCAGGCCAGTTCCAAGTGGTTATCGGTACTGAAGTGGATGAAGTTTACAAGGTACTGATCGGACTGACGGGTAAAAGTGAAGCCAGCAAAGACGAAGCGAAGAACGCTGCTCGTCAAAACATGAATATCGTTGAGCGTGGTATTTCCCACCTTGCAGAAATCTTTGTACCACTGCTACCTGCGATCATTACCGGTGGTCTGATTCTTGGCTTCCGTAACGTGATTGGCGACATCAAGATGTTTGATGGTCAAACGCTAACGGAAATCAGCCAGTTTTGGGCTACGGTACACTCTTTCTTATGGCTGATTGGTGAGGCGATCTTCTTCTTCCTACCAGTTGGCGTGTGTTGGTCGACAGTGAAAAAGCTCGGCGGTACTCCGATTCTGGGTATCACGCTTGGTGTAACATTGGTTTCGCCACAGTTGATGAACGCCTACCTGATTGGTAAGCAAGTACCCGAAGTGTGGGACTTTGGCTTATTCGCCATCGAGAAAGTGGGCTATCAGGCGCAAGTGATTCCAGCAATGCTTGCTGGTATGGCACTGGCGTTTATTGAAACCAACTTAAAACGCATCATTCCGTCTTACCTTTACCTAGTGGTCGTGCCGTTTGTCTCAATCATTGTGTCTGTGATTCTTGCGCACTCTATCATTGGTCCATTCGGTCGTATGTTGGGTGACGGCGTTGCTTTCGCAGCAAAAGCAGCCATGACGGGTGACTTCGCTATGATTGGCTCAACCATCTTCGGCTTCCTATACGCGCCATTGGTCATTACTGGTATTCACCACACTACCAACGCGGTAGACCTTCAACTGATGCAAGAGCTAGGCGGTACGCCAATTTGGCCTCTGATTGCACTTTCAAACATTGCTCAAGCGTCTGCGGTCGTCGGCATCATTATCATCAGTAGAAAACACGGCGAGCGTGATATCTCAGTGCCTGCGGCTATCTCTGCTTACCTTGGCGTGACTGAACCGGCGATGTACGGCATCAACTTGAAATACAAGTTCCCAATGCTGAGCGCGATGATCGGTAGTGCGTGTGCTGCTGCTATTTGTGGTAGTGCGGGCGTAATGGCGAACGGTATCGGTGTGGGCGGTTTGCCGGGCATCTTGTCTATCCAACCGCAGTTCTGGGGCATTTTTGCTTTGGCTATGTTAGTCGCAATGCTGGTACCTGCTGCATTAACGTTAATTCTTTATAAGCGTGCACAAGCCAAAGGTGAGCTTGAGCCTGCAAACGCGTAATTCTATTTGAGGCAGTGACTTGGCTGCCTCCTCCTATTTTTTCTTTTCAAATTTTAAGTTTCCGATTACTGGTAAGTGAGTGTTAGAAATGGCTATGACCAAGCATGATGAGAGCTGGTGGAAAACCGCAACCATCTATCAAATTTACCCAAAAAGCTTTTGTGACAGTGGCAGTAAAGGCACGGGCGACATCAAAGGGATCATTTCTAAGCTGGATTATCTTAAGCATCTTGGTGTGGATGCGATTTGGCTGACGCCGGTTTACCAATCGCCAATGATCGACAACGGTTATGACATCTCCGATTACTACTCGATCAATCCACAGTTCGGCACTATGGAAGATTTCGATACTTTGCTAGCAGAAGCGCATCAGTTGGGCATTCGTATCATCATGGACATTGTAGTGAACCACACGTCGACAGAACACAAGTGGTTCCAATCCGCACTGGGTGATAAAAACAGCCCATACCGTGATTACTACATCTGGAAAGATCCGGTAGATGGTGCTGAACCAAACAACTGGCAATCAAAGTTTGGTGGCAACGCTTGGGCGCTGGATGAAAAAACAGGCCAGTACTATTTGCACCTTTTTGCTAAAGAGCAAGCGGACTTAAACTGGGAAAACCCAGTAGTGCGTGAAGAAGTGAAAGAAGTCATCAGCTTCTGGGCAGAAAAAGGAGTGGATGGTTTCCGTCTCGACGTTATCAACCTGATTTCCAAGCAGCAAGATTTTCCAAGTGATGATATTGGTGATGGTCGCCGCTTCTACACCGACGGCCCACGCGTGCACGAATACCTTCAAGAGATTAGCGAATCTGTGTTTCAAAAATACGGCAGCGTGACGGTGGGTGAAATGTCTTCCACCACACTAGAGCACTGCCAGCAATATTCTTCGCTAGACGGCAAAGAGCTATCCATGGTGTTCAACTTCCATCATCTGAAAGTCGATTATCCAAATGGTGAAAAATGGACCAAAGCGCCGTTTGATTTCATTCAGTTAAAACAGATCTTCAATCATTGGCAAACGGGCTTAAATGGCAAAGGGTGGGGGGCGCTGTTCTGGTGTAACCACGACCAGCCACGCGTTGTGAGCCGATTAGGTAACGACGAGCAATACCGTGTTGAATCTGCCAAGATGCTTGCGGCATCAGTGCACATGATGCAAGGCACACCTTATGTTTACCAGGGGGAAGAGATCGGCATGACCAACCCGGGTTATACCGAAATCAGCCAATATCGTGATGTTGAAAGTACTAACATGTACGACATCATGGTCAACCGTGATGGTGTATCTCATGACGATATGATGGCGATCTTGGCACAGAAGTCGCGTGATAACTCACGTACACCAATGCAATGGAACAGTGCAAAACACGCGGGCTTTACTGAGGGCACGCCGTGGCTTGAAGTGGCGCAGAATTACTCGGAAATCAATGCTGAAGCTGCGGTTGCCGATTTGAACTCGGTGTTCTACTTTTACAAGCGTCTGATTGAACTGCGTAAACAGGTTCCAGTCATCACCGATGGCCGTTACGAGGACCTGCTGCCAGAGCACAAACGTATTTTCGCTTACGCTCGTCAGAACGATAAGCAAACGCTGCTGTGTATCAATAACTACTACGCTGAAGAGGTGGAATGCGTTCTGCCAGAACGTTTTGATATGAGTAAGGCGAAAAACTTGCTATCTAACTATCAAAACTCAGCGAGCGCAGTCGCGTCAAACCATCAAGTGTTACGACCTTACGAAACTCGTATTTTATTGATAGAAGAATAAACTCGGGTGTCATCACCCCTAAGATTGATGTTCGAGATGAAGGCTTTGGTGTGCTCCCCAAAGCCTTTTTTATTGAGATGCGAGATACTTGTGGAGTACAGGCTTATTTTGTTTCAATTGCTGTTAGCTGCACTTTCTCTTCGTTGATTTGTACTTGTTGTACTTTCAGCAGTTCAATTTGTTCAATCAGACCTAAGCTCGGGTTAAACCAACGTTCTGCCGAAGTGGCGAACTCCATTGAGTCCATGTCATCACAGTTCAGGTTGTAGATGTTTTCTTCCATCAGGTATGCCGCTTCAATTTTCTTGCCTGAGATCGAGAACGCTTTACGCACGCCAGTCTCTCGGATTTGCTGTTGCCAAACCACTTGGCAAGATGCTGTCATAGGAAGGTTTTGTACCCACTCATGCTCTTCAAAACGGTCTAGTAGGTTGTGAACTGAGTAGCCTGTAAGAGTGGTTTGCAGAGATATAGTTTCTTCACCGATGTCAATATTCGGGCTTTTCTCTTTTACGTCGTCACCGTTTAGGCGGAAAATCGGACCGCTGCGCATAAGCATGGCAATAAACTGATGACCAATGAAATAAGCGTCAGTGATTTCATGGAGTGCACCATCTGATCCTGCAAAGTAAAGCGTATTGCTCTCTTCGTCGTCGTTGTACTGCTCGTCTGAATAGTAGAACTGTTCGGCGCCGTAGTTCACCAAGTCATTAACCAACTGGACCATTGCCTCGCTGTTTGGGATTTGTGCCAATGCTGCCAATATTTGCTCGCGACCCATCGCTTGGAAGCTCAGTTTTATGTCGCCTTCTGGTTGGCCATCCAAGCTAAATGCGTAGTTTAGCTGTGTGCTTGGCGTGGGAGCGAAGATTGAGTTGTGAATCGAGACGTCGAAACTTTCTTGAGGCACTTTGTTTGGATTCGCACTGCCAGAAGACGAACCTCCGCCACAGCCGTAAAGAGCCAGAGTTGCTGCTGCGATAAGCGTCATTTTGTTTAGCATGGTTTACATTCCTGATTGATAAGGCCGCTTCATGTTGGGCCGTTGCTTGAATGCGAGCATGCTAAGTTCAGTGAGAGAAAAAGGGCAAAAAACAAAAGATAATAGGGGTTAATGAAAGCTTAATTTTATATTTAGGTCTTTGTTTTATTTGGGGTTATTTCGTTGGCTACGTTAATGCAATACTCGTTAATGAGCGCTTTCCATCGGCTTATGATTTCTTGATCGGTCACACTAACATGCAACGTTTTCCACGGTTGGAGGCAAGTCTCTTTTGATTCAGATTGAGAAAGACGCTCAAACAAGGTTTCGGAAGGTAAAACGCGCAGCAGCGCCACCAGTGATTCCATGTAGTTGAGACGGAACTGTTCAAGTTTGTTCTGCTTGTAAGCAATGTGAGACACAAAGGTATAAATCAGTGCGTTTTGGATACGTGAGTCGCCATCTGGTGTCGTTAACAGAGCTTTTGCCCTGTCTAAGTTACCTAATTTGAAATGCAATAGACCTAACCAGAGGCTCAGCTCATCTGGCAAAACATCAAACGACGATTGTACTTGAGTTAAATACGCTTCCAGCTTTTGATGTTCGTGCTCGTATAAGGCGAGATGTCTTGCCGTTGTTATAGCCGCAAACTCATCAGATTGTCGGAGAGGTTGGCTAGAAAAGGCATTCTCGAATAACATTTTTTTGTGAATATTCGAAAGCTGCCACGAACTTGCCGAAGGTGCAGGCAGATTGAAGTATTGCGCGACATCCGAGTGCATTTGGAAAATATCCGATTGTAAGGCAGATAAACGCAGTGTGTACTCATTGCGAAACGCCAGCTTGCCCGTCGCAGGATAAATAAGGTTCATCTGCGCTTTCAAGATGCCCTGTTTTGTGCCGTCTTTTAACTCGATATTGAGCTCGTAGTCGCTGGTCTGCATGTTTCGTGCGCCAGGGAAATATGGCGTATGACCGATAGGATCAAGAAAGTAACTGGGAGCATCTTGGTTGGCGATGTCGGTGTATGGATATTCGACCTGTTGTTGCAGCAAGATGGCTTTGACCAGTATGCGGTATTTTCGCGCCTGGGAGCCGATTGAATCGACACGGTTGAGTAGTAGCTCGACTTTGGGAATCAGTAGTTGATGACGTGTTTGTTGTGTTGAGATTTCTTGGCGTTGCCATAACAAGCTTGCGAGTGTCATGCTACATACCGCAAGTATGGCACATAAGCTGTAAGCAAAAATCAGCTTGAAGTTCTTATTACTCGCCACCTGGGTTGAGATAACGCGCCGATGGTTTTTCGCTGGTGGCACTAAACGAATATTGGCAGGGTTAAGAAAGTAGCCTTTGCGGGGGTAAGTGACCAAGAGCTTAGCGGCATCGTATTCGGGTAAGTACTGCTGTAGCAGGGCACGTAAGGTGCTAATGCGGTTCGTGAGCACATTCTTAGAGATGAACTTGCTCTGCCAAATGGTTTCAATAATGGTGTCAGCAGAGAGTGGGTGGCCAACGCTTGTTAACAGCAGTTCTAATAATTCAATGGTGCGAGGTTCAAGATCAATCGCGATAGCATCTTGATGAAGGGTCTGTGTCTTCGGGTTATAGATCAGCTCTCCAATCGCAATACAACTGTGAGTCTGTTTAGCTTGTTGCAGAAAGTCGCGCATACCGTACCGATCTATTTGGAAATCGCGAAGTATTATATAGCGATTGGAGCGCGAAATCTTATAAATCGCGCTTCAATCATTATCAAAAATTTATGAACCGTAGGTCACGGAATAGCGGTGCGGTTTGTGGTTCATCGCTAACACGAGATTGAGTGCAAACGCCCCCAAAATTGAAAGGCCAATCACTTCTGGTGTGACAAAGAAGAATGAAGCAAACAGGATACATGCATCGATTGCCATTTGGCTTTTGCCAACTGAAATGCCAAATTTGTCTTGGATAAACAAACACAGCACGTTAAAGCCACCCAAGCTGGAGCGATGTCGGAATAGGATCAGCATACCGAGCCCCATTAAAAGTCCGCCTGCGACGGCGCAATAAACTTCATTTACCGATTCGAGCGAGATTAGCAAATAAAGATGATCGGCAAAGATAGAAACCAACGCGCCAGAAATGGCACTATTAATGGCGAAATGACGGCCGAAGCGTTTCCATGCTAGTAAGTAAAAAGGACTGTTTGCTAAAAAGTACAGCACACCAAAGGTAAAAGGTGTAAATTGGCTAATAAGCAGAGCCAATCCAGTCGTGCCTCCCGTTAGAAGGTTCGCGGATTGGAGAAAGAAAACGCCTTGAGCTACTAAAAAGGTACCCGTGAGAATCGCTATCCAGTCTTCTTTTAATGAGTGTTTTTCCATCAATGTTGCAGTCATTAGTGATAAATAAGGCGTGCATAGTAGTAAAAAGATGATCTTTTCGGTAGCTAGAGGGTAAAATTTACGGTAAACCTATGTAATTGCTGTTTTACAGGGTGTAAAGCACAAATTTGACAGGCAATAGATTGTCGTTATGCGATTGCAATGCTGGCATGATAAACATTGCTTGTCATCATGAAAAAACTGCATGAGAAAAATTGTAAATTTCTCTTTATGACCTAAATCAAATTATGTAGAATGCGCGCCATTAGGGTGACGAAAACGTTTGCGTCGGGTCATTCAACAGTTTTTTTGCAACTTTCAGTACTAATCTGAGTCAGGAGATACAGATGCTTAAGCGTGATATGAACATCGCAGATTACGATGCGGAACTGTTCGCAGCTATCCAGGAAGAAACTCTTCGCCAGGAAGAACACATTGAACTTATCGCTTCTGAAAACTACACAAGCCCACGTGTAATGGAAGCGCAAGGTTCTCAGCTAACGAACAAATACGCTGAAGGCTACCCAGGTAAGCGTTACTACGGCGGTTGTGAGTACGTAGATAAAGCTGAAGCACTAGCAATTGAGCGTGCATGCCAACTATTTGGTTGTGAGTACGCTAACGTACAGCCTCACTCAGGTTCTCAAGCAAACAGCGCAGTTTACATGGCGCTTCTTAACCCTGGCGATACAGTTTTAGGCATGAGCCTAGCGCACGGTGGTCACCTAACTCACGGTTCACCAGTAAACTTCTCTGGTAAGCACTACAACGTTATCCCTTACGGTATCGATGAAGCTGGTCAAATCAACTACGACGAGATGGAACAGCTAGCACTTGAACACAAACCTAAGATGATCATCGGTGGTTTCTCTGCTTACTCGCAAATCGTTGATTGGAAACGCATGCGTGAAATCGCTGACAAAGCAGGTGCTTACTTATTTGTTGATATGGCGCACGTAGCTGGTCTTATCGCCGCCGGTGAATACCCAACACCAGTACCGCATGCTCACGTGGTAACAACAACGACGCACAAAACACTAGCAGGTCCTCGCGGTGGTCTTATCTTGTCAAATGCTGGCGAAGATATGTACAAGAAATTGAACTCAGCAGTGTTCCCTGGTGGTCAAGGTGGCCCTCTAATGCACGTTATCGCTGGTAAAGCAGTAGCGTTCAAAGAAGCGATGGAGCCAGAGTTCAAAGCTTATCAAGCTCGCGTAGTGAAAAACGCAAAAGCAATGGTTGGTCAGTTCCAAGAGCGTGGCTACAAAATCGTATCTAACGGTACAGAAAACCACTTGTTCCTTGTTGACCTAATCGACAAAGATATCACTGGTAAAGACGCAGACGCGGCACTAGGTGCAGCAAATATCACTGTAAACAAGAACTCAGTACCAAATGACCCACGCAGCCCATTCGTAACGTCTGGTATCCGTGTAGGTACGCCAGCGATCACTCGCCGTGGCTTCACTGAAGAAGATGCAAAAGAGCTAGCAAACTGGATGTGTGACGTTCTAGATAACATCGGCAACGAAGAAGTTATCGAAGCGACAAAACAGAAAGTGCTAGAAATTTGTAAGCGTCTACCAGTTTACGCCTAACTGCTTTTCATAGAGTGAGTCGATTTCGGTGTCGAACATACTCATTTGCTCGCGCAAACTCCGTGTGTTCTTCTAGAACTCGACTCATCTATTTTGAACATTGATATACTAAAGGCCCTCATTTGAGGGCCTTTTTGTTTGTCTGGCGTTTGGAATGAGATATAGCGAGAGTGTGTGATAAGGGGATGGCTACCAACACTGTCCCTTTTCAATATATCCAAACCACGTCATTCCGACGAGCCAAGGCGAGATCAGGAATCTTGTTGAGGCACACTCTTTTACTCAGAGTTTCCCTAAAAATCATCAGTATTCTGAAAACAGATTCTGAATCACGCTCGTTCCTCGCTGTTCAGAATGACGGTGGTAGAATGGCTTTTTATCATCATTTGCCAGATACAAAAAAGGTTGGCACTGAGCCAACCTTTTCTCTTCAAAACAAACTTTTCAAAACAAGCGAGAGCTTATTTAATCTCGATACCTTGAGCTTGCATATCGGCATGGTAAGAAGAGCGAACAAATGGACCACACGCTGCATGCGTGAAGCCAAGTTCTAGTGCAACTTCTTTTAGCTCGTCAAACTCTGATGGTGGAACGTAACGTTCTACTGGCAAGTGGTGACGGCTTGGCGCTAGGTACTGGCCTAGAGTCAGCATCGTTACGCCGTGTGCGCGTAGATCTTTCAGTACTTCGATGATTTCTTCTTTGGTTTCACCAAGACCCATCATCAAACCAGACTTGGTCGGTACATCGGGATGCTGCTCTTTGAACTTCTTAAGAAGCTCAAGTGACCATTTATAGTTCGCACCTGGGCGAGCTTTACGGTAAAGACGTGGCGCTGTTTCTAAGTTGTGGTTGAAGACATCTGGCGGATTGTCTTTCATTAGATCAAGCGCTACATCCATGCGACCACGGAAGTCAGGAACCAGTGTTTCAATCTTAATATGCGGGTTTAACGCACGGATCTCGCGGTTACAATCGGCAAAGTGTTGTGCACCGCCGTCACGCAGATCGTCACGGTCAACAGAAGTGATTACTACGTATTTCAGCTTCATATCGGCAATGGTTTTCGCCAGTTTTTGAGGCTCTTCTGCTTCCGGTGGTAATGGGCGGCCATGAGCAACGTCACAGAAAGGACAACGACGAGTACAAATAGCACCTAAGATCATGAAGGTTGCTGTACCGTGGTTAAAACATTCCGCTAGGTTCGGGCAAGATGCTTCTTCACATACGGAGTGAAGTTTATTCTTACGCATCGCCGCTTTGATGTCTTGAATTCGTTGGCTGTCGGCTGGTAGCTTGATCTTCATCCAATCAGGCTTACGTAGCACTTCTTTCTGCTCTGTAGGCATGTTCTTTACGGGAATCAATGCCATTTTATCGGCGTCACGATATTTAACGCCTTTTTCCATCTGGATTGGTTTGCTCATGCTTTATTACCTTGAGAAGGTGCTTCTGTGCTGAATTCTACTTGCTCATAATCGAGCAAAGTAACGAGTTCTTCTATTAATTGTTTTTCTACGGCTTCTACATTGTCTGGGCCGCCAAATTGGCTGACCTGAACCATTTCCATACCTTCATAACCACAAGGGTTAATACGCAGAAACGGTGTTAAATCCATATTTACGTTCAAGGCTAAACCATGAAACGAGCATCCTTTACGAATGCGTAAACCGAGAGAGCATATTTTCTTACCGGCAACGTAGACACCTGGTGCGTCAGGTCGCGCGGCTGAGTCAATATTGTATGCTTTTAGCGTGTTGATCACGAGGTTCTCGATTGTGGTAACGAGATCTCGTACACCTAATTTTTTACGGCGTAGGTTGATCAAGAAGTAGGCGACCAACTGACCAGGGCCATGATACGTAACCTGGCCTCCGCGATCACTTTGTACAACAGGAATATCGCCAGTGTTAATCAAGTGCTCAGCTTTACCTGCCTGTCCTTGCGTAAATACTGGGTTATGTTCTACCAACCAGACTTCATCACGGGTTTCTTCTGTGCGTTGGTCGGTGAACTCATGCATCGCCTTCCATACAGGCTCATAGTCTTGGCGGCCAAGTCGTTTTACAACAAGTTGGTGTTGCATGGGAATTCCTGTTGCTAATATATAAAGTTTTTGGATTATAAACCGGATAACCCTGATGCTCTACCGCTGCGTAACAGATTTTTAACTGAAAGCGATGTAAAGCCTCGTTATCTCTTTGATAAATAAAAAGAAAGCAGCCAAGGCTGCTTTCAAAAAAAATTTAATATATCAAAAAATTATAGAACCATGCGTACGATGTCAATTTCACCTAACTCTTTGTACAGTGTCTCAACCTGCTCGATAGAGGTTGCAGTAATGTTGATTGACACAGAGTGGTAGTTGCCCTTAGCACTTGGTTTAACGGTCGGGCTGTAGTCACCTGGAGCATGGCGCTGAATAACTTCAAGAACAAGCTCTGGAAGTTCAGGCTTTGCATGACCCATTACCTTGTAAGTAAATGAACAAGGGAACTCAAGCAGGTCTTTTAATTTTGCATCAGAGTTGATGGTTAGCATATCGATAACTCCAGTAGATATTCGTTGCGGTGCGAAATAGTACAGTCAAATTAGGGGGAACTCAAGACGAGGAGCTCAAACTTAAAAAGCCGCCCATTCAGGCGGCTTTGCGAATAAGTTTGCTACTCTAATGTTCTTTTTAGAAGAAGCTCTTGAATAACAATACGATGTAATCCCACATGCGGCTAAATAGACTACCTTGCTCTACGGTTTCTAGTGCCATTAGTGGGTATTCGGCAATATCTTCACCATCGATCTGATAGTATAGCTTACCAACTACATCACCTTTATTAATTGGGGCTTCTAGCTCTTTTTCAAGGACGAAGCTTGCTTTTAGGTTTTTCGCTTCACCACGCGGTAGTGTTACGTAAGTATCTTGGTCAAGACCCAGTGCTACGGTGTCTTTGTTACCCATCCACACTTTTTCTTCTACGAACGTTTCACCTGCTTTGTGCGGTGCCACTGTTTCGAAGAAACGGAAGCCGTAGCTTAGCAGCTTTTTACTTTCTGACTTACGAGCATTGGCATCTTTAGTACCCATAACGACCGCAACCAAGCGCATTTGACCTTCAGTTGCTGAACTTACTAGGCTGTAACCCGCATTACTTGTGTGACCCGTTTTGATGCCGTCAACGTTCATGCTCTTATCCCAAAGTAGACCGTTACGGTTGTATTGGGTGATGCCGTTGTAAGTAAATTTCTTCTCTGAGTACACTCGGTACTCATTTGGTACGTCACGGATAAGTGCTTTACCCAGCAGAGCCATGTCGTATGGTGTTGAGTACAACTCTGCGTTATCTAAGCCATGAACGTTGGCAAAGTGCGAGTTAGTCATACCCAATGTGTTGGCCCAAGCGTTCATTAGGTCAACAAACGCATCTTCTGAACCTGCAATATGTTCTGCCATCGCAACACAGGCATCGTTACCTGACTGGACGATGATACCTCGGTTCAGGTCACGTACTTTAACTGTTGTGCCTACTTCAATGAACATCTTTGATGAATCAGGGAAGTTTTTCGCCCACGCATTTTTACTGATGGTGACATCATCATCTTCTGAGATATTACCACGCGCTAGCTCTTGGCCGATTACATAGCTGGTCATCATCTTAGTCAGACTAGCTGGAGACAATTTTGTGTTCATCTCTTTCTCTGCCAGTACTTTACCTGAATGGTAATCCATCAGCACGTAGCCCTTCGCCGCGATTTGAGGGGCATCTGGAACAACGATAGGTGATGCAAGAGCAGATTGAGCGAAAGTTGCAGAAAGGGCAACCGAAGAAACGAGAATAGATTTCACAAACTTATTTTTATTCATGGTAATTCAAATTTTTGGGTTAACTGCAGACATCTTATCAGAATCCCTAGTTATGTAAGAGGGGGATCAAAGAGAAATTCATGACACGAGGTCATTTGGCAGTGTTGTGTTTTTTAATAAATGCAGACGAATAGCCGAGCAACTTTACTTTATCTAATGTGGCTTGCGTCAGGGAATAGTCAGTAAATGGCCCTAACAACAAGCGATAAGACTCTTTCGCACTCTCTAGGAAAGTTTCTGTATCCAATTTTTGACCAAGCTCGGTACCTAAAGTTCGCGCGCGTTCTTCATTTTTTGATGATGCCACTTGAATAACGTACCTAGGGTGCGCTTCTAATGACTTTTTGTCCGTGGGCTGATTGATACTGATCACTTCAATTTCCACGTTCGCGGTGCCTGTTTTTATGACATCTAACTTGTGCGCGGCGGCATAGCTTAAATCAATGATACGGCCATCGTGAAAAGGACCTCGGTCATTAACTCGTACTATGGTGGTTTTTCCGTTGTCAGTATTGGTAACTTTTACGTAACTTGGTAACGGTAGCGTTTTATGCGCTGCCGTCATTGAATACATGTCATAGATTTCGCCATTAGAAGTCAAATGACCTTGGAATTTTTTCCCATACCAAGATGCGCGGCCTTTTTCTTTAAAGCCTTTCGCATTGCGAACTATTTTGTAGTCTTTGCCACGCAAGTGGTAATCTTTGTTCCCACCTAGGCTGTACGGTTCATATTTAGGATGCGCATCCTCGATGTGTTCGACTGAAAGCGGTGTATCCGGTGCAACATCGGATTCGAGTTCGTAACGGCCTTCTTGTTCTTTTTGGCTAGTTGATGAACAGCCTGCCAAAATAAGAGCAGAGAAAACCAAGGAATATAAAGCGCGTTTTTGCATGTCTAGGTCGCCTTAGAGAATGCTTTTCGGTGCGTATGAATCGACATCAGAATACCAAAACCAGCCATCAAGGTTACCATTGATGTGCCGCCATAACTGATGAGTGGCAACGGTACACCTACTACAGGTAGGATGCCACTTACCATGCCAATATTTACAAAAATATACACGAAGAAGCTGAGTACAATACTGCCTGCCATCATTCGTCCAAATGCGGTTTGCGCTTGGCTGGCGAGATATAAACCTCGTCCAATAATAAATAGATAGATGGCTAAAAGGCAAAGGAAGCCAATCATACCCCATTCTTCAGCAATTACTGCAAAGATAAAGTCAGTGTGTCGTTCAGGAAGAAATTCTAGTTGTGACTGCGTACCTTGCAACCAACCTTTGCCGGAAATACCGCCGGAGCCAATCGCAATTTTACTCTGAATAATGTGGTAGCCCGCTCCTAGCGGATCAGATTCCGGGTTAAATAGAGTACGAACTCGCACTTTTTGATACTCTCGCATCAAGAAAAACCACAGAATTGGAATGAAACCACCTAATGCAATCGCAGCACCAGCAATTATTTTCCAGCTAATGCCTGCGAGGAAGATAACAAAAATACCGGAAGCCGCGATCAGGATCGAGGTACCTAAGTCAGGCTGTTTTGCAATGAGAATGGTTGGTAAGCAGACCATAATCAGTGCAACAATGAGTGTTCTTAGCGTTGGTGGGAGGGGCTGTCTACCAACATAGCGAGCCACCATTAATGGCACCGCGAGCTTCAATAGCTCTGACGGTTGAAAGCGCACAAAACCGAGGTTAAGCCAACGCTGCGCGCCTTTCGATGCTTCACCGAAAAACAGCACGCCGAAAAGCAGTATAACGCCACCAACGAACATCAAAGGTGCCAAGCTTTCGTAAGTTCGTGGAGAAAGCTGTGCAAGGACGAGCATCACAACGAGTGAAAGCACCATTCGCATGGCTTGGCGATCCATCATCAGTAAACTTTGGCCACTGGCGCTGTACATGATCACCAGGCCAAACCCCATCAGGGCCAGTATGCCAAGTAGGAGTGGTAAGTCGATATGGAAGCGTTCAAACAGGGCGCGATTTTTACCTGTAGAGGGATCCATCTTCATTACTGTTTTACCTCTTTCTTCGCATTGTTTTCAGGCTCAATTTCTTCTGGACCAAGAACGACTCGGTCAAAAATTTTCCTTACTACTGGGGCACCGTTACTAGAACCACCACCGGCATTTTCTAGTACTACAGTGACGACCACTTTAGGATCATCAAATGGTGCAAAGCCAGTAAATAACGCATGGTCACGTAAGTGCTCGGCGATCTCATCGGCGTTGTACTCTTCGTTTTCACCCAGACCGAAGACCTGTGCAGTACCTGATTTACCCGCTGTTTCATAATTCATTTTGTAGAATGAGCGTCGAGCTGTTCCGCGCGTGCCATGGTTTACCCGACGCATGCCTTCTTTCGCCATATCCCAGTACTTTTTAGGCACATTCTTGATTGGTGGGTAAGTCACGTATTCTGTCGTTTGTTGCTCTTCGAAGTCGTTACCATTTTCTATCGTCGCTTTGAGCAAGTGAGGTGCGATCACTTCTCCCTCGTTTACTAATACGGAGGTTGCTTTGGCGATTTGCATTGGTGTTGCTGTCCAATATCCTTGGCCGATACCCACAGGGATCGTATCACCTTTATACCATGGGGTTTTATGGCGAGACATTTTCCAGTCACGAGTCGGCATATTCGCCTTACTTTCTTCGTAAATATCAATGCCAGTGTAATCACCAAAACCGAACATCATCATCCAATTCGAAATACGGTCAATACCCATGTCATAAGCGATTTGATAGTAGAAGGTATCAACAGACTCTTCGATCGACTTAATGATATCTACGCGCCCGTGCCCCCAACGCAACCAGTCACGAAACGGGCGTGTGTTGGAGTTTGGTATGCGCCAATAACCAGGGTCATTTCGTGTGGTGTTAGGTGTGACGACACCTTCTTGCAGCGCGGCCACCGCCATAAATGGTTTGATGGTAGACGCAGGGGGGTAAATGCCAAGTGTAGTGCGGTTGACCAAAGGACGGTTTTTATCGTTCAAAAGGGCGCGATAGTCTTTACCTGAGATTCCGTGCACGAACGAGTTAGGATCGTAGCTAGGGCTTGAAACCATAGCCAGTACGCCGTTGTCTCTAGGATCGATCACTACAGCACTGCCTCGGCGGCCGTCCAATAATTGGTGTACGTACAACTGCAAGTTGATATCAAGGTTTAAAACGATGTCTTTTCCGGGTACAGGTGGAACGTACTTTAAGGTACGAATTACTCGGCCGCGGCTGTTTACCTCGACTTCTTGATATCCGGCTGTACCGTGTAAGAGATCTTCGTAGTATTTTTCAATACCCAGCTTACCAATGTCGCGAGTGGCTTGATAGTTTGCGTCTTTTTCTTCTCGGATCAGGCGCTGCATGTCGCGATCATTGATTCGAGAAACGTAACCAATCACGTGGGTTAAGACTTCGCTGAAAGGGTAGTAGCGCTTTAAGGTCGCACTTATTTCCACACCCGGAAAGCGGTACTGATTGACGGAGAATACCGCTACTTGTTTTTCGTTCAGTTGGGTAAGCAGTGGGACCGATTTAAATCGACGAGTCCGTTTACGCTCGTGGTGGAAACGTTCAATCTGGTCTGGTGTAATTTCCAGAATAGTTTGTAATTCTTGGATGGTTGCATCAATGTCTTTAATTTTTTCTGGGGTCAGTTCTAAGTTAAAGACGGGACGGTTCTCTGCCAGTAAAACGCCATTTCGGTCATAAATTAGACCTCGGTTAGGCGCGATAGGCACTACTTTGATGCGGTTATCGTTCGAGCGGGTTTGATAGTCTTGAAACTGGTTCACCTGAATGTTGTACATGTTGGCAACCAGAGCTCCCATCAAGACAACAATGCCGATAAAAGCAACAATAGCGCGGCTGGCAAACAGACGCGCTTCGGCTTGATAATCTCGGATTTGACTGCGGCGTTTACGAATCATTAACGCTTGGCTCTAAAGTTAAACAACGATTATTCGCGATGATAAGGGTGGTTAGCGGTGATGCTCCACGCTCGGTATAAGCTTTCTGCCATTACGATACGCACTAGAGGGTGGGGTAGCGTTAAGGCAGATAATGACCAGCTTTGGTCTGCTGCAGCTTTGCATGCAGGAGCGAGTCCTTCAGGACCGCCGATTAATATTGATACATCACGGCCATCTAATTTCCAAGCTTCTAACTGCTCAGCGAGTTGAGGAGTGTCCCATTTTTTACCTGGGATATCTAACGTGACGATACGGTTGCCTTTTGGTACCGCCGCGAGCATCGCTTCTCCTTCTTTTTGCAGGATGCGAGCGATATCGGCATTCTTACCACGCTTGCCAGCAGAGATTTCAATCAGCTCCAACGGCATATCATGCGGGAAACGGCGACGATATTCTTGAAAGCCTTCCTCAACCCATTTTGGCATTTTTGTGCCAACAGCAATTAGTTGAATTTTCAAAAGATTAACCCCAGAGTTTTTCTAGCTGGTAGAGTTCGCGGTGCTCTTCTTGCATCACGTGAAGCATGGCGTCGCCCATATCTAGGACTACCCATTCACCTTCGTTTTCACCTTCCATTCCTAGTGGCTCAAGACCGGCTTTTTTCACTTCTGTTGCAACATGGTCAGCGATGGATGAAACGTGGCGTTTGGATGTACCAGTACAGATGATCATGTAATCTGTCACGCTTGATTTATCTTCCACATTTAGGACGATAATGTCTTCCGCTTTCATGTCGTCGGCTTTATCAGCTAAAAAGTCTTTCAGTTCTTCGCGAAGCACTCGGTTTTCCTCGGTTTGTCTCTTATCTCTACAGTGTTTTACATTCTTGCTTGCAAAACAGGTCGCGCACTATATCACGCTTTGATTTTTAAATTGCCAGCTTAATATCAGGAGAGCAGGTTTCTAAGCTCAACTGATGAATAGTTGGCCATACAGACTCGTCATACTGAGTTTTGGCTTTTATCTCGGCTTGAGCCAATAAGGAGAGCAATGCACAAATACGACTCGCTGATAAGCGGGTCAGTGCTGCGTTATAGAGTGGACGCTTATTTTGCCAAACTCGATATTTCTCAAATACCTGGTTCATTCCCATTTGACTTAAGTCTTGATGCATATTTAAAAGTTGGCTCAACTCTTTTTGTACACTTCGAATCAAGATCACGGTCTCAATCCCTTCCGCCTCAAGTTGGCGAAGAATACGTTGTGCACGGTTTGCTTTACCTGCCAGTAAGGCGTCGATCCAGTTAAAGGTAGTGAAGTGGTTATGGCGACTTAGGGCTTCCTCTAAACGTATGATGGTCAGTTCACCATCCGGGTAGAGTAGGGCCAATTTCTCTAAGCTTTGTGTCAATGCAAATAGGTTACCTTCATGCCATTGAGCCAACATTTGCAGTGATTGCTGATCGGGTTTTAGTCCCAACGTGCGGCAACGTGTCTGAATGAACATAGGTAGGCGTTGAAGGTCTGGCGACAAGCAGCTTACCCAATCGCCTTTTGAGCTTAATGCTTTGAACCATTTCGCATTTTCTTGGGCTTTGGTCAGTTTGCTACCAACAATGACGAGCATGATGTCATCATGAAGCATATCACACAGTGTTTGCAGCTCTTTGCTGACGGCGGTTGTCACGCCACTTTCAGGAATTTCAAGCTCAATCAATTGACGGTTTGAAAACAGGCTCATCGCTTGGAAACAGTCGTAAACTTGGTTCCAGTCGATGCTAGCATCCACCGCAAAACGGTGTTTTTCCTCAAAACCTTGCTGAAACGCTGCCTTTTGGATGGCTTGGCGGCTTTCTTGAATCAGTAACGGCTCATTACCAAAGATTAAGTAAACCTGTTTAACTTGTTTAGTTAAATGATCCGTTAGCTTATCGGCATAAATTCGCATAGTGACTAAGAGTTTTTGTTCGCTGGCTCAGAGATTTGTCCTGCTTCATATTCGGCACGAATACGGCCCAACTGGCGCATCATCTGTTTTGCAGCTTGCAAGCGCATCTCGTCTTCAATTACGTCACGCTCAACAGATTTTGCAAGTGCGGTCAACGGGTTGTCTAGGTAGTTGCGGTTTACTGTTGTCGTAAAGTTTTTAGAACCATAGCCAGGAATTGTCACACGGTATTTTACTACGTATGTCAGCTCTTTTTCTGCTGCACGGCTATTTTGATACAGAGACAGTGTACGCTCATCGATTGTCGCTTCCGTCAAATGAAGGTTGGGTACCGTCGATGATGGTTGAACAAGTTCAACTTTGTTCAGTTCGAGTTGAGAGCGAACATAGCGAGTTAATTCACTGTATTCATCGTAGCTGGAGAAAGACATAGTGTGCAGCTCTTCCGGTACGGAATACTCGCCGCGAAGGTGAAAACCACAGGCAGAAAGAAGCCCCGCTAATACCAATACCACTGGTAGTTTAATCAAAGAGAAAAAGCGCATTGATTGTATTCATCCTAAATTGAAGGGGTTATTTACCTTAAACCACTCATGTGAATGGTTTGAGGTAAATAAACAGGGTAGCGAACTACCCTGTTTAATGACTCTTGGTTAACAAATAAGTTCGCTAAACAGAGACAAATTGACAGCTGCGATTAGTTTGCAACGATGTTCAGCAGTTTACCTGGAACGTAAATAACTTTACGAATAGTCAGGCCATCAGTGAACTTAACCACGTTTTCGTCGTTTAGACCAAGCTGTTCGATATCGTCTTTAGAGATATCAGCTGGGACTGTTAGCTTCGCACGTAGCTTACCGTTAACTTGAACAACGATAGTTTTTTCGTCTTCAACTAGCGCTTTTTCGTCAAACGTCGGCCATGCCGCGTTATCAATGTCTGTTTCACCTAGTGCTGCCCATAGCTCGTATGAGATATGCGGAGTGATAGGGTAAAGCATGACAACAATAGCTTTCAGTGCTTCGTCAAGGATTGCACGATCTTGCGCAGATTCTTGAGGCGCTTTCGCTAGTTTGTTCATCAGCTCCATGATCGCTGCGATCGCGGTGTTGAATGTTTGACGACGAGCGATATCGTCCGTCACTTTCGCGATAGTTTTGTGAACGTCGCGGCGAAGTGCTTTTTGATCACCAGAAAGCGCTGAGGTATCTACTGCTTCTGCTGCGCCTTTCGCTGTGTGCTCTTTCACTAGTTTCCAAACACGTTTTAGGAAGCGGTTCGCACCTTCTACGCCAGACTCTTGCCATTCAAGTGTCATGTCCGCTGGAGACGCGAACATCATGAATAGACGTACTGTGTCAGCGCCGTACTTGTCTACCATTTCTTGAGGGTCGATACCGTTGTTCTTAGACTTAGACATCTTGATCATGCCTGAGTGCGTTACATCACGACCTTCAGTGTCTTTAGCAGAAGTAATGCGGCCTTTACCATCACGTTCAACGGCTACGTCTGTTGGAGCTACCCACTCTTTGCCGCCTTTCTCGTTCTCGAAGTAGAACGCATCAGCTAGTACCATGCCTTGACACAGTAGTTGCTTGAACGGTTCGTCAGAAGTTACGTAACCCGCATCGCGCAGTAGTTTGTGGAAGAAGCGTGAGTACAGTAGGTGCATACAAGCGTGCTCGATACCACCGATGTATTGATCTACTGGTAGCCAGTAGTTTGCTTTTTCTGGGTCTAGGATGTCGTCCGCTTGTGGTGAACAGTAACGCGCGTAGTACCAAGAAGATTCCATGAACGTATCGAACGTATCTGTTTCACGTAGAGCAGGTTCGCCGTTAAAGGTTGTCTTCGCCCACTCTTTGTCTGCTTTGATTGGGCTAGTGACGCCGTCCATTACCACGTCTTCTGGAAGAATCACTGGTAGTTGGTCAGCAGGTACTGGGTGAACTTCACCGTCTTCAGTCGTTACCATTGGGATTGGTGCGCCCCAGTAACGTTGACGAGATACACCCCAGTCGCGTAGACGGAAGTTTACAGTCTTAGTGCCTTTGCCTTCTGCTTCTAGCTTCGCTGCAATTGCATCGAACGCCGCTTGGAATTCTAGGCCGTCGAATTCACCAGAATCGAACAGTACGCCTTTCTCTGTGTATGCCGCTTCAGAGATGTCTAGCTCGCTGCCATCAGCAGGCTTGATAACAGGCACGATGTCTAGACCGTACTTCGTTGCGAACTCGTAGTCACGTTGGTCGTGTGCTGGTACTGCCATTACCGCGCCTGTACCGTAGTCCATCAGTACGAAGTTTGCTACGTAAACAGGAACTTCACGGCCGTTCAATGGATGAATAGCAGTAAGGCCAGTAGCCATACCTTTCTTCTCCATTGTCGCTAGCTCAGCTTCTGCAACCTTGTTGTTCTTACATTCGTCGATAAACGCTGCAAGCTCTGGGTTGTTCTCTGCAGCAAGAGCTGCAAGTGGGTGGCCGGCTGCGATGCCCACGTAAGTCACACCCATTAGCGTATCTGGACGTGTTGTGTAAACTTCTAGGTCTTGTTGACCCTTAACTTCAAACTTCAGCTCAACGCCTTCAGAGCGGCCAATCCAGTTGCGCTGCATGGTTTTCACCATTTCAGGCCAACCTTCAAGCTTATCTAGGTCGTCTAGTAGCTCTTGAGCGTACTCAGTGATTTTGATGAACCATTGAGGGATTTCTTTTTGCTCTACAGGCGTATCACAACGCCAGCAACAACCGTCTTCAACCTGCTCGTTTGCAAGAACAGTTTGGTCGTTAGGACACCAGTTAACAGAAGAAGTCTTTTTGTAAACTAAACCTTTCTCGTAAAGTTTAGTGAAGAACTCTTGTTCCCAGCGGTAGTACTCCGGTGTACATGTTGCGAATTCACGGTTCCAATCGTAACCAAAGCCTAGAAGCTTAAGTTGGTTCTTCATGTATTCGATGTTTTCGTAAGTCCAAGGTGCTGGCGCAGTTTTGTTTTTTACTGCTGCGTTTTCTGCAGGTAGACCGAATGCATCCCAACCGATTGGTTGCATCACGTTTTTGCCTTGTAGGCGTTGGAAACGAGATACTACATCACCGATAGTGTAGTTGCGCACGTGACCCATGTGCAGTCGACCACTTGGGTATGGGAACATGGACAGACAGTAGAATTTTTCTTTATTTGGGTCTTCACTTACAACAAAGGTTTTGTTGTCATCCCAGTGCTTTTGAACTTTTTGTTCAATATCTTGTGGGTTGTATTGTTCTTGCATCGATGGTATCCGTTATCTTGGAATTTGTGAGTTCGGTTAGAACAGACTTAAATAGATCGTCATAGAATACCTAAAGCTAGGGATCACAACAATAGCCAATCTGTACCCATGCGCCCTTAAGTGACGCAGGTAGGAGAAAGATGGAGGTCAGTTATGCCTAAACGTAAAACAGGTTATGAGGAAATGCTCGAGGATGTGATTGAAACCTTGAAGCACAGTCCGGAAGAAGTTAACAAAGCGATTGAGACGTCGGGCAAAGTGGTGGATGCTGCTAATGACTTGACCAAAGATGAATTGGCTTTAATCAAAGCGTACCTTAAAGCAGACTTAAAAGAGTTTTCAGAGAGTTACGAGGACAGTAAAAGCGGCCCGTTTTACTTAACGATTGCGGACTCGATATGGCAAGGGTTGTTAGAGATTACAGACCGAACTAAAGTTGAGTGGGTTGAGTTGTTCGATGACTTAGAGCATCAAGGGCTATATGAAGCAGGAGAGGTGATAGGCTTAGGCACCTTGGTCTGTGATGAGTGTGGTCACAAGACAACGTATAACCACCCAACAGTAATCATTCCGTGTATTAAGTGTGGTCACAAAGGCTTTACTCGTCAGTCATTAAAGCCATAAATGGCGAGTAACGACTGTATAATGCAATGAATAAAAAGAGGCTTAGTCGCCTCTTTTTTGTCTTTTCTACTTTCAAGCTGTTATCAGCTCTGTTTTCTTCTTAAACCGAAAGTCAGCGCTAAACTTGACCCAACCCAAATATACAATGGCCAAGTACCAAGGATTCGATATGGCGTTTTCCCATCGGTTGGGGTGAGCTCTGCGCGCAGTACTGCAGTTTCAAACTGCGGTACTTGCTCAACGATTTTACCTTTGTGATCGGTTACCGCTGTTAATCCGTTGTTAGTCGAGCGGATGAGCGGTTTACCCAATTCTAAGGCACGCATACGGGCGATCTCCATATGCTGAAGAGGACCGATAGAGTGACCAAACCATGCATCGTTTGAAAGCGTTAGAATGAAGTCTGTTTCGTCAGTCACATTTTGACGCACTTGCTCATTAAAGATGATCTCATAGCAAAGCGCTGGTGCCATGTGCATGCCATTCGCAACGATGTTTGGCTGCACAAAAGCCCCACGGCTAAACGATGACATCGGTAGGTTAAAGAATGGCGCTAATGGGCGCAAAATATCTTCAAATGGTACAAACTCACCAAACGGTAGTAGGTGATGCTTATGGTAACGTTCGCTTAAATCGAAGCTGTAGTCACCGTATGGTGTGATGCCGAGGGACAGAATACTGTTGTAGAACTGTCGATCTTCAGCTTGGTTGACGACACCGGTGATGATTGCGCTGTTATTCATTTTTGCAGCGCTGTCGATATTGCTCAAAAATGAAGGCACTTCAATTTCAAAAGCGGGAATTGCTGCTTCTGGCCAAACGATAATGTCAGCGTCCCAGTTTTCACGAGTTAAGTCAGCATATTTCATGATGGTTGGCCAGCGTTGACTTGGTAGCCACTTTAGGTTTTGGTCTACGTTACCTTGAATCAGTGCGAGCTTAGTCGTGTCTTCTGGTCGGAGTGTTACCCAATCGTAGCTGCGAATCCCAAAGCCAGTACTGAGTAGTACCGCAGGGATAATCACCATCAGACACTGCTTATGAATCCATGCATAGGCTAACGCCCCTGCGCTGATAAGGATAAATAGAGTAAGCAGTTCTACGCCGCCAATTGGTGCAAAGCTTGCGAGTGGAGCATCTATCTGGCTATAGCCTAGCCATAACCAAGGGAAGCCGGTCATCACCCAACCACGCAACCAATCACTGATCAGCCATAAAGCAGGTACTGCGAGAAGTGCTTTTGTGAGCGTAAATTGAGGAAACAGCTTGTTGTTGAGCCAAGCAAATAAGCCTGAATAAACAGCCAAGTAGGCAACAAGTAAGCCCATTAAAAATAAATTGGCAATGAGCGGCATACCGCCAAAACCGGAGATACTGACGTAAACCCAGCTAACGCCAGTTGCAAATTGACCTAACCCCCAAGCATAACCAATCCATAGTGCGCGTTTCGGAGTTTGGTTAGCAAGAAGAATCAGTAGAATTGCAGGGCTAAGAATGGCAATAGGCCACAGCTGGTAAGGAGCGAAAGCGAGTGTAGTAGAGGCGCCAACAAAAGCGGCCACTAAGGGCCGCTTAAGGCGATGAAAGAGTTCATTCATCATTGTAATTTCTGAGATTCCCAATGGGTATCGCGTTACTCTTGAGTGGCTTCAACCAGGGTTTCTTCGTCTGGGATCGTCACTTGGAGTTGAATGACACGACGGTTATCGGCAGCGGTGACTTTGAAGTTGTAGCCTTCAATTTCAACCAGTTCACCACGAGAAGGTAAGTGACCAAAGGCAGTCATGACCATACCACCAACGGTATCAACTTCCTCATCGCTGAAGTTGGTTCCGAATGTCTCATTAAACTCTTCGATGGTTGTCAGCGCTCTGACAGCAAACGTATGCTTGCTCAGCTTACGAATGTCCGTCTCTTCACTTTCATCGAATTCATCTTCAATATCCCCGACGATTTCCTCAAGGATATCTTCAATGGTCACAAGACCAGAAACACCACCGAATTCATCGACAACAATGGCCATATGATAACGTTCTTCACGAAATTCTTTCAGCAGTCGATCAACGCGTTTACTTTCCGGTACCACAACCGCTGGTCGAATGACTTCTTCGATATCAAATGGATTACTGCCTGAGCCTAAGTATTTAAGTAAGTCCTTCGCTAGAAGTATGCCTTCCACATGGTCTTTATCTTCGCTGATCACAGGGTAGCGAGAGTGTTGAGCATCGGTAATCAAAGCAACCAAGGTATCAAGGTCGTGAGTACGCTCAACGGTAACCATTTGCGAACGCGGGATCATAATGTCACGCACACGCATTTCGGAGATTTCCATAACACCTTCAAGCATATCGCGAGTGTCATGGTCAATCAGGTCGTTAACTTCAGAGTCGCGGATAACATCCACAAGCTCTTGGCGATCTTTTGGTTCGCCCTGAAATAGTTGACCTAGACGTTCAAAGAAGGACTTTCTACTCGGACCTTCTGCCTTTTCTTTCTTATCTTCGTTAGAAGAGGGAGAATTATCTTCGTTCATTGTTTCTCAATTAAGTAACGCTATCAGAAGTGTGATAGCACACATAGAGAGGCGAACACGAGAGTCATTTAGGTGGTTCGCCTTTCCCTGTCGAGTGGCCAATAGCTACTCTTTTTCAGCAATGTAAGGATCTTCATAACCCATACCTTGCATGATTTCGGTTTCGAGGGACTCCATCTCTTCGGCTTCGTCATCCTCTATATGATCATAACCTAGCAGATGCAAGCTGCCATGTACAACCATATGCGCCCAATGTGCTAGCAGAGGCTTGCTCTGTTCAACCGCCTCTTTTTCAACAACTTGGCGGCAAATAATCAAATCACCAAGTAAATCTATTTCCATACCAGGAGGTGCTTCAAATGGAAACGACAACACATTAGTTGGTTTATCTTTGCCGCGATACTCATGGTTGAGCGTATGACTTTCTTGTTCATCAACAATACGAATGGTGACTTCGGCTTGTGGTTGGAAGAGAGGAATGGTCTTATCTAGCCACAATTGGAAATCTTGCTGCGAAGGCAAACCTTCTTCATTTTCGACTGCCAGTTGCAGATCAAGTTCAATCGCCATGGTTATTCCTTAGTTGAAGCAACTTGTGCATTCAGTTCGGCTTTTGCTGCTTCTAGTAACTTCGCATCGCGTTCTTCACGACGGCGTTTCTCGAACTCTTTACGCTCTTTCTGGTCTTGTGCTTCCCACTTCTCGTACGCGTTAACGATACGAGCAACCACAGGGTGACGTACAACGTCGTCGGCCAAGAAGAAGTTAAAGCTGATGTCGTCAACTTCGCTTAGTACTTCAATAGCATGACGAAGACCCGATTTCGCACCACGAGGTAAGTCAATCTGCGTGACATCACCAGTGATAACCGCGCGAGAGTTAAAACCAATACGCGTTAGGAACATCTTCATCTGTTCAACAGTGGTGTTCTGACTCTCATCAAGAATGATAAAGGCGTCGTTTAGAGTACGACCACGCATGTAAGCAAGAGGGGCAACCTCAATCACGTTACGTTCAATCAGCTTCTCTACGCGCTCAAAGCCCAGCATTTCAAATAGAGCGTCGTATAGCGGACGTAGGTATGGGTCGACTTTCTGGCTTAAATCACCAGGCAGGAAGCCCAATTTTTCACCAGCTTCAACCGCTGGACGAGTAAGTAGAATACGACGGATCTCTTGGCGCTCTAGTGCGTCAACAGCTGCTGCTACAGCAAGGTAGGTTTTACCTGTACCAGCCGGGCCAATACCAAAAGAAATATCATGCGTGACCATGTTAACCAAGTACTGCGCTTGGTTTGGCGTACGTGGTTTGATCACACCTTTCTTGGTTTTGACGAAGACTTCTTTACCGTGCTCGATATTAGACTCAGTATTCTGCTCAAGAACACCAGACTCTTTGATCGCTAGGTGGATTTGCTCAGGCTCAATATCTGGGATCTCACCTCGTACAGGTGCGGTATCAACATATAGAGTTTTCAGGATATCCAGCGCAGCTGATGCGGTATGAGGTTTACCGACAATCGTAAAGTGGTCACTACGGTGGTTAATTTCAACGCCTAGACGACGTTCTAAATGCTTGATGTTGTCATCGAATGGGCCGCACAGGCTAGCTAGTCGGCGGTTGTCTGAAGGTTCTAGGTTAATTTCTAGAGTTACGATTTTATTGCTCAATGTTGCCTCTCATTTTTTGCCACTTAGTGAGAGCCTGATAACGACCAGGCTCTCTATGGCTATTTATACGAGCTTACGGCGTAAAAGTAGCTACACCCAGCTCATCTTCGCGACGTGTTTTCGCCATCATCTGCGTTGGGGAAATCACACTACGAAGATCCATGTCTTTTTCAGTACGTACTAGCTCACCACGCAGTGAGTTTGCAAATACGTCTACGATCTTCACATCAACGAACTGACCAATTAGGTCTGCACTACCTTCAAAGTTTACTACACGGTTGTTTTCTGTACGAGCGCGTAGTTCCATTAGATTTTTCTTCGAAGGACCTTCAACTAGAACACGTTGTTCTGTGCCAAGCATTAAGCGAGAGTAACGCATCGCTTGAGCATTGATAGTTTGCTGTAGTTCGTAAAGGCGCTCTTTCTTCACTTGTTCTGACACATCACAAGGGTAATCCGCTGCTGGCGTACCTGGACGTGGAGAGAAAATAAAGCTGAAGCTCATGTCAAAGTCTACATCTTTGATTAGCTTCATGGTGTCTTGGAAGTCTTTGTCTGTCTCACCAGGGAAACCAACAATAAAGTCTGAACTGATTTGGATATCAGGACGAGCTTTACGCAGTTTACGGATGATCGATTTGTATTCGATAGCGGTGTGAGGGCGTTTCATCATCGTTAGGATACGGTCACTACCACTTTGCACAGGTAAGTGCAGGAAGCTCACAAGTTCTGGCGTATCTTCGTATACTGCGATGATGTCGTCTGTGAATTCTAACGGGTGGCTCGTCGTGAAACGAATACGGTCGATACCATCGATAGACGCAACCAAACGAAGCAGTTCTGCAAATGAACAGATCTCACCATCGTGCATAGGACCACGGTACGCGTTTACGTTTTGACCCAGAAGGTTTACTTCACGTACGCCTTGTTCAGCAAGTTGGGCGATTTCGAACAGTACGTCATCCATTGGACGGCTTACTTCTTCACCACGAGTGTACGGTACGACACAGTAAGTACAGTACTTAGAGCAGCCTTCCATAATAGAAACGAATGCTGTCGCACCTTCAGCGCGAGGTTCAGGTAGGCGGTCGAATTTTTCGATCTCTGGGAACGAAATGTCCATAACTGGTGCATCATCGGACTGAGATTGTTTGATCATCTCAGGTAGGCGGTGCAAAGTTTGTGGGCCAAAAATAACGTCAACGTATGGTGCACGTTCACGAATATGGTCACCTTCTTGCGTTGCTACACAACCACCTACACCGATAACTACGCCAGGTTTTTTATCTTTTAGTGTTTTCCAGCGGCCTAGCTGGTGGAAAACTTTCTCTTGCGCTTTTTCACGGATCGAACAGGTGTTAAGTAGAAGTACGTCTGCTTCCTCTGGCTCTTCCGTCAGCTCGTAGCCGTTTGCAGCATTAAGCAGGTCGGCCATTTTTGATGAATCGTATTCGTTCATCTGGCAGCCCCAGGTTTTAATTAGCAGTTTCTTACTCATCTCACTTTCGCTCGTTCAGTTGTACTTAAATCGGAGAGCTATTGCTCAAATTATAGCCGCCATCACGGCGGTAAGCGGCGTATTGTACTGCTTTAAAAAGCACCTGACTAGTGATCTAGCTAATTCTCTGCAAAGCCTGATGAAATCTAGTTTTTCGCCCTATGCAGAACAAGGTTTTTTGTTAAACAATTTTGTAAAAATAGCCATGGAAAGTACAATAAAAAACGCCAATTAATCAGCACGATGAAGAGTGAAAAATGAACAAGTATGACATCGCCGTGATCGGTGGCGGTATGGTTGGGGCAGCCGTCGCTGTTGGATTTGCCAAGCAGGGCAGAAGCGTTGTCTTGGTTGAAGGTACAAAACCTAAAGTTTTTGATGCCGCTCAGGCGATGGATATTCGTGTATCTGCAATCTCGCACCAGTCGGTGGAGTTACTTGATTCACTCGGAGCATGGTCAGAGATCAAGAGCATGCGAGTTTGTCCTTATCGTCGCTTAGAAACTTGGGAGCACCCAGAGTGCCGTACTCGTTTTCACTCTGATGAATTGTCATTGGATCAGCTAGGTTACATCGTTGAAAATCGCCTAATCCAATTAGGTCTTTGGCAAGTCTTCTCTCAGTATGAAAATCTAACCGTGATGTGTCCTGAGCGATTAAAAGCCATTGAGTTTGCAGATGTAAACCTTGTGACACTAGAAAGTGGGGAGCAGTTTGAAGCTAACTGGGTGATTGGTGCTGATGGTGCAAACTCTAAAGTTCGTCAATTGGCTGGAATTGGTGTAACTGCGTGGGATTACCGACAACACTGCATGTTGATTAACGTGAAAACAGAATTGCCTCAGCAAGATATTACTTGGCAACAATTTACACCTTCAGGCCCACGTTCATTTTTACCTCTGTGCTCTTTGAGTAACGACGATGGTCAAGTAGTAGGCCAAGGTTCTTTGGTTTGGTATGACTCGCCTAAACGTATTAAACAACTGTGTGCGATGGGTAAACCTCAACTAAGGGAAGAAATCTTACGTCATTTCCCTGCTGAATTAGGCGATATTGAAGTTTTACAGTTTGGCTCATTCCCACTCACTCGTCGTCATGCGCAAAGCTACTCAAGCAAAAATTGCGTGTTAGTGGGTGACTCTGCTCATACGATCAATCCGCTTGCAGGGCAAGGGGTAAACTTAGGCTTCAAAGATGTAGACGTTCTCCTTTCGGTAACAGAGCACCAAGAAAAGCTGGAAGATACCTTACTCGCGAAATACGAACGCGCACGTCGACCTGACAACTTACTCATGCAGACGGGCATGGACTTTTTCTATAAAGGTTTTAGCAACGATCTTGGGCCATTGAAGTTCGTACGTAATGCTGCATTGAAGCTTGCTGAAAACTCAGGGCCAATTAAGGCTCAAGTACTGAAATACGCGTTAGGTATGTAGTAAGCTACTCAAATCACAGATAGAAAAAAAGCGAGCCATGAGCTCGCTTTTTTAATTCGGCAAATCTAATGATTTCCCGAGTCCAGAACCAAAAAAAAGAAAAAACCCAGCAAAGTCATGCTGGGTTTTCCGATAATGGTGCGGAAGGAGAGACTTGAACTCTCACACCTTGCGGCGCCAGAACCTAAATCTGGTGCGTCTACCAATTCCGCCACTTCCGCAACTTATTCTGTAGATATCAAGATAATTGGTAAAATCTCAATATCATTGTATATGGCAGGGCTACCTGGATTCGAACCAGGGAA